>NZ_CBYL010000004.1 GCF_000577335.1 Faecalispora jeddahensis | reverse complement strand
CATGATGGTATAGAGCAGAAAACAGCTTTTTAAAAATGAACTGTAAATTGGTTCTGGTTATCCTGTTATAATAACAAAACACAATCGTTATTCCACCCCTGCCTGCGGCGGGGGAAGGCCCGTTTTTTATTTTCAGAATCGCAGGTGGATCGGGACAACCTATCTTGACAAAATTGACAGGGTATGATAATATTGGTAGGCCGCATATTACGGGCTTTTGAAGTGATCTTTTGATCCGCCTGGGATAGCGAGATTGAAAAAAGGCAGGATACTCTATTTATGTATGCAGTAATTGAGACCGGCGGCAAGCAGTACAAGGTACAGTATGGCGATGTCATCTATATCGAGAAGCTTGCAGCGGAGCAGGACGCCACCGTTGAATTTAAAGTTGTTGCTCTTGGCGGCGAAGAAGGCCTGAAAGTGGGAGCTCCCTTTGTTGAGGGCGCAAGCGTAACCGGCAAAGTGCTGAAGAACGGCAAGCAGAGAAAAATTACCGTTTTCACCTATAAGCCGAAGAAGAGCTCAAAGCGCAAGATGGGCCATCGTCAGCCTTACACAAAGGTACAGATCGAGACCATTAACGCTTAATTATGATTCAGGTTTTATTTTTGCAGCAGCCGAACGGCGAGCTTTTGGGATTTCAGATGACCGGACATTCCGGATTGGCGGAAGAGGGTTCCGACATTCTGTGCGCAGCGGTTTCTTCCGCGGCGTATCTGGTGGCGAACGCGATTACCGATGTGGTTCAGGTCAAAGCAGATCTTTCTGTTTCGGAGGGCGACATGTCTCTTCGGATTCCTGAAAAAGCGGTATTTCTGTGCCGAACCCTGCTGCAAGGACTCAGGCTCCATTTGATGGGCCTGCAGGAGCAATATCCAGACAATATCAGGATAAATTTTACGGAGGTGTAAAGCTATGTTAAAGATAAATATTCAGCTTTTCGCGCATAAGAAGGGCGGCGGTTCCACAAAGAACGGCCGTGATTCCGAATCCAAGCGCTTGGGCGCGAAGCGTGCGGACGGTCAGTTCGTTCTGGCTGGAAACATTCTGGTAAAACAGCGCGGTACTCACATTCATCCCGGCAACAATGTGGGCAGAGGTTCCGACGATTCTCTCTTTGCTCTGATTGACGGTACTGTGAAGTTCGAGCGTCTTGGCCGCGACCGCAAAAAGGTCAGCGTATACGCTGTTGAGCAGTAATTCAGTTACCAACTGAAAGCAAAATCCCGGGATTTTCCCGGGATTTTTTGATATGATCAGGTCTATACTAAGCGGGAGCAGTCCTACTGTTCTCCGATCAATTGTAGATGCCTTACATCGTCAATTCCCGTAAAAAGCAGCCAAATGGTAGGTGCCGATTTCTTTTTGAAAGCGGCATTCCATTATTCTTTGCTTTGACGGGGAGAAAACAAAGAAAATATCATATATCGTTTTGAAATAGGGGAATAGTATAAGGAGCCGGAAAGCATATGTTTGTAGATATCGCGAAAGTTAAAGTGAAGGCCGGCGACGGCGGCAACGGTGCCGTCAGCTTTCACCGGGAAAAATATGTTGCGGCCGGCGGGCCAGACGGCGGCGATGGCGGCCGCGGCGGAAATGTCGTGTTTCAGGTGGACAAGAACCTTTCCACTCTGGCGGACTTCCGCTATAAACGTAAGTATATTGCCGAGAACGGGCAGAACGGCGCGGGGAAACGATGCTCCGGCAGGGGCGCGCCCGATCTGGTGATCCGTGTGCCGCAGGGAACTCTGGTGCGCGATCTGGAAAGCGGCCGTCTGCTCGCGGACTTGTCTACCGATGAGCCGCAGATCATTGCCCGCGGCGGAAACGGCGGGTGGGGAAATGCCCATTTTGCCACTCCCACGCGGCAGACCCCTCGTTTTGCAAAGCCGGGCCAGCCCGGCGAAGCGTTCGACGTACAGCTTGAGCTGAAGCTTTTGGCGGATGTCGGTCTGGTCGGTTTCCCAAATGTTGGAAAATCGACGCTCGTTTCCGTCGTGAGTGAGGCAAAGCCGAACATTGCGAATTATCACTTTACGACCATCACGCCGGTTTTGGGCGTTGTCTTTCTGGGTGAGGGACAATCCTTCGTTATGGCGGACATTCCCGGCCTGATTGAAGGTGCCGGAGAGGGCGCCGGACTGGGCCACCAGTTTTTGCGTCACGTGGAGCGCTGCCGTCTGCTGGTGCATATTGTAGATGTTGCAGGCAGCGAAGGGCGCGATCCCAAAGAAGATTTTGAGACCATCAACCGTGAGCTGAAAAAGTTTAACGGGGAACTATCCGAGCGTCCGATGCTCGTGGCGGGGAACAAATGCGACCTCGCGACCGAGGAGCAGATCGAGGAGTTTCGCCGCTTTGTGGAAGAGCAGGGCTATGAGTTCTTCCCGATCATGGCTGCCATTCGTTATGGGGTAGACCCGCTTTTAAAGCGGATTCAGGAAAAGCTCTCGCAGCTGCCGCCGGTGATTCGCTTCGAGCCCGATCCGGTGCCGCTGCTCGAAATCACTCCCGAACAGGCGGAGAAATTTACGGTTACCAATCAGGACGGCGTCTTTGTGGTAGAGGGAGAATGGCTGCTTCAGCTGCTGCGCTCCGTCAACTTCGACGACTACGAGTCCCTGCAATATTTCCAGCGTGTTCTGATCAGCTCCGGTGTCATCGACGCCCTGCGTGAGGCAGGGGCCGAAGAAGGCGACACCGTCAGCATGTATGATCTGGAATTCGATTTTGTGGAATAGGGGGCCTGATTTTTGGAACGCTTTTTAGAGAAAGACTGCGATCCGCGTCAGCTCAGTCCCCTGACCCTGGCCTTTGTCGGCGACGGCGTATTCGAACTGTTTGTGCGGGAGCGCCTGGTCTGCCAGGCAAACTGCCCGGTGAACACGCTGCATAAAAATGCTGTGGCCCAGGTATGCTGCGGTGCGCAGGCACAGGCGGCGCAAAAGCTGATCCCTTTGTTTACCGAAGAGGAAGAAGCCGTTTTCCGCCGGGGACGAAACGCAAAAGTATCTCATGTACCGAAAAACTCCAGCCCGGCCGATTACCACGCGGCCACTGCGCTGGAAGCCTTATTTGGATATTTATATTTGAAAGGGGAGTTGGCGCGCCTGCGTCAATTCTTTGCCTTAATCTGCGAGGAGTGAGGTGCTTTCGTATGGGAGCTTTGAAAAAGCGCAATCAGATTGTTTTTATGGATGTCCTGTATTTTCTGATCGGCAGTGTACTGTTTTCGGTTTCGGTCAACTGTTTTACCGCACCGAATCACATCGCACCCGGCGGAATTACCGGTCTTGCAACGGTTCTCAATTATCTCTTTGGCACACCGATCGGAACCATGCTGTTTGTCATCAACGTTCCGGTGTTCCTGTGGGCCATCTGGGAGCTGGGATACCGCTTGGTGGGAAAGACCATTCTGGCTACCCTGATGTGTTCCGTTACCATTGACGCGCTTGCTTCTTACCTCCCTGTGTATGAGGGCGACCACATGCTCGCCGCAATTTTTGGCGGCGTACTGGAAGGAATCGGGCTTTCCCTGGTTCTGCTGCGGGGCGCGACGACCGGCGGCACAGACCTGATCGCCCGTTTACTGGAACTAAGGCTGCGCGGACTTTCCATCGGCCAGCTGATGATGGGTGTGGACGCGATGGTGATTCTGCTCTCCGGATTTGTGTACCGCAGTCTGGAAAGCGCCCTTTATGCGTTTATCGCCGTTTTTGTATCCACCCGTCTGATCGATACGATCCTGTACGGCGCGGACGCCGGTACCGGCAAAATGCTCTTTATCATTTCGGAAAAGAATGACGAAATCGCGGCGAAAATCCTCTCTGAGATGGATCGCGGCGTTACGGCCCTGAAATCGAGGGGCGTATACAGCAACCATGACGGGGAAGTGCTGCTGTGTGCCGTGCGGCGCTATGAGGTCAGCAAAATGACAGACGTGATCCGCTCCACAGACCACAAGGCCTTTATCATTATCGGTGAAGCCGGACAGATCACCGGGCAGGGCTTCCGAGAGATCAGGAAGGAAGAAAAAACCCTGAAAGATCTTCTGAATAAAAGCAAGAAGCCCGAAGATCCATAAGTACATTTGAAAGAAAGCCTTAAAAAGGGAAGAGCAGACGGTTTTGCCATTCGTCAAAACCGTCTGCTCTAAAATGTTACTAGTCGTTTAGCGGTAGTTATTGTTGTTCTCTACGTTGTTGTAGGAGGAAGAGTCCTTCTTCTGCTGAGTGGAATTGCTGGTCTTATTGTTGCTCTGAGTATTGTTGTTCTGAGTAGAGTTGTTCTGAGTAGAGTTGTTGGTTCTATTGTTGCTGCTCTGGGTTTTGCAGTTGCTGGTGGAATTCTGGGTCTTGTTTGTGCTCTTCTCATAATTTTTATCCAAGTATTTCACCCCCTTCGCGATTATTGTTTTCCGTTCCTTTTGAAATATACAAACAATCTTTGGGAGCTGACCTGTTTATGAACGAATATCCTTCGGCGTTTTTGGGCCGTATGCACACGCTGCTGGGCGACGAATACGCCGATTTTTTAGAGTGTATGGAGCAGCCTTCCATGCGCGGAATTCGATTGAATCCGATCAAATGCGACGAAAAAACACTAAAAAACGCACTCGATTTTCCAATCGAAATCAGCCCGTTTTCTCCATATTCTTACTATATTCCCGAGGATGCGGACAAGCCCGGAAGCATCCCGCTGCACCATGCGGGGGCCTTTTATTCGCAGGAGCCTTCCGCGGCTTCCGCCGTGACCATACTGGGCCCTCAGCCGGGGGAGAAGATCCTCGATCTGTGCGCCGCGCCGGGTGGAAAATCCACGCAAATCGCGGCTTTGCTGGCCGGCAGGGGACTGCTGTGGTCGAACGAGGTGGTTCGCTCCCGCGCGATGGCGCTGCTTTCCAATCTGGAGCGCATGGGTGTTTCAAACGCCGTGATTTCCTCGTGTCATCCCGAACTGCTATGCGAAACGCTTTCCGGTTTTTTTGACCGTGTGCTGGTGGACGCGCCCTGCTCCGGGGAGGGAATGTTTCGCCGCGACGCGCAGGCCGTGCAGGATTGGAGCGAAGAGCATGTGAAAACGTGCGCGGTTCGTCAGGGCCTGATTCTGGACAGCGCCGCAAACGCCCTGCGGGAAAACGGAATCCTTGTTTACTCTACCTGCACCTTTTCGCCGGAAGAAAACGAAGAAACTGTCCGTGCGTTTCTGCTCCGGCATCCGGATTTTGTTCTGGAGGATTCCGGCGTTTCCTTTGGCAGGCCCGGAATCGGAATGCCGCAGGCACGGCGCGTTTTCCCGATGGACGGCGGGGATGGGCACTTTGTGGCGAAAATGAGAAAGACTTCGCCCGCTGCTTGCCGTGCGGCGGACTATCCCTTTGCAAAATTCCCTGCGCAGGCAGACGCAAAAGCGCTGTACGGCCAGATTTTTAACACTCCGCTGCCGCGCCCGCTGATTCAAAGCGGCAGTTCGATTCTGATTGCGCCGGAGTTTCTTCCCGGGTTGTCCGGCCTTGGGGTGATCCGTGCCGGCGTGATGCTCGGTGAAATCCAGAAAGGACGTATCGAGCCGGCGCATGCGCTGTTTTTGTCGTCATTGCCGCACCAGCTAAGGCAGACGGTGGATTTTTTGTCCCGCTCATCAGAGATCCGCGCGTATCTGCACGGAGAAGAACTGGAGGTCGATCCCGCTTTGAAAGGCTATGTGGGGGTCGCTGTTGACGGTGTGATGACGGGATTCGGCAAGTGTTCTTCCGGCAAAATGAAGAACCGGTATCCAAAAGGTCTGCGCAGCCATACCTGATATTTTGTGTATTTTTCTGTCCGATTGCGGATGACAGGTGTCTTGAATTTAAAAATGAATGATGTTACAATGAGTTAAAGTGATAAAATATCAGGGAGGGCTAACTATGCAAATCAGAGTTGAACACACTCAACACCCCAAGGCCAAGCCTGCGGATGAGACAAAATTGGGATTCGGCCGTACTTTTACGGACCATATGTTTATTATGGACTACACCAGCGGCGAGGGCTGGCATGATCCCCGAATCGTACCGTATGCTCCCCTGAATCTGGAGCCGTCCGCCATGTGCCTGCATTATGGACAATCTGTTTTTGAGGGTATGAAAGCTTACCGTACGGACGATAACCGGATTCTGCTGTTTCGTCCCGACAGAAATATGGCGCGTTTGAACGTCTCGAACGAACGTCTCTGTATTCCGCAGATCGACGAGCAATTTGCGGTGGAAGCAATCAAGAAGCTGGTCTCTGTAGATCGTGACTGGGTGCCTTCTGCTCCCGGTACATCATTATACATACGCCCGTTTATTATCGGCGTTGATCCGGTTGTGGGCGTGCATCCCGCGCATCACCTCATGTTTATCATCATCTGCTCGCCCGTCGGCGCATATTATCCCGAAGGCCTGAATCCGGTGAAGATTTATGTGGAAGACGGCTATGTGCGTGCGGTAAAGGGCGGCATGGGTTTTGCAAAGACCGCCGGCAACTACGCGGCGTCCCTCAAGGCGCAGGACGAGGCGGAAAAGCAGAACTATACACAGGTTTTGTGGCTCGACGGCGTGGAGCGCAAATACATTGAAGAAGTCGGCACCATGAACGTATTCTTCCAGATCGGCGATGAAGTGGTCACTCCCGCTTTGCAGGGTTCCATTTTGTCCGGTGTGACCCGTATGTCCGCTATCGATATCCTGAAATCCTGGGGCCTGAATGTCACTGAGCGCCGTCTGTCGATTCAGGAAGTGGCCGACGCGGCCAAAGAGGGAAAACTCAAAGAAGCGTTCGGTACCGGTACCGCGGCTGTAATTTCCCCGATCGGTCACCTCAAGTGGGGCGATGCGATCATGGAGTTCAACGACGGTAAAATCGGCCCGTTGTCCCAGCGTCTGTACGATACCATGACCGGTATTCAGTGGGGCAAGCTGCCGGATACCTTCGGCTGGACAGTTGCAGTAGATTAATCATCAGGTCATTCGCTGATGTTCAGAAAGCGGCGGCTTCGGCTGCCGCTTTTTTGATGAGAGGGAGGGAAAATGCTTTGCGCACACTGACTTTTGCGGTTCCCGCGGAATATGAAGGCTGCCGCCTGAAGGGCTTTCTGCGCGGGTATTGCCGTGTATCGGCCCGCCTTCTGGTAAAACTCAAGCGGGTTCCGAACGGCCTTTGTGTCAACGGAACACATGCCACGGCCATTACTCTGCTGCATGCAGAGGACAATGTTTGCCTGAACCTGCCGCAGGACGAGGAGATTCCCGTTCCATCGGAAGTGCCGATTTCGGTTTTGTATGAGGATGCCGATCTGCTGGCAGTGAATAAACCTGCCGGAATGGCGATGTATCCCGTGCCGGGCTCAGACTCAGGCACGCTGTCGAATGCGGTGGCGTTTCATTGGCGCAGGGCAGGGGAGACCTGCCGGTTCCGGCCTGTATATCGATTGGATAAAAATACAAGTGGAATTGTAATTGTTGCAAAAAATTCCTATATTGCGGCAGCTTTGTCCCATAATATACAAAAAGAATACATTGCTGTCTGCGAGGGTGTTCTGTCGGGACGTGGAACGATCGATTCGCCGATTGCGCTGGCTCCCGGCAGCAAAATTCAGAGAATGGTTTCGCCTTCCGGTGAAGCAGCTGTCACCCACTGGCAGAGCGTATGCTCGAAAAATGACCTTACTTTTCTGAAAATACACCTGGAAACCGGTCGAACTCATCAGATTCGAGTACATTTGTCAAGTATTTTTCATCCGCTTTCCGGGGATGACTTGTATGGAGGACATCTGGATAAAATCGGGCGTCAGGCGCTGCATTGCCTTTCGGCCAGTCTGATCCATCCCGTTACCAAAGAAGCGCTTTTTTTGCATGCCTCCATACCAGAAGATTTTGTTCTGCTGTTGCAGGAGCTGAATGTATCAATTGCATAAAATTTGAAAAACGATTCCTTTTGAAAACAACGAACCTGACAAAATTAGTTTTTATAAGATTTATGACTTGATTTATGTATAATTATGCGATATAATACATTCATATTTTAGTTCTGTGAGAAAAATGAGATTGAATAGAAGAGGGATAGAACCATGAAAAAATCAGTAAAGTTTTTAGCGGTCTGTCTTGCAGCCGCAGCCATGCTGTCCATGTCCGCCTGCAACGGCGGCGGTACCTCCAGCGGGTCGGCGTCTGATTCCAGCAACAACGGCGTCAGCACCAGCACTTTGGATACGATCAAGAAAAACGGGTTTATCACCATGTCTACCAACGCGGAATTTGAGCCGTTTGAATACAAAGACGGCGAAAGCATTGTGGGCATCGATCTTGAAATTTCCCAGAAAATCGCCGATAAGCTTGGCGTTGAACTGAAGGTGAACGACGTTGCTTTCGATTCTCTGATTCCGGAAATCACCTCCGGCAAAGCGGATTTTGTTGCAGCCGGCATGACTGCTGATGACGAGAGAAGAAAGAATGTTGATTTCTCCGACAGCTATTTTGACGCAGGCCAGGCGGTCATCGTGAAAAAGGGCGGAGACATTAAGGCGCCCAAAGATCTGGACGGCAAGAAGGTCGGCGTGCAGACCGGCACCACAGGCGACAAGTACTGCACCAACGAAGATGGCACCAGCGAGATCAAGGTTGGCTCCGTTGAGCGTTACAACAAGGGTATGGATGCTGTTTCCGATCTGATTGCCGGCAGAATCGACGCGGTTGTTATCGATGATTTCCCGGCTCAGAAATACGTTGAGAAGAACAGCGATAAAATTGCAAAGCTCGACGACATGCTGACGAGTGAGCAGTATGCAATTGCTGTGAAAAAGGGCAACACCGAGCTTACCGATCTGATCAATGAGACTTTGAAAGAGTTGAAGGACAGCGGCGATCTGCAGAAAATCTTTGATAAATATCTGGCACAGGAATCATAACAGAGCTTCTGTGATTTTCGGGCTGGGTAGCGGGATTCCCCGCTGCCCTCCTTTGCCTTTTCGTCCCATTTAAGGAGGTTGCTATGGGGAATCTGATCCTGAACCCACAATATCTGGCCGGTTTTGATATTGGGCGTTTCTTTCAAGATCTGTACATGAATTTGGGGCAGCATTTTTATGATGCTTTTATCGTGAAAAACCGGTATAAATATATCGTTTCCGGTTTGGGGAACACACTGCTGATCACTCTGTTTGCGGTTATGATCGGTATTGTGCTTGGCACACTGGTTGCCCTCATCCGCGTAACACATAATAATGATAAGAAAAAGTTTCGCTTTCTGAATGCGATTTGCAGCATTTACCTGACGGTCATTCGCGGAACCCCTGTTGTGGTTCAGCTTTTGATTACGTATTATGTGATTTATCAGTCTGCGGATAAAATGGTTGCGGCCGTCATCGCGTTCGGCATCAATTCCGGTGCGTATGTGGCCGAGGTCATCCGCAGCGGAATTCAGTCTGTGGACAAGGGTCAGATCGAGGCGGGGCGTTCCCTTGGCCTGAATCAGAAAACCACGATGATCAAAATCGTGTTCCCGCAGGCGCTCAAGAACGTGGCCCCGGCTATCTTCAATGAGTTCATTTCCCTGCTCAAGGAAACCTCTGTCGCCGGTTATATCGGTGTGCAGGATCTGACCAAGGCGGGCGATGTCATCCGCAGCATTACCTACGACGCGTATACGCCGCTGTTAACGGTCGCTGCGGTTTACCTCTTGATCGTCATGATTCTCACCAGATTCCTCACCGTGCTGGAAAGGAGGCTGAGCGCAAGTGATATCCGTTAAAAACCTGGAAAAGACGTTTCACACCTCCCGCGGAGATCTTCCCGTTCTCATGGGAATCAATCAGACAATCGAAAAGGGAGAAAAGGTAGTTATCGTCGGGCCGTCCGGCTCGGGAAAAAGCACCTTTCTGCGCTGCCTGAACCTTTTGGAGCAGCCGACTTCCGGTGAAATCTGGTTTGAGGAAGAGGAAATCACCAGCCCTAAATGCAACATTAATCTCCTCCGCCAGAAGATGGGAATGGTGTTTCAGCACTTCAATCTGTTCCCGCACCTGACGATTCTTGAGAACATCACGCTGGCCCCAACATCTTTGAAGCTGAAAACCCAGGAAGAGGCCGAGCGTTCGGCCATGCAGCTTCTCGAACGAGTCGGCCTGGCCGATAAGGCACAGGCATACCCTGCTCAGCTTTCCGGCGGGCAGAAGCAGCGCATTGCCATCGTTCGCTCGTTGGCGATGGAGCCGAAGGTGATGCTGTTTGACGAGCCCACCTCCGCGCTGGACCCTGAAATGGTCGGCGAGGTTCTGCAGGTCATGAAGCAGCTGGCCCAGGAGGGTATGACGATGATCGTCGTCACCCATGAAATGGGTTTTGCCAGAGAGGTCGCCACCCGGATTCTGTTTATGGATCAGGGGCAGGTTCTGGAGGAAGCTCCTCCGCAGGAGTTCTTCGCGAGCCCGAAGCATGCAAGACTTCAGGACTTTCTTTCAAAGGTTCTGTAATAGATGGGGCTGTTGCAAAACGGTTCCATTCCAAAAACAGTGTATAAAAAATGCGTCTTGATTGGGCTGCTGAAGCCATCAAGGCGCATCTTTTTGTGTTTAGGGGAGAAATTCGGTTTTGCATGGGAATTGCAAAGGTCAGGAATTGTTCTGCCTTTCCTGCGACTGCAGATTCTCAGCAATCGCTTTCAGCTCATCAATTGTATGAATCTCAACGCTGGACTGATGGATGGACTCCTGAATAAAATGGGGAAGAGAAGAAAAATATCGGTTCATTTCCTGATCATTCGCCTGAAACATGTGAATCGCCTCCTGAAAAGTTCATTCATATTTGGTAGATTTTCCAGTTCCCCTGCAGATATTCATCCGCCGGCACTTTCATATTGCCGCGCGGCACGGAATATATCTGGGCAGGAGGGGATTCTGATGAAAGCGTTTGGAAAAGGAGTTTTACTTTTTCTGGTCGGCGGCCTGATTTATTTTTGGCTCGAAATGCTGTGGAGAGGGTATTCTCATTGGAGTATGTTTCTGCTCGGCGGGCTGTGCTTTGTCCTGTGCGGACTAATCAACGAGGTTGTTTCCTGGGATATGCCGCTGCTGCTTCAAATGCTGATTTCGGCTTTGATGATCACTGCGCTGGAATTCCTGACCGGCTGTATCGTCAATCTTTGGCTGGGGTGGCAGGTGTGGGATTATTCCAAGCTGCGCTTTCAGCTGCTGGGGCAGATCAGCCTGAAATCCAGCGTGATTTGGTTTCTGTTGTCCAGTGTGGGAATTATGCTGGACGACTGGATTCGCTATTGGTTTTTCGACGAAGACAGACCGTATTACCGGCTGAGCTAAAAGGCCAGGCTAAAAGTAAATTATTAATTAATAATAAATAATTAATTGACAAATAACCAATTATAGTATAAAATGGAAAAAAATGGATGAAAGGCTTTGGTCCCAATGGTTTATTGAGTTTAACAATAAAATTTGTATTATATGCTTCTGAATAAAAAACAAAGTGTGTAAAATGTATGTAATGTAATTGGAGGTAAAGAAATGAAACTTCGTAAAAAAATTATTGCATTAGTATTATCATTGTCTTCTGTTTTTACCCTATCCATGCCTGCATACGCTGCATCAAGTATCAGCGGTCAAGATTATTTTGAAGGAAGCACTTTTGAAATTATAGGGTCGACAAATAGTTCTAATTTTACAGAAATAGCTACACTAAGTAATGGTAATACTGTCATTTTTGAGCACTTTATCGGAGACAATGGAAATATGGTTATTAATGTCACTGAAGAAGATGGTACAGTAAATGTAGTCGAGTTCAATGAAATAACCAAAGACCTGTATTATAATGGTGAATTAGTAGAGAAAGTAATAACTGAGTCGCCGATCATTGCAAGGGCTGGAAATTGGTCTGCAGACTCTCCTATAATTTATAATTATCTTGTTCAAAACTTCACACTGGCATCTTTAGCTGCGGCACTTGCTGCAGTAACTGGGGGAGCTACTGCTGTTGTGTCGGCAATTATTGCTGGATTTTTTTATACCACCGCATGGATGAGTGCTAAGGTAACAACATATTATAATTATGTTGATTATGCGCCCAAAGTGGGTTGGTATACTTATAGTGTTTATTATGCAGGTTATGATGCAACGGGAACTGTTATGGGAACCCATACTTCTAATATCTCTAAAAGGTGAATAATATAAATATTTATTTATGGTGAAGCGCTAAAGGAGTGACGTATGAATCGGACTAAAACGACTTTTTTAGGAATACTGATCATTTTAGTTTCTGGAATCATTGCGGTTTGGATCTCTTATATCATTGAAAATATGGTATTGCGAGTGATCTTAATTTCTGCATGTGTTGCGATTGCACAATTAATTTTACGCAAGATAGGGCGATAATCATTTTTGGGCCGCATGAATACTGAATAATCAGTCTTCGTGCGGCTTTTCTTTATTTTCAATAAAGACTTGCAAGGTAACAAAAGACTGAAAAGCATTTTATGCGGACTAACTTAAGCTTTCTACGAAAATATATGTAAGCCAGGCGAAAGGGTATGCTTGCAAAGAGCAGGCAAAAACGGTAGAATAAAACAAGAGACAGTGAGGCCTTGTTTGTAAAATCAAGAGTCTCGTCTGTTTCAGCTGAAATTGCGTCCGTCTGTATCAAAAATGTCTGGAATACGGCAAGTATTCCTGCTCGGTTTTCCTTGTCGGGCATAATTTCATCTCGAAAATCCATCGATTTTTCATTTGCAAACAAGACCGAAACTGAAATCTGCTGATAAGAGGGATTTAACATGGATAAAATTGCAAGCTTTCAGATCAACCACGACATTTTAACTCCTGGAATCTACCTTTCCCGTGTAGACGGAGATATCACCACATACGACGTTCGCCTGAGAAAACCGAATGTGCCGCCGTTTTTATCGAATCCGGCCATGCATACAATGGAGCATTTGTTTGCGACGATGGCCCGCAACTCCGCGTTTCGTGACCAGATCATTTACTTTGGCCCTATGGGCTGCCGTACCGGATTCTATTTTCTTGTCAGAGATATGAAGCATTCCGACGCCATTGCCCTGATGAAAGACATTTTTGCAAAGATCGCGAATTATTCCGGCGAGGTTCCCGGCTGCACCTCCATTGAGTGCGGCAACTATCTGGAGCACGATCTTGAAGAAGCCAAACAGGATGCCGCCTCCTTTCTGACGGTCATTTCAGACTGGACGGAACAGCGTCTGACCTATCCCGTCTGAGTCTCTTTTCTTTCGCCTGAATCCTCCAGAAAAATTTACCAAATTGTAAATTCCTTCCAAAAGGTTGCATATTTTTGATTTTTATATTATCATATAAGAGTTAATTACAAATTTGTAACCAATTTTCCTTGCGCGAAAGGAAGGACTGACGGAATGCAACAATTATCCCTTCATCGAGTTTCGATTCAGGGGTACGGCGCCGCTGGCTGCCGTATGATATATATCACCGGGGTTCAGTCTGTCCGGATTTTAAAAAGACTGCGCAGAAGATTTGTCCGTTTTATGACTCCCGCTGTGGAGCTGGCCGGACTGATTTATGCGAAAACCATTGGCAAACAATTGCTCAAGCTGAAAAAAGAGATCCGCCTGTTTTGGGATAATTTTCGAAAAGATGGAGAGCATTTAAAAGAGCTTTCCAAAGGATTGACCCTCACAGGCGCGATCGGGCGTCTTCAGCATGTCGGACTTCACTTTGTGATCCGCAAAAAATTTGTGATGTCTGTGCTGAACATCGCGGCTCCGGTTTGTTCCGTATTTTTGCTGCTGGGTACCATCAGCTATTGGAATCATCAGGATTACGGTCTGGTTTTAAGCTATGACGGAAAACAGATTGCGACGATCAAAGACGAATCTGTTTTTGAAAAAGCGACAGAAATGGTGAATCAGCGCATGGTGTACAACACCGTGGCCTCCGCCAATTTGAAAATCACACCCACCTTTATTCTTACCACGATGGACAGCGGCAGATTTTATGCTGCCAGCACGTTATGCGACCGCCTGATTCAACAATCCAACGGGATCATTGAAGAGGGCAGCGGATTATATGTTGACGGGGAACTGATCGGCGCGGTGAAAAGCAGTGCGGACATGACATATCTTTTGCAGAACATTCTCAACACCGCGAAAGCCGGTGATCAGGCGGCAAAGGTTTCTTTTTCCGAGGATGTGGAAACCATCAACGGATTGTTCCCGACCGCCAGCATCATCAGCGCTGAGAATATGGCCGAAAAGCTAACCGGTTCTGAGCAGGCTGCAGCGGTGTATACGGTAAAAGACGGCGATACCGCCACCTCGATCGCGAGGCAGTACAACCTGACGTTATCGGAACTGAACCGCCTGAATAATAACCGGGTCGGCGACGATTTGAAAATCGGCATGCAGCTGAACGTACAGACTCCACAGACCCTGCTGCATGTAAAAGTAGTGAAAAAAGAAACCCGGACAACCTCTTTGCCCTATAAAACCGTTACGGAGAAGGATGACAGCCAGTATACGGATTATTCCAAAATCGTAACACAGGGTCAGGAGGGAGTTCAGGAAATTACAGAAGAGGTCACTTATGTCAACGGGATTGAAACCTCGCGCACAACGCTCAGCAAGCGTGTTGTCACCGAGGCCGTGGACAAAAAGGTTGTGACCGGTACAAAAAAGCGTCCGCAGTACAGCGGTTCTGGCGAGAGCAGCGGGTCCCTGATGTGGCCTGTGCCTTCCATCCGCAATATCACCAGCTACTTTGCTTATCGCTGGGGCAGAATGCACACCGGTATCGACATTTCCGGCGGCAATTCTTACGGCAAAACCATTGTGGCGGCAGACGGCGGCGTGGTTTCTTATGTCAAATACAGCTCCAGTGGATACGGATATCACCTGCAGATCAACCATGGAAACGGCATTTCTACCCTGTACGGTCACACCAGCAAGATTCTGGTTTCCTCCGGGCAAAGGGTTTCAAAGGGCCAGCCCATCGCGCTGATCGGCAGCACAGGAGATTCCACCGGTGCTCACCTGCATTTTGAGGTAATTAAAAATGGCCAAAAAGTGAATCCGTTGCTGTATGTGAGCCGCTGAGAAAGAACGAAAAAGCATTTCGCATAAAACCGAAATGCTTTTTTTATTTCTTTGCGCAGAATCGATAAATTTAGGGATTTTATTGACTTTTTTTCCTTGGTGTATTATCATCTTAGAAGTACAAAATAGCTTTGAAAGAAACTGATTTTAGCTTCTTTTTCTGACAAAAACAGGATGATTTTCTCTTATTTCAGAAACGACTTTTCAATTGAATTTTACTGACAATTTTTTTGTTTTGACAATATTACAGTTATCCTTTGAATTTCATGACAATACTACCTGTTATTATAATGATTGGAGCGTGCCGCGTTGGATAAATTTGTGATTACCGGTGGCAATCGGCTGACCGGTGAAGTAATCGTGAGTGGCGCTAAGAACGCCGCTATTGCCATTATTCCGGCAGCTATTATGGCGGATGATATTTGCAGAATTGAAAACATTCCCAATATAACCGATGTTACAGCAATTACCCGAATTTTGTACGATATGGGGGCTAAGATTCGAAAAATCAACTCTTCTACCATTGAAATCGACCCAAGGCCGATTCATACCTGTGTGGCTTCGTATGAGCTGGCCCGGCATATCCGCGGCTCGTACTATCTGCTGGGCGCTTTGCTCGGCCGGTTCCGCCACGCGGTGGTCAGCATGCCCGGCGGCTGCGATTTCGGCGTACGTCCGATTGATCAGCATTTAAAGGGGTTTGGGGCGCTTGGCGCAACCTATGCGCTGGAAGGCGGCATGGTAGACGTTTCCGCAAAAGAGCTTATCGGGAACAATATTTACATGGACGTAGTTTCGGTCGGTGCGACGGTTAATATTATGCTGGCGGCCGTACGGGCCAAGGGTACGACGGTAATTGAAAACGCCGCCAAAGAGCCTCATATTGTCGATTTGGCGAACTTTTTAAACTCGATGGGGGCAGATGTCCGCGGTGCGGGCACCGATGTGATCAAAATCTACGGTGTCGAGCACCTCAAAGGGACAACCTACTCCATTATTCCGGATCAGATTGAAGCCGGAACGTATATGGCCGCGGCTGCGGCTACCGGCGGCGACGTGCTGATCAAAAACGTGATTCCGAAGCATCTCGAATCCATTTCTGCCAAGCTGGAGGAAATGGGCGTTACTGTGGAAGAATACGATGATTCCATCCGGATCAAACGCGATCAGCCTCTGAATCGCTGCAATATTAAAACGATGCCTCACCCGGGCTTCCCGACCGATATGCAGCCGCAGATTGCGGTTGTGCTTTCAATTGCCCACGGAACAAGCATTATCAATGAAAGCGTATGGGACAATCGCTTCCGTTATGTGGAGGAGCTCAAGCGCATGGGCGCTCAGATTTCCGTCGACGGCAAGCTGGCGGTAGTGGAAGGTGTTGATCACCTGAACGCCGCTCCGGTAAGGGCTACGGATCTTCGTGCCGGCGCCGCCATGCTGATCGCGGCTTTGTGTGCGCACGGCGTCAGCCAGGTAGAGGATATTCAGCACATTGAGCGCGGGTATGAGGATGTAGAGAAAAAGCTTCTGGCTTTGGGCGCAGACATCAAAAGGGTTCATGTGCCGGACCCTTCGGTGGCGCAGGCGGTCTGAAACGAATCAAGTAGTCACAAAGGTTCAGGTCCCGGTAAGTATGGCCGGCCTGAACCATTTTTGTCAGTGAAGGAGCATGCTATGGCAAGGTTTTGCCCGCTGTTCAGCGGCAGCAGCGGAAACAGTTTTTATATCGGCAGCCGTGAGGCGGGAATTTTGATCGACGTGGGCCGAAGCGCCCGGCAGATCACGAAGATGCTCGAAAGCTGTGAGATTCCCATTACGGCTGTTAAGGGAATTTTTATTACGCACGAGCATACGGATCACGTAAAAGACCTGCGTGTGTTTTCGGAAAAGAATCGTATCCCGGTTTACGCCTCCGCCGGGACGCTCCTGGCCTTGGAAGAGGCCGGCGAGCTCACCGCGAAAATGACCTGCTGTGTGGCGGAGGAACGCGGAACGGAGTGTGCCGAAATGATGATTCGCCCGTTCCCGATTTCGCACGACTGCGCCGAGGGCTTTGGGTACCGCGTCCACACGGGCGATGACAGAACATTTACCCTTGCAACAGATTTGGGGTACATATCCGACGAGGTTCGTCGGGAGCTGGAAAACAGTGATCTGGTGGTGCTGGAATCAAACCACGATGTGGGGATGCTGCAGAACGGCCCTTACCCTTATTATTTAAAGCGCCGAATTTTGTCTGATGTGGGGCATTTATCGAATGAAGTCTGCTCCAGTATGCTGCCGCATCTGGCCGAAACGGGGACGACCCGTTTTGTGCTGGCTCACCTGAGCGCGGAGAACAACACGCCGGATATCGCGTATCAAACCTCTCTGTGCGCGCTGAAAATGGCCGGAATGCAGCAGCAGATCGATTTTGAGCTGACGGTTGCACCAAGAGAAAATCAAACGGGAAAGATTCTGCTGTTTTAACCTGAAATGTTTCTCCCTGCTTTCGGCAGGAAGAAATTAGCTTGTTGGGCAACAGCGCAGAAATCAGCTTTCCCGACGGCTTGAAATGAGCTTTCAGGATCAGGAGATCATATGGTAACGATTCAAATCTTATGTGTTGGCAAGCTGAAGGAAAAATACCTGCAGTCGGCCTGTGACGAATACGCAAAGCGTCTGGGGGCTTTCTGCCGCTTTTCCATCACCGAGATCACGGAGGAGCGCCTGCCGGACGCTCCCTCTGAGGCGCAGATTCAGGCGGCCCTTAAAAAAGAAGGGGAACATTTGCTTTCTCTGGCGCAGGGAGCTGTGATATCCCTGTGCATCGAGGGCAAACTCCTTTCGTCGCCGCAGCTTGCGGCAGAGATCGAGCGCCGTGCGGTGGGCGGAGCCAGCGCATTTACCTTTATTATCGGCAGCTCGTTCGGGCTTTCCGACGAGGTGAAAGAGAAAAGTGCGCTGCGGCTTTCCATGTCGCCGATGACATTTCCTCATCAGCTTGCCAGGGTAATGCTGTGCGAACAGATTTACCGGGCGTTTCAGATCAACAGCAACGGAAAATATCATAAATAATCTCAAAATCGCCCTTCATTCGCCATCCTTTTTGCGAAGAGAAAGACGAAAAAGAAGTCTTTCATTTTACATCAGGAAAAGCGGAGTCATTTGCTTCGGGAATTTTGAAAAAAATCTTGCAGTTTTTACCGTGTTATGGTATGATATATGGGCATTTGGATACCGTTGGCCTTTCCGGCGGGGTTCAATGCCCGGGAGTTCCCGTGACATTGAAGCGGACAGTCCTCTGCATTGCATGAATGTCTGATATTTTAGGAGGAAAAAGAATGGATGCTTTAAAATTAATTGCTCAGGAATCTGCAAAGACCGAGCTGCCGAAGTTTGGAATCGGCGATACCGTTAAGGTCAGCGTAAATATCCGTGAAGGTGAAAGAGAGAGAATTCAGCTGTTTGAGGGCACCGTAATCGCCCGTAAAGGCAGCGGCATTACCGAAACCTTTACTGTCAGACGTGTATCCTATGGCGTAGGCGTGGAGAGAGTTTTCCCGATCCATTCCCCCAACGTGAAGGATGTTGCCATTGTGCGCAAGGGCCGTGTACGCCGTGCGAAGCTGTACTATCTGCGTGACAGAGTTGGTAAGGCTGCCAAGGTGAAGGAGCAGATTCGCTAATCGGGCGAACCACTCCCATTATATTTGGATTTCAAAAGGCTGTGGGGGGAGGTTCCACACAGCTTTCAACGGCTAGAAAGGGACATTGATTGTCCCTTTTTTGCTATTCGCGAAAAGGAGGCGCTCGTCCGTTGCAAGAGGAAGAAAAGAACCCATTGGTGCAGGCCGCACCGGAATCAGAGCTGCAGCAGAATGATTTGGACCCGAATGATCCGTCTCCTCATCCCAGTGCGTTTACCGTAAGCTGTTTTGAATGGGTGGATTCTCTGGTCATGGCGCTGGTCGCCGTAGTCATTCTGTTTACCTTTTTGTTCCGTGTGGTAACGGTGGACGGTACCTCTATGCTGCCGAATCTTTATAGTGGAGACAGAATTGTGGTCTCCAGCTATTTTTATCAGCCGAAGCAGGGCGATGTGGTTGTGCTGAAGCGTACCATCGGCCTGACAAAGCCGATCGTCAAGCGCGTGATCGCGCTGCCGGGGCAGACAGTGGATATTGACTACATTACCGGTACGGTTTCTGTGGACGGAAAAGAGCTGGATGAATCTACCTATATTGAAAACGGAATCACGCACGAGCCGATGACGTCGGAATCGCTGCTGCAATTCCCGCAGACAGTTCCTGCCGGGCATATCTTTGTTCTCGGTGACAACCGCGAGGTTTCGGAAGACAGCCGCTTTGAGGCGGTCGGCATGGTGGATGAACGATATATTTTAGGGAAAGCGGAATTGGTTTTGTTCCCGGTTTCCCGGTTTGGAAGGATTGGATCATGAGCGAGCCACAATCGGTTCATTGGTATCCGGGGCATATGACCCGGACAAAGCGACAAATTGAAAAAAGCCTCAAGCTGGTGGATATTGCGGCGGAGATGATCGACGCCCGCGTTCCGGTCAGCAGCAGAAATCCTGTGTTGGACAGCCTGATCCAGAATAAGCCGCGGGTCATTTTAATGAATAAGTCCGATTTGGCGGATCCTGCGCAGACCGAGCGCTGGATCCGCTTCTACCAGTCGCAGGGGATTTCCGCCGTTGCGCTGGATAGCCGCTCGGGCAAAAATCTGAAAGCCTTTTTCCCGCTGGTGCGCGATGTTCTTTCTGACCGCATCGCGGCGTGGAGAGCAAAGGGCATGGTGGGCCGCCCCGTCCGCGTGATGGTGGTGGGTGTGCCGAACGTGGGCAAATCCTCGTTTATCAATAAGCTTTCTCACGGAGGGAAAGCCAATGTGGAGGACAGGCCCGGCGTTACCCGCAACAACCAGTGGTTTACGCTGGGCGGCGGTTTTGAGCTTCTGGATACTCCCGGTGTTCTCTGGCCCAAGTTTGAAGACCCCCTGGTGGGGGAGCGTCTGGCCTTTACCGGTGCGGTGAAGGACGACGTGGTGGATACCGAGCATCTGGCCGCCCGTCTGCTGGAGGTTCTGTGCGTGTCCTACCCGGCGCCGCTGAAAGAGCGGTATAAGCTTCAGGATGTGGATTTCACCGGAATGAAAGGCCACGAGGTGCTTGCGCTGATCGCCAAAAAACGCGGCATGCTGATTTCCGGCGGGGAAGTAGATACCGAGCGCGCCGCGATTACCGTGCTGGATGAATTCCGCGGTGCGAAGCTTGGACGCGTCACGCTGGAGCAGGTGCAGAAATGATGGATTGGTATGCCTATGAATGCAGCGTGCAGAAGCAGGGCTTTTCGGCTGTTTGCGGTATTGACGAGGCAGGCCGGGGGCCCTTGGCCGGCCCGGTATTCGCCGCCGCGGTGATTTTGCCGCAGCACTGCGAAATAGAGGGCCTGAACGATTCCAAAAAGCTCAGTGAAAAAAAGAGAGAGCTTCTCTTTGACCAGATTCAGCAGCAGGCGGTTTCGTATTCCATTGCATTTGCCACGGAGCAGGAGATCGACAGCATCAATATTTTGCAGGCGACCTTTCTTGCGATGAACCGCGCCTTTTCCGGCTTGTCGGTTCCCTCGGACTGCGCTTTGGTGGACGGCAACCGCGACCCGCATCTGCCGGTGCCCACTACTTTGATCATCAAGGGCGACGCGCAGAGCGCGAGTATTGCCGCGGCTTCGATTCTGGCCAAGGTCAGCCGTGACCGGCTGATGACCGAGATTGATAAGCTGTATCCGGAATATCAGTTTCAAAAGCATAAAGGGTATGGCACCGCGCTGCACAGAGAGCTTCTGCTGAAACATGGCCCTTGTCCCGTGCATCGAAGAAGCTTTTTGAAAAAAATTCTGGGAGAGGGTTTCGTTGGATAATCACTCCGGAAAAACAGGCGAGACGTATGTTGCGGATTTGTTGGAGCAGCGCGGCTGCCGGATTCTGTGCCGCAATTATCACTCCCGCTTTGGCGAGATCGACATCATTGCGCAGGACGGCGGTTATCTGGTCTTTGTAGAGGTCAAAACCCGCGGAAAGCGCTGTTTCGGCGTTCCGCAGGAAGCTGTGACCGCGTCAAAACGGCGAAAGCTGATTCTGACCGCCTCGCAGTACCTTTCGGAACATGATTCCGGGCTGCAGCCGCGATTTGATGTTGCCGTGGTGCGCACAGATGAAGCGGAACAGGTCGTTTTGACTGAGTATTTTGAAAACGCCTTTGACGCAGAAGGCTGCTTTGCATAAAAATACGAGAAAACCCTCTTTGGTCCATAGATTTTTGTATGGAAAAGAGAGGCTTTTTTCTGAAATGAAATTCTGTGCCGCTGCTGTTCTCAAATTCTCGGAATTCTTTGACACGCTGAACAATTTATTATAAAATAAGGCAAGGAACGTACGAAAAGGGGGAATTCACCTTGCAGTATAAATGCACCAGAAACAAAGCAGAGTCACTTTCCGCCGCTCAGGCGATCGTACAGGGGATTTCGGCGGACGGGGGACTGTTTGTTCCGGAAAGCCTTCCGGCTTATACCGCAGACGATTTAAAGGTGCTCAGCAAAAGCAGCTACACCGAGCGGGCCGCTCGCATTTTGGCCGATTTTCTGCCGGAGTTTTCTGCGGAGGAAATCCGTGAATGCGTAGAGAGTGCCTATTCCGAACAAAAATTTCCCGGCGGCGCGGCGTCGCTTCACCGCATTCCGGAAAGCAACGAGGCTTTTCTGGAGCTGTGGCACGGGCCAACCTGCGCCTTTAAAGATATGGCTTTGCAGCTTTTGCCGCATTTGCTGACCAGATCTTTGAAAAAGACAAACTGCGATAAAACGGCTGTGATTCTGGTTGCCACCTCCGGTGATACGGGCAAGGCGGCGCTGGAGGGCTTCCGCGATGTTCCCGGTACCAAGATCCTGGTATTTTATCCGGATAAAGGCGTCAGTGCCATGCAGCAGCGCCAGATGAACACGCAGGAGGGCGAAAATGTTGCCGTTTGCGCCATTGAGGGCAACTTTGATGATGCCCAGACCGGCGTGAAGCGCATTTTTACAAATCCGGAAATCCGCAAAGAGCTCGATGAAAACGGCATGCTGTTCTCCAGCGCGAACTCCATCAACTGGGGACGCCTGCTGCCGCAGATCGTTTATTATTTCTCGGCCTACTGCGACGCGGCCGAGCAGGGGATGCTCGAACTGGGACAGCCCCTGAATGTCGTGGTGCCCACCGGCAACTTCGGCAATATTCTGGCTGCCTATTATGCGAAAAAAATGGGTCTGCCGATTGGAAAGCTGATTTGTGCGTCAAACTCCAATAATGTGCTGACGGAATTTTTGAGCACCGGCATCTATGACCGCAACCGCAAATTCTATACGACGATTTCCCCCTCGATGGATATTCTGGTATCCAGCAATCTGGAGCGCCTGCTGTTTGATCTGACCGGCGGCAATTCCGAACAGGTGTCCGGCTGGATGAAAGAGCTCAGCACCACAGGTAAATACGAGGTTGGGGCTGAACTGGCCGCAACTTTGAAGGATTTGTTCTTCCCGGGCTTCTGCGATGATGCTCAGACGAAGCAAACAATCCATGAAATGTTCCAGAGCAAGAACTATCTTTGCGACCCCCATACGGCGGTGGCTGAGGCTGTCTATGAGCAGTACGTGAAAGCAACCGGCGATGAGAAGACTCCTACGGTGATCGTTTCGACCGCAAGCCCGTATAAGTTCGCGGACAGCGTGCTCGAGGCCGTCGCACCCGATGAGAAGCAGGAAGCCGACGACTTCGCAAAAATCGGGCAGCTTTCTTCTCTGACCGGCACCACAGCGCCCGCGCCGATCGCGCAGCTTCAGGAAAAGACCGTTCGCTTCCAGAATTGCTGCGAGATTGCGCAAATGCCCCAGGCGGTACTGCAGATGGCTGGGCTAGAAGCCCCCAAAGCCTGAACAGATAGAAATGAGGTAGCACATGGCGTTGTATGCGATTGCCGATCTGCACCTTTCCCTTGGCGCCAATAAGCCCATGGATGTGTTTGAGGGCTGGCACAATTATGTGGAAAGGCTGGAGAAAAACTGGCGCAGTATCGTGCGGCCGGAGGATACGGTGGTGATCGCCGGGGATATCTCTTGGGCGATGAAGCTGGAAGAAACCGAAAAGGATTTTGCATTTTTGCATTCTCTGCCGGGGAAAAAGCTGCTCCTGAAGGGCAATCATGACTACTGGTGGAGCACCAGAAGCAAAATCGATACGTATCTTGCCGCAAAGGGCTTTGATTCGCTGCAAATCGTGCACAATGATTCTTATCCCGTCGGGCAGTTTGGGGTATGCGGTACGCGCGGCTGGCTGTATAATGCGGCCAGTGATGAGGATATCAAGATCGTCAACCGCGAGGCGGGCCGTCTGAACGCCTCCATCGATCATGCGGTGGCGCAGGGCCTCAGGCCCATTGTGTTTTTACATTATCCCCCCGTATATGACGGGATGGTCTGCAAAGAGATTTTAGAGGTTCTGATCAGCCGGGGAATCCGGAAATGTTATTTTGGGCATATTCACGGCACACAGGCATCCCGCAGAGCCGTGACAGGGGAGTATCAGGGAATTGAGCTACACCTTATTTCCTGTGATTATCTCGGGTTTGCACCGCTTTTTGTCTGTTAAATAAATTATGAACATTTCCGTGAAAATATGGAATATTTGCCCCCGGTATGCTATAATAAATAAGATAATTTGCAATTAGCAGGAGGAAAACAAAATGAGTTTAAAATCGTCCAATCAGGTAGAAACTAACCGTTATCAACTTGAGGTTGAGGTTGACGCGGATACTTTTGAAAAAGCGGTTAACCAGGCTTTTCATAAACAAGGCAAAAAAATTACGATCCCGGGCTTCCGCAAAGGCAAGGCTCCGCGCGCTTTCATCGAAAAATATTACGGAGAGCAGTTTTTCTACGAGGACGCTGTAAACACTGTTTACCCTGCTGCTTTGGATGAGGCTGTAAAAGCAGCTCAGCTCAGACTGGTTGATGACAAAATTGATTTTGACGTCGTCAGTGTCGGCAAAGACGGACTGGTGTTTAAGGCAATTGTTACCACCTGGCCCGAGGTCAGCATCAGCGATTATAAGGGCCTTGAAGCGTCTAAGACTCCGGTTGAAGTAACCGATGAGGACATTGACAAGGAAATCAAAAAGGTTCAGGAGCGCAATTCCAGAATGATCACCGTGGAAGATCGTCCGGCTCAGCTCGGCGACGCGGCTGTCATCGATTTTGAAGGTTTCGTAGACGGCGTTGCCTTTGAAGGCGGCAAGGCGGAAAACCACACGCTGGATCTTGGCTCCGGCCAGTTTATCCCGGGCTTTGAGGAGCAGGTTGTCGGCCACTCCACCGGCGAAGAGTTCGATATCACCGTAACCTTCCCGGAGGATTATCAGGCTTCCACTCTCCAGAACAAAGAGGCCGTATTTAAAATCAAGCTGCATGAAATCAAGCAGAAAGAGCTGCCGACCGTTGACGATGATTTTGCAAAAGACGTCAGCGAGTTCGATACGCTGGAAGCTTATAAAGAGGATATTCGCAAAAATCTGCTGGAATCCCGTGAGAAGGCTGCCCAGGATGAGGTTGAGGCTCAGCTGATCGACCAGCTGGTAGAAAAGCTGCAGGGTGAAATTCCGGAGGCTCTGTACCAGAACAAGATCAACGACGATCTGCGCGACTTCGCATATCGCCTGCAGTCTCAGGGGCTGGACTTCAATACCTACCTGAAGTATACCGGCATGGATCAGAACACGATCCGCGACCACTTCAAGCCTCAGGCTGAGAAGCAGGTCAAGGTTCGCCTGGCTCTTGAAAAGATTGCCGAGCTGGAAGAAATTAAGACCACAGCGGAAGAAATTGAGGCTGAATTCGAAAAGCTCGCCAAGACCTACAGCATGGAAGTCGACAAGGTAAAGAGCTTTATCCCCGAAAAGGATCTGGCTCAGGATCTGGCGGTGGAAAAAGCGGTCGGCATCGTCCGTGACAGCGCAAAGATCACGGAGAAAAAAGATTAATGACAAAGCGCCTTCTGGAGCTTTGACGATACAAATGGATATTCCGCCGCCGATTACCGTGCGAATCGGCGGCGGAAATACAAAGAAAACCCGCATGGAAGAAAGGTGGTTAAGATGAGTTTAGTCCCTTATGTTATTGAACAAACAAATCGCGGTGAACGCTCGTACGACATTTTTTCCCGCTTGTTAAATGATAGAATTGTGATGTTGAATGAAGAGGTCAACAACGTGACGGCAAGTCTCGTGGTTGCGCAGCTTCTGTATTTGGAAGGCCAGGATCCGTCGAAGGATATCAGCCTTTATATCAACAGCCCGGGCGGCTCTGTAACGGCCGGCCTGGCAATCTACGATACCATGCAGTATATCAAGTGCGATGTTTCCACGATCTGCATCGGTATGGCCGCTTCCATGGGCGCGTTCCTGCTGGCTGCCGGTGCAAAAGGCAAACGCTTTGCACTGCCCAACAGCGAAATCATGATCCATCAGCCCAGCGGCGGCGCGCAGGGCCAGGCGACGGATATTATGATCCACGCAGATCACATTATCGCCACGAAAAAGAAGCTCAATGAGATTTTGGCGGAGAAAACCGGGCAGCCTATTGAAGTGATCATGAAGGACACCGAGCGTGATAACTTTATGACCGCAGAACAGGCCGCTGCATACGGTCTGGTTGATAAAGTGATTGCCAAGAGATAACTTCTATGTGAAGCAGGTGATAATAGAATGCCGAATAACGACGATACCAAGGAGAGAGAATTGTGCTGCTCCTTTTGCGGTAAGCCGCAAAGCCAGGCTCGCCGCCTGATCGCCGGTCCGGGTGTTTATATTTGCGACGAGTGCGTGCAGCTTTGCAATTCCATCTTGGAGGATGAGTCGCACTTATCCAACCGAAAAAAGACCTATACGGGCGATACCGGCACGATCCTGCTCAAACCGCAGGAGATCAAAAAGAAGCTGGATGAATATGTAATCGGGCAGGATAAGGCAAAAGTTGCTCTTTCCGTCGCGGTTTACAACCACTATAAACGCGTTTATTACGGCGGCGAGGATGTGGAAATCAGCAAAAGCAATGTGCTTTTGCTGGGCCCCACCGGTGTGGGAAAGACCCTGCTGGCGCAAACGCTTGCAAAACTTCTCGATGTTCCGTTTGCAATTGCCGATGCCACAACGCTGACAGAGGCCGGCTATGTGGGTGAGGATGTGGAAAACATCCTGCTCCGCCTGATTCAGGCCGCCGATTTTGACATTGAACGCGCAGAGAACGGCATTATCTATATCGATGAAATCGATAAGATTGCCAGAAAATCCGAAAACCCTTCCATTACCCGCGACGTCAGCGGCGAGGGTGTTCAGCAGGCTCTGCTGAAGATTCTGGAAGGCTCCGTCTGCAATGTGCCGCCGCAGGGCGGCCGAAAGCATCCGCAGCAGGAATTCCTGCAAATTGATACCTCGAACATCTTGTTTATCTGCGGCGGCGCTTTTGACGGACTGGAGAAAATTATTGAGAGAAGGACAGCCTCTTCCTCGATGGGCTTCGGCGCACAGATCAAGAGCAAAAAAGAATTGGATACGACTGCGTGGATGTCTGAGGTAATCCCTCACGATCTGGTCAAATACGGCCTGATCCCCGAGCTGGTGGGCCGTCTTCCGGTTATTACCGCGCTGAACGGATTGGACGAGGAAGCGCTGGTGCGCATTCTGACCGAGCCGAAAAACTCGCTTGTGAAACAGTATAAGCACCTGTTCCAGCTCGATAAGGTTGATCTTGATTTCCAGCCGGATGCGCTGCGTGAGATCGCCAAAAAGACCATTGAGCGCCAGACCGGTGCGCGCGGACTTCGTTCCATTCTGGAAGAAATCCTCACCCCGCTGATGTACGACGTTCCTTCGGAATATACGGTGGAAAAGGTGATGATTACGCCGGAAGCCGTGAAAAAGGGTACTGCGCCGGAGCTGGTTTATAATGAAAACCGCAAGCCGGTCAAAATTAAAATTTCAAATCCCCAAAAACGCGGGCGCAAGGATACCGCGTCTTAATTCACAGCATAGCTGTTGTTGACAAGGAACAGGAATCTTATCCTTGTTAGCAGCAGCTTTTTTCTTCACTGAAAACTACAGGAGTGAAATATGAGCAAAAAAATCGAGCGACAAACAGAACTACAAACCTTGCCGGTTTTGGCATTGCGCGGGCTGGTTTTGTTTCCCGGTATGATTCTGCAATTTGATGCGGGAAGAAAAAAATCGATTTTGGCCCTGCACGAAGCAATGGAGCAAAATCAGACGATTTTCCTGGTAGCTCAAAAGGATCTCGAAGACAATGATCCGGATTCCGAACAGGTATTCCAGATTGGTGTCATCGCGAAGATCAAGCAGATTCTTCATCATACGGAGGACGGAGTCCGCCTTCTGGCCGAGGGGATCTGCCGCGCGCGGATAGAAGAGGTTGTCAGCGAAACTCCGTTTTTGACGGTAAAGGCTGCGGTGATGCAAACACCGCCGGCCCGTGTTACCCATAAAACGGAAGCTTTGGTTCGCTATACGCAGAGTCTGTTTGAAAGATACCTGCAGAATTACAAGCGTATTTCGCCCGACATCGTGATCGGTGTTGTGAAAAATAAAAGCTGTGGTCCTCTGGCTGATTATATTGCTTCGAATCTGATGCTGGATTTTGAGCAGAAGCAGGTCATTCTGGAAGAGCTGCACCCGGTTCGCAGGCTGGAAAAGCTGGTGGATATTCTCGAGCACGAGGTTCAGGTACTGGAAATCGAGAATGAGATCACCGAAAAAGCCCGGGAGCAGATGAACCAGAACCAGCGGGATTATTTTCTGCGGGAGCAGATCAAGGCGATCAACTACGAGCTGGGGGAGGATGACAACCCCCAGGAGGAAGCCGAAGAGCTGCGCGAGAGGATTTTACAGCTCGATATGCCGGAAAAGCAGCGCGAAAAGCTGCTGAAGGAATGCGACCGCTTCGGGAAAATGCCGTTTGGCTCGCACGAGGCGAGCGTGATCCGCAATTATCTCGATATTTGCATGGAGCTGCCCTGGAGCACTTCCTCCAAGGAAACGATCGATCTTGCGAAAGCACAGCGCGTTCTGGATAGAGATCATTACGGCCTGAAAAAGGTAAAGGAACGAATTCTGGAAACGCTGGCCGTCCGAAAGCTTGCACCGGACATCAACGGGCAGATCGTTTGCCTTGTGGGCCCGCCCGGCGTCGGCAAAACCTCCATTGCCAAATCCATTGCCAAGGCGATCGGCCGCAAATATGTGCGGGTATCCTTGGGCGGCATCCACGATGAGTCCGATATCATGGGTCACCGGCGCACGTATATCGGTTCCATGCCGGGGCGGATCATGAACGCGGTCAAGCAGGCCGGGGTCAATAACCCCCTGATCCTGCTGGATGAAATCGACAAGCTGAGCAGCAGCTTCCGCGGCGACCCCGCGGCTGCACTGCTTGAGGTGCTGGATTCGGAGCAGAATTCCGCGTTTTACGATCACTATATTGATATGCCGTTCGATTTGAGCAAGGTGCTGTTTTTGACAACGGCCAACGACGCCAGCACGATTCCGGAGCCTCTTTTTGACCGCATGGACGTGATTTTTCTTTCGAGCTATACGCATGAGGAAAAATTCCAGATTGCAACAAGACACCTGATTCCCAAGCAGCTGAAAAAGCATGGGATCAGCGCGCAGACTCTTCGGATCACCCCCGCAGCCGTGCGTGACCTGATTGACAGCTACACCCGTGAGGCGGGTGTGCGAAATCTGGAGCGCAACATTGCGGCGATCTGCAGAAAATGTGCAAAGCGGATTGTAGCGGAAACGGGAGAGAGTCTGAAAATCACGGTGAAGCCTTCCGACCTGGAGGGACTGCTCGGCCCCCGCCGCTTTAAGCCGGAAAGCAGGAACAAGCTCGACGAGGTCGGTCTTGTGAACGGTTTGGCATGGACCAGTGTCGGCGGCCAGACGATGCCGATTGAAGTCGCTGTGATGGAAGGAAACGGAAAGCTGCAGCTGACAGGCTCGCTCGGCAACGTGATGAAGGAATCTGCCCAAACAGCGATCAGCTGTATTCGCTCCAAGGCGGCGCAGCTGGGAATTGACGGGCAGTTCTACAATAAAACGGATATTCACATCCATGTGCCGGAGGGTGCTATCCCGAAAGACGGCCCATCCGCCGGTATCGCGATGGCAACTGCCATTACCTCGGCGCTTTCCCAGATTCCCATCCGCCACGACGTGGCAATGACTGGTGAGATTACGCTGCGCGGCCGGGTGCTGCCGATCGGCGGCCTGAAGGAGAAATCCATGGCCGCTTACCGCAACGGAATCCGTACGGTCATCATTCCGGAGGATAATTTCTCCGACGTATCGGAATTTGACGACGTGGTCAAGGAGAATATCCATTTTGTTCCGGTCAAGAAAATCGATGAGGTGCTTGGCTTGGCGCTGACCAAAAGGCCCCGCCCGCTGCCGCAGGCCAAGGCTGCGGTTCCGGCTGCTGAGCCTGCTGCTAACAATGCAGACCCCGTTGCACAGCCCCAGCCGCCTGTGATACGGGAGCAGCCTCAATGCTAGAGGTGTTGAATTGAGATTTGATAATGCCGCTTTTGAGTTTGCCGCCGGTCGGGTGGAACAGCTTCCGCCCGATGATCTGCCGGAGATTGTTTTCTCCGGCCGGTCGAACGTCGGAAAATCCTCTTTAATCAATAAGCTAGTCAACCGGAAAGCGCTGGCGCGCGTCAGCGCCACGCCCGGCAAGACCGGTACCATCAATTTTTACGGGCTGGCAGACTGCCGGCTTGTGGATTTGCCGGGCTACGGCTACGCGAAGGTTTCGCAGTCCGAAAAGCTGCGGTGGGCCAATCTGGTGGAGGGCTATTTTTCCGCCGGCCGCCGCATCGGGCTGGTGGTGCAGATTGTGGATATGCGCCATAAGCCTACGGCAGACGACCTGCATATGATCGACTTTTTGAGTGCGGGTGGACTTCCCTTTGTGGTGGTCATGACAAAGTGCGATAAGCTCAACAAAGGGGAGCGCGCCGCCCAAATTCAGCTATACGACGACCTGTTTCAAAATCGGGAGCAGGTTCGGCGTCTGCCTTTTTCTTCGGCCGACGGGGAAGGCCTCGACACGCTGAAGGAATGGATTACGGCGGCTTGCGCCGTACAAGAGTAAGGAATACCAAAGGGGGAATTCGACCAATGTATGTTTCCGACCACTTACAAATCAATGAGCAGGGGCATCTGAGCATCGGCGGCTGCGATACCGTGCAGCTGGCGGAGCAGTTCGGCACGCCGCTGTATGTCATGGATGAAAACCAGATTCGCAGCAACTGCCGCAGATACCAGAGCTCCTTTGAAAAGCATTATCAGGGCAGAGGAATGACCGTCTATGCCAGCAAGGCCTTTAACTGCAAGGCAATCTGCCGTATTATTGAGGAAGAGGGTCTCGGCCTGGATGTAGCCTCCGGCGGCGAGCTTTACACCGCGATTCAGGCGGGCTTCCCGGCAGAGCGCATCCATTTCCACGGCAACAATAAAACCGAGCAGGAAATCCGCCTGGCTCTGGAGTATGAAATCGGACACTTTATCGCAGATAACCTGACCGAGCTGCAAACGATTGACCGCCTTGCGAAAGAAGCGGGCAAGGTTGCCCATGTTTCCCTGCGCGTAAAGCCGGGCATCGACGCCCATACGCACAGCTTTATCCAAACCGGCCAGATCGATTCCAAATTTGGTTTTGCGCTCGAGACCGGCGAAGCGATGGAAGCCGTCGAGGCCGCACTGAAATATCAGAACATCGACCTCAAGGGCGTTCACTGCCATATCGGTTCTCAAATTTTTGAAAGCTCTCCCTTTGTATTGGCAGCAGAAGTTATGCTGCAGTTCATCGCGGATATCAAAGCGAAAACCGGCATAGAAATAGAAGAGCTGAACCTTGGCGGCGGATTTGGAATCCATTACGCAAAGGACGACGCGCCGCTGCCGTATGATCAGTATATGGAGCTGGTTTCTACCGCCGTATTCCGCAAGTGCGAGGAGCTTGATCTGAAGGTTCCCTTTATCTTCATCGAGCCGGGCCGTTCCATGGTGGGCGAAGCCGGAATCACCCTGTACCATATTGGCGGGATCAAGCATATCCCCGATATCCGTACTTATGTATCCGTAGACGGCGGTATGACGGACAATCCCCGCTATATTTTGTACCAGGCAAAATACACCGCGCTGATTGCGAACAAAGCCAATCAGCCGGCTGAAACCAAGGTAACCATCGCGGGCAAGTGCTGCGAAAGCGGCGATCTGATTCAGGAGGACGCGATGATTCAGGAGCCGCAGATAGGCGATGTGCTGGCGGTACTGTCTACCGGGGCTTACAACTATTCCATGGCATCCAATTATAACCGCAATCCCCGCCCGGCTGTCGTGATGGTAAAGGACGGCAATCCGCGCGTTGTGATTCGGCGCGAGTCTTATGAGGATTTGATTCGTAACGATCTGTAAATCTTCGCCCGGCCATGCCGGTTCGGGGCCTGTTGTCATGCCGTTATCGCTTTCACGCTTTAACGCTTGAACAAGCCGCGCCGGTATGACCTCTAAGGGCGTTTGATGGCTTTTAGAGTACGCATACCGGTTTTAGTATGAAAAAGAAGGATGGAGTATTATGAATTCTAAAATCAAAGACAAAAGCGTAGATCTGCTCTTTCAAGCCGTGTTATCTCTCAAGACCGTCGAAGAATGCTATGACTTTTTCGAGGATCTCTGCACCGTTCCCGAAATCAAGGCAATGTCTCAGCGCCTGACAGTGGCGCATATGCTGCGCAGTAAATGTGTTTACAGCGATATTGTTGCGAAAACCGGTGCGTCCACCGCAACAATCAGCCGCGTGAACCGCTCTTTGAACTACGGCTGCGATGGATATGAGATTGTGTTCAAGCGTCTGGAGGAAAATGGAGACACGGAACAATGAGCTCTTATTCCACCTTCGCACAGTATTATGATGAGCTGACGCAAAATGTCGATTACGCAGAGCGGGCAGAGTATTTCTGCGGGCTTTTGAACAGCCTGCGTCATCCGGCCGGCCTGGTGCTGGATTTGGCCTGCGGCACCGGCAGCCTGACTTTGCAGCTGAAAAAACGAGGGCTGGATGTTTACGGCGCAGACGCTTCTTATGAGATGCTGTCCGTTGCTCAGCAGAAGGCTGCCGAAGAGGAGCAGGAGATTCTGTTTCTTTGTCAGCCGATGCAGAAGTTGGATCTGTACGGCACGGTGGATACCGTGATCTGTGCGCTGGACAGCATCAATCATTTGACTTCGGAACGGGATGTTCTGGCAGCTTTCCGCAGGGTCTCTCTTTTTCTGAATCCGGGCGGGTATTTTTTGTTCGACATGAACACATTATATAAGCACCGAGAGGTGCTGGCCAATCATATTTTTCTATATGATACGGACCATGTATACTGTGTATGGCAGAATCATTATGAAGAAAAAACGGACAGAGTCGGGATCCATCTGGACTTTTTTGGGAAAGAGGGCGCTCTGTACCGCAGAAGCTCCGAGCATTTCTATGAAAGGGCCTATTCCATAGAAAAAATCGGTGAGCTGTTACATACTGCGGGCTTAACGCTCGCAGCCTGCTACGACGACTGCAGTATGGAGCTGCCCAGGCCGGACAGCGAGCGCGTTGTTGTAGTCGCAAGAAAAGAACCCATATCAGAATCAGAAAAGGAACTTTAAATCTATGGACAGAATTATTCGCTGCATCACCACCGACGGCAGTATCATGGCGTCTGCGGTGGAAACAACCGATATTGTGTACACGGCTCAGCAGATTCACCACACCAGTGCTGTTACAACGGCTGCTTTGGGGCGGCTGCTGTCGGCGGCTTCTTTGATGGGGAATATGCTCAAAAAGAAGGATGCCGTGATCACGCTGAAAATAAAGGGAAACGGCCCTGCGGGCGCTGTGGTGGCAATCGCCGACAGCACCGGGAATTGCCGCGGATATATCGAGCATCCTGAGGTATCTCTTCCGAATAAGCCGAACGGGAAGCTCGATGTCGGCGCGGCAGTTGGCGCCGACGGTCTTTTGAGCGTTATGCGCGATTTGGGTGAGGGCGAGCCTTACGTTGGTCAGGTTGAACTGGTCAGCGGCGAGATCGGTGAGGATATCAGCCAGTATTTTGCTGTGAGTGAGCAGGTTCCCACCATCTGTGCGTTGGGCGTTCTGGTGGATAAGGAGAGCGGGCAGTCTCTGCTTTCCGGCGGTATGCTGGTTCAGGTGCTGCCCGGCGCAGACGGTGCCGCCATCGCAAAGCTGGAGCGCAATGCTGCTTTGCTCGAGCCGGTTACCACCATGCTGGCCAAGGGCATGAGTATGGAAGAAATGTGCCGCCAGGCTCTGGATGGCTTTGAGATGGAAATATTGGACGAGTCGCCGGTCAAGTATGTCTGTACCTGCAGTGCAGACCGTGTGACCCGTGCGCTTTCTACGCTGCACCCGGGGGATATCCGCACCCTTGCGGATGAGAGCGGCAAGATGGAAGCCAAATGCCAGTATTGCGCCAAAACGTACGAGTTTACCCAGGAGCAGCTGAACCAACTAGCGGACTCTGTCGAGAGAGAGCATGGGCAAAAATAGCGTGGAAAAATATCCAACCAAATTTTGAAAAAATTTGAAAATACCTGTTGACAACTGACACAATATATAGTATTATATAACACGTCGCTGATGCACAGATGCACGGCGGCAGCCGAAATGGGAGTATAGCTCAGCTGGTTAGAGCACCTGCCTTACAAGCAGGGGGTCATAGGTTCGAGTCCTATTACTCCCACCATACGGCTCGGTAGTTCAGTTGGTTAGAACGCTAGCCTGTCACGCTAGAGGTCGACGGTTCGAACCCGTTCCGAGTCGCCAAAATTTGCCTCTGTAGCTCAGTTGGTAGAGCAGGGGACTGAAAATCCCCGTGTCGATGGTTCGATTCCGTCCGGAGGCACCAACAAACGCGGATGTAGCTCATCTGGTAGAGCGCCACCTTGCCAAGGTGGAGGTAGCGAGTTCGAGCCTCGTCATCCGCTCCATGGCTTGACTGGATAACGCTTAAAGCAATATTAAGCGTTATCTTTGTCACCATAATCATCAATATGGCGTCATAGCCAAGTGGTAAGGCAAGGGTCTGCAAAACCCTGATTCCCCAGTTCAAATCTGGGTGACGCCTCCAGGAACCGCAAGCTGTTTAGCAGCCTGCGGTTTTTTCGTTTTATTCTATTTTTTATCCTGTTTGAAAAGGAATAGTATGAAAAAAGAATGATGTCAAAAGTTGCGGCAGCCTTAAAATAAAATGGAATGATTTTGGCCCTTTCTACGGATTTTGTTTCTGTGTACAATTGGCGTTGTTTTTTTGTAGATGGGTGCATATACTTCCTCAGAGGTGATGACTTTGAAGAAGCTTCGACTGCCCCTGCTGCTACTGATCTTTTGCTGTATGATGTTTATCCGCCTGACTTATCTTTCCTTTGAAAAAATCGACCAGATGGTTTCTGCGCTGGCCGGAGACTATATGCCGACCATCGTTCTCGATGCGGGACACGGCGGGGAAGACGGCGGCGCTGTCAGTAAATCCGGAATCGTTGAAAAGGATATTAATCTTGCGATTGCGATGGATCTGAAGCCCATGCTTGAGATGTCCGGGTTTCGGGTCGTCATGATCCGGGACTCCGATGTCTCCGTAGGGGACAATACGCTCGATACGGTGAAGGCGAGAAAGACCTCAGACATGCACAATCGGCTGAAAATCATCGAAGAGAACGGCGACTGCGTGTTTCTGAGCATTCATCAGAATCATTTTACAAATGGCAAATACAGCGGCGCTCAGATTTTTTATGGTACCAAAAATCCCAAAAGCCAGGCTTTGGCAGATACGACTCAAAAAACAATTTCTACCCTTTTGCAGCCCGATAATCAAAGAGAAACCAAGCCTGCTACCGATTCTATCTATCTGCTGAGGAACGCCGATGTTCCAGCTGTTATTGTAGAATGCGGTTTCCTCTCTAATGCCGGAGAAGCGAAAAAGCTGAGTCAGCCGGAATATCAAAAGCAAATGGCATTTGCGATCTATCAGGGCTTTTTAAGCTATTGGATTTCTGTTTCGCAAACCATGGCATAACTGTTGCCCTAGCCCCGCTGCCGCGCTATAATAGATATAAATGGATTTGCGTTCTTTCCTCGCCGCAAATAGCGTGAAATAGCAATACTTCTTCGCCGTGGGCAGGAAAAAAACAGGATAATGAAAATAAAGTAAGGATAAATGGAGATATCATATGGCATCGAAAAGCAAATCGGTATTCGTGTGCTCCGGCTGCGGATTTGAGTCCCCAAAATGGTACGGGAAATGCCCCGGATGCGGGGAATGGAACACGATGAGTGAGGAAATACGCGAGCCCGTTCGTTCGGCTCCCAAAACGGCCGGGCATCACTCTATGTCGCGCCCGATATCCATCAATGAAATCGATACGGAGGACGAACAGCGCTACCAGACAGGGCTTTCTGAGCTTGACAGAGTGCTGGGCGGCGGGATCGTGCGCGGTTCTCTGATTTTGATCAGCGGTGACCCTGGAATCGGAAAATCGACAATTCTGCTTCAGATCTGCGAGTATTTGGGGCAGCAGCTGCGCATTTTATATGTATCGGGGGAGGAATCCAGCCGCCAGATTAAGCTCAGGGCGCGCCGTTTGGGAGTCAGCAGCGAAAATCTGCTGATCCTGACCGAAACCGATATTCAGATTGTTGTTGAGCAGATTCAGGAGCTCAAGCCCGATCTCGTCATGATCGATTCCATTCAAACGATGAATCATCCGGAGCTCAGCTCGTCGCCCGGCAGCGTGACCCAGGTAAGGGAATGCACGAATTACGTGATGCGCACAGCCAAATCACTGGATATTCCGATCATGGTTGTGGGGCATGTAAACAAAGACGGCGCGATCGCCGGGCCAAAGGTTTTAGAGCATATTGTAGACGCCGTTTTGTATTTTGAAGGGGATCGACAGATGTCGTACCGCATTCTGCGGGCGGTGAAAAACCGATACGGCTCCACCAATGAAATCGGCGTATTCGACATGGGCGAAAAAGGGCTGTCCCAGGTGGACAACCCTTCTATGGCGTTATTATCCGGACGGCCCAAGAATGTATCGGGTACGTGTGTGACGTGCGTTATGGAAGGCACCAGGCCGATTTTGGCAGAGGTTCAGGGTCTTGCAACCACCACCGGTTTCGGCAACCCCAGAAGAACCGCTACCGGTTTTGATTATAACCGAATGTCTCTGCTTCTGGCGGTTTTGGAGAAGAAAGCGGGCTACTATTTTTCGAATCTGGACGCCTACGTGAACATTGTCGGCGGCCTGCGCCTGGACGAGCCCGCGGCGGATCTTGCGGTGGCCATGGCGCTGATTTCCAGCCTGAAAGACGCGCAGATCGGCGATAACGTTTTGGTGTTCGGTGAGATCGGCCTGACAGGAGAGCTGCGGTCCGTTTCTCATGTGAATGCACGTATCGCAGAAGCAGCGCACCTGGGATTTGAGACCTGCATTCTGCCGCATGCGTGTCTCAAGCAGGTGAACGTAGAGCATCGCGGAATCCAGCTGATTGGGGTGCGGAATATCAGGGAAGCGTTTGAGGCGGCTGTTCTTTAACGGAACGGGGAGTAGTGCGTGGAACACGGTTCCCCTTTCGGGAAGAGGCCTGAATACGGTGAACACAGCCTTGCCCGGTATCGTTTGTTACCATTGTGGGAATTTCAAGCGAACAATATCCTTCCCGCTGATAAATGCAGTCTTCGTCACATTGAATGATATTCATGCATTTCACCTCATCGGTATTCTTTGAATTTCGGGTGCAATTATTCATTGAAAAACTGTGCTTTTCCATTCATAAAATGGACTTCCCATCACAAAATAAGAGTGTATGGGGGGATTGGAATGAAAAAGTATGGAATGCTTTTCAGCTTTACACTAATCTTAAGTTTGCTGATTATTCACGCGGGAAATGTCTATAAAGGTACTTATGTGCCGGTTTCTGTTGTAAAGGTGAGTCCCGTTACAGCAGAAAGCTCGGTTTATTCGAACAATGGCACAGTCGAGCGAGTGGATTCCCGCAATATCTATGCACAGGCCGGGGCGGTCGTGCAGAAAATCCATGTCAAAACCGGTGACTCCGTCAAAGCCGGCCAGGTTCTGATGACTCTGTCGGTGTCATCTGCGCAGGATATATCGGATACGGTTTCTTTACCGGATTCTCTGAATGAGCAAACGTATCAGGATCTGCTCGAAACGTATTATAGCCAGATTGCCGGTGGAAGTAGTTCCGCAGTGGTTCCGGGAACGTCTTCTTCCTCAGAGCAAGGCAGTTCTTCTGCCAGCTCGTCCACATCATCTCCGGCAGAACCGATTGAGACAAAGGATGTCGAGATTACAGCGCCTGTGGCCGGTGTGGTGACTTCTGTTGCAATTTCGGAACAGGAAACGGTGGAACGCAACAAGGCTGTTATGACGGTTTCTGCCTCCTCCGATCTGCAAGTGCGTCTGGCCGTCAATGAGTCGCAGATTTCAGAAATCAAAATAGGGCAGAGGGCGGTTATCACCGGGGCTGGCTTTCATACCGTTTATGAGGGTACGGTAACCTCTATTTCTTCGGAAGCGAAGCAGGAATACCATACCACCGGTACGGAAACCGTGGTTGAAGTGCTGGTTCGCATTCAAAATCCGAAAAGCGATATTAAGCCCGGTTTCTCCGCAAAAGCAAGAATCATAACAGAAGAAAGCAAAAATGTTCTGGTAGCGCCGTATGAGGCCGTTCGCGCCGACGACGACGGCAAGGAGTATGTGTACCTGCTGCATGGCCGGAAGGCCATAAAGGTGCCCGTGACCACCCGGAAGGAATTCGAGTCCGGCTTTGAGGTTTTATCGGGCCTGCAGGATCAGGATACCATTATTATGAATCCCGATTCGATTACTGACGGAGCTGCGGTGCTTCCGCAGGAGGAGGGATCCTCCAATGGCTGACATTTTTCGCTCCGCTTTTCAAAACCTTGGCAGAAAAAGGCTCCGCACGGCTTTGACGATGATGGGGGTAGCCATTGGCGTAGCGTCGGTCATTATGATCGGCAATATCAGCCAGTGCGGCACGGACGCGCTGACCCACGAGTTTGACAGCCTGGGCCTGAGCGGACTGTCGATCAGCACTTTGGAAAACGACAGCCAGGTTGTGCTGACTGATACCGACCTGAAAATTGTACGGGAATCGGAAAATGTAGAGAAGGCCATGCCTGTGATGATGCAGGCGACCAGTGTGCAGACAACGCGGATCACCGGAAAGGCGCTGGTATGGGGAATAGATGCCGACGCGAACCAGATCATCTCTTTGAATGTTCTGTATGGCCGGTCGATCAGCGTCAGCGATGTCAAATCTGGCGCGCGAGTTTGTATGGTGGACGAGAATTTTTCGCAGGCTTCTTATAAAAGAAATAATATCATCGGGAAAAAGCTGTCGATTACCTGCAGCGGCGGCACGGAAGAATTTGAAGTGGTTGGGATTGTAAAAACAGGCAGCGGATTGCTCCAGAACTTTATCGGCAGCTACATTCCGAATTTTGTCTATGTTCCATATTCCACCATGCAGCAGCTGCTGGGAAAGAGTTCATTCGACCAGATCGCTGTCAAGCTGAAATCCGGAACAGATGTGGACAAAACAGGGGATATGCTGGTGCAGTCCCTGAACCGTACGAACGGGAGCAGCAATGCTTTTGTTTCAAACAATCTGATGAAGCAGCGCGACAGCCTTTCTAATATTCTTGGGGTCGTCACGCTGATTCTGTCCTCTGTTGGGGCGATTTCGCTGCTGGTGGCCAGCCTGAGCATCATGACGGTGATGCTGGTTTCTGTCAATGAAAGAACGCGGGAAATCGGGATTAAAAAATCAATCGGGGCCAGAAAAAAAGATATCCTGTTAGAATTTATGTTCGAAGCGATTTTGATCACGCTGTTTGGCTCCTTATTTGGAATTCTGGCTGGCTATGGGATTTCTTATTTGGGTGCCTCTTATTTTGGCTTTGCACTGGGTATTCGGTTGGATATTATGGCCCTTGCGGTCGGTTTCTCCGTTTTAACTGGAATGATATTTGGGGTATATCCTGCCATGAAAGCGGCTAAAATGAACCCCGTAGACGCCCTGAGAATGGAATAGAAGCGTATTCCATTGTGTTAGAGAGGGGCCGTTTCATTTTGGGTTTAAATTGTAATAAGGGTGATATCGAGTATGGGAATGATATCTGACAGGATACGAACAGAACGCTTTGTAGATACGCCAAATTTGCCGTCATCCAAAGTCACCGCTGTAATTGCTTCCGATCTCGTGCCGGAAATAATCACCGCATTGCAGAGCAGGGGAATTCGTGTGATAACCCCACAAGTGAATCCGGATTTGCCGGAGCCGGTCAATCGGCACGCGGATCTGCAGTGTATTCACCTTCAAGGGAAAAGCTGGCTCGTGGTGCGGTCAGAAATCGAGCTGCAGCAAGGGCTGAAAGACGAGGGAGCCGAAGTGCTGCTGACAGAGCAGAGACTGGGAAACAAATACCCGGCGGATATTCGATTGAATGCACTTATTCTCAATAAACAAATGTTCGGAAAATTAAAAGAACTGGATCCGGCGCTGCAAAAAGCCTGCAGCTTTGCCGGAATACATACTATTTTGGTGCGGCAGGGCTACACAAATTGTTCCGCCGCGATCCTATCTGAAAAAGCGATGATTACAGCGGATATCGGGATCGCACAAGCGGCGGAGCAGCATGGAATTGAAGTGCTGAGAATCAGCGCGGGAAATATTCGGCTGCCTGGATATGAATACGGATTTATTGGCGGCTGCTGCGGACTGATTTCTGAATCCGTTGTAGCGTTTACAGGGGCTCTGAAATTTCATCCGGATGGTTTGCAAATGCGCCGCTTTATTGAAGCGCAGAAAAAACAGGTTTTGGAACTGACACAAAATCCTTTGATCGACATTGGCGGAATTCTGCCGGTGAAAGAAGAGAACTGATAGAGTAATTGAAAGTATATTCTGGGTACACAATTGACGGCCCCTTTTAAAAATGATATAATTAGTCATAATAACTATTTTGTCTAATTCAGGGGAGCTGAAATTTCAAAATCGGCTTTCAGGAGCTGATAACGCAATCCAGGCCGCCTGAAGCATTTGTTCGGAAATTCAATGGTGTTATAAGTGAACAGTCAATATAAATAATTAAAGCTAAATAATTGAATCGATATAAATGAAATTGGAGTGATAAAAATGGATCCGAGATTAATGCATGAATGTCCTTTGATTATCCGTGAATTCCTGGGTTATATCGGTACAGTCAAAGGAAAATCCGATCATACAATGGAAGAATATTTTCGCGATTTGAGGACGTTTTTTCGTTACATAAAAAAGCAGCGAGGATTGGCTTCGGATGATCTGCCCATAGATGAAATATCTATCTCAGATGTAGATTTAGCACTGATTCAGTCGATTTCTCTGACAGATGTATTCGAATATATGAATTACCTTTCAGCGGTTCGCGGAAATAAAGCTGCGACGAGAGCCAGAAAGGCTTCCAGTTTGCGGGCGTTTTACGGCTACCTGACCAATAAGGCCCATAAGCTTTCTGTGAATCCCATGGCAGAGCTGGAAACGCCGAAGCTCAAAAAGGCATTGCCGAAGTATTTAACGCTCGAACAGAGCATGGAACTGCTGAATGCAGTGGACGGCCCGGATCGGCAGCGTGATTACTGCATCCTCACATTATTTTTAAACTGCGGTATGCGGCTTTCTGAACTGGTGGGGATCAATGTAAAAGACGTTCGGCAGAATGCATCGACTTTACGCATTGTGGGAAAAGGCGATAAAGAGAGAGTCGTGTATCTAAATGATGCCTGTCAGGAAGCGATCCGGCAGTATCTGGCGGTTCGCCCGAACAACAATCTAATCGACCGCGAGGCGCTGTTCATCAGCCGGCAGCGCAAACGGATCAGCCCGAAAACCGTGCAGCATCTGGTGAAAAAATATCTGGCGAAAATCGAATTTGAAGGCCCTGGGTATTCCGTACATAAGCTGCGCCACACGGCGGCTACCCTGATGTATCAGCACGGCCATGTGGATATTCGGGTTTTGAAGGACGTTCTCGGGCATGAAAATCTGGGTACCACCGAAATCTATACGCATTTATCCAATCAGCAGATGCGCGATGCGGCGAACGCCAATCCGCTGTCTAAGGTGAAATCCAGAGGAAACCGTGTTGTTTCCGCGACTGCCGTGAAGAAACTCGCGGTATCTGAAAGCGGCGATAAAGCGGAGCAGGGAGAAGATTCGGAAGAAAAAAAGAGCCAATAAAACGAGCCGGAACACTGATGGCAAGTAAGCTTCAGTGTTCCGGCTCGTAATTTATTGCTCTGTAAAGCATTGAAAGTTTGGAGCACATTTTGTGGGATTAAATTCGATCATTTCATAGCTTGCAATCCCGTTTATATGAAATGGATCTTCGGAGATGATTTGTTTCATTTCAGCTTCATCTTTTGCATGGAACAAAATCACTCCGCCAATACGGGGATTTTTTCTGCCGGAGCAGATGAATTTTCCTGCTTCATAATACCGATCCAAAAACGCGACATGTTCTTCAAGATATTTCTCAACTTCTGATAATGGTTTTAGATAAGTTAAATTTGCGATATACATTTTTTGGCACTCCCCTTGCTTTCCGAACTTTCCGGCTGCTATTCTACTTCGCAGACCGCTTCAATCTCTTTGATTCGTTCTTCTGAAAGGACGATGTTGGCGCCGTAGGGATTGATCACAGCCCCATCTGACTGCTGTATAAAATGCTTAATATCCTCCAGCTTCACCAGCATTCCATTGTATTTCTGCTCCGGATCATATTTCCGCAGTTCATTCCAGTCGGTAAATACCGGATAAAAATGCTGGTTCTCGCTATTGCTGATCGTGGGCAGGGCGAAACTGGTGCCCTCCTTAATAATCGCCTTTCCGCTTTCAGAATCCTTTTGTTCCAGATTAACATCACTTGCATCCATCGCCATCAAAAATTGCGCGTTGTAAATCTCCCGAAACAAATTGTTCTGATGCTCTAAGGTGGCTTTCTTCTGGTTCAAAAGCTGAAAAAACTGGTTGGCCGCCCTTACCAGAGAAGGATTCATAACGGGGCGCTGAATTTCCGGTAATCTGGAAAAGTCAGGTTTTTTCATTAAGGCAAACAGGCTCAGATGCACAGCCGGCTGGCCTTTATCAATAATCAGGCCTTCAAATCCGCTTCTGTAAAAGTCCCCCAGCAAACGCATTCTTTCTTCCGCACTGTTTTCCTCACAGCTTACCTCAATCCCTTGCTCTTTGCATTTCTGCTGAAAATCTTCGAAAAACCGTTTTTCCGTAAATAAAAGCGTGCTCGGAACAGTGCCCACAAATTCCAGCCAATAATTCTTGGTATAGGAGCAAGTGACAGCCCAAATTGGCTCATCTGTTTTCAAACGTTCCAAAAGCAGGTTTTGAATTTTTTTGTCTCCCGAAATATGCCTCTGGATTAAATCCTGAATGGTATAGGAGGCTTCGGTAGAGTTTCCATTATCCTTTGTCATATTGCTTTCTATTCCTTTCGATTTCGGTCAGCTTCTATCCTGGAAAATAGAACCGTCGTCATTTTCCAGAGTACTTTTCTTCACTAGTTTTCCCTGATAAAATACATATTCGGGTTCGGATTTCCTTTCCTCTTCCCCCTCCGCCTCTGTGCTCTCTTCCCCACCTTCGCTTTCAGACGATTGTGCATCCGCAGGTTCCAGCGCGGGGTGAATCATCAGCTTTTCAATTAACGGGTAAACAGTAAAATTAATCAAAAAGGAGGAAAAAGAAAATGCAAAAAACAGAACCAGGAATCCGTTGATCAAAAGAACCAAAGCCGGATTCATATAGTACAGAAAATAATTGAGGAACAAAATCGCGCCGAAGATCGCCGTTAATAAAATATTGCGCCACAGGCCGATAATGGCGAAAATGAACGCGTTTTTATAAATCTGCTTCAGGCTTAGATCAAAGGTTACGATCATCAGCGGAATGTAGTACTGCATGAAGATAAATACCAGAAATACCGCAATGCTGACTCCGAACAGAACCATGAACAGAGTCCCCTGCGAGGCCGCCAGTGTGTAATAAAAGCGAATGCAGAAGGTAATCAGGCTGACCAGCACATAACAGATGATGCCGTGAATCGAGAACTGCTTCCAGTTGAGCAAAACAGCGTCTTTAAAATCAGACGCGATAAACGCGTGCTCTTCCCTTGCGTAATTGCGGGTGACAAAAGTCAGACCCGCCAAAAAGGGACTGAGCAAAACAAACGGCAGATTCCACAAAAACGCCTGCCCGGTAACGAGGCCTACCAGATAAGAAAGAATCGCTACGACTGCAAATGGAACCAGGAACAGCAGATTCAGCTTTACCAGATCAAAAAATTTGCGGAACAGCACTTCAAAAAATCTTTGAACCGGCGGCTTTTGCGGTGCGTCTTTGCTTACTCCAGGTCCCGGCTTCTGGTAGCCACCGAACAGAGAAAATCCTGACAAACAGAGTCACTCCTTTTGTGTTACCCACGCTGCGGGTTCGTTCTAGCTTACCCCCAGCTTGGCCTTGGGATGGCAATGGTTGTAAACTTCTTTAAAATGGTCATTCATCAGCTGAACATAAACCTGCGTGGAAGAAATATCCGCATGCCCCAGCATCAGCTGAATATCCTTGAGGCTTGCGCCGTTTTCCAGCAGATGCAGCGCAAACGAATGCCGAAGTGTGTGCGGGGTAATCTCTTTCGTGATTTTGGCCTGTTCGGCGTAGCCTTTGATGATCTTCCAGAAGCCCTGCCGGGTCAGGCGCCTGCCGTTCAGATTGGTGAACAAAGCCTGTCCTCCGTCCGCGCGGATCATGATGCTCCTGACGCGGAACAAATAATCGGAGACAGCTGCGATCGCCTTGGAATAGATCGGAATCATCCGCTCATTTTTTCCGTGTCCCCCACAGCAAAGCATCGCCGTATGCAGATTGATATCGGTCACATTCAGATCCACAAGCTCAGACACGCGGATGCCGGTAGCGTACAGCAGCTCCAGCATCGCCTTATCGCGGCAGCCTTTCGGCTCTGAAATATCGGGCTGTGCAAATAAAAGCTCAATTTCTTCGCTGCTCAGAATCTGAGGCGGCTTTTTTTGAACCTTTTCAAGCCGTATGTTTTTGGCAGGATTGTCAGACGCTTTTCCCGTTAGAATCAGGAACTGATAGAAACCGCGGATGGAGGCCATGTTGCGCGTCACAGTCGATACAGAGCACTGACGGCTGTTCAGGGCTTTGACGTACTCCTCCATAACAGATTCGGTTACCTGTTCCGGCCCCCGAAGGTTCTGCTGTTCTACATATTCTAAAAAATGCTCTACATCTCTGGTATACGAATCCAGAGTGTTTTGAGAAACGGATTTTTGAAAACGCAGATAGTCCCGGTAGTCGGAACAACATTCTTTCATCTCAATTGTACCCCCTAATTGGCTTTTGGGCTTAAAAGGAAAACGCGCCGGTAAAACATACGGTTGTAATCAGATCGATTGCAGCCGCAGCAGCAGAAAGAATCAGGAAAGAGCCAAACTGAACCGCATATTCCTTTAAAGAAAGCGTTTTGCTTTGCTCTCGTCTTAACGCTTCTAACAGGGCCTCTTTCGAAAACAGCATGCCTTCCTTCGCCGCAAGAAGAATGGCGATCATCGATAAAAGGGCGCCTGGCAAAACCACCACCGCATTGAATAAAACTCCCTGAAACCCATATGCCGCATACAGGTAACCGGAGGCCAGACCAAAGCCGAATCCTCGAAATAATGGAACGAGCGGGAGAACGAACGCCCCCCACAAAGACATTCCCAATAAAAAACAAACCGCAACAAAGAAAAAAGAAGAACCAAGCGACGCAACAAACGCTGAGCCGGAGGATTGTACGGCCCGGGCCTTTACGTCACTGGCGAACAGCAGATCCAGCTTTTGCAAAATAGAGTCGTCGGCCCCCCTGGCAAACAGCGCGCCAAAGATGGTTCCCACCAAAAGCAGAAGCGCCAGTGCTGTTAGCAGGGGATTTTCCGTAACCACCTGAAACATGCTCTGCAGATCAAACAGACGAAACCGCGATTCATGGACAGGCCGCGATTTCTTTTGCGAACGATAGTACAGCGGTATGATTCTTGTCCCTTTCCTACTCATACAGATCCTCCTGAGGGCGGTTGCCTACTGAATTGTATGAGCCGAAACGGCGTAATATGAGTCTATGGGCAAAACTCTATTTTCATTATGGAGTAAAAAATATCGTTTTAATCAGCAGCCCCGGGAGCGCCTATTTCCCAAGCTCCTCCGCCCGGTGTGTGCAGGCCAGCATCGCTTCGTCGATGATTGTCTCAAAGCCTCTGCTGTAAAAAACGTCCAGCGCTTTGAGGGTGGTGCCGCCCGGAGAGGATACCATTTTGATCAGCTCGTCGGGCGTATGGCCGGAATGCAGAAGCATTTCGGCGCTGCCGATCAGGGTCTGGCTGAACAGACGCAGAGCCGCATCCGCGGGGATTCCCTGACGGTCTGCGCTTTCGGCTGCCGCTTTTGCGAACAGATACACATAAGCCGGGCCGCTGCCGTTGACGGAGGTCGCCACATTGATCTGATCCTCCTGCAGGATTTCTACCGTGCCGCAGGCTTCAAAAATAGAACGCACAAACGCAAAATCCTCATCCGACACCTTCTCAGAACGGCACAGCGCGGTAGCGCCCTTGCCCACGAGCAGAGGGGTGTTCGGCATCGCACGGATCACAGGGCAGTCACAGCCCAGCGTAGAGGTGATATAATGAATCGAAATTCCGGCTGCAATGGTGACAAAGCGAGTCTGCTCAGTTACCGTTTTTTTCGCTTCCTCCAGTACCTCCGCAAAATTCTGCGGTTTCACGGCAAGAAAAACAATGTCGGCATCCTTCACGACTTCAGAAACAGATGCGGCAGTCCGCAATCCCTTTTGCTGAAACACAGAACGCTTTTCTTCACTGATGTCAAATACGATCATGTCCTGCGCCGGATGAATCCCTGCGCGAAGGATTCCATTCATAATTGCACCGGCCATATTTCCGGCCCCGACAAATCCTACTACCATACCATTCACATTCCTTTACACAGTAATATCAACATCAAAACCCACCATTTTTCTGCCAGATTGGCCCAGTTTTGGATTTTGACCCCCACTTTTACGATATGAAATATAATATACTATAATACTTTTCCATCCCCAAAGCAAGCAGAATCAGGAGGAAATGTAAAATTTATACAGTATGCAGAAAAACGTGCGTCTGAATTATGTAACCCTCTAAAATATTATGTAAACTCGCGAGAGAATATACGGACGCATAATTATGCACACGCCTGAATGTTACCAGCAAGCGTGTGCATAATGGGCATTCCATATCACGTTTTTCGGGTAGGCTTACACAAAAGGTTACGATAGAAAAAGCCTTGGCTTACTCTGTATCTGCCAGAGCGGCCTTCATCATAATGGCACATTCCAAACGCTTTTTCTCCAGCTCGCAGGAAATCGTATGGGGTTTCAGAATGTCCCCCTCATACTGCCAGCTGTTGGCGTTGCATCCGCCGCTACAGTAGAACTTGGCCCAACAGTTCCGGCAATCCTTTTTGCTGTAAATATTATATTGAGCAAATTTTTGTTTCATCGAACGATCGAAGGTTCCCTGCATGATATTTCCCATCTTCCACTCATCGTCCCCGACGAACTGATGACACGGGAAAATATCTCCCTCCGGAGTGACCGCGATGTATTCGTTGCCGCAGCCGCAGCCGCGCAGCCGCTTGATCGCGCAGGGGCCCTGGTCAAGATCGAGCATAAAGTGGAAGAAATTAAAGCCTCTTCCCTCTTTCCTGCGCTGGATGAGGAGATTTGCCAGACGGTCGTATTCCTCAAACACGCTGGGCAGGTCCTTTTCTTTCAGGGAGTAATCCAGCTTTTCGTCCGACACCACCGGCTCAATGGAGAGCTGATCAAACCCTAGCTCTGCCATATGCAGTACATCCTTAGAGAAGTCGAGGTTATGGGTGGTAAACGTACCGCGCACATAGTAGTCCTTATCGCCGCGGGTTGAAACCAGCTTCTGATAATTCGGGACGATCCTGTCGTAGCTGCCGCGTCCGTCCGTACGGACACGGAGCAGATCGTTGATCTCCTTGCGGCCGTCCAGGGACAGAACCACGTTGGACATCTCGCGGTTGATATATTCGATCTTGTCGTCTGTCAGCAGCAGGCCGTTCGTTGTGATCGTAAAGCGGAAGTTCTTGTTGTGCTGCTTTTCAATGCCGCGGGCGTAATCCACAACCTTCTTCACGACCTCAAAATTCATCAGCGGCTCGCCGCCGAAGAAATCAAGCTCCAGATTGTGGCGACCCACGGACTGCTCGATCAGAAAATCGATCGCACGCTTGCCGACTTCAAAGGGCATCAGCATCCGACCGCGGCCGAAGTCGCCCTTGGCCGCAAAGCAGTATTCGCAGCGCAGGTTACAGTCGTGCGCTACGTTCAGGCACATCGATTTGACCGGAGCATCCCGCAGCATATCGCAGAACTGCTCGTACTCATCTTTGGAGTACAGCAGGCCGGAACGGTACAGCTCGAGCAGCTCTTCATAGGCCTCGTCAATTTCGGATTCCGAGAATCGCCCGAGAAGATTTCGTTTGATTTCCTCCGGCTGCTCTTCCGGCACACTGTCTGTAAAAGAATCCAGCATCAGGTAGGGCAGCTCGTCAAACACGTGAACTGCTCCGCTGTTGGTATCGAGGACAATGTAATATCCGTTCAGGTAATATTTGTGTATCATATATCTTTCTCCATCCGCACAAAATGGAAGGGACAGAATTCTGTCCCTTCCATCATTTGATCTTATCCGGCCGCAGTCTCAATCAGAAATTACACTCTCTGCGCATTCTCACACTTCTGGTTCGCTACGGTGCAGGAGGTTTTGCAGGCAGACTGGCAGGACGCCTGGCACTCGCCGCAGCCGCCCTTGACAGCGCTCTCTTTCAGGTTGGCTTTATTCAAAGTTTTGATCTGTTTCATTTCAAAATCCCCATTTCACAAATTTTAATGCCAATATTATAGCACAAGAATGGAAGCTTGAAAAGCCTATTTTCGCCTGGATTTTTTGTTTACCGACAAAATACCGGCGATGGCTCCTGTCAAAACCATGACCAGGCCCTTTGTGAGCATGAAGGCCGAAACGCTTTCTCCCGAAACGGTGAGCCCCGCCAAAAACAGCAGCCCAAACAGCAAAAGGGCTGAGCCTGCGCCGTACAGCATTCCGCGTTCACCAGACATACGCGCGGCTGTATACCCGGCAAAAAACGCACCCAGAGCGGCGATCAGCACAGTAATCGGCTGAAGCAGGCTTTGGGGTAATTGCTTTGCGGCGACCAGAATCAGAGAAAGCACCAGCAGCAGAACGGTGCATATTACCGCCCCGGCCAAAGTGCCGAACACAATTGGACGAAGTATTTTCCAAACTGGATTTTGGGAACGCTCTCTATTGGATTTCACTCTTTTTGGTCTTTTCATATAAAATACCCCTCCTGCATGTTCTCTACGCTTCATAGATATTCGCAGGAGGGGTAAAATATACTAGTTTTTCTTCAGCCGATGGAGGATTGTTTATTTGTCATCCTCATGAACGGTGTTGATCTTGCCCAGCGCCCAGCGCTTCACAATGATCTTAGTGCGGTCGATTCCGGTTTCCAGCACAAAACTTTCGCTCTCTTCCTTGATGGCCACAATGCGACCGACAATACCGCCGATTGTCGTAATTTCGTCGCCGACCTGAACGTTCTTGCGCAGAGCTTCCTCCGCCTTTTTCTTCTTCTGCTGCGGGCGGATCATAAAGAAATACAACGCACCGAACAACAGTGCGTAAATAACGATAATGCTCCAAATAGAATTCCCGGAAGACGCAGCCGCAGTTGCCGCCAAAGGTAATAAATGATTCATAAGAAAAAAGCACCTCCATATTAGTAATTTGATTATATCAATAAATGGGAAATCATGCAAGCGAAATTAGATTCTTTGTCCAAGTTTTTCAACGTTTTCAAGATAAAATGTGTCAAAGCTTCCCTGCTCCAAAGAGTAGCGAATTTTCTCCATCAGCGTATTGTAAAAATAGATGTTGTGCATGACCGCCAGACGCATCGCCAGCATCTCGCCGGCCTTGAACAGATGGTGCAGGTAAGCGCGGCTGAAGCTGCGGCACACCGGGCAGTCGCACTCGGAATCCAGCGGGGTATCGTCCAGCGCATACTTGGCGTTGAGCAGATTTCTTCTTCCCTGCCAGGTGAACAGGTGGGCATGGCGCGCATTCCGGGTGGGCATGACGCAGTCGAAGAAATCGACGCCGCGGCGAACGGATTCCAGAATGTTGTCGGGGGTGCCGACTCCCATCAGGTAGCGGGGCTTATCCGCAGGCATTTCCGGTTCAACGGCTTCAATGATCCGGTACATCTCCTGTGCGCTTTCCCCTACCGCCAGGCCGCCGATGGCATAGCCCGGCAGATCCAGCTCGCGGATCTGCTTCATGTGCTCGATGCGCAGATCCTCATACGTGCTGCCCTGATTGATTCCCCACAGCATCTGATGCGGGTTGATGGTACCCGGCAGGGTGTTCAGGCGATCCATCTCAGCCTTACAGCGGTGCAGCCAACGCGTGGTACGCGCGCAGGACTGCTTGGCATAAGCGTATTCGGCGGGATTTTCCACGCATTCGTCAAACGCCATCGCGATGGTCGAAGCCAGATGAGACTGAATCTGCATGCTTTCCTCCGGCCCCATAAAGATTTTGTGCCCATCGATGTGAGAGGAGAACGTTACGCCTTCTTCCCTGATGTTGCGCAGCTTCGCGAGGGAAAACACCTGAAAGCCGCCGCTGTCTGTCAAAATGGGGCCGTCCCACCGGGTAAAGCGATGCAGACCGCCCAGCTGATAAACGCTTTCGTCCCCTGGACGCAAATGCAGGTGATAGGTGTTGCAAAGCTGTACCTGGCATTTCAGCTCCTTTAAATCCAGAGCAGAAACGGCGCCCTTGATTGCTCCGGCGGTCGCGACATTCATAAAGGCCGGGGTCTGAACCGTACCGTGTACGGTTTCAAATGAGCCGCGTCGGGCTCGTCCCTGAGTGGTTTGTACTTTCAGCATATTTCGTAATTCCTTTTCTTTCTTCATTTTGCGGCTTTCACCGAATCGGTATGGCATCATCCACGTAAACGGGAGACAGAATATCGCAATCCTTTTGTTGAAATTGCGTTTTGCTAATCCCGCTCAAGGTTTACTCCGTCCTGCTTCCGATGAACATCGCGTCGCCAAAGCTGAAAAATCGGTATTTTTCCTGCACGGCAATCCGGTAAGCGTTCAGAATGTGCTCCCGGCCGGCCAAGGCGGACACCAGCATGATCAGGGTGCTTTCGGGCAAGTGGAAGTTCGTAATCAGGCCGTCCAGTACCTTGAACTGGAACCCGGGGTAGATGAAAATATCCGTAAAGCCGTCGCTTTCTTTGATGCAGCCCTCTTTTTTTGCAACGGATTCGATCGTGCGGCAGCTGGTGGTGCCGACGGAAATGACTCTGCCGCCGTTCTTCTTCGTCTCGTTGATTAAATCGGCGGTTTCCTGCGGCAGCCAGTAATGCTCCGAGTGCATCTTGTGATCCGTGATCTTGTCCACGCTGACGGGACGGAAGGTACCAAGCCCGACGTGAAGCGTCACATACCCGATCTTGATCCCTTTCTCCCGGATTTTTCCCAGAAGCTCTTTGGTAAAATGCAGCCCGGCAGTGGGGGCGGCGGCGGAGCCGACCTCGCGGGAATAGACCGTCTGGTAGCGTTCCTTGTCCTCAAGCTTCTTCTTAATATAAGGCGGCAGCGGCATCTGGCCGATCTGGTCAAGAACAGCGTAGAAATTCCCCTGATAAGAGAATTTGACCAGACGGTTTCCATCCTCTATGATTTCCAGTACTTCGGCAGTCATGAGTCCGTCGCCGAAGGAAAAGCGATTTCCGGGCTTGGCACGTTTGCCGGGGCCGGCCAGTACCTCCCAAACGTCGTCCCCTTTCGCGGCCAAAAGCAAAAATTCCACCCTTGCTCCCGTTCCCTCTTTGATGCCATATATTCTGGCGGGAAGAACGCGGGAATCGTTCAGGATCAGACAGTCGTTTGGGTTCAGATAATCGATGATGTCATAAAAATGCCGGTGCTGAATTTCACCGCTTTTCTTGTCCAAAATTAAAAGCCGGGAAGCGTCGCGCGGCTCAATGGGAGTTTGCGCAATCAGCTCCTCGGGCAGGTCGAAATCAAAGTCTTTTGTGCTTAAAGTGCTTTCCATTCTTACTCTCCTAAATTGGGTTAGATTATTTTCGAATTCTATTATAAATAAATTGACAACCGATAGCAACCCGTGCTATGATAAAGCAAGATAAAAATAAGAAGATAGAGGCGCGTCTTTCAAAAGTAGCGGGATGTAGGTTGCCAAAACCGACGAGAGCCTGTGAAAGGGAAAGTCGCCGAAGGGAATGCCCCGGCAGGCATTTGCCTGGTTATGTCTGCGAACAGCAGCATGACTGTCATCATGAGATTATGGTGGAGAGCTATCACAGAGTATCAGCAGGAATACTGCATCTGGAATGCTTTTTATTATATTTGATTGATGACCGGTTTTCAACCGGTTTTTTTATTTCTTATTCCATTTTCTTACATTAGGAGGAACATCCCATGAAACAGTATAAGGTTGGCATTATTGGAGCAACAGGTATGGTGGGACAGCGTTTTGCCACATTATTGGAAAACCACCCGTGGTTCCAGGTGACCGCGTTGGCCGCGAGTGCCCGTTCCGCCGGGAAAACATATCGCGAGGCCGTAGGCAAACGCTGGCTGATGTCTTCTCCCATTCCTGAGAAGATGGCCGATATGATTGTGTTAAATGCTGATACGGACGTAGAGAAAATCGCTTCTATGGTCGATTTCGTATTCTGCGCGGTCGATATGAAGAAAGAAGAAATCAAAGCGCTGGAAGAAGCCTATGCCAAGGCGGAATGCCCGGTTGTTTCAAACAACAGCGCGCATCGCGGTACCCCCGATGTTCCCATGGTGGTTCCGGAGCTCAACCCCGAGCATACCGAGATCATCGCGGCGCAGAGAAAGCGTCTTGGAACAAAGCGCGGCTTTATCGCGGTAAAATCCAACTGCTCCCTGCAAAGCTACGTGCCGGCTCTGCATCCTTTGATGGACTTCGGCGTTACAAAGGTTCTGGCCTGCACCTATCAGGCAATTTCCGGAGCGGGTAAGAATTTTGAATCCTGGCCCGAAATGATCGACAACGTGATCCCCTATATCGGCGGCGAGGAAGAAAAATCCGAGCAGGAGCCCATGAAGATCTGGGGTCACATTGAGGGCGACAAGATTGTCAATGCCACTTCCCCGTCGATCACCGCACAGTGCATCCGTGTACCGGTAACCGACGGCCATATTGCGGCGGTGTTCGCTTCCTTTGAAAAGAAGCCCGAAATCGAAGAGATTTTGAACCGCTGGAAGAACTTTGCCGGTGTACCTCAGCAGCTCGGGCTGCCCAGCGCCCCGAAGCAGTTTATCCACTACTTTGAAGAAAACGACCGTCCGCAGACAAAGCTGGACAGAAATCTGGAGGGCGGCATGGCGGTATCCGTTGGCCGTCTGCGTCCCGATACCCAGTATGACATCAAATTTGTCTGCCTGTCCCACAACACTCTGCGCGGAGCCGCCGGCGGCGCCGTTCTGCTGGGTGAGCTGCTCTGTGCTCAGGGATATATGGACTAAGCATTTTTCATCCGATTTCAGATTATTATTTATTATATTATTATTTGTATAACAGGAGGTTGCTACTATGAAAAAGGCACCTTTTCTCGGCTCCGGTGTTGCCATTGTAACTCCTATGAATCAAGATGGCTCCGTCAACTATGAGATGCTGGGCCGCCTGATCGATTTTCAGATTGAAAACGGGACCGACGCGATTATCGCCTGCGGGACCACGGGCGAATCCGCCACATTGTCACATGAAGAGCACTGCGGTGTTCTGGAATACTCGATCAAGAAGGTCAATCACCGTGTTCCCGTGATTGCCGGTACCGGCAGCAACGACACGGCTTACGCAATCGAGCTGGCTGTTGAGGCAAAGCGCTATGGAGCGGATGCTCAGCTGAGCGTGACCCCTTATTACAACAAGACCTCTCAGGCGGGATTGGTTCAGCATTTTACTCATATTGCGGACGCGACTGATTTGCCGATCATTCTGTATAATGTTCCTTCCCGCACCGGCTGCGGCATTCAGCCCGCTACCTATCTGGAGCTTTCCAAGCACCCCAACATTGTGGCGACAAAGGAAGCGAACGGGGATATTTCCGCCATTGCGCAAACGGCTGCTCTGTGCGGAGATAACCTGCACATCTATTCCGGAAACGACGACCAGACTCTGCCGATCCTCTCTTTGGGCGGCAAGGGAATCATCTCGGTGATTGCGAACATCTGCCCCGCTTTGATGCACAATATCTGCCAGAGCTTCTTTGATGGTGATATTGCAAAGAGCCGCGCACTTTCTCTGGAATATCTTGATCTGATGAACGCCATGTTTATCGATGTGAACCCCATTCCGGTGAAGGAAGCTGTCAATCTGATCGGCTATGAAAGCGGCGAATGCCGTCTGCCCCTCGTAGCCATGAATGACGCAAACCGCGAGAAGATGGTTTCTGTGATGAAAAAGCATGGTCTGATCTGACTTCTGTAATTGGGCCAATCGTGATAATACTAAATTTCTAAGTGAAAAAGCAAAAAACGCTTTTTCCTGCCGCTGTCAGCAGCTCGCAAAAACATTTTGTGTTTTGGCAAGATTTCAGTATTACACGGCTTTCACGGCAGATTATGCTGTCGTCTGCCGCCCTGCGGCAGGAATGAAATCGCGGATAAAATCCGCGGTTTCATTGGAAATAGTATTAATTTAAGAATGGAATGATAAAATGACTAGATTTATCATAAGCGGGTGCAACGGAAAAATGGGCAATCAGATTGCCGCGGGGCTGAAAACCCGCCCCAACTGCATCACAGTTGCGGGAATCGATGCTTTTACCGGCGTGGAAAAGGAATTTCCCGTGTTCTCTACTCCGGCCGATATCAGCTGCGAAGCGGATGTTCTGATTGATTTTTCCAACCCCTCTCTTCTCTCTTCCCTGCTGGAGCTGGGGCTTTCCCGTAAAATGCCCATGGTTATCTGCACTACGGGCTATTCGAAGGATCAGGTGGCTCAAATCAAAAGAGCTGCCCAAAGCATCCCGATCTTTTACTCCGGCAATATGTCCCTTGGGGTCAATCTGCTGATCGAGCTTGCGAAAAAGGCTGCTTCTGTACTGTGGGGCCAGTTCGATGTAGAGATCATCGAAAAGCACCATAATCAGAAGGTCGATGCTCCCAGCGGTACCGCACTGATGATTGCAGACGCAATCTCTTCTGTAGTGGAAGAAGAACCCCATTACGAATATGATCGGCATTCTCAGCGCAAGAAGAGAAGCAAAACGGAAATCGGTCTGCATTCTGTTCGCGGCGGCACCATCGTTGGGGAACACGAGGTTCTGTTTGCCGGCCCCGACGAGATTTTGAGCATCACTCATTCGGCTCAATCCAAAGAGATTTTCGCAACAGGCTCTATCAATGCCGCTCTGTTCCTAATCGGTAAGCCTGCGGGTTTATACAACATGAGCGACCTGCTGGCCGATCATAAGGAGGAATCATGATGCCAGGAGCGACCATTGCTTCGTCCAGTGAAATTACCCTGATCACTTTGCAGAACTGCTCGGCGAATATTTCCTTTTTATCGGAGATATTCGAAAAGATCGCAGCGCTGGAAGTGAATGTCGATATGATTTCCCTGTCCCCCACACAAGGGGCCTTCACCTCTCTTTCGTTTACGATTGCAGATGAAGATTTGGGAAGAATGCTGCAATTCACCTCTGAGCTGCAGGCAAGACATGAAATCAAAATGATCGTCAGCAGCGGCAACAGTAAAATTACCGTGAGCGATCAGCGTATGAAACATACCCCCGGTATTGCGGCCGCAGTATTTGCAGCAGCAGCCCGTGTTTCGACCGATGTACGGATTATCACCACGTCGGAAGATGAAGTGTCTTTACTGGTTACCTTTGCGGATTATCCGGAAACCCTGACCGCCATTGAGCAGGCGATGAGAGAACCACAGGACTAAATTGATTTGGGAGAAATCCTGATTTAAAAAAAGCACCTGAAGCTTCTTTGAAGAAGCTTCAGGTGCTTTTTGCGTGGTTCCATTTCAACTAAAAAATGACACATGACTGTTTTGATTCAAAACGATGTGCAGCACAGAATCCTTATTGCTATAGTATCCGCTGTTTTGGGAAAACTGAGTGCAGAGGAGGCGTTTACAGTGAATATGGGTTTTGATGCGGTTTATTACGAACCGGCTGCACTTCATTATGAATTGGGAAAAATGCTCCGGGCCAAATATGAAAGCTTGCCTTGGATCGAAATTGAGAGCCATAACCGGATACCGGAATTGACGGCTTCGGAAAATCGGGACTTCCCAAAGCTCAAACAGCATCTGATCATCGGCCTGAGAAAAACACATAAATATGTGCCGAATTATAAAGTTTCCGACTGGCTGGTACCGTATACCTCTTCGGGGTGCAGAGCCATGTGCCTGTATTGCTATCTGGTATGCAATTATAACAAATGTGCCTATCTGCGCCTGTTCGTAAACCGTGAGCAAATGCTGGACAGAATTTTGAAAAAGGATGCCGAAGCTCCTGCGCCGCAGACCTTTGAAATCGGCAGCAACAGCGATTTGGTGCTGGAAAACACCATTACGGATAATCTTATTTATACCATCGAGCGTTTTGCGCGTGAGGGCCGCGGACACCTTACCTTCCCCACCAAATTTGATATGGTAAAACCCTTGCTGAGCCTTGACCACGGAGGAAAGACCATATTTCGCATGAGTATCAATCCGGAGGAGCTCATCCGCCGCATAGAGCTGGGGACATCGCCGCTGCACGCACGCATTGGGGCACTGAATGATATGGCGGAAGCAGGGTATCCGGTGGGGATGTTACTTGCGCCAATCATCCTGGTGCCGGACTGGAAGCGCCTGTATGGGGAACTGATCGAGCAGCTAGCGGAAGAACTGAGCCCAAAGGTGACGCAAAACGGTTTTATAGAAATCATACTGATGACCTACAGCTTTGTTCAAAATGCCATTAATACAGATGCATTTCCCAATGGCGTGGAACTGTTTAACCGGGAGACGATGACCGGGCGCGGGCGCGGCAAATACTGTTACCGAAACGATATACGCGCAGAAGCCGAGTCTTTTTTACGGGAAAAGCTGTCCAAAGAGCTGCCGAATATGCCGATCTTATATATTTCATAGACTGTCTGTGGTAGATTTTAATTATAACTTCACTTGATTTTATGATAGCCGACCGTTAGAATTGTGATCGATCAGGTGTATAAAAAGGGCCACGCGTTTTCGCGTGGCCCTTTTTGCAAATTCCATTATAATTTACTTTTATCATTGCAAAAGTAAAGCTGAAGTAGAGTCTCTCTTCCCTGCTACCCGAATGCGTAAATAACAAGCGGGAACAAATAAACCCCGGCCAGAACGGCGCAGAACAAAATCCGGTAGGCCCACAAAGCCAGCGGCTCCAGCGGCCTCAGGTAACGGTAGCCTCCCTTTCTTAAAAACAGCCAGAATCCCAGGAGCGCGAAAATACCCAAAACGGAAAGAAGAATACCGGGTTTCAGGCCCTGCGGCACAAACGTGATCGTTACCCTGTTTTCTCCCTGTTCCAAAGGAATGGCGATCATATCGCCGAACACCTGAGATGCTTCGGCTGATTTTTCTTCATTTACCTGAAAAGAATATCCCTTCTGGTACGAAAGAGGCAGCAGCAAATAGGGATTATTGCCTGAGGCCTGCACAGTTCCGGAAATGCTGTTCCCGTTTTGCGTCAGCTGTACCTTAGGCGCGGAAGCCTCGGCGGCGTCAAGTGTTTCCAGATTCATACCGAACACGCCGAACGATTTCGCATGGAAATCACGAAGAACCGAAACGCGGATGTCTACGGTTTCATCGGTAAAGGTACCGAGATTGAGCAGTCCGTTTTCCTGCTGGGTCGGGTACTGATACGCCACTGTTTCGTCATTGACAGAAACACGCAGGCTTTTATAAGCCGGTTCCGTCAGATGATTGGTGACCTGATCGAAGCAGTCCAGATACAAGGTCTGCGTTCCCTCCACCAGGATGTGGTATTCCAGATCGCCGTCCTTTTCGGAATTTTCCCGTACCAGCTCCATCTGGGAGCCGGTGTCGTACACAAACAGATTTGTTGTAGAGGACGGTTCATATTCCTCCGTCAGCTGTTCCTCTGAACCAAATACCTTTGTAAAAAGATACTGCTGAATTTCGCGGCGGGTCATGCTCGGCAGATCCTTCATCTCACTGATGTCGTCGGACTGAATGACGGTTCCAAAGGACATCAGTTCCTGGTTCTTGACAAGAGCGTAGCGGTCATTTTGATAAAGGATATGATCGCGGTCGGTTGTTTCGTACTCCCGCTTGATGGTATAGCGGTTTCCCCACAGGGCGTCCGTCAGCTCGGTACCGCCGTGGGAGCTGACCTCCATCCAGTAGGAGGAATACCCCATCCGCTTCATCGCGAACATAAAATCCTCGTCTGTCAGCGAGGTATAGTGATTGAGCGTTGGGTAATTGATCCCACCCAAAAGGTTGACGTCAAAATACTTGTGTCCGTTTTTCACCCGGTACAAATCGGTGTCGTCTATTTTATCTTTCAGATCGAACACGGAGCTGTAAAAAGACACCGGATTTGCCGCCGAGCCGATAAACACACTGCCGGAAAATACGGATTCACAGCAAGCCAGCAGTAATAGAAACAACGAGAAATATTTTTTAGTCAGATATTGATGCTGGTACAAATACAGAATCAAATAGTAGCACAGGATGGCCAGCACCGTAAACAGCAGAAAATAGAGCACGGCGTTTTCATCCAGCCAAAGAGTTCTGGTGTAGACGCTCAAATCGCGGTAGCGGTAATACAGAAGTAGATATGCCACCAGAGACATGCAGGCAAAAAGGAAAATGCCAATGCCGATTCCCGGCCAATCCTGATGCAGGAAGCGCCCTTCCTCCCGATTCAGGTCGGAGATCGCCTTGGCCAAAAACAGAAGGCCGAGAAGAGCCGTCATATATCCGTACCGTGCCGGGAAAGCCTGATAGCTGCCGGTGTGCCACATTTTATTGATCGGCTCGATAAACAAAGGCACAACAAGGAGTACCCACAGAATCAGCAGACTGCGCATGTGGGAATCCTGCCAGCATTTGCGCGGGTTCAAGCACGCCAGTGCGGCAAACACGCCCGCACTGCAAAGCAGAATGGGCAGCGTGGTATAAAAGCTGGTCAATAGTGTGCCGGAGGAAATGCTCTCGATCAAACCGACGGTGCGGGCCGACGACAGATATTGAAACAGAGACGGCAGCCAGACCACACCGGTGGCCAGCAATGCGCAAATTGTGGAAATCCCCAGCAGAAGAACCGATTGTCTTCTCTCCTCCACTTTCTCCTGTGTCAGGCGCAGATAAATTCCGAACGCCAGAACTACAAAGAGAACGACCATATAGGTCAGGTAAAAATTCAGAACCATGATCGCCGCCAGACTCAGCGCATAGCAAAGCGGTTTGCGCTGCCGGATCAGCCGGTCCAGCCCGATCATCAGGATGGGAAACATCGCCATGACGTCGAGCCATACCATGTTCTGAAAATACAGCATGGTGTACCCGCCAAAGGCATACATGATCGACAGTGCCAGAATCTGCACGGTGTTGAGATTGGAAAACCGATGCCGGAAAAAGAGCGCTGCGGTAAACGAGCATAACGCCATTTTCAGCAGAACGAGGATGTTCGCAAACAGATACATCTGCTCTGACGGAACAAACAGTACCAAAAAGGTAAACGGGCTCGATACAAAAAAGAAGAAAACGCCCAAAAAGCTCATTCCGCCCGCATTCTGCGTGTTTAAGAGGAAATCGGCGTTTCCCTTTAATATGTTTTGGAAATCGAGCAAAAAGGGAATGACCTGCTGCTTCATGTCGCACCAGGCCAGGGTCTGATTTTCGAAAGGATACAGGTCAAAGAGGAAGAACAGAAGCAATGTCAGTGCGGCGGTTGCAATCGGAGCGGGCCAGCAGCGACGTTTCATGATTCCTCCCCCTCTCAGTTCTGAAAAATATCTCATTCAATACACCTTGTTTCTTCCCCCGCCAAAGACAGGGGAAGAAACAGCAAAATAAAATCAATCCAATCTGAAAAGCGGTATGCCTTTATTTTTGGAGGATCACCTTGTGGAATACCTTTTTGCCCTTTTTAATGATGACAAAGCCCTTTTCAAAATCAGCCGCTGTCAGCACATGCTCAACTGCGGTGATCTTCTGGTCATCCACCGAAACGCCGCCCTGCTGAATCAGTCTGCGGCCCTCGCCCTTGGACGGAATCAAACCTGCTTTGATCATTACTTCCAGAATGCCCATCGAACCGTCCGCTAAATCAGAAGCGGAAAGCTCCGTGCTGGGCATGTTATCGGAATTTCTGCCGCCGCCGAACAGGGCCCGCGCGGCTTCCTGCGCTTTTGCGGCTTCCTCTTCCCCATGGATCAGCTTTGTCACCTCAAAGGCCAGAACCTCTTTTGCCTGATTCAGCTCGCTGCCGGTCATCGCCTCGTACTCTGCGATTTTAGAGAGCGGCAGGAAGGTCAGCAACTTCATGCAGCGAACCACGTCCGCGTCATCCACATTGCGCCAGTACTGGTAGAAATCGAACGGAGAGGTTTTTTCGGGATCGAGCCATACGGCGCCTTTTTCCGTTTTGCCCATCTTCTTGCCCTCGCTGGTGGTGAGCAGCGTAAAGGTCATGCCGTAGGCTTCTTTGCTCTTCATGCGGCGGATCAGCTCGACCCCGCCGATGATATTGCTCCACTGGTCGTCTCCGCCCATTTGCAGAATGCAGTTGTAGCGCTCGTTGAGCTCGAAAAAGTCGTAGCTCTGCATGATCATGTAGTTCAGCTCGAAGAAGGAAAGCCCGCGCTCCAGGCGCTGCTTATAGCATTCCGCCGCCAGCATGCGGTTCACGGAAAAATGCACGCCGACCTTGCGCATAAATTCAATATAGTTCAGGTTCAGCAGCCAGTCGCCGTTGTTTGCCATAATCGCCTTTCCCTCAGAAAAATCGATCAGGCGGGACATCTGCTTTTGAAAGCATGCGATATTGTGGTCAATATCCTCTTTCGTCAGCATTCTGCGCATGTCGCTCTTCCCGGAGGGGTCGCCGATCATGCCGGTGCCGCCGCCGAACAGCGCGATCGGTGTGTGGCCTGCTCTCTGCATATGCGCCATGACCATGATCTGAACGAAATGCCCTACGTGCAGGCTGTCCGCTGTCGGGTCAAAGCCAATGTAAAAAGCGATCTTGTCCTCATTCAGCAGCTGTCTTACCTTTTCTTCATTTGTGATCTGGGCGATCATGCCCCTTGCTTCCAGTTCGTCAAATACTCCCATTTTCCATTTCCTCCAATTCAGTCTGCAAGGGGAAAATAAAAAGCCCCCTGCGTTTTTCTCCTGCAGAGGGCGGAAATTCCGCGGTACCACCTCAGTTTACCGCAGCCTCACGGCGGCGGCCTCACGGGTAAAAAATTACCCAAACGCGCTAACGGGCGTACCCCGGACGAGCCTAAATCCGGCAATCTGCCGCTTTCTCAGCCCGACGGCTCAGGAATGTATTTCCGGGAAGCTTCCGCCCCTGCTTGCACCAACCGCAGGTTCTCTGTACCGGCCGCTTTCCTGTACTTTTTTCCATCTTCGCCATTGATTTGCATTATAACGAATGTTTTTTGCCTTGTCAAGCCCCGGCCTTTCCCGGCGCCTGCTCCGCGAGCCGAAGCATTTCGCGGGCGTTTTCCAGCATCAGCTCCGTAATGGGGAATCCGCCCATAATGCGCGCCAGCTCGTTGGCGCGGCCCTCAGCATCGAGCGGGGTGATCTCTGTGAAGGTGCGGTCCTGCTGCTGTTTCTTCTGAATCAGCAGATGGTTCTGGGCCAGGGCGGCGATCTGCGCCAGGTGAGTCACACAAATCACCTGATGTCCCTCAGCGGCCTGACGCAGCTTAAGGCCCACCTTTTGCGCGGCGCTGCCGCTGATACCGGTGTCCACCTCATCAAAAATTAGGGTGTCCACTTCATCTTTCCCCGCAAGTACCGATTTAATCGCCAGCATAATACGCGACAGCTCACCGCCGGACGCGATCTTCGCTACCGGCTTCGGCGGCTCCCCCGGATTGGTGGAAAGCAGAAACTGAATCTTGTCGCAGCCGGTCGCGTTGAGCGGGCAGCGCTCCTGCTCAACCTCAAACGAAACTCCCGGCATATTCAAAAACTGCAGTTCCTTTTTTACGCTCTCGATAAATCTGGACGCCGCCTTTTTACGCTGTGCGGAAAGAAGCTTCGCAAGGCGGATCGCTTCTTCCTTGGCGCTTTCGTACTGCTCGTTCAGCTTGGCCAGACGTTCATCGGAAAGCTCAATGTTCTGCAGCTCGGCGCGGCAGTTTTCAAGATAACCCAGTATGTCCTCTTCTGTCTCACCGTATTTCAGGCTGAGCCGGTACAAAAAATCGAGCCGGTCTTCAATCTGCTCCAGCTCCGCGGGGTCATAGTCCAAAAGCTCCGCGGTGCGGCTTAGTTCCGCACTGCAGTCCTGCAGCTCGTATTCCAGATTTTGAAAACGGTCGGACAATGACTCGGCCGACGGAAGATAGCGCTTTGCATCGAGCAAAGCGGAGCTGATCTGCGCCATGGCGGACAGAACGCCGCCCTCTTCTTCCCCATCGAGCAAAGTCCGTGCCAGCTGAAACTGCTGTGCCAGGCGCTCGCTGTTGCGGTACAGCGTGCGTTTTTCCGTCAGCTGCTCCTGCTCGCCGGGGCGCAGCGCGGCTTCTTCCAGCTCCTGAATCTGGTATTTCAGCAGATCCATCCGGCGCTCCTTCTGCGATTCGTCCAGATCGAACGCCTGCAGCTCGTCGCGGATCCGGCACATATTCCGGTAAGCGTGCTGGTATTCGCCAAGCAAAGGCAGAAGCTCGCCCACACGGTCTATGTACCGAATATGCAGATCCGGTGAAAGCAGCTGGTAGCTTTCATGCTGCCCATGGGTATTGACAAGGAACGGGGCGATCTCTTTTAATACAGATACCGTGGCCGGCCGGCTGTTGATGCGGCAGGTGTTTTTCCCCGTCTGGCTGATTTCCCTTTGAATCAGGACATTGCCTTCCTCATCGGCGGAATAGCCGAGCTCTGTGAGCTTTTGCAGGACATGGCCGTTCGGCGAGGAAAATACAGCGCTGACAAAAGCGGAGGAAGCCCCGGTGCGGATCAGCTCACGTGAGGTTCTCTCGCCCAGAATCGCGCCGATCGAGTCGATCAGGATGGATTTACCGGCGCCGGTTTCTCCGGTCAGCACATTAAAGCCGGCGTCAAAATCCAGCCCGCATTTTTCAATAACAGCCACATTTTCGATATACAGCTGCGAGAGCATCTGCTATCACCTGCCAACAATCAGTTTTTTAAGGTCCTCTGTCAGCTCAAGCGCTGTCTCCGGCGTTTTGCACACGATAAGCACGGTGTCGTCGCCAGCCACGGTGCCCACCACCTTTTCCCAGCGAAGGCTGTCCATTGCGGCGCAGACGGCGTTGGCCATTCCCGTCAGACACTTGATGACCACAAGGTTCATGGCGTTGTCCACATCCACGGCGGAATCCTCAAACAGCGAATAGAATTTTCCGGAAATATCCCTAGACGGCTCCTGACTGTTTGCATAACGGTACTTTCCGTCTGCAGACAGAATCTTAACAAGGCGAAGCTCTTTAATATCTCTGGATACCGTGGCCTGCGTTACATCGAAGCCAGCCTCTTTCAGCCGGCGCAGGAGTTCCTCCTGCGTATCGATTTGATATTCGCTGATCAGTTCCAGAATTTTCGTATGACGTCTTGTTTTCATGTCACGCTCTCCGTTCTGAAAGTTTTTCATTCACTACTTCGTAAAAGGTTTGATATTTCAGGTCGATCAGGCTGACCGACCGGGCAGACTTTTGAAAGCGTACGCATTCGTCCTCTGTTACGGGAATCGTTGTTTCTCCGTCGAGAGTCAAAAAGATTTCGCTTTGCCCGTTCGGCACCGCGTTGATGTGCAAGGTGGTGTCCTCACCGAACACGACCGAGCGTGTCATCAAAGAATGCGGGCAAATCGGGGTCAGCAGCAGGCAGCGCATCGCCGGTTCGATCACCGGGCCGCCCGCGGAAAGAGAATACGCCGTAGAGCCGGTCGGCGTTGCAACGATCAGGCCGTCCGCACGGTAGTGGCAAAGATTGTTGTCGTTATAAGAAACCTGAAAATCGAGAATCCTGCTTTGGGAACCGCGGGATATCACCCCTTCGTTCAGCGCGTAATACACATTTTGATACTGCTCGCTTTTTAAAGAGGCCTCGAGCATCAGGCGGCGCTCGACCTTATAGGTGCCGTCCAACAGCTGATGCAGACGATGCAGCTGGTTCGGCTCCAGACCGGCGACAAACCCGATTCTGCCGGCATTGACACCCAGAATCGGCTTGTCGGCCAGAGCGGCGTGCTTGGCCGCGTGAATGATCGTACCATCGCCGCCTACGGCAATGACGATATCGCATGCAGCTATCATGCCAAGAAAATCCTCAAAAAATTCAATATCGCGGTACGGAAAGCTGCTGTACAGAGCTGCGTCCATGCAGACATGGATTCCCAGACGGCGCAGCTCTTTGACAAGCTCCTGCGTCACCTGTTCCGCATTTGTTTTTGTCAGATTAGGAATCACTGCTGCAATCAATGTGTATCACCACCGTTTAGCTCGATGTGGGATTGCTCCACCAAATCCGGCACGGATTGTCCGCTGGCATCCTCCGGATGTTCCGATTTCTGCAAATAGATCAAATACTCAATATTTCCCTCCGGCCCCTTGACCGGCGAGAAGGTAAGTCCCAGTACGGAAAATCCATGCGCAAGGACGAAATCTCGAATTTTGACAATCACCTGCTTGTGGACTGCCTGATCGCGAACCACACCCTTTTTTCCGACATTTTCGCGCCCGGCTTCAAACTGTGGCTTAATCAGGCAAAGCGCCCTCGCGTTGTCGGAAAGAAAGGTTCTTGCCACCGGCAGCACCAGAGTCAGAGAAATAAAGGACACGTCCACACTGAAAAAATCGATGGGATCCGGCACCTGCTCCGAGGTTAAGTAACGCACATTCGTTCGTTCCAGATTCACCACCCGGGGGTCTGTGCGCAGCTTCCACGCGAGCTGGCCGTAGCCGACATCTACCGAATACACCTTTTCGGCGCCGTTCTGAAGCATGCAGTCGGTAAAGCCGCCGGTAGAAGCGCCGATGTCCATACAGGTAAGGCCCGAAAGGTCAAGCGCGTACAGCTCGATCGCTTTCTCCAGCTTGAGACCGCCGCGGCTGACATACCGCAGCCCCTGCCCGCGCACCTCTATGGCCGCGTCGGCAGGGAGAATGGTTCCCGGTTTGTCTGATTTCTGGTTATCTACATAAACGTTCCCCAGCATGATCAGGGTTTTGGCCTTTTCACGGCTTTCTGCAAAACCTTTTTCAAATACAAGGGTGTCGAGTCTTTTTTTCTCCGTCACTTTAGATACTCCGTTTGAATCCTATTTTTCATGCCTTCGCTGTCCAGCCCCAGCTCAGCCAAAGACTGGCGCATGGTAGCATGCTTGACAAAGCGGTTTTCCACCGCCTGCAGGGTTGTTTTCCCCGCATAATTTTGCTGGTACATCAGATACAGAAAATGCTCGCCTACCCCGCCCTGCCGGACGCCTTCCTCAAAAAAGAAGGTGTGACGGGCATTCATGCAGGCATTAATCGCCTGTGGGTCCACCGGGTGGATACGATTGAGCTTGATGATCCGAACCGAAATCCCTTCCTTCTGCAGCTTTTTTGCCGCAAGACAGGCCATGGAAAAGATTCTGCCGTAGGTGACCAGCACCACAGGCGCTTCGGTGTCACCGTATTCGTCGAAAGAGTTTCCCGTAATCGTGAAATCCTTCGGCTGATACAATTGGCCCCCGCGGGGATAGCGTACTGCTGTGACTCCGGGACACTCGTAAACTGCCTGATGGAGCAAAAGCTCCAGTTCCTCATGATAGGCCGGGGAAAAAATCGTCATGTTCGGGATGGCGCTGAGCAGGGAAACGTCGAACAGTCCCTGATGGGTTTCACCATCCTCACCCACGACCCCGGCGCGGTCGATCGCGAATGTCACTTTCAAATTCTGCAAAGCCGCGTCGTGAATCACCTGATCGATGCTGCGCTGCAAAAAGCTGGAGTACACGGCAAACACCGGCAGCATTCCGCCGGCCGCAAGTCCGCCGGCAAAGGTAACAGCGTGTTCCTCCGCGATTCCCACGTCAAAGAAACGATCGGGAAACGCTTTGTGGAAGCCGACAAGACCGGTTCCGCTCTCCATGGCGGCCGTAATCGCGCAGATGCGTTCATCCTTTTTGGCCATGGCGGAAAGACTTTTGCCGAAGACCTTGGAAAAATTCTCGCCGGAAGCCTGCGATTCCCCCGTTTTGATGTCAAAACAGGAGACCCCGTGGAACGCGTCCGGATTTTTCTCTGCAAAGGTGTAGCCCTTTCCTTTTGCGGTAATGACGTGCAGCAAAACGGGCCGGTTGATCTCTTTTGCGCTTTGCAGTACAGAAATCATCTGTTCCACGTCGTGGCCGTCATACGGGCCATAATAGGCAAAGCCCATATCCTCAAACAAGGTGCCCTTATAAAGCGCCTGCTTGAGCAGGGTTTTGGATTTTTGCAGAACATTGCTGATCGGGTCGCCGAGCACCGGCAGGTGATCGAGGATTCCCTCTACGGTTCCCTTTGCCTTTAGATAACCCGGCTGCGTACGGATATGTGCCAGATACCGGGCAATGGAACCGACATTTTTTGAAATCGACATTTTGTTGTCGTTGAGAATGACGATGAAATTTTTCGGGAAACGCCCCGCGTTGTTCAGGCCCTCATAGGCCAGACCGCCGGTCAGGGCGCCGTCGCCAATCACTGCAACCACGTGGCCGGGGTCATTGTGAAGATTTTTTGCATTGGCCAGCCCCAGAGCAACTGAAATGGAGGTACTGCTGTGCCCCGAATGAAACGGGTCGCAGTCGCTTTCTTTGGGGTTTGGGTAGCCTGAAAGCCCGCCCTGGGTACGGATGGTACACAGCTGCTTTTTGCGCCCGGTCAGGATTTTGTGGGTGTAGGACTGATGCCCCACGTCCCACACGATATTGTCAAACGGAACATCAAAGACATAGTGCAGAGCAACGGTGAGCTCCACAACTCCCAGATTGGATGCCAGATGCCCGCCGTTCTTCGCCACAGTGCGGATAATCTCCTGTCGGATTTCTCTGCACAGTACGTTCAGTTCATCCATTGTCAAGGATCGCAGATCCCTTGGGGATTCTATGCAATCTAATATTTTTCCCATCCAAGAAACCTCTGTTCATTGTAATGAAGGCGTCATCCGGTAATTCCGCTGTGCCGTTTGGCTGCCTCCAGTGTATTTTGCAGCAGCATGGCAACCGTCATCGGGCCGACGCCGCCGGGTACTGGCGTGATGTAAGACGCAACCGGCTCCACCGAAGCGAAGTCCACGTCACCGCACAGTTTGCCCTCTTCGTTGCGGTTCATCCCAACATCGATGACGACAGCACCGGGGCGAACCATATCGCCGGTAATCAGACCGGCCTGCCCTACGGCACTTACCAGAATGTCCGCCTCGCGGCAGACCTCCGCCAGATTTTGTGTTTTGCTGTGGCAAATGGTAACGGTGGCGTCCGCGTGCAGCATCTGCATTGCCGTCGGCTTGCCGACGATATCGCTGCGGCCTATTACGACACAACGCTGCCCCGCCGGATCGATTCCGGATGCACGCAGCAGCTCCATAATCCCCGCAGGAGTGCAGGGCAGAAAAACGAAATCTCCGCGCATGATATGTCCAATGTTTTCCGGGTGGAACGCGTCAACATCTTTATCCGGCCGAATCAGGCCGACAAACTGGTTTGCATCCAGATGGCTTGGCAGCGGAAGCTGCAGCAGGATGCCGTCGATGTCCTCCCGGTCGTTCAGAGAACGAATTGTTTCTTCCAGCTCCTGCTGTGTGGCAGAGGCCGAAAGCCGATATAATTCAAAGTCAATGCCGACCTCTTCGCAGGCCTTGCCTTTGTTTTTTACATACACTTCAGACGCGGAATCCTCCCCTACCAAAATAACGGCCAAGCCGGGGGTGATTCCCTGTTCTTCCTGCAGTGACTGGATTTCTTCCGCGATGCGTTTGCGTACTGCGGCAGAAATCGCCTTTCCATCAATCAATTGAGCCATAGGTTGCCTCCCGTATTTTCCCCTTATTTCCGCTTCCCCACAAATTTGAGGCTCGGTTTATTCTTCGTGTGTATCGGCGGACTCCTGTGCGGGAGCCTCTTCCGTTATGATCTCTGTTGCTTCACCGGCTTCTTGCAGTGTGGTTTCGTTTGAACCGGTCTCTTCTGCCGAATCCGCTTCTTCCGGAGCCGCTGCATCCTCTGCGGATGCCTGCGATTGGATATCTTCAGAAAGAACTTCTTCTGTTTTTTCTTCCTCCAGGGCTTCCTCGGTTTCCTCTGATCCCTCTAATTCGGGCTTGGGAGTAATATCGCCGAAGATAGTGCTTTTCCCATCATCAGCTGCACCTTCCACCGCAGCAAGGGTAATTCCATTGAGAGCCATTACCTTGGGCGATCCGATGCCGGTCAGGCTGGTTTTGTTGCGGAAGATCGCCAGAAACGCCAGCGCAATCAGAACGGTGGCAGCAGCCAGAAGCTGAGAAACCCGCAGGTTCAGAACCGGAGCGATCAGGCTGTCGGTACGCAGCCCTTCAATCCAGAAACGGCCAAGACCGTACCACATCAGGTACAGCAGGAAAACCTGCCCGTCGTATCTGCGCAGCTTGGTCGCAAACAGGTGCAGAAGGCCAAAGCCCACGAGGCACCACAGAGATTCATACAGAAAGCAAGGGTGAACCGGGCCGTCGACGATCAGGCGCGTACGGTCGCTGATCATGCCCCAGGGCAGATCGGTCGCAGTGCCGAAAGCCTCCTGATTCACATAGTTGCCCCAACGGCCTACAGTTTGTCCAATCAAAAAGCCGAGGGCCGCCAGATCGAGAACAGCGGCGATTTTCAGGCCGCGCAGCTTTGCCATCAGCGCGCCGCAGAGCAGACCGCCGATGATCCCGCCGTAAATGGCAAGACCGCCGTTCCAAATATACAAAATGCTGAGAGGATCCTTCACGTATTGGTCGCCGGGATAAAAAATAACGTAGTACAGTCTTGCGCCGATGATTCCGCCAATCATGCCGACGATCACGGCGTCAATCAGCCTGTCCTGGTCAACGTTGAACTTTCTGCAGCTGAACATCAGATACAAAAAGGCCAGCAGAAATCCCATTGCAATAATGACGCCATACCACTGAATTGTAAATCCGCCGATCGAAAAGGCGGTTGGGTTTATGTTGAAGTCGAGCCCCATTTTTGGGAACTCGACGGTATGAACCTGGTACATGAAAGCTTGCCTCCAATTATTTGATAGGGAAAACCACTGACAGAGCAGAATTTTCCGTGAGGAGCTGTTCTTCCAATCGTTTCTGAACGTCCGGAAGCTGAACGGTAGCCAGCGCGTCGATATAAGAGAACAGCTCGCGCTCTGCAAACGTCAGAGAAATCATCGCGTTCGCAATGGCTTCGGCGCTGTTGAGCGCGGCCACATTGCGGCCGTACACGGCTTTTCTGGCCCTTTCAAAGGCCTCGGCCGAAATTCCTTCCTTGCGCAGGCGTTCGATTTCTTCGCGGATTTCCTTTGCGACAGTGTCCGGGTCTTTCGATTCCCCGGAGAAAATCACGGCGGCATAGCCTGGTCCCTCAAAGTATTCGCTGCCGAAGGAGGCGGTGTTGATCAGGTTCTGATCCAGTAGACGGCGGTACAGCGGAGATGCATCGGAGGCCAACAGCTCCAGCAGAACATCCGTCTGCGCCAGCTCCTGAACATTACGGCGGCGTGCGGGCTCCTTAAAGCCAAGCTGGAACAGAGGAATCGTAACGGAAAGCTTCTGCTCCACACGATCCTGCACCACGCCGGCAGGCTCTTCCTCAAAAATGCGCTCTACCTGGGTCGGTTCGGAGGGCTTGAGCATTTTATCGCACAGCTCTAAAACGCGCTCGGGATCGATATTCCCTGCGACGCACAGAGCCATATTATTCAGATTATAAAAAGTGTGGTAGCAGCGGTACAAATACTCCGGCGTGATTTCTGCAATGCTCTCTACCGTACCGGCAATATCGATCTTCACCGGATGGTGGTGATACAGGGCTTTGAGCAGATTAAACATGACCCTCCACTGCGGGTCGTCGTCGTACATCCGGATTTCCTGGCCGATGATTCCCTGCTCCTTCTGCACGGTCTGCTCGGTAAAATATGGAGACTGAACAAAATCCAGCAGGATTTCGAGCGACTCATACACGTTCTCGGTGCAGGAGAATAAATAGCAGGTCATGTCGAACGAGGTGTACGCATTGGCGGAGGCTCCGGTTTTTGCATAACGCGCAAAAGCGTCTCCGTCTTCGCTCTCAAACAGCTTGTGCTCCAGAAAATGCGCAATGCCCTCCGGAACCGTGCTGACTTCCTGTTCATCGGAGCGCCGGAAGCTGGTATCTACCGAGCCGTAACGGGTGCCGAAGATGGCATAGGTTGAGTTGCTTCCCTCTTTCGGGTAAACGAAAATACGCAGGCCGCTCGGGTGTTTGACGCTGTAGTAGCTGTCCTGTACGCGTTCGTTTGTGATTTTTTCCATTCTCATTCCTCTGCCTCCTCCTTTCCGACCATGCGGTAGACCGTATCCAGAACGACGCGATTTGCGGCCTGAACCACCTGCTCCATGGTAACGGAGTTGATTTCTTCCGCCGCTTCTTCCGGCGACTGGATCTTTTCGCAGAATGCCTGGGAAACATACCAGTTTTCAAGGCCGCCCAGGTAATCCCCGACGGTGCGGTAGCTGTTGCCGACACTCAGCCTTGCTGCGAGAAGCTCTTCTTCCGTCACCTTCCCGGCACGGATTTCATCCAGCTGACCGAGAATTTCTGTCTGGGCCCGGTCGATATTTTCCGTTTCCACACCGCTTTCAATCAGAATAATACCCTTATTCCAGTCATAGCGGGAGGCACAATAGTAGCAAAGGCTCAGCTTTTCGCGAACATTTAAAAACAGCTTGGAGCTGGGTGTGCCGCCGAGTACTGCGGACATCAGCTTTGTGGACGCCACCGCGTCCTGCGGAACGGCAGCTCCGGCGCGGAGCCCCAGAACCAGCTTGGACTGGGCAACCTCCATCGTGTCGGAAAATTCACGCGGCTTTGTCACTTCCTTGATGATTTCCGTGTGTAGTTCCGGCACCGGGTCGCGGTCGAGCTTTTTGAACGCGTTCAAAAAGCTGTCGTAAATCGGCACCGGGTCGCAGTCGCCAAGTGCCATGATCTCAATGCGGGCAGTGCGCAGCACGCGTTCCCATACCTTGGTCATCTCTTCTCTCTGCAGCGCCGTCACATCCTCACGGCTGCCATAGCGGTTGATTCCAAAGGCCTCGCGGTCACACATCAGCTGTTCGCAGCGCAGACGCGCGAAAGTGCGTTTATCGTTGAAATCAGAATCGATCATTTCGATCGTCTGTCTTTTTTCCTGTTCAAAGCCGTCCTCCGGGAACAGCCCGTCCACAAGCGGCGGATCAAATAAAATACTGCACAGCAGATGCGAAAGCTCTGCTGAAATGCTTTCTCCCTCGAGCGCGTAGCGGTCTGCAAGACCGGCCGCCGCGATGGAAAGCACCTGAGCTTCTCCCAGCTTTCGCACATCGGCGTGAATCGCCGCGCCATACAGCTCTGAGAGGCGCTCATTCAAGCGTGTAAAATCGGGGTATTCCCGGCTTGCACGACTCAATAAAAAAGGAAGCAGCGCATTTGCTGCCGCCGTTTCTTTCTCCAAAGGCAACATGAAATTGACTGCAATACGCAGAGTTTTAAATCTGGTATCCTGAATACTGCGAAAGTTTATACCCTCAGTGACAGGATACTCCTCTGTTTTTATCATTTCTCTCATCTCCCTATCCGGTGATTAGCAGGGCGCGGGCAAGCTGCCCGATCCGGCCGCAAACCGCCGTTTTTCCTTATCATTCCCGATTTATATCGTTTTTAAGTGTAAACAGGACGTCAAAAAAAGAATATAACTTTAATCATTATTATATCATAAATTTCCAATATGAGTTTATAAAAATACTAAATCCAGACACAAAAAATATCTAACTGATGATTTGTGACCTTTCGATGTCTTCTCAGGCGTCGAAAGCTTTGTTTTATTCTATCATCTCCTCCAAAGCAGTTGATTCAAAATGCTCAGCTGCTTTTCCCTGCCGGACAGGATGATTCAATGTTCTCTCAGGCATCGAAAGCTTTGCTTTCGCTTGTGTCGTGAGGTTATTCTATCATCCCCACCAGAGCAAGCTGATTCGAAAAACTCAACTGCTTTTCCCTGCCGGACAGGATGATTCAATGTTCTCTCAGGCATCGAAAGCTCCGCTTTCGTCTATGCCGTGAGGTTATTATAACACAATGCCTGCTTAGATAAAAGCAACAATATTCTAAATATTTTGTGAATCAAATCAAATGATACGGTGCTTCAGCAGTCCGTTAAAAATATCTTCCCTTTTTCAATAGAAGCATTAACATCAGGTATCCGCTGACAATCAGCAAAGAAAAATTATAGCGCGACTGCAGTAAAACCAGAAAGCCGGCCAGTGCAACAGGAAGGATCACAAAAAAGGAAACGATCTCTACAATTTTTTCGCAGGTTTCTGCCGGGTATTTTTTGCAGAGCAGAGCATACAGAGTCTGGCCGCCGTCCAGTGGGCCGACCGGCAGTCCGTTTAAAAGGGCGAGCATCAGATTCGCTGCGGCCAGATTCGCCAAATACAGCGAACTGGTCAGCTCATATCCTATCCAGCAGAGCGCAAAAAAGAACAGGCTTGCCAAAGGACCCGCCGCCGCGATCCAGGCATCCTGATGATAAGTGCGGCAGCTGCCGCTTTTCTGGCAGATCTCAAGACCAAACAGGCTCATAGAGAGTCGCTCCGGTGGAGTGCCCACGAGCGACATCATCAGCAGATGCCCGCTTTCATGCAGAATCACCGCGACCAGCCCGATTCCGGCCATTCCGCTTCTGTCTAAGAACAGGGACAGCGTTACCAGCGCCATAAACCAGAACTGCACTGTGACTTGGCAGCCACCAACCGTGAAGCGCATCAGACCGTCCTGTTTTTCAGCAGCGGCTGCGGATCATAGCAGACGCCGGACAGAATCAGTTCAAAATGTACGTGCGGGCCGGTCGAATCCCCGGTACTGCCAACCAGGGCGATGGGCTGGGAATAGGTAACGATATCCCCTTTCTTTACCAGCAGTTTTTCACAGTGCGCGTATCTCGTTTCAATATTGGAGCCGTGGTCGATCAGAATGTATTTTCCATAGGAGGAATTTTCTCCGCTGAACTCCACCTTGCCGGGCATTGCGGGCACAATGTTACTGCCGGCGTCGGCGGCAATGTCAATGCCCAGGTGAATGCCGCCGTCCCTCGGACCAAAGCCGGAGGTGATCACGCCGTTTTTTACCGGGGTATCTAGAAACACAGAAACAAACACCGGCGTTTTGGAAGAAACACTGGTGGTATAGGCAATTCCAGAGACTGTAGAAGAAATATCCGGCAGTGAGGAGGACGGCGCAGAAGAAGGAGCAGAAGAAGCCGGTGCAGAGGATTCCGGCACTGAAGATTCTGGTACAGAAGATGCCTGCTTCCCCTGTTCTGCCGGAGAGGAAGAGAAAAACTGTACCCAGGTGCGGGTAAAATGATTGAAGGATTCCTGCGCGATGATGGAATCCCCAGCGTGACTCAGGTACCATTCGCGAATGCTCTGATAGGCATTCCCGCCTGTGATTTTCAAAAGCATGGCGGTTACCAGAACGGTGATGCAAAGCAGCATTTGTACAAAGATCAGCATCTTTTTCGTCTTTTTCTTTTGCCGCGGCTGGAAATCCTCTTCGTCCTCTTCATATCCCTGGGGCTTTATGTAATGGTAATCGTAATTATACTCGTAGCCGTCCTCATCGATTCTGTCCATTTTGTCGTAGCGGCTATTTGTATTGTCTGATTCACTGTAAATATCATTTGCCCGGTTCAAGATGATGTCATCGTCTTCCATGCCGTCTGTTCTGTTATACTTACGATTCATTTTGATATCCCTCCCGTCAACTCTATTTATATGACAGCAAGTACCAAAAGAGAACGCCGAACCTTTCCTCTCTCAAACAGAAAGATTTTCAGAGCAGTATACAAAAGAATTCTTTTGTATACTGCTCTGAAAATAAAAAAGGGACCCGCTGTTTTATAAACAACGGGTTCCCTGTCATTCAGAATAAAATTACTTTTTGCTCTTGATGTATTCGTCGATAGAATTCGCGGCATGTTTGCCCTCACCCATCGCCAGAATAACGGTTGCCGCACCGGTCACCGCGTCTCCGCCGGCAAATACGCCCTCACGGGTGGTCTGCAGCGTTTCTTCGTTGACAATCAGGCAGCCATGGCGGTTCGTCTCAAGGCCCTCCGTTGTTCTCTGGAGCAGCGGGTTCGGCGAATTGCCGATGGCCATGACAACGCAGTCTACCGAAAGACGGAAGTTCGAGCCTTCTACCTCCACCGGCTTGCGGCGGCCGCTCGCGTCGGGCTCGCCGAGCTCCATACGGATGCACTCGATTTCGGTCACTCTGCCGTTTTCGTCACCATGAATGGCAACCGGATTCGTCAGCAGGCGGAAATCGATCTCTTCCTCTTTGGCGTGGTGGATTTCCTCACGGCGGGCAGGCATCTGCTCCTCCGCACGGCGGTATACGATATATACATTTTCGGCGCCCAGGCGCTTCGCGCTGCGGGCTGCATCCATCGCGACGTTTCCGCCGCCGCAGACGGCAACGTTCTTCGGCCGGATGATCGGGGTATCGTAACCCTCTTTGTACGCCTTCATCAAATTGATGCGGGTCAAGAACTCGTTGGCAGAGTACACGCCGACAAGGCCCTCGCCCGGGATGTTCATAAAGCTCGGCAGTCCGGCGCCGGAGCCGATAAAGATCGCCTCAAAGCCCATTTCAAACAACTCGTCCACAGAAAGAACCTTGCCGATCACCATATCGGTTTCGATGGTTACTCCGTTGGATTTGAGCAGATCGATTTCCTTCTGCACGATTTCTTTCGGCAGACGGAACTGCGGGATGCCGTACATCAGTACGCCGCCCGCGGTATGCAGGGCCTCAAAAACGGTGACGGAATAGCCCATCGCGTTCAAATCACCGGCGCAGGTAAGGCCTGCGGGGCCCGCGCCGATAATGGCGACCTTATGTCCGTTTTGCTCTGTTTTCACAGGCTTTCTTTCGCGGTTATTCATGTACCAGTCTGCAACATAACGCTCCAGGCGGCCGATTCCGACCGGCTCGTGCTTAATGCCGCGCACGCATTTAGCCTCACACTGTGTTTCCTGCGGGCATACACGGCCGCATACTGCCGGCAGAGAGCTTGTAGAGGTAATGATATGGTAAGCCTGCTCCAAATCCCCCTCTGTAATACAGCGGATGAATTCGGGAATTCTGATATTGACCGGACATCCGCTGATACAAGGCTTATGTTTACACTGCAGGCAGCGCTGCGCTTCTTCCATAGCCATTTCATCGGTGTAGCCCAGAGTAACCTCTTCAAAATTATGATTGCGCACCAGCGGATCCTGTTCCGGCATCGGTGTTTTTTTCGGATTCATGTTAGCCATTCTTTGCGCCCTCCATCAGATGACAGTTGTATTCGCGGGTCGCTCTCGCTTCATCTTCCCTGTAAGTTCTGGTGCGAAGGATCGCTTCGTCGAAATCCACCAGATGGCCGTCGAAATCGGGACCGTCCACACAGGCGAATTTGGTCTCGCCGCCTACTGTTACGCGGCAGCCACCGCACATGCCGGTGCCGTCGATCATAATCGGGTTCATGCTGATGATCGTCTTAATGCCGTACGGCTTTGTCAAATTGCTGACCGCGCGCATCATGGGCAGCGGGCCGATCGCAACCACCAGATCATAATCGGCGCCGGCATCAATCTGCGCCTTTAACGCGTCGGTGACAAAGCCCTTGTTGCCGTTGGAGCCGTCGTCGGTCATCAGGAACAGATTGTCGCTCGCCGCGCGCATTTCCTCCTCCAGAATGATGATATCCTGGCTGCGGAAGCCGGCGATCATATCGACATGAGCGCCCATTTCATGCAGGGCCTTTGCCTGCGGGTACGCAATTGCGCAGCCCGCGCCGCCGCCGATCACCGCGGCCTTTTTGTATCCTTCCAGGTGAGAGGCTGTGCCGAGGGGCCCGATAAAATCCAGAATCTTTTCCCCTTCCTCCAACTGGTCAAGCAGCAGAGTCGTTTTTCCCACCTTTTGGAAAATGATCGTAATCGTACCCGCTTCGCGGTCGTAGTCTGCAATTGTCAGCGGAATTCTTTCACCGAATTCATTGACACGCAGGATGATGAATTGCCCTGCCTTCGCTTTTTTTGCGATAAACGGCGCTTCCACCTCCATTAATGTCATGGTATCGTTCAGTCTTCGCTTTTTTAAAATTGGGAACATTCTGCCACTTCCTTTTATAGAGTATTGACTCGTGCAATATAAGCCACATGCGTATGACAACGATTGCAGAGATAACTTTTCAGCTATTCTATTATATCCTTCTTATGCTTTAAATGCAAGAAAAGTCATATGGCAGAAGCACCAAAAAAGGAAAAGGAATTCTTGCATCCCGGAAAAAAGGGCGATATAATAAAGACAAAGAACGGTATTTTTGGTTCTGTTTGGTAATTAAAACCTCTGACAAATCGATTATACTCAAACTTAAATACCGCGAAGAAACACCCACCTCAAAACAAAAAGCGCGCGCCGCCGACGGAGAGATCCAAATGAAGGACTGTATTCTGATAAGAAGCCCGCGCAAAAACGGAAATACTATGCTATTCAGCCCGGGGGCGTGATCGCTCCGAGACATTTTTTATTCGCGCCGTTTTCAGCGGAGCCGTGACGGCTGAGCGGAAAACGGCAAACATCTTTTACTCAGGAGGTTGCAATATGAGCTTTTTGGAATTGGCAAAGGACAGGTATTCGATGAGAAAATTCAGCGACAAGCCTGTGGAGCAGGATAAGCTGGATTTGATTTTAGAAGCGGGCCGGATTGCCCCCACCGCCCACAACAGTCAGCCGCAGAGAATTCTGGTGCTGAACACACCCGCGGAGATGGAGCTTCTGGCAAAATGCTGCCCGTTCCGTTTTCACCAGACTCTGGCGCTTGTGGTATGCTATGAAAAAGAAGTGAGCTGGAAGCGCAAGGATTACGACAACGCCGACAGCGGCGAGGTAGATATGGGCATTGTCGGCACGCACATGATTCTTCAGGCCAGTGAGCTGGGGATCGGCTCGACCTGGGTGATGCAATTTGATCCGCAGGCGGTGCGCCGCGAGTTCCATATTCCCGAGGCGCTGGTTCCCATGGCCATTCTGATGATGGGCTACCCCAATGAGGAAGCAAAGCCCAGCAGACTGCATAACGACCGCTTTGAGCTTTCCAAAACGGTATTCTATCACACCTTTCAGGGCTGACGACAAAATAGAATGAGTTCCGTTTTCGGCTTGTTCAAGCCTCTGTTTGCGGTGAACGGCCGAAAAAGGCCAGGAATCCTTCTCGCCGCCTGCGGCAGAGAGAAATTTCTGTTTTCTCAAAAAAGAATCGATCGTAAAGAAAAAGCCGCGCTCTGTCTTGGCCCAATGATAGCCAATGCAGAGCGCGGCTTTTTCTGTTTGGGGTGAAATAAATCAACTTACTCCCTGCGGAGCAAAGAGATCGCGTTATGTTACAGGATGATACAAATGAGACCGTTGCAGCCGTCGTTGATGATACGCTCGATCGTTTCCTTCATCTTGTCGCGCGCGTCGGCCGGCATGCGGTACAGCTTGTTATGCATTCCCTCGTTGACCAGCTCATGCAGAGACTTGCCGAAGATATTCGACTCCCAGATTTTAACGGGGCTTTCCTCGAATTCCTTCATCATGGACATGACAAGCTCTTCCGACTGCTGCTCCGAGCCTACAATGGGCGTCAGCTCCGTTGTGATTTTGGTGCGGATCAAATGGATCGACGGCGCGGCCGCTCTGAGGCGGACACCGTACTTGCCGCCCTGCTTGATGATCTCGGGCTCTTCCAGGCTCATCTCGTCGATCGTCGGCATCATAATTCCGTAGCCGGTATCGAGTACATCCTGGTAGGCGTCTCGAATCTTGTCATATTCCATCTTGATTTTTGCCAGCTCCAGAACGGAGGAGAGCAGCTCGCCCTCGTTGTGCAGCTCCAGCCCCGTCTGCTCGCCGAGAATGCGGTAGAACAGGTCGTTTTTCAGCTGAATTCCGATTCTGGCACAGCCGGTTCCCAAATCGACGGAAAGCGTCTGCGCGGAGCCGACGTGCTCGCATTTCGACACGTCATCCACCAGGCCGCCCACCTCGCGGATGCGCGAGATTTTCGAGGCGGACTGCTGAATGATCTGGAAGATCGCGGAGCGCAGCCAGTGCTTCTTTTCGAGCGTAGAGAGCCAGTGCGGCATTTCGACTTTGATTTCCTTGACCGGGAACTCGAACAGGATCTTTGCCAGAACATCGCGGATTTCCTTTTCGTTCAGCTCGAGGCAGTTCACCGGCTGCACGGGAACCTTGTAGCGCTTCTGCATGTTTTCCGCCAGCGCCTGAGACTGCGGCGCAGTGGGGTTTGTGCAGTTGAGAAGAATGATAAAGGGCTTTTTGATTTCCTTGAGCTCCGAAACAACGCGCTCTTCCGCCTCTTCATATTCTTCCCGCGGAATTTCGCTGATGCTGCCGTCCGTCGTAATGAGCAGCCCGATGGTGGAATGCTCGGTAATGACCTTTTGCGTGCCGATTTCCGCCGCCATATTGAAGGGGATCGGCTCGTCGTACCACGGGGTGCGGATCATGCGCGGCAGATCGTTTTCAATATACCCCAGCGCGCTGGGAACAATGTAGCCCACGCAGTCGATCATGCGCACGCGGAACGTGGCGCTGTCGTCAATATTTACGGTGACCGCCTGCTCCGGAATGAATTTTGGTTCCGTCGTCATAATGGTGCGGCCCGCGGCGGATTGAGGCATTTCATCGATCGCGCGGTCACGCCGGCTGTTTTCGTCCATGTTGGGGATGACGATGGTATCCATGAACTTTTTGATGAAGGTAGATTTGCCCGTGCGAACCGGGCCGACCACACCAATATAAATATCACCGTTGGTGCGTTCCGAAATATCTTGATAAATATTGCGCTCTTCCATTTTACCTCCCCCTCAGGCAGAGAATTTTATTTTTGGGATCGCTTACATTGGAATTAAAAGCATCCCCCTATTCTCAGCAAAATCTTCCTCCAGCTCGTTTTCCTTTTGAATTGCGGAAACGGAGGTGCAGTAGCGCCGGGCAATGTCCCAAAGGCTCTCTCCCGCGTCTGCAAAATAGATGGTTAGTGCGGCGGAGTTATCTTTTTTACGCGTTTTGGTTTCGTCCGCGTTTGCGCCCGCAATCATTCTGTGGCTGCTGGATTGGAACACGGCGGCGGTCAGCTTGAGCTCGGTCTTTACTTCAATTCCCGTGCCGCCGGTAATTCGGAAGCTGATATTGCTGATCTCTACCCGGGGTGCGCAGAAGACTCCACCCTCTTTTTTGCGCCACTCATGGCTGGCGGTGAAGTCGACGACCCGTTCAAAGTAGAAAGGCTTCTCCTGTGCGTTGAGTGCGAGAATGCACAGATTCAGCTTGCCGGTAAAACGAATTTGGTTTTCCTCTTCCTCTGCGGAAACACTGCTGATCTCGTTCCAGACGTCGATCACCTTCGTGATGCCGCCTTCGCCGATATCGAAGCTGTTCTTTTGCGTAACGGAGTCGTTGATCATCTCGATCAGCCGGAAGACCGGCTTCGACTGCGTCTGGGTTTCCAGCTCATATTGAGTGGAATAGGCGTCCGTTACAATGGCGATTTCCGTGTCCTCGTATGCCATCAGGTTGGCCGCCAGGCGAACCTCGGCCTCAAACAGCGTGTTTTCTCCGGAGGAGTCGCTCTTGATCTGCAGATCATTGCTCAGCACGTTGACGCTCACATCGCAGAGGTTCCCCTCCTCCAGTCCATCGCCGTCCACCATCTGGCTGTAGGGAATCACATATTCCATCGCCTCGGGGAGCATATCCTCCGATTCGGGAGCATACAAAAGCTTAACGCTCACTTCGCCCTTGACGATCAGCTTGCCGGAGACCACCTTGTAATCCGAAATGGTCGCCGTTGCGCCGGAGCGAATGATGTTATTGGCCGGCGGCTTGCTGTCGCTGATCTCCAGTACTTCAGAAACAGAAAACTGCTGCTGCGCAATCGACGTTACCTGGCTGGCCGGGATTTGCTCCTGCTTTTGCTGAATGTCATCGCCCTCAATATTGCTCACAAATTCATTGTTTACCTTTTCCGCCACCTTGGCGCAGATGGAAAACGCCCCGTGAATATCCAGACGGCGCGGACTCGTTGCCCGGCAGTTGATGTATTCCACACGCGAGCTGGTAAATATGACCGCATTGTCGGTCTGCTTCTTCAGCGGAATCGACGCCGAAAACGGCTTGACATTTTCGCAGCACCGGATACAGCTGCCGCCGGAATCCAGATAAATCACCTTAATCGCCGCGGAGCCCTCGATCTCCAGGTGATCCCCGATGATGCTCCTGCCGGTAATGCGGGGGCAAACCTGGCACTTCAGGATGCGTTGAATGTCGGGACAATAATCAGGAAGGCTGAAATCCAGGTCGATTGGCTGTTCCTGGCAACCGTCAAATATGATCTCACTTGCGCAGATGGACTGCCGGTTGAGTGTATACTCCATAGAGTTTCTCTCCTTTTCCTGTTTCTACCTAATTTCTATTCGCATCCTGTCCCGGATATGCTAAATCAAAACAGAAAAAGAAAGCCCTCCATCGCAACGGCAGCACAATTTGAAAAATTCCCCAACAAGAGAATATTCCCCCGCCGTGGGCGGGGGAATTCCGATGCCTGATTCGTGCAGCCTGTTGCGGATATAATAAATCAAAACAGGGTGAAAACACCTCAATCAGAATCGTGCTTCAACTTGAAACATTTCCAAAAAGAGAATATTCTCCCGCCGTGGGCGGGGGAATGCCGATATCTGATCCGTGCAGCCTGTTGCGGATATGCGAAAGCAAAACAAGGCGGAAAAATCCAATCAAGATAATCAAATTCACCCTGAAACGGCAATTCCCCCCGCCTGTGGCGGAGGGAATCAATGTCATCTTTTCAATGGATTGTCATGAAAGACAAGCTTTTCTTGCGGCCTGAGGAGGCCACTCAATATAGCGTCATTTTACTTTCAGGATGAGCTGGTCAATATCCACGTCGTTTTCGATCATCGCGTTCTTTTTCATAAACTGTTCCGTCTTTTTCATGGAAGCGATGTCCGCGTCGGTGATCTCTGTGCCAAAGTCATACATGGGGTACATTTCCTTCACGGCATCGATGCTCAGCTCGGTTTCCTTTGCGGTTATTTCCAGAATCTCTTCGGGATTTTCCTTCATGTAGGAGGCAATCTGATCCTCCGCCTCTAAAAAGCGTTTGACGAGCAGGGGGTTCTTATCGTAGAAGGACTGACTGGTGGCCACGACGATGGTAGCATCCACAAGGCCCTTTCCGGTGGTGACAACTTTATAGCCGTCCTTCGCCATGTTATAAGCAGTGGGGCCGGCCAGCAGCGCGCAGTCTACCGTACCCCCGGCCAGCGCGGCCTGCGCGTCCGGAATTCCCATGGAGACAAACTCCACATCCTTTTCCGTAAGGCCTGCGGTGGCGAGGTAAGCAACCATCAGCTCATGCAGGATCGTGCCCTTGGGGCCGGCGATCTTTTTGCCCTTCAAATCCGCGGCGGACTGAATCTTACTGTCTTTGCCCGCAAACATGCGGAAGGCCTCGGGAGAACGACTGTAGGTGCTGATGATTTTGATGTCCGCGCCGTTGGAGGCGGACAGAATCACAGAGGTGGCGCCCACCGCATACAAAAACTGAATATCGCCGGAGGCCAGCGCCTGCGTCTGCTCCGGTCCGGCGGTCAGATTGGAGTATTCCACAGGCAGACCGTATTCTTCAAACGCCTTTGCAAAAATACCCTTTTTCTTTTCAACGATCGAAGGAACGTTCAGCGGGGATTTGACATAAGTGACGCCGATTTTGTCTACGGTAAACTCCGGCACCGCCGAAGAAACAGGCTGTGAGGGTTCGGGCTGGCTGGCCTGGCCGCCGGCTGCGCAGCCGGCGAGAGAGGCCGCCGCAATTGCCGCGGACAAAAGGACTGAGAGAATTCGTTTCATTGCATATGCTCCTTTTTTGATTGAATTGCCCCGAGAATCTCTTTTTTCCGTTCAATCATCTCATCGGAAAGCAGATCTCTCGGATACGTGTATTGGGACAAAAGAAATTCCTGTGCCGCACCGCCCGGGTTCAGCACCAGAATCTTCTGCCCGATCAAAAGAGCTTCATCCACACTGTGTGTGACAAAGATGATGCTCTTTTTCTGCTGGGAAAAAATTTGGATCAGCTCGTTCTGCATTGCCTCGCGGGTAAAGTGATCCAGCGCGGCGAACGGTTCATCCATTAAAATCAGCTCCGGGTCGTAAGCCAGCGCCCGGGCCAGCGCGGCCCTTTGCTGCATTCCGCCGGAAAGCTGCGACGGATACGCTTTTTCAAAGCCGGTAAGCCCCGTCATTTTGAGAAGGTGGTCAACGGCGGCAGGGGCCAGCCGTTCTTTCGGAACGCCAAACGTGATGTTCTTCCAAACGGTCAGCCACGGCATCAGCCTTGGCTCCTGAAAAACCATCCCGATTTTTTCTTTCGCCGGGGTAAGCACCTCCCCGCTGTTGTGCGGCTCAAAGCCTGCCAGAATCCGCAGCAGGGTTGTTTTTCCGCAGCCGCTTCTGCCCAGAATCACCGTGATGCTCTGCTCGGGAAATTCCGCCGTCAGATTCTGCAGCACCGGCAGCTCTTTCCCGGCGACCTGAAAGCTCTTGTACAGCTTTTCTACCTTAGCTCCAGCTATTGTCAACACCCCCATGCAGCGCTTTTTTGATGGCCAGTGAGAACAGCCGGTCGCAAAGATACCCCACGATCCCGATGACAAAGATTCCCACGATCACCTTGTCGGAGCGGGACATCTGCTGTGCGTCGAGAATCATATATCCAAGCCCGCCGGCCGCCGCGATCATTTCCGCGCCGATAATGGCGCGCCAGCTGTACCCCATCCCCACGCGCATGCCGACCAGAATATCCGGCAGAGCGTTTGGCAGCAGGATTCGCCGGAAGATCTGTCCCTGTGTAAAATTCAGGGAGCGCCCCACCTCGATCAGCTTGGGGTCGCAGGAGGCCAGTCCCTTTTTGATGTTCAGGAACATCGGGAAAAACGATGCCAACACGATAATAATGATCTTGGAGGTTTCCCCAATGCCGAACCACAGAATCAAAAGAGCAATCAGGCTCAGCGGCGGAACATTCCGTAAAAACTCCACGATATGGTTATAGTACACGGAGGAATTCGGGCGAAGCCCGGCCAGAAGCCCCAGAAGAAACGCCAGCGCAAAGGCGATGGAAAAACCTGTCAGCACGCGGCAGAAGCTGACCCAGATGTTCTCGAACAGAACGCCGCTCTGCGCCATCGTGGTAAAGGCACGCAGCACCCTCTCGGGGCTGGGCAGCACATATTCGCTCCAAATTTTGGCCGAGGCCGCCGCCTGCCACAGGGCCAGCAGAACAGCAATCGGCAGAAGGGCTTTCAGCGTCTGTTTCATTCTGCTCCCTCCCATACTCCGTCGCCATGGTGGCAGCCACCCTCGCAATAAAGCAGCTCCAGAAGCGCAGGGGGTGTTTTGGGGACTGGCACGGAAAAATAATCGTCGATCTTCTCCCGGCTGTCCAGTATTTTGACCCGGTCGCCCAATCCCACAAAAAAGCCCGGTGGAATCGGGCTTTCATCCAATTTCTTTTTATGTAGGGAAATGTCGTGCCGTTCGGCCAGCTCTAGAAAGGTCAGAAATTCCACCCCCGGCAGATGAAGGCTCGTCCCCAATTCTTTTAATGCGCGGCATGGTGTGGTGACCAGCAACTCCCCCTGCCCCAGCAGCCGCTGATGCAGTTCCCTCGCACAATGCAGCAAAATCGGCTCAATGGGCGGATACTCCAAAACATCGGGCGCATACTGCTTCTTGACATAGTCCACCGCAAGGGGACATCGCATATCCGCGACACAGTGGTCTGTTTTTTTCACGGCCTGCCGGTACTTTTCACGGACAGAATCCATATGATTCCACCGGCATTCCACCGGTTCCATCCCCTTTTCTTTTAATTGAGCAATCAAATATTCTCCACCGTACATCGCCACCGATACGGGATTCAGCCATACATACTGTTTCAATGAATCATACCCTCACATAAGTTAGATTAAACTAACTAAAATGATAGCAGAATCTTCCTGCCTTGTCAATCTTTTATCAGCATGATAAACGGCCCTTAGACCCGCGTATCCTCCTTATTCCTTTAATAAGTAACGCAGGCTGTTTTTTTCAAAAATTCTCTTTACCATCTGCAGTTCTTCTTTGGAAGGTGCAGGCGTTTCCCCCAGTTCATACTGCAAATTCAGTTCCTTCCATTTGAATTCCCCCATTTTATGAAAGGGGAGCAGTTCCGTCAGTTCGATACAGGAAAAGAAACGCAGATAGTCCGCCATTTCTTCCAGCAGAGCTTTGTCCAGAGTCAAGCCCGGCACCAACACATGGCGGAGCCATACCCGCTTTTTTGTTTGCTCACAGTAATCGAGTGTGGCCAGGGTGTTTTCCGGGCCTTGTCCGGTCAGGCGTTTGCACAGTTCTTCATCCAGACTTTTGATATCCAGCAGCAGCATATCCGCCGCGTCGATGATAGGCTTTGAAATGGAAAGCGGAACGCTTCCCGCGGTGTCTACTGCCGTGTGGATTGCGTTCTTCCGACATCGCTGCAGCAGATCGACGACAAATTCCGGCTGAAGAAAGGGTTCGCCGCCCGAAATGGCGATGCCCCCGGTGCGAATAAAGTTGCGGTAGCTTACAATATCCGCTGCGACCTGTTCCGAATCGACCGCTTTGCCGCAGGAGGGGTTCCAGGTATCCGGATTATGACAGTACAGGCAGCGCAGACCGCAGCCCTGCAAAAACAAAACATAGCGAACGCCCGGCCCGTCCAATGTGCCAAAGCTTTCTACCGAATGAATGTATCCCGTGATTCCCATTGTCATTTCTCCCTGCTGTTTATATTATCATCATACCACTGAAAAAGGCTAAAATGAAATAATTGTTTTTTCTCACCTAAAGTGGAGAAAAAATTTCTGACCTTTGAAAAAGCTTTACAGAATAAAAGGCGGCAAACGCCGCCTTTTACCCCATTTGCAGGATTTTAGAATTTCTCGTGGAAGGTGCGGCTCAAAACTTCCTTCTGCTGCTCGCGTGTCAGCTTGATAAAGTTCACCGCATAACCGCTGACGCGGATGGTCAGCTGCGGGTATTTTTCCGGATGCTCCATCGCATCCAGCAAGGTTTCGCGGTTGAATACGTTTACATTAATATGATGTCCGGTCTCAAGGAAGTAACCATCCAGCAGGGTGACAAGGTTCTTTGTCTTCTGATCCTTCGTCTTGCCCAACGCATCGGGAACGATGCTGAAGGTATAGGAAATGCCATCCTCAGAATCATCATAGGGCAGTCTGGCCACGCTCTTCATGCTGGCGACGGAACCGCTGGTGTCGCGGCCGTGCATGGGGTTGGCTCCTGGTGCGAAGGGCTCCCCCGCCTTGCGACCGTCGGGCGTGGAACCGGTTTTTTTGCCGTAAACTACGTTTGAGGTAATGGTCAGTACAGACAAGGTCTGCAGCGAATTGCGGTAGGTCTTCTGGCGGCGCAGCTTTCTCATAAAGCTGCTGACGATATCCGAGGCAATTTCGTCTACCACCGGATCGTTGTTTCCGTATTTGGGGTAGTCGCCCTCGATTTCAAAATCCACGGCCAGCCCGGCTTCGTTGCGGATCGGCTTTACTTTGGCGTTCTTTATGGCGGAAAGGCTATCTGCTACCACGCTCAGGCCGGCGATGCCCCCTGCCATGGTGCGCAGAATCTCTTCGTCATGCAGAGCCATTTCAATCCGCTCATAGCTGTACTTATCGTGCATGTAGTGAATGATATTCAGGGTGTTGATATACAGATTCGCGAGCCAGTCGCACATGGCGTCGAACTTGCGGCGCACCTCTTCATACTCCAGATATTCTGAGGTAACGGGAGCCAGCTCCGGGCCAACCTGCATGCCGTAGCGCTCATCCTTGCCGCCGTTGATGGCATACAGCAGAGCTTTAGCCAGATTTGCGCGGGCGCCGAAGAACTGCATCTGCTTGCCGATGCGCATGGCGGAAACGCAGCAGGCGATTCCGTAATCGTCGCCGTATTTCGGGCGCATAATGTCGTCGTTTTCATACTGAATGGAAGAGGTTTCGATCGAAACCTTCGCGCAATAGTCCTTAAATGCTTCCGGCAGGCGCTCACTCCACAGAACGGTCAGGTTCGGCTCGGGCGCCGGGCCGAGATTTGTCAGCGTATGCAGAAAGCGGTACGTCATTTTCGTCACCATGTACCGCCCGTCCAGAGCCATTCCGCCCAGGGATTCGGTTACCCATGTGGGGTCACCGCTGAACAGCTCATCGTAATCGGGCGTGCGCAGGAAACGGATGATACGCAGCTTCATCACGAAATGATCGACCATCTCCTGAATCTGTTCCTCGGTAAACAATCCGTTTTTGATATCCTGCTCGGCGTAAACATCCAAGAAAGTAGAAACACGCCCCAGGCTCATCGCTGCGCCGTTCTGTTCCTTTACCGCCGCCAGGTAGCCAAAATACAGCCACTGAATCGCTTCTCTGGTATTGGAGGCGGGCTTTGAAATATCAAATCCGTAAGAGGCCGCCATTTCCGTCAGCTCGCCGAGCGCGCGGATCTGCTCGCTGAGCTCTTCGCGCAGCTGCATCAGGTCGCTGTCCATCGCGGCCGCAACAGATTCGCTCTTTGCCTTTTTCTTTTCCTCAATGAGGAACGCGGTACCGTACAGGGCCACACGGCGGTAATCGCCGATAATGCGGCCGCGGCCATATGCGTCCGGCAGGCCGGTAATAATTCCGCAGTGGCGTGCCCTCTTGATTTCGTCGGTGTAAACGTCGAATACCCCATCGTTGTGGGTTTTCCGGTACTTGAATACCTCGTCGATCTCTTTCGGCAGCTCCCGGTGATACGTTTCCAGCTCGGTATGCACCAGACGAATCCCGCCGAAGGGCATAATCGCACGTTTTAACGGCTCGTCTGTCTGCACGCCCACGATGACCTCCAGCTCCTGATTGATATAGCCGGGCTGGTGAGACGTAATCGTCGAGATGGTATGCTCGTCAATGTCATACACACCGCCGCGGTCACGCTCAATCTTCATTTTGTCGGAAAGCTGCTCCCACAGCTTTTGTGTATTTTCTGTCGGCGATGCCAAAAAGCTTTCATCACCGTCGTAGGGGGTGTAGTTTGCGAGAATAAAATCTCGTACGTCAATTTCTTTGGTCCATTTACCTTCTGCAAAATTCATAATCACAGGCTCCCTTCTCCACAATACCAATAGACCGGTAAGCTTTCTTTGCACACATATTATACTAAAAAGGTGTACATTAAACTGTGATTTACATCACGTTAATAGAACTTACAATGTTCTTATATTGTTTTTTTGACATTTTATTTTTGGTCGGATATAATTACGTTAGTTTAAGCTAATTAGCGCTGAAAGGGGAATTGATTCTTGGACTGCAATTTAAAATGTATCAACTGCCTGAAAGAATTGTGCGTGCATAAGGTTCCCCTCTTCTCTGCATTACAGCATGAGGATTTTGAAGAGATCGCGGGGCGGATGATCTACCGCAAATATGAAAAGGGAGAAATCATACTGGCGCAAGATTCAAAGCCCCATGGGATCACCATCATCCGCAAGGGCAGTGCGAAAGCCTGCCGGATCGCCCCTGACGGGCAGGAAAAGATTCTGTATCTGTTCTCTAAAAATGACTTCTTTGGGGAGCAGTATTTGTTTGGGCACGAACGGGCAAGCTACCATGTCGTGGCGCTCCAAAAGGTAGAAACCTGCTCTTTTTCGCGGGAGCATTTTCAGCAGATGATCCTCTCCCGCCCGCTGCTGGCCCAGCAATGCATTGAAGAGCTTGGCCGGCGCGTGATTGCGTTGGAGCAGGTGGTGCAGAATGCGGGCACCCAGAAAATCGACAGCCGTATTGCGCTGCTTCTTCTGGAGTTCGACCGAAAATACGGTGTGATGACGGAACAGGGCCCCTCGGTGTTCCTGCCGCTCAGCCGGGAGGGAATTGCGAATTACTTGGGGATTGCCCGTGAAACTCTCAGCAGAAAGTTGAACCAGTTTGAGGAGGATGGAATGATACGCTCCGTGGGAAACAAGCGGATCACTCTGCTGCAGCCGCAGATTCTGGCTGCCATGGCGAATGGAGAAACAGCCGTTTCCCCTGCCTAAAAAACCTTCTCTGAACGAGCGGGAAAAGGAATGCAACAAAAAAGAGCAGGCAGCTTTGCTGCCTGCTCTTTTTTGTGATTTTGGTGGTCACCCTTATGAATCGAAACCTGAAGCTGACGATCGTTTTGCCTTGACGGGGAGTTACTGCTCCACGCGGGACTTGGGAATTCCAAACATCTTTCTCAAAATGAAACCAAAGAACCCGGAGCTTCTTACTACTACTACTTTCATCGTACAGACCTCCTAATTATGTTCAGCAGCGCAGCAGCGCAATGCCCAGCGCCACCAGCAGAACAGCCATGATGAACATGGTTAGCCCGATCGGAAGAAAACAGGAAAGCACCAGACCCAGGCCAAAGGCAACGGAGTAGGCCGCAAGACCACCTGTGCGTTTGCATCCTTTTCGCATACGTTCCACCGCCTATATCCAGAGTAAGGCCCTTTTTGCTTCCGCCTTACTACAGTATATACGCAATTAGAAATTTGGTTCCTTTTACAGGCATTTTAAAATGGTCTGATATAAGTACAGGCGATTCCTTCTCCCCGTCTGCAACGGGAAAAGGAATCGCCTGTTTGGTATTCGTATACTTCGGGAGGATCAGTTTCCCTGAAACCTTTTTTAAGAAGGTTCGGCGGCTTCTCTTTTGTCCCCCGACGCTTCGTCAACCACGATGATCAAAGCGATACCCGCATGCAGGATGATTTCGGCAACCGGCTCCGTGATCCGGTTGCTCACACCGAGCGGATCCTGTGAATACAGGGTATGGCGATTGAGGGGATATTCCAGCCCCTGATAGGTGACCATACAGCTGGGCGTGCCAAACGGGAATACCGAAATGGTCTGCCCCATCATGTCGCGCAGCCGCAGCCGCCCGCTGGAGAGCACGAACACCTGACAGTGATCACCCACCAATACACCGCGGCAGTTCTGCATGGCAATAAACTGCAGCGCGCAAAGCGCCGCGTAAGAATGGTCGAAGCGCTCGCCGCCCAGAACACCCAGAAGAACAAATTCCTGATAGCCGCGGCGAATGGCTTCGCGGATCGCGAACATGGTGTCCGTATCATCCTTGTGCACCGGCAGGTGAATGGTTTCCACGCTCTGCGGCGGCTGGGACTGTACAGAATCAAAATCCCCTACCAGCAGGTCCGGCACAATCCCATATTGTGCAGCAACGTCCAGTCCGCCGTCCGCACAGATCACAAAAGCATCGGCGCAGAATTCCTCCATCTGCTTCCGGTTCTGCACCGGAACGGCACCGATAATCACGCAAGTTTTCATTTGAGTTCCCATTCCTTAATGTTTTTGATTTCATCGTACATTGTCACATAGCTCTGATGCCGCGAAGGGGCGATTTTTCCCTCCTGCAGGGCGGCCAGAACAGCACAGCCCTTTTCTTTTGTGTGGGAACACGAGTGGAACCGGCATTGATCCAGATACGGCGCGAACTCCCGAAAATCATGCGCCAGATTTTCCTTTCGGATCAGCTCGGTCTGAATCATATCCACAGAAGAAAAGCCCGGGGTGTCCGCAACATAAGTATCCGGCCCAAGCTTTAACAGCTCCACCTGGCGGGTGGTGTGGCGCCCGCGCCCCAGCTTCTGGCTGATCTCTGCCGTAGGCAGGCTCAGCTGTTCATCCAGCCGGTTCAATAGGGAGGATTTCCCCACGCCCGAATTCCCTGAAAAGGCGGACAGCTTCCCCTGCAGCAGCTCGCGCACCCGTTCTACCCCGTCCCCGGTAACGGAAGACACCGTCAGCACCGGGATACCGGTTTTCTGGTAAATCTCCAGATATTCACTGCAATCCTCCAGGTCTGTCTTGGAGAACACAATCACCGGAGAAATTCCTTTTTCCTCCGCACCGGCCAGCATTTTATCCAGCACCAGCAGATTCGGCGACGGATGCAGGACGGATACGACCAGAAACAGCTGGTCCAGATTCGCGACGGGCGGGCGGACCAGAGAATTCTTTCTCTCCCCGATTTCTTCGATGGTACAGGTGCCGTCCTCCTCAATACTGATATCGACGATATCACCCGCAAGCGGCGTGATCCCCCGTTTGCGGAAAATCCCGCGCGCCTTCGCCTCATAGATTGTATCGGCGGCTTCTACATAATAGAAGCCGCCGATTCCTTTTCGCAATAGTCCACGTTCCATTTTCATCAAGGTGCCCTCGTAATTCCACTGGTGTCGTTGCTTTCGTCCGGCTCCTGGTACGTGTAGCTTTCTGTCTGGCGCGGAGCACCCGTGTCAAAGTCCAGCAGGAACGTGTTGTATTTTTGGCCATCCAGCTGAATGATCAGCGTTTTCTGGCCGGAGGTTCCCTTAAAGCTCATCTGGTACACGCTGTTGTAAGAGGGATTCACTGTTTTCTCTGAATACAGTGTACCGTCGAGGTATGCCTTCAGCGCAATATCGTGCGTGACCTGCGAAGGCAGCTGCACGTAAATATCGATCGTCTTTTCGCTCTTCTTGCCGGAGCTGACGCTGATTTTCACCGGCGTGCCCTTGGCAACCTTTACGCCCGGAAGCGGAGAGGTCTCAATCACGACGCCCTCAGCCTTATCGCTGTCGTCCACATAGGTGATTTCAGCATCCACCGTCAGGCCGACCGCCAGAATATCGGTTTTCGCCGCATCCAGATTTTTGCCGATAACGGACGGAACGCTCACCTCTGTGGAGGAGGGGCCCTTGCTGACATACAGCTTGACGACGGTTCCGCTCTGCGCAACCTCTGAGCCCTCGGCGGGGACAACATCCTTCACATAGCCCGCGGCGGTCTGGTCGTCCTCTACCTGATAGATCTCATACTGCAGGTTCAGGGCCTTCAGCTTTTCTTCGGCCTCCGCCTGTGTCAGCCCTTTTACCGGGGGAATCGTCACTGTCTGGCTCTCGCCGTTGACCGTTAGTGTGATCTCGGCATTGGCCTTCACCTTTTTCGTGCCCTTGGGGTTCTGATCCAGAACGATTCCGGGATCCTTGCTGGAATCCTCGGCATATTCGATCTTAAACTGGAATTCCTTATACTTTTCGTCCGCCTGAATGTCGGAGAGCTTCTGCCCGACAAAATTCGGCAGATCGACGTCCTCTACCTCCTGCGTGCTGCAGCTGCGGGTGAGCGCCATGATGCCGAATACCACCGCCGCCAGCAGAAACGCGGTCAAAACGCCGCTGATCACCAGCGTAGCCGTGGATTTCTTTTTCTTTTTGCCGCGGGAGTATTCCTCCTCGTAGGCATAGTTATCATTATAGTTCGCCATTTCCGTTCCGCGCACCGTATTGATGGCGTCTACGTACTTGGTCGGTTTTTCATCAATAAAATATTTATACTGGAAGCTGATGCTTGGATTCCGGCGGAACTGCTCGATATCACGCAGCATTTCCGCCGCGGATTGATACCGTTGGGAAGGGTCCTTCTGCATGGCCTTGAGCGTGATCTCTTCAAGACCGTCGGGGATGGCCGGATTGATGTCCTTCGGCGGGCGCGGGTCTGCCTGAAGCTGCATAATCGCGACCGAAACCGCGTTGTCTGCCTCAAACGGAAGCTGGCCCGTGATCATCTCGTACAGCATTACGCCGACGGAGTAGATGTCCGCCTTTTCATCCGTGAGGTCTCCCCTGGCCTGCTCCGGCGCAATATAATGAACCGAGCCGATGGCCTTATCGGTCATGGTACGCGTTTCATTTCTGGAAAAGCGCGCGATGCCGAAGTCGGTGACCTTAATGGTCCCATCCTGAAGCAGCATGATGTTCTGCGGCTTGATATCGCGGTGGATGATGCCTTTTTCATGCGCATGCTGCAGGGCGCGCAGAATCTGCACGGTAAAATGGATCGCTTCTTTCCATTTGATTTCTTTCTGCTGATCCAGATATTCCCGCAGTGTAATTCCATCGATATATTCCATTACAATGTACTGAATCTGATCCCCAAAGCTGACATCGTATACCTTTACGATGTTGGGATGGGACAAAACGGCAATCGCCTTGGATTCATTTTTAAAACGGCGGATGAAATCCTCGTTCCCCAAAAATTCGTCTTTTAAGATTTTAATGGCTACTGTGCGGTCATCAATCTGATCATAGGCACGGTACACCAGCGCCATTCCGCCAACACCGATCAATTCATGGATTTCATAACGGCCGTCCAGCCTTTTTCCGGTATACTTATCCAACAAGTATCACTCCAATCACATGGTCAGTTTTCGATTATGACAACCGTTATATTGTCGCCGCCGCCCGCACGGTTCGCAGACGCGATCAACTGGTCACAGAAGTCTCTTGCGTCCAGCTCTTTCGATAGCTGAGAAATCTGCTGGGTTCCGACATAATTAGATAAGCCGTCTGTGCAAAGAAGCAATCTTGCGCTCTGCGGAAACGACTCCTCCATATAGTCGACATCCACCACGGGAAGAACGCCGAGCGCTCTTGTGATGATATTTTTCTGAGGATGTGTCTGAGCCTGCTGCTCGGTGAGATCGCCCTTGTCAACCAGCTCCTGCACAATAGAATGATCGACTGTGATCTGGCGGATGGTACCGTCAGACAAAATGAGATATGCGCGGCTGTCGCCGGCGTGAACGATATAAATCTTCTGCTCCCTGACCACGGCCAGCACAACAGTGGTGCCCATGCCGCGCAGCTCCTCCTGCTCTTTGGCCAGGTGATAGACTGCAGTATTGGCTTCCCCTACGGCCTGCGCCATCAGTTCTTTTAAATGGACTTCGTCCGTCTGGTTCAGAGCCTCGGTGGTCATTGTGTCTGCGATTTTCTGTACCGCGAGGCTGCTGGCGATATTGCCGCCGGCCGCGCCGCCCATTCCGTCACAGACAACGGCCCATGCCCGGTCCTGCGCATATAGTTCCCCGGCACAGGCGTCTTCATTGGATTGCCTTACAAGGCCAACGTCGGTTTTACTGAATAGTTTCAAAGACCGGTCACCTCCTCTTGCTGTCTGCGTCTCAGCTGTCCGCAGGAAGCATTGATATCTGAGCCGAGTGTTCGCCGTACCGTGGCCGTCAGGCCGCTCTTTTCCAGAATACGGATAAACGCCCGCTGTCGTTCCACAGACGCGCTGTGGTATCCTGTTCCCGTTACCTGATTGACGGGGATGAGATTGATATGAGAAAGCGTGCCGCGAAGCTTTCCCGCAAGCTCTTTGGCACAGGCGTCGCTGTCGTTGACACCGCTAATCATCGCATATTCAAAAGAAATGCGCCGATGGGTCTGTTCCGAATAGTATCGGCAAGCTTTCAGCAGCTCATCCACGCTCCATTTTCGGTTGACAGGCATGGTCTGCGAACGGATGCCGTCGTTCGGTGCGTGCAGAGAGACCGAGAGAGTCAGCTGCAGACGCCGGTCGGCAAGATCGTATATTTTGTCTACCACGCCGCAGGTGGAAAGAGAAATATGCCGCATGCCGATATTCAGGCCGTGCTCCGAAGAAACAAGCTCTAAAAACCGGAGTACATTTTCGTAATTGTCCAGCGGCTCCCCCATTCCCATGAGCACGATATTGGAGATGCGCTGTCCGGTGTCCTTTTGAGCCGCCTGGATCTGCGCCAGCATTTCAGCCGGGGTCAGATTGCGGGAAAAACCGCTTTGGCCGGTTGCGCAAAAGGTACAGCCCATTTTACAGCCGACCTGCGTGGAGATACAGATGGTGTAGCCATGGTGATACTGCATCAGCACGCTTTCCACCATTTCTCCGTCCGCAAAACGAAAGAGATATTTAATAGTATTATCATATTGAGAAACGAGCTTCTTTTCAATAGATACTACAGAGATGTAATATTTTTGCGCCAAAAGCTGCCGGGTTGCCTTAGACTGATCCGTCATCTGCTCAAAGTCTTCTACCCCGCGGTGCAGCCACTGGTATACCTGCCGCGCCCGAAAGGCCGGCCATCCCTGCTCAGCGAAATCCTGCCGTATTTCGTCTTCCGTCATTGAATTGATTTCTTCCCGTGCCATATTCCTACTCCCGTCGGCGGCGGAAGGCCGCGATAAAAAAGCCGTCTGTGCCGTGTACCGGCGGCAGCAGCGTTACCTGATACTCCGGTTCCCTCACAGCCCGTCGAAAGGACTTTGGCAGACTGAGCGGCTCGGGCTCAAATTCCGGGTGATCCTTTAAAAAGCGCGCCGCCACCGCGTCGTTTTCCGCGGGATTCAGCGTGCAGGTAGAATAGAATAAAAGACCGCCTGGCTCTACCAGCCCGGAAGATCTACAAAGTATAAGGTACTGCAAATCAGGCAGGCTGTCAAGAGAATCCTGGGGCTTGTAGCGAATCTCGGGCTTTCTGCGGATGATGCCGAGGCCCGAACAAGGCGCGTCGCAAAGCACCCGGTTTGCGGGGGCCAAAACCTCCTTCGGCTCCGCCGCATCGCGGACGGATGCCCGGATCACAGAGAGCCCCTGACGTTCTGCCCCCTGGCGAATCAGCCCGACCTTTCCCCTGTATTTGTCGAAAGCGAGCAGCTCGCCCCGGTTTTCCATTCGCTCCGCCATCGTAAACGACTTTCCGCCCGGGGCGGCGCATACGTCGATGATCCGTTCGCCGGGCTGCGGATCGATCAGTGCGCAGCAAAGCTGCGAAGAAAGGTCCTGAATATGGAAGAGTCCCTCCTGAAAGCTTTCCAAAGAGGCGACTGCTCCAGTATTCTGGAGGATCAGGGCATCAGCAATCGCTGTAATTGCAGTTGCCTTTACACCTTCCTGCTCCAGCCTTTGGATCAGCTCTTCTGCAGTGATTTTCACCGTGTTCACACGCGCATAAATCGGCGCTTTTTGAAAAAGGCTGTCTAAAATCGCATGGCACAGCAGCTCTCCATAAGTCCTTGTCCACAGATCAATCAGCCATTCCGGACAGGAATAGCGAACAGAAAGTGCTTTCATGGGCTGCCGTTTTTCATCGGGCAGCCGAAGAGGCTGTTCGGCGCGCAGTACGGAGCGCAACAGACCGTTGATAAAGCCCGAAGCCTTTACAGCACCGTTTTCCTTCGCGCAGTTTACCGCTTCATTCACTGCCGCCGACGTTGGTATTTTTTCCATATATAGGATTTGGTATACCCCGATCCGCAAAATCTCACGCACCGTGGGCGAAAGGATCTGCCCCCGGTTGCGGGAAAAAGCTTCGATCACGTAATCGAGCGTGATCCGGCGCTCCAATACCCCGTAGAAAAGCGCGGTGGCCAAAGCGGCGTCGCGCGGTTCAAGTGAAAAGCGCCGCAGCGTTTTATCGATGACGATATTGGAGTACCCTTCGTTTTCGTCCACATGAAGCAGCGCCTGCAGGGCCGCCGTTCTTGCATTTGGTGTCATTGATTATCTCCTTCGGTTCCCCGCGATCGCCAGCAGGCGAAGCAGAGATAGGATTGAGGCAAAGGCCGCGGCCACGTATGTCATTGCGGCGGCCCGAAGTACCTTGGACGCGCCGTGCAGTTCCTCTTCTGAGAGCATGCCGGAGCGTTCCAAAGCACTGATCGCCCTGGCGCTGGCGTTAAACTCCACCGGCAGGGTCAAAAGTGAAAAAAGCACGGCCAAACTGTACAGAGCGATTCCCGCATAAATCACACCTTCATATTGAAGCGGCAGGAATAAACCGATCAAAATCAGCGGAATCGCCAGCTTGGAAGAAAAATTCACGGCGGGAATGAGAAGAGCCCGCAGTTTGATCGGGAAATAGCCGTGTGCATACTGCACCGCGTGCCCTGCCTCATGAGCCGCCACGCCGACCGCGGAAATGGTAGCGCTGCCGTAAACCGGCTGGCTCAGGCTGATGCTGTTGTTTCTGGGGTCGTAATGGTCGGTCAGCTGGCCGCCGATCGGCTGAATCGGCACGTCGGTGATCTCATGAAAGCGCAAAACCTGGCGGGCTGCCTCTGCTCCCGTCAGGTTTCGACGATTTGGAATCTGAGAATATTTGCGAAAGGCGGACTGCACCTGAAGCTGAGCCGCCAAAGAGAGGATCAGCGCAGGCAGAATGAAGATAAAATACGTTCGGTCATAAAAGAAATAATCCATTGTAACCCTCCGTCAGAATCCCATCCGGGTTTCCGGCAACGCAGGATGTCCCCGCAGAAAATCGGAGCCGTCCATGCGTTTACCGCCTTCATATTGAACTGTCATCAGCTTTAATGCTGTGTTTTGTCCGCAGCAGACGAGAAAATCCTTTCCGGGAAGCACCTGCCCCGGCTCGCCGGATTCATCCCCGCACACCTGCGTTTGATAGATCTTGATCCGTTTGCCCTGGTAAATAGAGCAGGCAACCGGCCACGGGGAAAGCCCGCGCACAAGGTTGTGGATTTCCTGGGCGGAACGGCTCCAGTCGATCACAGAAAGCTCGCGGCTGAGCATCGATGCGTAGCTGGCGCCCTCATTTCCCTGAGGTCTGCGTTTCAGAGTCCCGGCCTCAAGCTGCCGCAGCGTTTCGACGAGCACCTGTGCGCCCAGCTCTCGCAGACGGTCAAATAACTCGCCGGAAGTCTCATTCTCACCGATTTTTGTCTCCTCTACCAGCAGGATGTCGCCGGTATCGAGTCCTTCGTCCATCTGCATGGTAGCGACGCCGGTCACTTCGTCCCCGTTGATCACGGCCCACTGAATCGGCGCCGCGCCGCGGTATTTCGGCAGCAGAGAAGCGTGAACGTTGATACAGCCGTGCGGCGGAAGCTGCAGAATCTCTTTCGGCAGCAGCTTTCCATAAGCAACAACTACAATAACCTCCGGGGAAAGGGAGGCAACCAGCGCGGCGGCTTCCGGCGTGCGCAGAGTGGCCGGCTGGTAAACGGGAATTCCGCGCTCCAGAGCAAGCTCCTTCACCGGCGGCGGGGCCAGTGCATAGCCCCGGCCTTTCGGCTTATCCGGCTGAGTAAAAACCCCGCACACCTCGTGCCCGGCGTCCAGCAGAGCCTGTAAACAGGGAACCGCGAAATCCGGTGTTCCCATAAAAACAATCCGCATCGGGTTTTCCTCCTGTGTGGTTATTCCATTTCATCCTCGGAAAGGATGCGGCTGGCGCGCTCTTTAAATACAATTCCGTTGAGGTGATCGGTTTCGTGGCAGAAGGCCCGCGCCAAAAAATCAGTTCCCTCTATCTCGAAGAATTTCCCATTTCTGTCCTGCGCGCGAACCTTCACGTGCATCGGGCGCTTGACCATGCCGTACTGCCCCGGGAAAGACAAGCAGCCCTCGGCGCCGTCCTGTTCGCCGTCGCTTTCGATGATTTCAGGATTCACCAGTTCAATGATGCTGTCATCCTCCACATTCACCACAACGATTGCACGGCGCAGGATGCCCACCTGGTTGGCGGCAAGGCCGGCTCCGTTCGCGGTAATCACCGTTTCTCTCATGTCATCCAAAAGGGTAGCAAGTTTATCATCAAATTTCTCAACGGGACGGCATACTTTTTTCAGAATCGGGTCGCCGTCCTGTACAATTTTACGGATTGCCATGTTCTATTCCTCCATTCGTTATAGGGCGGATACAGGGTTTGTATCCACAAAAGCCGTAACCTGCGCAAAACGCCGTTCGGCAGAAAACTCAATGAAAAGACGCGACAGCATCGCGCGCAGCCGTTTATCGTTCCTGCATTTGATGAGCAGCTGATAACGGTATTTGTTGCTGACCTTTGTCACCAGCGCCGGGGACGGATCCAGCACCCGCAGAGGCAGATCGGTATATTCCCGGCCAGCCAGATTGCGCAGCAGATTCATAAAATACAGGCTGGCCTGGCAAACCTGTTCCTCCCGCTGCCCGACAAAGCCGATCAGAACAAAATCAGCAAACGGCGGGTACAGCATTGCCTGCCGGAACTGGATTTCTTCCCGATAAAAGGTGCCATAGTCCTGTGCCGCCGCAAGACGGATGACACGGCTCTCGGGCGTAAAGGTCTGAATGATGGCTCGGCCGTGATTAGAGCCTCGTCCGGATCGGCCGACTACCTGGGTCAGAAGATCAAAGGAGCGTTCGGAGCATCGAAAATCATCTCCGTAAAGGGACTGATCAGCGGAAAGCACACCGACGAGCGTCACATTGGCAAAATCCAGGCCTTTTGCGACCATTTGAGTTCCCACGATAATATCATATTCCCCATTTTCAAAACGGCTAAGCTTCTTTTCGTAAGAAAAACGTCCCATGGTGCTGTCGGTATCAAGCCGCAGAACCCGGGCCTGCGGGAAAAGCTGTGCCAGCTGTTCTTCCGCTCTCTGCGTTCCCGCGCCGGAAAAGCGAACTTCATCCTGCCCGCAGCTCGGGCAGCGGCGGGTGGCCGGTACGGAATAGCCGCAGTAATGACACATCAGGCGATGATTTGCCGCATGGTACGTTAACGAAATGCTGCAATTCGGGCAGCTTACCACAGCGTTACACGCTTTGCACGTAGCAAAAGTGTGGTACCCGCGCCGGTTTAAAAGCAAGATGGCCTGCTCGCGCTTGGCTAGGGTCTCTGTCAGTGCCTCTTTGAGCGCTGTACTGAATACCGTGGAATTTCCGAGAAGAATTTCCTGGTTCATATCCGCAATCGTTACCTGCGGAAGCTCGGCCGGGCCGTATCTGCTGGGAAGCGGGTACATCGAATACCGGCCTTTTTGGGCAAAGTAGGTGGTTTCGACCGACGGGGTGGCGGAACAAAGCAGCAAAAGCGCTTTGTGGTATGCGCACCGGAATTTTGCCACGTCGCGCGCGTGGTAGCGCGGTGAGGATTCCGATTTATACGTAGCCTCCTGTTCCTCATCCATTACGATCAGGCCCAGGCGCTCAAAGGGAGCAAATACAGCAGAGCGGGTACCCACGACGACTTTTGCCTGTCCGTTTTTGACCCGCTTCCATTCATCAAGCCGTTCTCCCAGAGAAAGCCCGCTGTGAAACACCGCAACCTGTTTGCCGTATCTTTGATGAAATAAAGCAACCGTCTGCGGGGTCAGAGAAATCTCCGGCACCATCACGATCACACCGCGGCCGTCGGCGATCACGTTCTCAATCAGCCGCAGATAAACCTGTGTTTTTCCGCTGCCGGTTACGCCGTACAGCAAAGAGACCGCCGCGCCGGAACGATACCGGCCAAAAAGCCCCTCATACGCTGCCTGCTGCTCGGGAGAGAGCGAAACATCCACCTCTTCGGCGGATTCCTGCGCTTTTTCGTACGGGTTTCGATACTGTTCCTCCTCATAATAGGAGGCCAGACCCTTTTTCACCAATGCGTCGGGCACGGATACCGTAACTCCCGCAAAGTAGCACAGCTCCTTCACCGACACACGGCCAATCGAAAGCAAAAGCTCGAACACCTCCCGCTGCTTTGGGGAAAGGGAATCGGGCATTTCTTCCGCAGTGAGGCGGATCATCTTGCGCATGGCGTCGCCGATTCGCCGGGTGGCCGCGCTTTCCTTCCGGATAATGCCGAGAGAACAGAGTCTCTCCAAAGTAGAAGGCCCATGCCGGGAATCGAGCAGCTGCAGCAGTTCTTCCTCTGCCGCGGCCTTTTGAGAAAGACGGCTGAGCAGCAGCCGTTCTGTCTCGGAGAAGTTCTGTTCAGGGAATTCCTGCTTTGGAGCAGCCAACACATACTGTGTGGAGATTTTAAAGTTAATCCCCGCGGGAAGCAGCAGCTTCACCGCGTCAAACAGGCTGCAAAAATAGCGTTCCTTCAGCCAGGGAACCATCCGGAGCTGTTCCGCGGAAAGCAAAGGCGTTTGGTCCAGCACCGCCGTTACCGGTTTGAGCAGTTCGGGCTGTTCGCAGGACTGCAAAGAGAGGATCATTCCCTGCCGCCCCCGATTGCCGCTGCCAAAGGGCACCATTACCCGGCACCCGGGGGCAGCCTGCATCCCCGGCGGAAGAAAATACGTAAACTCTTTGTCAAAATGATATGCCGTGTTTTCAACGGCCACGCCAACCGCGGTCATTTGTTCCATGAAATTATTTCACCTGCCGGGATTATTCGTGAAAAAAAGAATCCGGATTTTTCTCCTGAGTCGGCACAATAATCTTATATTTATGCTGGATAAAATCCCGTACCGCCAGATCTACCGGCTTTTCAATCAGAATATCCCCTGCCTTTTCGGCTTCATCCGCGATTTCTCGCGCGCGTTTTGCAACTGCAACCACAATCGAGTATTGGCTCAAATTCGGGGTGGAAAAAGCTTCATGTGATGGTCTCAGCATAATTTAGCATCCTTTCAATATCGGCATCGGCACGACCAAAGCGGAGTTTCTCCGCACACAAAATGGAACAGATCTGTTCCACTGCGTGGTCTACCGTATCATTTACAATTAAATAGTCGTAATGCTTCGCTTCTAAAATTTCGCCGCAGGCGGATTCCATGCGCTTCTGGATCACCTCTTCGGTGTCTGAAGCACGGTGGCGCAGGCGCGATTCCAAAACCTCCAGCGACGGCGGCAGCAAAAAAACGCTGACACAATCGGGATGCTTTCGCTTGATCTGGGCGCCGCCCTGCACTTCGATCTCCAGAATCACGTCAAGGCCCTGCTCCTGCCACTCGCGTACGGGCACAGCAGGCGTACCGTAATAATTGCCGCAATACTCGGCGTATTCCAGCATTTCCCCGCGCTCGATCATCTCCTGAAAGTGCTCGCGGGTGACAAAGAAATAGTCTTTTCCGTCTATCTCACCGGGGCGGGGGCTGCGTGTGGTGGCGGAAACCGACAGCCGCACGGAGTCATTCTGGCGCAGCAGCTCGTGCAGCACTGTGTCCTTCCCCACTCCGGACGGCCCCGAAAACACCAGCAGCAAGCCGTTAGTCATCCTCATCCAGCTCCTCATCCGCAATATCTTCCTCCCGATCGTTCAGTCGGTTGGCGACTGTTTCGGGCTGGACAGCAGACAGAATCACATGGTCGCTGTCTGTGACGATCACCGCGCGGGTACGTCTGCCATAGGTCGCGTCAATCAAAGTGCCGCGCTCCTTGGCGTCTTGTATGATGCGCTTGATCGGTGCGGATTCGGGACTGACAATTGCCACCAGACGATTGGCGGACACCATATTGCCAAAACCAATGTTTATTAGCCTCATGCCGTGTTTCCTCCTAAGAATGACTATTCGATATTCTGAATCTGTTCTCTGATCTTTTCAATTTCAGCTTTCATATTTACCACCATGTAGGCGATCTGGGAATCAGACGCTTTGGAGCCGATGGTATTTGTTTCGCGATTCATTTCCTGAACAAGAAAATCCAGCTTTCTGCCGATGGCCTCCGAGGATTCCAGCATCAGATTTAGCTGGTCAAAATGACTGCGCAGGCGAACGGTTTCTTCCGCCACGGCAATTTTGTCCGCGAAGATAGCGGCTTCTGTCAAAATGCGCTGCTCTTCAATATTGCTGTCGTGCAGAACATCCTGCAGGCGGGCCAGCAGCTTCTGCTGGTATTCCTGTACTGTAACGGGGGAACGCTCCTCCACCGTCTGTACCAGAGACAGAATCACCCCGGCACGGGCCAAGATGTCCTCCTTCAGGCGGGCTCCCTCCCGTTCTCTCATCTGGAGCAGCTGCTCCATGGCCTGCCGGGTCACCTGGGAAACATACTCCCAGGTCTGATCTTCATCCTCCGGCGTGCGGTGAACGGTAAAGATATCGCTGTACCGGGCCAGGCCCATCACAGTGATGTCATCCCTTAAATCATATTTGTCGCGCAGTTCTTTCAGCGCATTCAAATAGCCCGCAGCCATTGAATGATTTACCAGAACCTGCGCATCGGCGTCCTCCAGCGTTTCAACAGAAACGAAAACGTCCACCTTGCCACGGGAGATTCCCTGCTGCAGCAGCGCTTTCAGCTTTTCGTCCAAAAAAGAGTATCCCCGTGTAATCTTTGAGTTAAACTCAAAGTACCGATGATTGACCGATTTGATTTCAACTATGATATATCGCCCATCCAGGGTTCCCTCTGCGCGGCCATACCCCGTCATACTTTTTATCATGGCGTATCATCCCAACGTTAGTAAGTTTGCGAAAGCCCAGCTTTCAAAATATTATCACTTCATTTTACCAGCTTTATAATACAATTGCAACCTTCGCCGTTTATTATGGAGGAAAAAAGCGCCAGCAAGGAATAACAGCCCCAGCGCCTGAAAAAGGCCCTGGGACTGTTAACAGATACCATGTGAATTACATCAAACAGGATGAACCTGCTTCTCTTCGTTTGCAAGCTTGCTGTTGATGCCATATTTGGCGTCGCGGCGTTTGCGGAAGAAATCTTCGGCCACCTTCGGGAACTGAGCGTAAGAGAGAACATCCTCCTCCTGCTCTGTCCACTGGGCTGCTTCCTTGCGCAGGGTTTCCAGCTCGGGAGAAAGCAGATCGGCCGGGCGGCAGGTAATCGGTGTTTCATCGCCGATGATCTTTTTCTGGAACGCGGGATCGATCTCAACCGGAGTCTTGCCGTACTTACCAGCTACCATATCCTTAAATTCCTTGGTGCACATCTTATAGCGCTCGCCGGTGATCACGTTGAACACAGCCTGTGTTCCGACGATCTGAGAGGTGGGCGTTACCAGAGGCGGATAACCGGAATCCTGACGGACACGCGGAACCTCCTGCAGTACTTCTTCCAGCTGATCGGCCTTGCCGGCCTGCTTGAGCTGCGACAGCAGGTTTGACAGCATGCCGCCGGGCACCTGATAGTGCAGCGCCTTGGTGTTGGTGGCCAGCATCGAAGGATCGAGCAGACCATTTTGAATATACTTCTCGCGCAGAGTCATGAAGTACTCTCGGATTTCGTTGAGCAGAACCAGATCCAGGCCGGTGTCGTACTCGGTGCCCTCGAATGCGGCAACGATCGATTCCGTCGGCGCGTGAGAGGTGCCCAGAGCCAGCGGCGACATCGCGGTGTCGATCCAATCCACACCGGCTTCCACGCCCTTGATCATACACATGGAGGCAAGACCGGAGGTGTAATGGGTGTGCAGCTGAATCGGCAGATCCACAGCGGATTTGAGCGCCTTGACGAGCTCTTCCGTGCGGTATGGGGTCAGCAGAGCGGCCATATCCTTAATGCAGATGGAGTCTGCGCCGGCTTCCTGAATCCGTTTGGCATAGTCGATATAATACTCATTGGTGAAGACAGGGCCGGTCGTGTAAGAAATACCGACCTGTGCGTGCGCCCCCTCTTTCTTGGCGGCCTTGATGGCGCGCTCGAGGTTGCGCAGATCGTTCAGCGCGTCAAAAATACGGATCACATCGATGCCGTTTGCGACGCTGCGCTGTACGAAATAATCGAGGACATCGTCCGCATAGTGGCGGTAGCCAAGCATATTCTGGCCGCGGAACAGCATCTGCAGCTTGGTTTTGGGGCAAAGACGGCGGATGGTGCGCAGTCTGTCCCAGGGGTCTTCGTTCAGAAAGCGCAGGCAGGCATCAAACGTGGCGCCGCCCCAGCACTCCAGAGAGTGAAAGCCCACTTTATCCAGCTCCGGCAGGATAGGGATCATTTCCTCAGTGGACATTCTGGTCGCGATCAGGGACTGATGCGCGTCGCGCAGAACGGTTTCGGTAATTCCAATTTTTTTAGCCATAATTCAGCCTCCCTTACTGGAAGGATACAAGAGCGTCGCCCGGATTTACGGCGTCACCCTTCGATACATGAACACCTGCAATCACGCCGTCCTGTGCAGCCATGATTTCATTTTCCATCTTCATGGCTTCCAGGATCATAAGAGTCTGACCCTTCTTGACGGAATCGCCGGCGGAAACGAGAACATTCAGAATGGTGCCGGGCATGGGAGCGTTCACGCTGTTCGCGCCCGCAGCCGGTTTTGCCGCCTTAGGAGCAGCAGGAGCGGGAGCCGGGGCCGGAGCAGCCGCTACCGAAGCGGGAACAGCAACAGGAGCCGGGGCAGCTGCGGGAGCCGCCGGAGCCGCAGCGCCGGTTTCTTCTACCTGTACGTTATAAGCGACACCGTTTACGGTGACTATTAAATTTTTCATTTTTATATCCCCTTTTCATTCAATCGATACGAAAAACGTTTTGCGGACTGTTTTTACATCGGAATATTGCTGTGCTTCTTCGGCAGGGTGGAAACACGCTTGCCAGCCAGCATCTCCAGGTGAGAAACCAGCTTCTGGCGGGTCTCTTCCGGAAGAATAATATCTTCCACATAACCGTCGGCGGCAGCTGCAAAGGGCGACGCCTGAGTCGTTTTATAATCTTCAATCAGCTGTTTGCGCTGTTCGATGGGATTTTCTGAACCAGCAAGCTGGTCGCCGGACTGGAACAGAGCGGCCGCAGCGGGAGAAATGGGAGATACCACCGCGCTGGTCCATGCCATTGTCACATCCGCATTGGCGCCGCGGCCTGCGGTGGCAATATAGAACGCACCCACAGCCTGGCCGGAAATCACGGTGATCTTAATGGTCGTCGCCTCGGAATACGCAGCGGAGAGCTTTGCGGCCTCACGCAGAGACGCAAACTTGTCGGCGTCCACAATGGTGACGATCGGCAGAGAGAACGCGTCGCAGAAGCGGACAAACCGGGCGGCTTTCGAGCAGCAGTACGAGCCGACGATATCCTGATAACCGATCACGCCCACAGACGCGCCGTTGATCAATGCCAGACCGGTAATAGCAGAAGTGCCGTACTCGGGGCAGAACTCCATGTAGCTGCCGTCATCCACAACCGCATTGATGATATCCGTTACCTTTGCACCCTCCTGCAGCTCGGAATTGCTGCAAACGCCAAGAGCGTCTGCTTCCGGTACAAGAGACAGGTTATTTGAGGGCAGGCGGCAAAGCACCTTGCGCGCTCTGTCCAAAGCATCCTCTTCGGTCTTCTCTACCCAGTGGGCCAGTCCGAGCTTGGACGCCGCCTTTGCGGAGCCGTTCTCATCCGCCGTTTCTATGGTAAAGGTGGCGTTTTCCGCCATAATCACAAAGTCAGCGCCCGCCGCAATCAGAGCAGAAGTGCCTACGCAGGGACCGAGCACAACGGAAACCTGAGGAACCACGCCGGAAAGATTATTGCTTTTCAGCAGAATATCTCCATACGCCGCGAGCAGCTCGGCTCCCTCTTTCAGATGTCCGCCCACAGAATCGTAGATTCCCACAACCGGTGTTCCGGTCTTCAGCGCCAGATCATACAGCTTGCGAATCTTATACGCCTGCGTTTTGGACATTGCCCCTCCGTCGACCTCGCTGTCCTGTGCAAAAACATAGACCGGCAGACCACCGACATATCCAAAGCCGGTTACAACCTCTGCCGAATGGTCAGCAGATTTTGCATAAGCATCCAATTCCTGAAAGGAGCCTTCGTCTACCAAGAGGGAAATGCGCTGATACACTTTTTTACTCCCAGCAGCATCGCGAGCGCTTTGTAGCAATTCTTTATTGCCGACAACACTCATGTTTTTGTTCCTCCATTCCTTTGCAATATACTGATTTTTCACGATACAGATCATACAGATGACTCATGACTTATGCTCAATTCCGTTCTTTCTTCTCCGAAAAAAAGCGAAAATGAATCCATAATTCAGCAATCAACACTTGGTATTATTATACTGTATTCCCAAGGGAATAACAAGCCGAAAGACACAAAAAATTCAATTGTCATACGGAAAAATGCGAAAAAAGACGGAATGTTCAAATAAGGAAGCATCCCGTCTCTTTGGTATCATTTTTTAGAAGAAAACTTGGTGCTGCGCCGCACCGCGGGTCTGGCGGCAGCTTTCGGGCGCTCCGGCTCCGGTTCGGCGGCTTTGTCCTCTTTTGCCGCGACCATCAGGCGCTTGACCTCTTCCCCGGTCAGGTTCCGCCACTGCCCCGGCTGGAGCATTCCCAGACGAACGGGGCCGACAGCGGTGCGCTTGAGGCGGGCGACATCCAATCCCAGAGTTTCGCACATCTTTCGGATCTCGCGGTTGCGGCCCTCATACAGAACGATTTCCAGCACAACTCTGCCCGGCTCCTGCGAAATGATATGCACATTGGCGGGCGCGGTTTTCTGGCCGTCGATCACAATTCCAACGGCGATCTGCGTCAGCTGATCCTCCGTTACGCCGGGGCGCACAGTGACGCGGTATGTTTTCGGCACATGCTTTGAGGGGTGCGTCATCGCGTTTGCAAACGCACCGTCGTTCGTCATCAAAAGCAGGCCTTCCGATTCTCTGTCAAGCCGGCCCACGGGGTAAACCCGTTCCGGAATCTCGCTGACCAGCTCCGCTACGCATTTGCGGTCCATTTCATCGCTCATGGTCGTGATGAATCCGCGGGGCTTGTGCAGCATGATATATATATTTTTGCTGCGCTTTACGACATTTCGTCCGTGAACCGTCACTTTGTCTTTGCGTACGTCCACCTTGTCGCCGATCTTCGCAACCATTCCATTGACGCGCACGGCGCCGGCGGCGATCAGCTCCTCCGCTTTTCTGCGGGATGCGATTCCGCTGTCCGCGAGCATTTTTTGCAGTCTTACGTCTTTTGCCATAAATTACTTCCTAACTGAATTTTCTGATTTATTGAAAAATCGATTTGATTTTGTCCCATATTTTTTCCATCCGTGTTTTTTCCGGCTGAGGGCATTCTACTGCCTGCTCTGCCAGAAGCGGAACCTCGATGATCACCTTCCCGTCCAGCCAATAGCTGACGGAGCCCACCATTTCCCCTTCTCTGATGGGAGCATACACAAAATGCGGAAGCTCCACCATCTGCACAAGCCGCGCGATTTCATCGTCTGTCAGCGAAATGCTGTCCGCCGAGCCGGGAATCACCGAAATCGTATCGGTCATGCCGCCAACAACGGGAAGCGTATAACGCAGGGAAGCGGTATCCGGAGTAAACGAATGCAGCTTTGCAAAGCCATAGTCATAGAGCTTGATATGATCATCCCAGTCATTCGGCGCATTGAGCGTAACCGCCACAAGGCGAACGCCGTCCCGCTGGGCCGCGCTGACCAGGCACCGCCCCGCCTTTTTGGTAAAGCCGGTTTTAATGCCGATGCTGTCCGGATACAGACTGAGCAGGCGGTTATGGTTCCCGTAGTTGATCGTCTGCTCCGGGTTGATAAACTTGACGGTCATCTGCTTCTGGGAGACGATCCCTGCAAACCGGCTGTTGTTCATCGCCTCGATCCCCAAAAGCGCCATGTCGTACGCAGTTGAATAGTGCTGATCCGAATCCAGGCCCGAGGGCGTAACAAAGTGGGTATTCTTCATGCCGATTTCCTGCGCACGGGCATTCATCAGCTCCGAAAATTTTGTCACATTGCCGGCCATGGCAATCGCCGCGGTATTGGCGGCATCGTTGCCCGAAACCATCATCATTCCCACGGCAAGATCGCTCAGACGAAGCTTGTTCCCGGGCATCAGCCCCATGGAGGAGCCTTCCACCCGAACCATCTCATCCGTAACGGTCACGACCGGGTCCTTGACTTCGGCCTGCTCCAACGCGAGCAAGGCCGTCATGATTTTTGTTGTGCTGGCCATGGGCAGCTGCAGGGATTCCTGCTTGGCAAACAAAACCTTGCCGCTGTCCGCATCGATCAATACTGCCGCTTTGGCAGAAATCTCAGGCGTGCTGGTTTTCGCCTGTTCCTGCGCAGATACCGCCGGGAACAGCGGGATCATCAGAACTGACGCGGTCAGTACCGCAAAAAATCTCTTTAACAAACTCATCACCTGCCTGCTAATAGTATGCAGGCAGGCGCCGGTTTAGTAGTTAGATTTGAGGATCGTCCAGCTTGCCGGATTCAGAAGAGGACGCGGATTTTTTCGCTTTCTTCTGTGCGATCATGTCGTTGACCTTGTCGAATACCTCGGGCACCATCCCGATCACGCGGTCTACCGAACCGTGGTACGGGTCAACCTGCATCATCCGCACATTTCCGCCGCTGATGGTCAGAAACGCCACCGGCTGAATGGTGATGCCCGCTGCGGCGCCGCCGCCGAACATATTCCTATCCGCGGCAGCCTTTGCCGGAAGATCGGAACCGCCAGAGCCGAAGCCGTAAGAAATTTTTGAAATCGGAATGATGATTGTGCCGTCCGGCGCCGTAATGGGATCGCCGATAATCGAATTGACGTCCACCATCTGCTTGATCTTTTCTAAGGTAGTATTCATCATACCTTCAATGGGATGTTCACTCATTTTATTACACCGCTCTTTCTTTTCTTTCGTCAGTTTTCTCTGTTATGATTTTCCCGCAGCTTCTCCGGCCATTGCGGCCTGACGTCCTTCTTCCCGCTTTTGCCGCAGAACCATTTTGACATACCGCAGCAGCGCGTACAGGCCGGCTGCGATCAGAAACACCAAACGGACGCTGCCGTCCATAAGCATTTGTGCGGAGAGCTTTTCCCCGTTAAAATCGGGTGTTATCAGCACATCGTAGTGTTTGCACCGAAATGCCGTTACCAATGTGCCGGCAGCAGGATAAACCACTCCACTGACCGTACCGTACAGCACAGCAGTTGTGGCGGCGTCCTCTGCCCCCAGGACAACACGAATTTTCAGTTCCTTCAGAATAAAGTGCGAAAGCAGCCGCTTTGCCGCGCCCGCGGCGATGGAAGCAAGCTCAGAAAGGAAGCTCAGGAACCCTGCGAACCCCTTTTCTTTTATTATATCCCGAACAGACTGCTTTTTGTCTGGTTTGCCTTTCTTTTTCTCTTCTTTTTTCTTTTTCTTAGCCTCTTTTTCAGGCTCTTCCTCTGTAGGGAAACGATAATGGAAGAACAGATACCGCGCTTCTCCCGAAAAACCATCCTCCATCTCGAAAGATAAATGGATTTTCACCCGGGCTGCCAGCGCCAGTGCCAACAAGCCGAGAAAGCCCAGTAAAATCCAAAGCCAGGTCATTGGCGCGTACCCTCCTTCGATTTTATGTTTTGTTCAAAAGGCTTAAAGCGTTTTTTCCGCAGTTTCCTCTTCCTCTTCATCCGAATCCTCCGGGCTGCTCTGAGGCAGAGGAGGCAGATCGTTCAGGGAGGAAAGATTCATGCAGCGCAGAAAATTGGGCGTTGTGCCGTACAGCAGCGGTCGGCCAGGCAAATCGAGCCTGCCCCGTTCCTCCACAAGTCCCTTTTCGCACAGATTAGAGATGACCCCGGAGCTGTCCACCCCGCGCACCTGCTCCACAAAAGCCTTGGTAACCGGCTGCTGATAGGCAATCACCGCCAGAACCTCCATAGCGGCCTGTGAAAGAGGGGCGTTTCTTCTTAAATCCAGTGTGCGCCGTACCGTTTCACCATATTCATCGGCGCTGCACATTTGGTACTGATTTTCTAATTCTATGATCCGTATTCCTTTGGCCGACTGATTAAAGGAATCCATCACGCTCTTCATGAGCCTCACCGCCGTAGCGCGATCCAGCTCCAGGGCTTCTGAAATCCGTTCCAGCGGAACGGCGTCTCCGCTCGAAAACAGAATGGCCTCGATCGCGCCCTGCAATTTTTTTATTTCCATGGGTCTGCACCGCCAGTCAACAGAGTTATCGTCGTTCCGCTTTCTTCCCCGTCTACGCGGACACGGTGATTTTTCACCAGCTCCAGCACCGCCAGAAAGGTTGCGACCAAGTCTGATTTCTGCCGGCTTTCCCACAGAAGGTCATGAAACGGCATCCGTCTTTTCTTCCACAAGCGGCGGAGCACAAAGATAATCCGCGAAGCGACCGAAACCGGCTTGCGGGTCACAATTCCATCAAAGGATGTTGCCGGAGGAGGCAAAAAGCGTTTCCCCCTCCCCGCCGCGCTGAGATACGCCGCGAGAAGCTCGTCCGGGTGATGGGAACGGCTGTACACCCGTTCCGGCGGCAGGGGCGCCGGCTGCCGGACAAACGAATCCCACGAAAAGAGCCCGCCCAGAGCCTGCGCCGTCCGCTTCCATTCCTGGTATTCCATCAGCTGCCCGGTCAGCTCCCGGCGCAGCTCCTCCGCTTCTTCATTCTTCGGGAGCAGAGAAACGGTCTTTAAATACACCAGACGCGCGGCCATCTCTAAAAACTCGCTGGAAATCTCCATCTGCTGCTCCTGCATTTTTCCGATCTGCCCCATGTACTGGTCGAGCAGATCGGAAATCGAGATGTCGCAGATTTCCACCTTGTTTTTGGCGATCAGAGCCAAGAGCAGATCAAGAGGGCCGTCAAACACATCCAGATGATACTCCAGCTTTTCCATCTGTTATACACCGAACAGGACAAACGGAAGATCAGCAAGCCATATGATTCCGGATCTCACCCACGACTGCATCAGGTAAAGCGGCTCATTCAGAAAGCCGAGGAACAGCAGCGCAAACAGTGCCAGCATGATCATCCGCTGGTTCTGGTAATACCGATACATCGCGCGGTCCGAGAGAAATGCCGCCAGAACTCTGGAGCCGTCGAGCGGCGGCAGCGGGATCAGATTAAATACCGCCAGCATGACATTGATATTGATATAATACCCGAAAAACACCGCGATCCCAAACTGAATCGACTGCGGGATGCTTCCCTGAAATAGGAAAATCACGTTCAGAAGGATCGCGCCCAACAATGCGGCCAGAATATTGGAAACCGGCCCCGCCAGAGCGGTAATCGCCATATCGCGCTTGGGATTTTTAAAATTGCGTGTATCCACCGGAACGGGCTTGGCCCAGCCAAAGCCAAATAGCAGAATCGCGAGCGCTCCCAGCGGATCGATGCTGGCCAGCGGATTGATCGTCAGGCGGCCCTGATACGCCGCGGTATTATCCCCCAGCTTTTTCGCCATCCAGCCGTGTGCATATTCGTGTATAGGCAGTACGCAAAAAATGATGACCAGAACAGCTAAAATCTGCATGAGAACACTGATCATATTGATGGGAACGCCTCTGAAAATAGATTGAATTACCTGATAAAGCATTTTTACCGCCTTTCGCAGAACGGCAGCCATATTACTGTACTTCCGTTTTTTCGCAGGGAGCGTTTCCATCGTTTTCTCCCAAGAATGGGAAAAAACGGCCGAGCCTTGCGCAACAAAGTGACAGCCGCTGCCTGTACGTAAAAGTGTGTGATTTGTTAGCATTATAATACGTTTTCCAATAAAAGACAAGAGAATGTTCCCCACTGATCGGGCTCGTCATACGGCGGAACACCCGGATTTTGGCTGATTTTTGCAATTCCTGCGCAAATGAGTGAAAAAAAGCTTGCATTTAGCCTTTAGATTTGCTAGAATATTCTTCGTAGTTTAAAGCCCTTTAAAGGAGGTGCAGACACATGGCGAAGTGTGAGGTTTGTGGCAAGGATATTGCTTTCGGTATAAAAGTTTCTCATTCTCACAGACGTGCGAACAGAACTTGGAAGCCCAATGTAAAACGCGTAAAGGCAGTTGTTAACGGCAGTCCGAAGCGTATTTACGCCTGCACCCGTTGTTTACGTTCCAACAAAGTGACCCGCGCAGTTTGATGACGTAAAACCGGAAAGTTTAGAGGAGCCTGATGCAGGTTCCTTTTTCTTTTTTTGTAGAGAATTTGATTCGCAGAGTTCATTTGGAGGATACGCAATGGCAGATCAGACTGAACTCCTGTTTCATCATATCGGGAAACCTGTGGCACTGGAAAGCATTCGAAATCACAAAGATGTGAAATACAGCCCTCTCTTTGACATGTATTCATTGGATAGGACAAACGAATTCTCTCTTCCGATCGAATGGCATGCTTTTGGAGAAAACTCCCCACTGGACATGAGAATTCAGACGGAGTTCCATATTGCTTTTAAAGTCAACGATATTGCTTCCGCATTGAAAGAAAAAGAAATTGTCATGCCCCTGTACGAGCCTTTTGCCGGCTACCGCTGCGCTATGGTACAGATCAACGGAACGCTGATCGAGCTGATCGAAACCTCTTTGCCGGAAGAAAAGATCTGGCATGATGAAGCAACGCTGAAAAATGGCGTCCTATACGGCGGCCAGGAGGGCAAACTGCCGCCCCGAGAGGAATAACGGCTGAGTCTTCTCCCTCTCCCGGCAAAATCGCTGTATTCCTTTCTGCACTTAACGTTACATGCATTGACTATAAAACCTAAAAAACTCTTCCCCGTCATCAATGCGGGGAAGAGTTTTTTATCGTTATACCGCTTTAAAGAAGCCACTGCACTTTCAGCATACTGTTTTAAAGCAAATTGACTGTATTGTGATGAAAGGAATCACTGTGGCGGAGTCTTGCGGGAACGCAGGCTGACTTTCTTCTCCGTTCCGTCCAGAATCCGCTTGATATTTCCCCGGTGCTTGATGATCACAATGCACCCGATGATAAAGGAAGAAACCGTGGCGACCATAACATAGGACAGCGGCACCGTGGCGCTGGAACGGTAATCGTAGAAAAAGGTCAGGAAGAAGGTTGCGAACGGATAGATGGCGGCGCCGCATATTGACCCCAAAGAGACCATTTTGGAACAGAACACTGCAAGGAAAAAAGCGGCCCAAACGATCAGGGAAACGCGCCAGTCGATAATCATGATCATCGCAATGGAGGTTGTCACTCCTTTGCCGCCCCGGAAGCCGAAGTATAAGGGGTAAATATGGCCCAAAATACACACGATTCCGGCAATGTAAGCACCCGTCTGCTCGATCACCATAGGCGAGATGGCGGGAATTTGAAAGAAGTAGCTGAAAATTGCCCGACCGGCCAGAACAGCCAGAACGCATTTTAAAAAGTCAAAGATAAAGGTCAGGGCCGCCGGCAGTCTGCCGACAGAACGCAGCACGTTCGTTGCGCCGGCATTTCCGCTGCCCATTTGACGAATATCGGTCTTTTGACCGAATATTCGGGTAATCAGAATCGAAGAATTGACGCTGCCCAGCAAATATGCCACCAAAGCAGTCAGAACGATTGCCAGAACGATATTTTGTAGATTCTCCAAAGAAAACCCTCCTCCTTATTTGTCCCCGCGCTCCCGAACGACCATTCGGATCGGAGTGCCCTCCAGTCCAAAGGTTTCGCGAATTCGGTTTTCCAGATAACGCTGATAGGAAAAATGGAACAAATCCGCAGAATTGACAAAACAAATAAAGGTCGGCGGCTTTACGGACGCCTGGGTCATGTAGTAGATCTTCAGGCGCTTGCCCTTATCCGTAGGCGGTTGCACACGCGCCGTCGCCTGTGCCAGAATATCATTGAGTACGCCGGTACTGATACGCATGGAATTCATACTGGCTACATGATGAATGGTTTCAAAGAGTTTATCTACCCTCTGCCCCGTGTGGGCAGAAATAAAGATAATAGGCGCATAGGACATAAAGGAAAAATCCTTTTCCAGCTGCTTGCGGTAGTCGTTCATGGTGTGGCCATCCTTCTCGACCGCGTCCCATTTGTTGACCGCAATCACACAGCCCTTGCCCGCCTCGTGGGCGCGGCCCGCCACCTTGGAGTCCTGTTCGGTAAAGCCGACGGTAGCGTCGATCATGATCACGCAGACGTCTGAACGCTCGATGGCCATTTCGGCACGAAGGATGCTGTAACGCTCAATGGAATCCTCCACTTTGTTCTGGCGGCGGATTCCGGCTGTATCAATCAAAATAAAGGTGCCGGATTCATTTTCGATTTTGGTGTCGATCGCGTCGCGGGTCGTACCGGCCACATCCGAAACGATGCTGCGGTTTTCACCGGCCACATAGTTGATCAGAGAGGATTTTCCCACGTTCGGCTTTCCGATGACGGCAACACGAATGATCTCTCCCTCATCCTCCTCGCCGGTTTCGTCCGGGAAGAACTCGACAACGCGGTCCAGCAGATCACCTGTGCCATGGCCGTGAACAGAAGAAACGGCAACAGGCTCCCCAAGCCCCAGATTATAAAATTCATAAAATTCCGGCGGCGGCTCACCGATCCGGTCGCATTTATTCACGCACAGAATGACCGGGCGGCCGCTTTTCTGCAGCATCGCCGCAACCTCCGCATCCGTCGCCACCACGCCGGAATGCAGATCCGTCACCATGATAATCACGTCCGCGGAGTCGATCGCAAGCTGAGCCTGCGCGCGCATCTGCGACAGAATAATATCCTTCGATTCCGGCTCAATACCGCCGGTATCCACCAGACTGAATTTGTGATTTCCCCATTCGCAGTCGCCAAAGATGCGGTCTCTGGTAACACCGGGGGTGTCTTCTACTATAGAAAGGCGCTGGCCGATCAGCTTATTGAACAGGGTGGATTTCCCCACGTTCGGCCGGCCGACAACCGCCACAATCGGTTTGATCAAATGATTCTTCCTCCTATTGCTGCATGACGCAGCCTTTAATACTGAACAAACTTCAAAACGAGACTGTTTTGAACCGCACGGAGAACCATGCGGCGCCGGCATTGCTGGCGGTTTGTTGCCCTTCATAGTCAATTAGCACACCAATGGTGCGTTGCGGGGACTCCCCTGCAATTTGAAAACCAGACGGTTTTCAAGCGAATGGACGATATCAATCTCATTCTCAGGCAGCGCGGAACATCAAAGCCACAAATAAAATTTCGGATACGGATAAGTTCCCTCTGTCCGCTTTGCTTCTGCCCCAGGGCTTTTGTATCACTTTGTGATAAAGTTCTGACATTCTATTTTGCCCAAAACAATTCAAAGCCATCGCGTTTTAACACGTTTGATTATGGCATTTAATTGGTGATTCGTCAAGTAATTCCACTATAAAAATACAAATCACTTTCCCTGTTTTGTGCAGAAAGATTTCCGCTGCCTTCTTCCCTGCTTCGGGAGCTTTCCCACTCCCTTTGTATGCGCGGGAAACTTGCCGAACACGGGGATTTTCGGTCAAGAAAAAACAGAGAAGGATCTCTCCTTCTCTGTTCTCTGCGAAAATGATAAAGAAATCAAGCTTCTTTTTTCAATACATCTCTGCCGTTATAGTAACCGCAGCTGCCGCAAACTCTGTGAGCCAGTTTGTACTCACCGCATTTCGGACATCTTGCCAGAGCGGGGGCGCTCAGCTTCCAAACGTTGGAACGTCTCTTATTCTGTCTTGCGCTGGATAATTTTCTCTTTGGTACCGCCATTATCAGCACCTCCTTATATCTTTAGATTAATCTATCAGTTGTTTCAGAACCGCCAAACGAGGGTCTGTCTGCCGGGAAACACATTGGCACATCCCCTGATTCAGGTTTTGTCCGCATTGCGGGCACAGGCCCTTGCAATCCGGTGAACACAAAAATCTGGTGGGCAGTTCCAACAAAATATCCTCCCGCAGCAGCGTATCCAAATCCAAACGATACTCCTCTGCGACAATGTACAGGTCGCTGTCCCCGTCCGTTAAAGAGGACACCACAATGTGTGAAAAAGAAAGATCGTAATGGGTGCGGAACTCGGTCGTGCAGCGATCACAGGGGATTTCAAAATCAAAGGATACCCGGGCATCCAGCTTTGCGGAGCCCGCATGACTTTGAACTGTTCCTGTTACCGCAACGGGAGAAACAAACGGATAAAAACCGTTCACAGTGATAGAGGAGAAAGACATTTCATAAGAAAACGGGAGAACCTCACCGTCACTCAGCATGATCTTTTTCAGTTCAAGAATCATATCATTTTACCTCGACACTACAATATGCTATTATATCGACTTGCTTCTCTTTTGTCAACAAGAAATCAGGATAAATCTGCTTTTTTTATCAAAATCAGCGGGGTCAGTTCATCCGATTGTCCGGCAGGGTTGTCCTTGATCATCGCGATCAAATCCTGGTCCGGCACCGAGGCCAGAGTGTCGGATTTCCCGAAGATGACGACGCTCAGATCGTTGGCGTCTACCAGCAGACAGTCGATGCCGAGCTCCTGCTGGATGTCGTTGCAGACCTTGACCGGTTCCTTTGGATTGAGCAAAGCCAGATCATGGTACAGCTCAAACGAAGAACCCATGTAGAATCCGTCAATTCCGTCGATTCCATGCCCGGCGATCTTGTAAAACACGCCGTGGATTCCAAACAGCTTCGTCACTGCGGAGCAGAACGACGCCAAAAGGATTCTGGGCAGGCCCGCCAGGTTGATCGCCAGCTGAAGCTTGTACGGCTCGTCCATGGCGATCCCGTGATTGTTTGAAGAAGCAAACTTAGATAAAAAGCGTGCCCAAAAGCCGATTTTTACGTCCTTCTTCTCGACCACGTTATTCTGGCACATGGAAATGATCTTCTCACTCAGGGACAAAATATCCCCGGGCTCATGTAAGGGCTGAACATACTTTCTTACCAGCTCCACATACGACTCGCCGCGCTGTACAAAGTGCGTCTGAATCGCATACCGCTGGTGCTCCTGACCGTTCACCGTTACGGGGTCCCGCAAAAAATAAGTAATCCCGTTTTCCTCGCGCCTGGCTTCCGGCAGATTTCTAAACGACATACAGATGATCTCCTCGCTGTCTTTTTGCACAAAAGCGCTGCCGGCAGTAAAAACTGCCAGCAGCTTACTTTACAACACTGACATTCTAAACTGTGATCGAAAGCAAAACGAATCAGATCTCGGCGATCTCCGCTTTGATGCCTTCGGGAAGCTCGTTCTGGTCCAAAGAAACGGAAAGAAGGATTTTGGTATTGGCCAGTTCAGACAGAGCGTTCGCCTTCTCAACAAGAGAGGACAAAACCGCGGAATCGGAACCGATGATTTTCAACGTGGAATCAATAAAGAGGTCGGTCACATCATAGTTTCCAGCGCAGATGCCGCTGATGAAGCCATACAGGCCATCCATGCCCTGCACTCCATAAGCATCGATGTCAACCAGTCTGGCCCTGTGGGAGATATCGTAAGTGAGCTTAAGACCCTTTTCGATTACCACCACGTTGCCGTCCGATTTTTTGACAGCGGCATTCGCCATTTCAATCAGCTTTTTTGTCTTTCCGGAACCTTTCTTACCAATGATGAGAGTGACCATATCAAAACTCCTCCTGCTATTTTTTAGTATTTCCGCAAAATGCGGATTTCAATCCTGAAAGCAAAGAATCTTTCAATGTTTCAGACGTGCCTCCAAAGCAGCCTTTTCGGCCTCGTACCCGGGCTTGCCCAAAAGGGCAAACATGTTTTTCTTGTAGCTTTCCACGCCGGGCTGGTCAAATGGATTGACCCCCAGCAGATAACCGGAAACCGCACAGGCCTTTTCGAAGAAATAAATCAGGCCGCCAAGCGATTTCTCTGAAAAATCCGGTACCCGCAGCACAATGTTGGGAACACCGCCGTCTACATGAGCCAAAACAGTTCCTTCAAAGGCTTTTTCGTTGATATAGGACATCGTATTGCCCTGAAGGAAGTTCAATCCGTCCACATTCTCCGGGTCGTTGCCAAGCGTGATTTCCTGTTTGGCGTGCTCAAACAAAACCACCGTTTCAAGCAGAATCCGGCGGCCGTCCTGCACATACTGGCCCATGGAATGCAAATCGGTCGAAAAAATAACGGAAGCCGGGAACAGACCTTTTTGATCCTTTCCTTCGCTTTCGCCATAAAGCTGCTTCCACCATTCACACATCACGGCAAAGCAGGGCTCATAGCTGGCTAGCAATTCGACCGTTTTGCCCTTTCTGTAAAACAGATTGCGAATGGCTGCGTATTGATAACATGAATTTTGTTGTAAATCAGGATTCGAATATTCGTCTCTTGCCTGTAAAGCACCCTGCATCAGTTCGTTGAGATCAGCACCGCTGACCGCAATCGGAAGAAGCCCCACTGCGGTGAGCACGGAATAACGTCCGCCGACGTCATCCGGTACCACAAAGGTTTCGTAGCCTTCCTGATCCGCCAGTTTTTTCAGGGTTCCGCGCGCATGGTCTGTAGTACAGTAGATCCTTTCGCGGGCGCCCGCTTTGCCATACTTCTTCTCCAATAGCTCACGAAACACACGAAACGCGATGGCCGGTTCGGTCGTCGTGCCGGACTTCGAGATCATGTTGATGGACACGTCTTTCCCCTCACAGATGGAAAGAAGCTCCGCCAGTGCGCTGGAGCTGATGCTGTTGCCGGCAAAATAAATATCCGGCGTGTCTTTTTTCATCGAATTATAGTACGGGGATTTTAAAAACTCAATCGCAGCTCGAGCGCCAAGGTAAGAACCGCCGATGCCGATGACAACAAAAACATCGGTATTCGAACGGATTTTCGCCGCTGCAGACTGAATGCGTGAAAATTCTTCCTTATCGTACTCGCTGGGCAAATCCAGCCAACCAAGAAAATCGCTGCCGGGGCCGCTTTTGGAATGAAGCAGCTCGTGCGCAAGCTTTATCTGGGGCCCAATCGCTTCCAGTTCGCCTGAATTCATAAAACCGGACAGATGCTGTGCGTCAAGCTTTACAGACATGAATGCTAACCTCCTGTCATTTTCTGAATCCTTTTGTTTATTTTACAATATCTTAGCAGTATTTGCAAGGCGGCGGCCGCAAGATTTTACGAATAATTTCGGTTGAAATTACCAATCAGAAGCATACCATTCCCATACAAAGCAGGCGGAATACGGAAAAGAACGTCATTTTTTCCACTGCTGCTTTGGCGCGGATATCGGTTTCCAGAAGCGTTTCGTCCCCCAGTTTATACGTAATTTTACCGATGATCTGTCCGGATTCGACGGGGGCTTCCAGCGAATCCGCCACCACGATCTGGCTGACTACCTCTGATTCTTTCCCCTTTGGCACCAGCAGAGCAGGGTTATCGGTTGTTTCGGGTTCTACCGAGGACTGCATGCCGTTTGTTATAGGAACCTTCTGCAGCTCCGGCTTTTCGGGAGTGGCCATCGACCAGTTGGCAAATCCGTAATCCAGAAGTTTTGCCGCTGAAGAGAATCGGTCGTCTGTCGTTGAGCTTCCCAAAATGACCGCAACCAGGCTGACCTGGCCCCTGGTGGCGGAAGCGCTGATACAGCTGCCCGCTTTGCCTGTGGTTCCCGTTTTCAGGCCCGTGATTCCCTTATAGCTTTTGATCAGCTTATTGGTGTTGACCAGCTGTGTCTTGCCGTCGCGCACATGGTCGATCCACGTAAGGGTGTACTCTGTGATCTTTTCGTGCTTGAGCAGCTCCGCGGACATCAGGGCAACGTCGTTCGCCGAGGTCAGGTGGCCGTCCTCGTCCAGGCCGTTGCAGTTTTTGAACGTGGTGTCGTTCATCCCCAGCTCTTTGGCTCTGTCATTCATCATGCGCAAAAAATCATCTTCGGTACCCGCCACGTGTTCCGCAAGGGCCACGGCGGCGTCGTTCGCGCTCATAATCACGGTCGCCTTGATCAGATCGTTGACAGACATGGTTTCCCCTTGCTGCAGCCAAATATCCGATCCACCCATAGAGGCCGCGTGGGCACTGGCAGAGACCGTATCGGTCAGCGCGATTTTGCCGGAATCGATTGCCTCCATGACCAGCAGGAGTGTCATGACCTTGGTAATCGAAGCGGCCGGACGCTTTTCATGGGAATTCTTTTCATACAGAACCTTGCCGGTCTTTGCTTCCACCAGAATCGCCGCAGGGGCTTTTACCTCTTCGTCCGAAATCGCCATTGCGGGAGCCGCGGCGGAAATCAGGACGCAGGCGGACAACAGCACAGAGATCGTTTGTTTTTTCCAATTCACCTTTCCTACACCTCCAGCATAGAAAACCGGTACTCCCGGTTTTTTCAAAAATTAACCGAATTGACACCATTCCCCGGCACACACGGTTTGACCCAGAGGAACAGAACTTGCTAATTCTTATGCCGTGTCCGGCAAATCTATCCATAAAGCGGGAAATAATCGGAAAAAGAAGCGGATTCCAGAGAGCTGGAATCCGCTTTGAAGTGCCCGCCAATCAGAATCGGACGGAAATGTCTTTTTCTTTGAGATATTCTTTCAGCTCAGGGATGGTAATCTCCCCGAAATGGAACAGGGAAGCCGCCAGAACGGCGTCGGCCTTTCCCTCGGTGAAAGCATCGTAAAAATCCTTCAGGCTCCCCGCCCCGCCGGAGGCAATCACAGGGACGCCCACCTGATCGGAAATGGAGGCGGTCAGCTCCAGATCATACCCGTCCTTTGTTCCGTCGCAGTCCATGCTCGTCAGCAGGATTTCACCCGCGCCGAGGGACACCGCACGCTTTGCCCACTCTACGGCGTCTATGCCCGTATCGATCCGGCCGCCGTTGAGGTAAACCGTCCAGCCGCCGGAGGGCGTCCGTTTTGCGTCGATGGCGCAAACCACACACTGACTGCCGAATTTTTGGGCCGCCTCGCTGATCAGCGACGGATTGCGCACCGCCGCGGAGTTGACCGAAACCTTATCCGCCCCCGCGCGCAGCAGCTGGGTGAAATCCTCCACCGAACGAATGCCGCCGCCTACCGTAAACGGAATGAAAATGCGCTCCGCAACCCGCTGAACCAGGTCGACAATCGTTCCGCGTTCCTGCACGGTCGCGGTGATGTCCAGAAATACCAGCTCGTCCGCGCCCTGCTTATCGTACAGAATCGCGGCTTCTACCGGGTCGCCCGCATCTCTCAAATTGACAAAATTGGTTCCCTTGACCACGCGCCCGTTATTGACATCCAGACACGGGATAATTCGTTTGGCATACATCAGCAGCTCCCCTTCCCTTCCCGGCCGGTTTCCGCCATCCGTGCAAAATTTTTCAGCATCTGCAGACCGGCCTGTCCGCTTTTTTCCGGATGGAACTGGGTGGCGAACACATTCCCCGACTGCACCGAGGCATCGATCGTCACGCCGTACTGCGTGTGCGAGGACACAATTTTCCGTTCGGGTGAGTGCAGATAATAGGAGTGGACAAAATAAACGTAAGACTGATCCGGCACCTGACGGAACAGACCGTCCGTCTGGTCAAGGGTTAAGGAGTTCCAGCCGATATGCGGGATCTTCAGGCCGTCGCCGTCGGGAATGCGGCAGATTTTCCCGGGAAATACGGAAAGTCCTTTTACCCCCGGGGATTCCTCGCTCTCTTCAAAGAGCAGCTGCATGCCAAGGCAAATGCCCAAAAATGGCCGGCCGCCCGCGATGAAATCCAGCGCCGGCTGCCAAAGCCCGGATTGCCGCAGAGAAGCCGCGGCGTCCCCGAACGAACCGACGCCCGGCAAAACAGCCGCCTGCGCCCGCATCAGCCGGCCGGCGTCGTGGGTGATTTCCACCTCTGCGCCGATAAACCGAAATGCGTTGACAACGCTTTTTAAATTACCCGCCCCATAGTCCAGAATACTGATCATAAGCTCTTCCCTCTTTGCCCATCATTCCGGTTCAAATTTTATATTTTGTCACATATACAAAACGCCGGAGTAATATAATTTTTTTAGAAAATAATATTGGTATAAAGCCACAGGCTTTGTATTTATTTTATCATGTTTTTACCGTAGTAGCAAACGAAAGCGCGCATTTTTTCAATGTGATGTCGCACAATAAATACGGAGGTGTTACGTATGCTATTTCACAGAAAAGACAAAGAGGAACCCGGTCAGCGCAATCGGCTGAATTCCGCCGCAAAAGTGACCCGCCCGGGACCGGAACGAGACGATACGGATAAATATACGATCCCTATTACCTATCCGGACAGACGATACAGCAAAACAAAAGCAGCTATGCCGTCTGACGAAAATGTAAAGGAAGCCAAGGACTGGGTAGACTACAATATCAAGTAAAATACAGGGGAAGAACGGAAAATTCTGTTCTTCCCCTGTATTGTTTCAGTAAAAGCTCTCATAATTCCGGTCGTTCCCCAATATATTCTTTTCAGAAGCAAACTTAAAATCAACACGAAGGGAAGTTGCGTATGGACTATTTCTCCCTTGTGGGAATTGCTGTCGGCCTTTCTATGGATGCGCTGGCGGCCTCCGTCGCAAATGGAACTGCCGTACGAAAGGTGACGCCCGGATTTGCCCTAAAGGTCGGCCTGACCTTTGGTCTTTTTCAGGCGTTTATGCCCTGTCTTGGCTGGGCCTTAGGAACGGCGGGTGCCGATCTCTTAATACATATCGAGCACTGGCTCGCTTTGCTGCTGCTGACCTATTTGGGCACACAGATGATCTGGGAATCGTGTTTTGGGGAGCATGCCGAAGAGGCCAGATGCCACACGGTGGGAAAACGAGCCCTGCTGATTCAGGCGGTGGCAACCAGCATAGACGCGCTGGCCACGGGGATTATTCTGCCTTCTTCCGTGGGAATTCAAAGTGTGCCGCAGATGATCTTTTCGGTTTCGCTGATTGGAATCATCACTCTTGTGCTTTGCTTTGCGGGAGTATATCTTGGCAGAAAATTCGGATGCCTGCTTTCGGGCCGCGCCGAAATCGCCGGAGGAATCATTCTGATTCTGATCGGCATCAAGATTTTCGCCGAGCATCTGCTCACTTCTGCCTGACGTCTTATTTGAATTTTAATAGGGTTCTCTGCGTTCTTCCCCGCCGAAAGCGGGGAAGAATTTCCTGTTTTTATTTTGAAAAGCAGATTCCGATCCATTGTCTTCAGCGGCTGGTCAGAACAGCCGTGCTGCCGGTCACACTTTTTCGAATCGTAATTTTTTTATCGATTTTTTCTTTCAGCTCCGGCACATGAGAGATGATGCCGACCAGACGATCGCCGGTCGTGAGCGCCGCCAGCGCGGAGATTGCCTGATCCAGGGATTCCGAATCGAGCGTGCCGAAGCCCTCATCGATAAACATGGTGTCGATCTGTACCCCGCCGGCGTAGCTCTGAATCACGTCGGACAAGCCTAAGGCCAAAGACAGCGACGCCTTGAAGGATTCCCCGCCCGACAGAGAGCGCACGGAGCGCAGCTTGCCGGTATAGTAATCCATCACATCCAGCTCCAGACCGGACTGGCTGCGGTTATCCTCGGGGATTTCCTTGCGAAGAAGCTCAAACCGGCCGTTCGTCATCCGGCTCATGCGCTGATTGGCCTCCTGGATCACCTTTTGAAAATACGCGGCCTGCACATACTGCTCAAACGCCAGCTTCTGGCGTTCGGGCAGCTCCCCGTTTGCCGTTTTAGAGAGGGAGGAAAGCATCAGATAACGATGCTCCAGCTTCTCTTTCTGCCGCAAAGCGTCTTCCAGCTTCTGCAAAATCCTCTGGTTCCCGTGATAGCGCTGTGAGGTTTGAGAGACCTGTTCGTCCAATACGGATTTTTCCCGTTTCAGTTCCTCTTGCTGCAAGGCCAGTTTTTCGGAATCCACCGGGCTTTTCTCCGCCGTTTCTTCATTCAGGCGGCGGATCGTCTCTTCGGTAAAACGCTGGCTTTCCGTAAAGGCCTGCACCTCGTTCCGCCAGGCTTCCACCCGGCTTTGATTCGACAGCGCGGCCCGGTACTCCTCTTCGCTGAACTGGTTTTCTTCCAGCGCCCTGCGGTAATCCTGTTCGGTTTGTTCCAGCCTTTGTTTCTGCTCTGCCAGCTGGTTTGTGTTTTCTTTCAGAACAGCACGAACGCTATCCAGATCGTTGCGGCCTTTGGTAAGCGCGGCTTCACTATCCTGAAGCCGTTTTTTCAGCTCCCCCAAACGGGACTCGGACTCGGCGATCTGCCGCCGCAGCTCTTCCTCTGATTCGCAGGGCAGCTTCCCCCGCACCAGAGCTGCCTCCGCCTGCTTTGCGCTTACCTGCGAAGCAAGGCGCGACTGTTCCTCTGTTTCGCGCTGCACGAGCGGCTCGCATTCTTTCAAAAGCCGCTGTGTTTCGTCGAGTTCTTTTGTCCAGAGCTCACGGTTATCGCAAAGCTGTTTGAGCTCGCCGTACTTCTGTTCCAGAACCCTTTTTCGCCCGGTGTTTTCGGTACCGATTGTAATGATCTGGGCTTTGAGCGCAGGGAGTTCCTCCTGCGGAGCAACCTCCGGCAGAATCTGCCGCCACTGCCGGTAGAGCTCCTGCCGGGCAGACTGTACCTCGACCTCTTTCCCATGTGCCTGCGAGCTGGTCTCGCGCCGGTGGGCCTCTGCCTGCTCCCGCTGCCCGCGCAGCCGCTGCAGCTCCTGTTCATTCGGAGCGCCGCCGATCATCTCCGCCTTTTGAGGATGTTCTTTCGAGCCGCAGACCGGGCATGGTTCCCCCGGGCGCAGACGCCCGGCCAGAACGCCGGCCTGCTGGTCAAAATACAAACGCTCCTTTTCCTCGCACAGGCCATAAATTCTGCTGTATTCCCCATCGGCGTCCAGATATTCCCGCTGTGCGCGCTTCTGCTCTGCTTCCATCGCTTCCAAACGCTTTGCCATATCGTGCAGCAAAAGCAAATTGGAGCGCAGCGTTTCGGCAGTCTCTTTTTCCTTTTCGCATTTTACCAGAGAAACCGGCGCATCCGCAGACTGCGACAGCAGCGCCTGGCGCTCGTCACGCTTTTTGGTAAGATCTTCCCTTCGTTTGGTTACTTGCTCCAAATGAGTGATATTCTGCGAAAGAGCCCGTTCAAAATCTTTCTGCTGCTGCATCAGCGTTTTGTAATGCGCATAATCCGGCAAAGCCGATCGAAGGCCCGTTAAGCGCTCCGCAAGCGCTGTTCGCTGCGGCTCGGCTTCCTGCTCTCTGCTCCAGTTTGCTTCTAACTGTTTGAGCTGATTTTCCAAAAGAGCCGAACGCTCGCTGGAAGCGCGAATTGCATTTTCCAGACGTTCAACATTTTCCTTCGCGGAACAATAAATTTTCTCATACGGCAGCACACGCTCCGCAGCAGCGCCGGCCCTGCGGGCCAGATATTCTCTCTGCCGGATCTGCGGTTCCTGTTTCAACAGTTCCTCACGGCGAAGCAGGGCCTGTTCCAGCTCGCGGAACATCCGGTTGATCTGCTCCGCGCGGGTAAGTTCGGCAATCAGCTTTGCATCTGCTTCCTGCAGCTTTTCCTGCTGAAGCTTCTGGGTTTTGAGAAGCGCTTCGTCCTCCCGCAGCATTCTATTCCAAAGCGCAGTCATTTCATCCATGCGGTGCAGATTCTGCTCAGCCGCCCATTCCTGCACCAGAGATTCGGCGGTTTGCTCCTCGCTGTAAAGTAGATTACCTGTGTACTGCAATATTGCTTTACAGGAGTCCTCCCATTCGATTCTGGCCGCTTTTTCCTGCTTTTTCAGTTCCAGCTGTACCGCTTCCAGCGGCGCTGTGCCAAATACACGGCGAAAAATCTCCGCCCGCTCGCGGTGATCCGCCAGCAGCAGCTTTAAGAACTCCCCCTGCGCGATCATGGCGATCTGCTTGAACTGCTTATAATCGATCCCCAAAAGCTCAGTGACCGCACCGGTGACCCGTACATTCCCGGTGATTACTTTGCCGTCCGGGAAGGTCAGCGACGCATCGGCGGGCTCGTCCGTAACCCCCTCGCCGCTTTTTTTTGGGCGGCGGTATTTGGGATTCCTTCGCAAAAAATATTCTTGTCCGCGGTGCAGAAAAGACAATTCCACATAGGTTTTTTCCTCCGGGCGTGCAAAATCGCTGCGCAGGCTCTCTACCGGGCGCACGGTACCGCTCGATTCCCCAAACAGCGCGAAGGAAATCGCATCAAACAGCGTCGTTTTTCCCGCGCCGGTATCCCCCGTGATCAAAAACAGCCCCATAGAGCCGAACTGCTCAAACGGAATCTCAACTCTGCCTGCAAAGGGGCCGAACGCGCTGACGGTTAAATGCTTCGGCTTCATCGCGTCTCCTCCTGACTGCTGCAAAACAGCGACTCCATTACCTGGGCCTGCTCCTGCGTCATTTCTTTCTGGTTTTGCATCTGGAAGAAATCTTCAAACAGTTCCATCGTTGTTTTTTGAGAAAGGTCTTCCCCCGATGCGGCGTTTTTCAGCTTGATTTCCCTGCTGAGGCGATTTTCAAAATCGAGCCGCATGATATTCGGGTAAAATCTGCGCAGGCGGCCGATGGGGTCCATCAGCTCCTCGATGTCCGTCAAGGTCGCGTGGATGTAATCCTCCGGGTTCGCGGAATTCACAACCTGCGGGTCGGTCAGCTGATCGATCGGGCCGCGGATTTCGCGCATATCGCGCAGCGGAACAAGGGGAATCTGGCGAATCAGGGTATTTCCTTTCTTCAGCAGCTCGACGATCGTCACGGATTTTTTCTGACGGCTTTCTGAAAAGGAATATTTGAGAGGGGAACCTGCATATCGAATGGTATCCCGCAGCATTTTCTGCGGGCCATGCAGATGCCCCAGCGCCACATAATCAAAGGCGTGGAAAACCCCGGCGTCCACCGCGTCCGACCCGCCGACATATGCGGTTTCAGAATCCGACTGCTGCGGCAGCTCCCCCCGGTTGGTCACGAACTGATGCGCGACCAGCACCCTGCGGCAATCCGGCCGATCGGGCACCGATTCCAGAATCGAACGTACGGCATCCTCAGTGCTTTCCAGCTCTTTTTCGGGGAAAAACGGAGCTGCCAGCGCGGGCTTGATAAACGGCAGCAGGTACAGTTCCACCGACCCGTACTCATCGTGCATCAGAACCGGTTCTAAGGCGCCATCATAAGCCGCGGCGATCGTAATCCCCTGGCGGCGCAGAATCCGGCTGCCAAAGCTCAGGCGCTCCGCGGAATCGTGGTTCCCGCAGATCATAAAAACCGGCAGCTTTAAAAACGCCAGACCGGTCAGAAAGTCATCCAGAACCGAAACCGCCTCTCCGGGCGGAATGGTTTTATCATAAACGTCCCCGGCGATCAGGACAGCGTCGGGCTTCTCCTGCTCCGCAATGTTTAAAATCTGCTTTAATATGGCGCGCTGATCCTCCAGCATACTGAATTCATTGACCCGTTTGCCGATATGCAAATCCGCCAGATGCAGCAGCTTCATACAATCCCCCTTTTCTGTAAAGAAAACCGGCGCCGGGGCCATCTTCAGCCTGCCGCGCCGGATATGCTTTCTTTGATTGGTGAATGACTCAGCGGCTCTTTTTCAGGCTGACAATCTGGAGCACGGTCAAAGCGATGCTGACCATTGTCGCCGCAATTCCCAAAACAAAGCTGGCAATCGATAAGCTCTTCTGCATGTTGTTTCACCTCATTCTTTCTTTTTGGATATCACACGGGAGCAGATACAACGGCCTGCCGCCTAAAACACATGGATTCCTCAGTGCAGTACAGCGCCTGATACCAACAGCTACATTATATCATTTTCGCAAAGATTGGAAAAGCCTTCAAGCAAAAATTTCCGTAAATTCCGCTTGTACAAGGCTGACAGATTTTACCGGAGCTGCATACTATATTCATACCAGCATCTGTGCGGAGGTGGAAACATGGAGATCAGAACTAAGATTTACGACTGCAAAAATCCTGAGCAAAATCCGGTGCCCCGTTGGATGGGGTATTACGGAAAATCGGATAAGAGCAGCGTTGAACTGGACCCTGTTGAGCAGTTCAAACAGAATCCAGACAGCTTTTTCCCCGAGTTTACCAAGAAAAAGTGAAAGCGTTGCGCCTGGTAATACACCGGCGCGCGCCGATTTTGCCGCCAGCTGAAACTGCGGCGTTAGAAATGCCCCGGCTTTGCGTACTGCAGGCCGGGGCAAGCTGTTTTTATTTCTTATTGAAGCTGTCTTTGAGCGAAACCGAACGGTTAAAGATAGGATGCTCCGGTGTGCTGTCAAGATCCGGGCAGAAATAACCCTGGCGCATGAACTGGAACGAAGCGGGCGCAGAGGCTTTCGCCACATCGGGTTCTACCTTGCAGTCTTTCAGAACCGTCAGCGAATCGGGATTCAAAAGCTCCAAAAACTCGCCGGCTTCCGGATCGGGAACGGTAAACAGGTTATCGTACAGGCGAACTTCTGCCGAAACAGCGGACGCCGCATTGACCCAATGAATGGTTCCCTTCACCTTTCTGCCGTCCGGCGTGTTGCCGCCGCGGGTGGCCGGATCGTATTCCGCGTAAACCTCAACCACATTGCCGTTTTCATCCTTTTTGCAGCCGGTGCAGCGAACAATATACGTCGTTTTCAGACGAACCTCGTTCCCGGGGAACAAACGGAAATAGCCTTTCGGCGGCGTTTCGGTAAAGTCGTCGCGCTCAATCCAGACTTCGCGTGAAAAATCGACCTTGCGCGATCCGTCCTCGGGGCGGTTCGGATTATTCTCTACCTCGAACTCTTCCACCTGATCCTCCGGATAATTGGTGATGATCAGCTTGATCGGATCGAGCACGCACATCACACGCTGTGCGTTCAGATTCAGGTCCTCGCGCAGGCAATGCTCCAAAAAGGCATACTCCACCGTGCTGTTCACTTTGGATACGCCCAGACGCTCAATAAAGTTACGGATGGAAGCCGGAGTATAGCCGCGGCGGCGCAGGCCGCACAAAGTGGGCATACGGGGATCATCCCAGCCGGAAACGAATTCCCGCTCTACCAGAAGCCGCAGGCGTCGCTTGCTCATGACCGTGTTGTTAATGCCAAGACGCGCAAACTCGATCTGGCGGGGCTTCGAGGGCAGATCTACATTCTGAATCACCCAGTCGTACAGCGGGCGGTGATCCTCAAATTCCAGGGAGCACAGCGAGTGCGTAATATCCTCCATTGCGTCCTCAATGGGATGCGCGTAGTCGTACATAGGGTAAATGCACCATGCGTCGCCGGTCCTGTGGTGAGAGGTATGGCTGATGCGGTACAAAACAGGATCGCGCATGTTGAAGTTGCCGGAAGCCAGATCGATTTTTGCCCGCAGCGTCATGGCACCGTCCGGGAATTCCCCGGCCCGCATTCTGCGGAACAAATCGATGCTTTCCTCCGCCGGGCGGTCACGATACGGGCTGACTGCCGGATTTTTCAGATCGCCGCGGTTTTCCCTCATCTGATCGGGTGTCAGCTGGCATACATACGCAAGGCCTTTTTCAATCAATTTTTCTGCAAGCTGATACATGGTTTCGAAATAATCCGAGGCATAATAAAAACGGTCGTCCCAATCGTAGCCAAGCCAGTGGATATCCTCCTGGATGGCGTCGACATATTCGGTATCTTCCTTACTGGGATTCGTGTCATCCATGCGCAGATTGCAAATGCCGCCGAACTTTTCCGCAGTGCCGAAATCGATGCAGATAGCCTTCGCATGGCCAATGTGAAGATAGCCGTTCGGCTCGGGAGGAAAACGGGTGTGAACGCGCTTGCCTTCAAAGCGCCCGCCCGGCGCGATATCTTCTGTAACGAATTCATGAATGAAATTGCCGGCAGACTCCGGATTCAACGGTTCTCTTTTTTCTTCGCTCATCGTATTCTCCCCATTACCCTTCACATTTTTTCAGACCCAGCTCTAACCGGCGCAGGGACTCTTCCCGGCCAAGAATGGCCAGAATCTCCATCGCGCCGCCCGGTGTAACGGTCTGGCCTGCCGCCGCAATTCGAACGGGCCAGAGAAGCGTACCGTTTTTCACCTCGAGCCGCTGAGCCAGCGCCAACAGCGCTTCGTGCAGGCTCGGTACCGTCCAGTCAGGCAGCTCCCTGAGGACAGAAATCGACTCGCGCAGCAGCGGCGCAGAATTTTCAAGCGTCGTTTTGCTCTTCTTATTCACAAAGAAATCGGCGGGATAATCCGGCAGATCTTTCAAAAAGCCGACCATCTCGGGAATCTCGCTCAGCTTTGTCACGCGGGGCTGCAGAATCAGCGTCAGCACAGACCAATCTGCCTCGGTATCGCCGAATGCCTGGCGATAATACGGCATCGCATACTCTGTAAACTGCTCCGGCGTCATGGCACGCAGATACTCCCCATTGAGCCAGGTCAGCTTGTCGTAGTCAAAAATGGCAGGCGACTTGCTGATGCCTTCGATCGAAAAGCGCTCGATCAGCCCCTGCATGTCCATTTTTTCCTCATTGTCTTTGGGGCACCAGCCCAAGAGGGCAATATAGTTGATGATCGCCTCAGGCAGATAGCCTTCCTTGACCAGATCGGCAAAGCCGGTGGAGCCGTGGCGCTTCGAGAGCTTTGACGCGGTACCGTCGGCGTTTCTGCCCTTGATGAGCGGCAGATGCACATACGTGGGAATCTGCCAGCCATAGGCTTCATACAGCAGATTGTACTTCGGCGTGGAAGACAGATATTCGCTGCCGCGCACCACGTGGGTGATCTCCATCAGATGATCGTCGATCACGTTGGCAAAATTATAGGTGGGGAAACCGTCGGATTTCAGCAGAACCTGATCCTCAAGCTCCTTATTCTCTACAGAGATATCGCCGTAAACGGCATCGTGGAACGTAGTGGATCCCTCGGCCGGCATCTTCTGGCGGATGACATGAGGTGTGCCTGCCGCGAGCAGACGATCGATTTCCTCCTGAGGGAGGTGCCGGCAGTGACGGTCGTATCCGCCAAACGTGTTTTCCTCATGCAGGGAAGCCAGGCGTTCCTTCGTACAGAAACAGTAATATGCTTTTCCCTCCTGGACAAGCTGCTCAGCATACTTTTTATAGGTATCCATGCGCTCGCTCTGCACATACGGCCCATAAGGCCCGCCGATATCGGGGCCTTCGTCGTGCTGCAGGCCAACCGTTTTCAGGGTGTCGTAAATCACCTCGACAGCGCCCTCCACCTGACGTTCCTGATCGGTATCTTCAATTCTCAGGACGAAATCCCCACCCTGATTCTTCGCAATCAGGTATTCGTACAGCGCTGTGCGCAAATTGCCCACATGCATAAATCCGGTGGGACTGGGAGCAAATCTGGTTCTAATTTTTTTCTCTTGCATATCAACACCCCTTCAGGATTGAGTCGTTTCTTGCTTGAAACGTGTCTTTTCAAAAAATGACGTTGATCGATTTCCCCCACCGAAGGCGGGGGAAATCGATACCTTCGTCTTTCAGAAGAAAACAGTCTCTTTCTGTTATTATATCAAAATTTGGAATTTATTCAATTATTTTCTTCGTTTTGTGCCAGGTAATTCACGTATTCCTCCAGGCACATGCCCAGTTCATTCATTTTTTGCGCATTCTCTTTGCCGACATAGCGGTAATGCCAGGGTTCAAACATGATTTTCGTGATGTCTTCTTTCTCTCTGGGGTAGCGAAGAATAAAGCCATATTCCGCAGCATGCTGCTTCATCCATTCATAGCCCTTTTCTTTCTCAAATTCCGGGCGCACCCCGTTAACGTCGATCGCAAGACCGGTATTATGCTCGCTGTGCCCCGGTTGGGCCACGGCGATAGCAGCCTTTTCCTTGGCCTCTTCCGGACTCATTCCCTTTTGTTCGTTTTCCTTGATTTCGCGTTCCAGCAGCTCTTTTTGCAGCTCCGGCGCACGGTATGCGGAAGAAATCCAAAGTGTTACGTCGTCTTGTAAAGCGGCTGCGGCCATCTGTTTGTACGGTTCCACAAGACGCTCGTCCATTACCATGTCATACGCCTTGACCAAATTGGGCTTATATTGATCCGGAAGACCGTACTCCCAATTGACAAGAAGTAAATCACTGTCTTTTTCCCATACCTTTGCCAGCTCCGCAGCAGACACCGAAGACTCTGTCGGCGTTGATTCCAGAGCAGAAGATTCGATCACCTCAGAAGATGACGGTGCCTCTGAAACACTGGGCATAAAGGTTCTCACCCAGTGGATCATCGGTTTGTTTTGCGCAATGAATAAAAATAAAATCGAAGATGCCAGAATCAAAAGGCAAAGCAGCAAAAGCGCCGCTGTATTTTTCATTTTAGGGTGCTTCATGATATTGCTCCTTATTTTCCATTGTTTCCCTTAGAATACCTCATTTTACTAAAAATATGAGATATACAGTTCCATATACAGAATAGGCACAACAAACCGGCAAGTCCATCTTGCCTTTGGCGAGGATCCAAATGCCTCGTTTTTTAAAAAAGTCGTATGGCTATAGTACCATTCTCACTCGATGGAAGCAATCTCAAAATTTACACTTCATAATTCGTTCTCTTTTTCTCATACTAAGGACAGCCTTTGAGTGAAAGGAGGCGAGCTCAGATGATGAATTCCAATGACCGTCCCAATCCGTCGATCGGATGCAGCGTAGACCAGTGTCAGTATCACTGCGGAACACAGGATTTCTGTTCTCTGGAAAAGATTCAGGTTGGTACCCATGAAAAGAATCCTACCATGGACCAGTGCACAGACTGCCAGTCTTTCCGCGTAAAGCAGTAATTAATGCTCTGCCAAGGCAGGCGTTTTCACCGCCGTGTTTCGGCACAGCGGTGAAAACGTACATAATTCGCTTCGGTGCATAGGATATAATAGCCTCACGGAGCCAAAGCAGGGCTTCGGGCGGGTGAGAACATTATCATCAGCTTTCTGATTTCAAATTTGGAATGAAATCCTGAAAGACCATTTGATGATTTATGATTCATATCCTATCTAAAAGTAATGGAGGAAATTTCCATGCTTCGCATCGTAGCCTATAACCGGACCGCTGCTGTAGAGTATGCCCGCAAATGGGCGTTTCAGAGAAATCCGGCCTATTATAATTTTGAAAATCTGGGAGGCGACTGCACTAATTTTGCCTCGCAATGTCTTTACGCTGGCAGCGGTGTGATGAACTACACCCCCACGTACGGATGGTATTATAACAGCAGCAGCGACAGAAGCCCCTCCTGGACGGGGGTCGTTTATCTGTACCAGTTCTTGACGCAGAACAAAGGCCCGGGCCCCTTTGCCACAGAGACAGACGCCTCTGAAATGATGCCCGGGGATATTATTCAGCTGGGTGATCAAACCGGCAGATTCTATCATTCCCCTATTGTTGTGGCGGTCGAGCCGGGTGAAATTTACGTCGCGGCCCATACCTTCGACGCATTCATGCGCCCTTTGAGCTCTTATGTATACGACCGCAGCCGTTTTCTTCACATCGAGGGCGTCAGAAAGTATCAATAATGCAATTTTTTCTAAAATTCCCTCCCTTTGCCTGAAATTTTTATGAAAATCAGTGCAAAATAAATAAGAGGTGAATTTTATGGACAAAAAATATCCTGATTTATATGCTTTGATGAAGGATGACCCGGCTGCCAAGCATTATTTTGATTCCCTGCCGGAACATGTGCGTTCGGCTATCGCCCAGCGCCCCGGTGGAGTCAATTCCTTTGAGAGCCTGTGCAGCTATGCCGACAATCTGACGCAGGGGGATCGATAACGATGATTCTGCCGCCAGATGTACCGTGGAGTCAGCCTTTTCTGGAAGAAGAAATCTGCGATGACCCGCTGAAACCGATCTCTCAGACTTCGGAAGAAACGCCGTTTCTTCCGTTTCCATTTAAAGACGATTTTTATCGTCCCGAACAAACCCTGTAAGGAAAAACACTGTACCGAAACGGTACAGTGTTTTTTTATCCGATTTTATTTTACGATATTGTTGCCCGTATCCTTCAGTACAACGTCATGGGCACCGCCCTCTACAATAGAGGTTGCGGAAACCAGAGTAATCTTGGCTTTTTTCTGCAGCTCAGAAATGGTCAAAGAACCGCAGTTGCACATAGTGGATCGGATTTTATTGAGGGTCAGGTTCACGTTGTCCTTCAGCGCGCCGGCATAGGGAACATAAGAATCGACGCCCTCTTCAAAAGAAAGCTTGCTGGCGCCGCCCAGATCGTAGCGCTGCCAGTTTCTGGCGCGGCTCGAGCCTTCGCCCCAGTACTCTTTCATATAGCTGCCGCCGATGGTCACCTTTCCGGTAGGGCTTTCGTCAAACCGGGCAAAATAACGGCCCATCATCAGGAAATCCGCCCCCATCGCCAGCGCCAAGGTCATGTGGTAATCGTAAACCAGGCCGCCGTCGGAGCAGATCGGCACGTAAATGCCGGTTCTCTCAAAGTACTCGTCGCGGGCCTTGGCCACGTCGATCAACGCGGTAGCCTGGCCGCGGCCGATGCCCTTTTGCTCGCGGGTAATGCAGATGGAACCGCCGCCGATACCGACTTTCACAAAATCGGCTCCGCTTTCCACCAGATACAAAAAGCCCTCTCTGTCTACCACATTGCCGGCGCCAACCTTTACCGTGTCGCCGTAGTTCTCGCGAATCCAGCTGATGGTTTTCTTCTGCCACTCGGAGAAGCCCTCGGAGGAATCGATGCACAGAACATCCGCGCCTGCCTCGACCAGCGCGGGAACGCGCTCTGCAAAATCGCGGGTATTGATACCTGCGCCAACTACATAACGCTTGTGGTCATCCAGCAGCTCAAGCTTGTTTTCTTTATGCGAGGCATAGTCCTTACGAAATACCAGATAGGCCAGATGCTGATTTTCATCCACGATCGGCAGAGCGTTCAGCTTGTGATCCCAAATGATATTGTTTGTTTCTTTCAGGGTAACGCCCTTTTCGGCATATACCAGCTTGGAGAAAGGGGTCATGAATTCAGAAACCTTCGTGTCCGGGTCCATACGGCTGATGCGGTAGTCGCGGCTGGTGACAATCCCCAGCAGCTTGCCGGTCGCGGTTCCGTCCTCGGTTACAGCCACGGTGGAATGGCCGGTTTTCTCTTTCAGATCCAGAATGTCCTGAAGCGTCTGATCCGGCTTAATGTTGGAGTCGCTTACCACAAAACCGGCCTTATAGCTTTTGACACGCTGTATCATCGCGGCTTCTTCTTCAATGCTCTGAGAGCCGTAAATAAAAGAAATGCCGCCCTCTTTTGCCAGAGCGATCGCCATTTTATCATCCGAAACAGACTGCATGATCGCCGATACCATCGGAATGTTCATGGAGAGTGCAGGCTCTTCGTCCTTCTTAAATTTGACAACCGGTGTTTTCAGACTGACATTGGATGGAATACATTCAGCAGAGGAATATCCCGGAATCAGCAGGTATTCGTTAAACGTGCGGGAAGGCTCTTCAAAATAATAAGCCATGGATTAATCGACTCCTTTTTCATTAAGACTTCTATTCTTGTCCATTTATTATAATTAGATAATATTATAGTCATATTTTCCACCAATGTAAACAGGCTTGTCCTACAAAATACCCCGTATCCTCTGAAAAATCATGGACATTTTGTCAATGTGCGGAGGAGGTTCCTTTTTCGCGCAGATAAGTTGATTCCAAATCTGCCAAATGCAGCTTGACCGCGATCGGATATTTTTGATAAGCAAGGCTGATCGCGAAGTTTCCGGAGCGCGCGGAATCGTCGAAGCCGCCCATATGCCAGCGGATCGCCACAGCCTCCGCGGGCTTCAGGCGAAGAAAGCGCTCGATCAGAAAGACGGACTTTTCTCCATGTCCATATGGAAAGCTGTCCTCTACCATGTAAAACGGACGCTTCTCCCACGCACCGGTTTCCTCATTCTTTACGTTCTTTGTGGAGGTTTTATAATATTGCGCCTTGCACACATCATGCAGAAGTCCGCAGATCGCGAAGCTCTCTTCGTTGTCTTTTCCCTCTTCAAAATGCTTTTCGCGCATCACGCGGTATACATTGACGCTGTGCTGTGCAAGGCCGCCCAGGCAGGCGCAATGAAATTTTGTGCTGGCCGGAGCAGTAAAAAAGTCGGTGGTGGAAAGCCATTCCAGAAACTCCCGGCTGCCGCTGCGGTGAATATTCGTGGTATAGATTTCTTCAAATTCTTCTTTGGCGTTCATTTTTCTTCTCCCCCATTTTGTACACAATGATGCGTTAGATCATACGATCCTTTTTCTGTGCAGCTCTGCCGCAGCAGGCTTCTATTGGCATAGGTCTGCCCCTTTGCCGGGGCGGGTACTTCTTCTGTTATTTATATTGATATGGAAAGACGAATTCTTCTGCGAGTTCCCCGTATGGGAATTCTGCTGGCACAGGACTTGCCCCTCACCGCTGGCGCGAGCACCTACTTTCGCTGCAAGGCGGCATTAAAGCAAAGACTCACTAAAGACTCACCAAAGGCTCCGCCTTTGGAATCTGCTTAACAGAACAATCCATGAAAATGTAAATCCCCGCTACTGTAAAGGGCTTCATTGAAAGTGTTCGCTCGCAAGGTTATTGTCGTCGGCTGCGCTAAAAGTTGTTTCCGCGTGAAAACAGGAAGTTTATTTCGTTTGCTTCCCCGCGACGTGCGTGCAGGCTCAGCCTGCATAAGATTATTATATCATCCCGGTCAAAGCAGACTCAAATAAAAAGAGTTCAATGCCTTACTCACCTAAGTGGATGATTCAATACTCTCTCAGGCGCCCGAAGCTTCGCTTCGGCCTGCGCCGTGAGGTTATTATAGCATAAAACCTTTCCCCTTGCCATGTTTTTCCCGCAAAGAGAAATGCCCTCTGCCGGTCATTACAGGCAGGGGCAAAATTTTCTCTATTGCTGGCAAACCGGGGGGCATTCCAGCTGATCAAACGGAATGGAAAAGGTAACGATTCCGGAAACATACGGCGCGATTTCATACTGCTGAAAGTAAAAAGCCACACTGTTATCCGTAAGATAAAACCGGTTGGGATTAAAATACCGGGTGATCAGCTTGCGGTAATTATCAAAATAAATACCGGGACATTTTCTCATGTTTTCATCGGCCTGAAACAGGATTTCATCCAGAAGCGCTTTCCGAAAGTTCGTTTTCGGATGAAAGAAATCGCACGCCTGAACAGCCCTGCACGCTTTCAGCGACCAGGTATCGGAACGGCGGATGGTATTGCCGTGTGCTCCACCCGTATACTCATAGGCATCGCGATACAGGCTGACATAGCAGGAATTGCAGGCAGTCACCTGATACTGCAGAACGGCATCATACGGGTGGAAGGGCACCTTATCTTCCGAGTCGTTTGCATTATGCAGTGCGCAGGCCGCCTGGCGAAACAGGATTGTCGCCGCGTCATGAAAAAAGCATTCCACCTGCCCCCAGATGCAGCGATTGATGATCGTTTCCATTCTTCCGCATTCGGGAAGCTCAAATTTCGGGTACTCAATCTTTACCGTCAATATTTCGGTTCCGGCGCTGCTGAAAGTCTTATCCAGACTGCACATCAAAAATCTGCACTCTTCCGATGAGCTCATTATCATCCCTCCCGTTTTCAATGATATGCCCCGAATTTTGCTTTAGACCATTTTTCGAGAGGATTTTCGTATTCTGAAAGCAGCATAGAAAAAGGCCTCCGCACAAAGCGAAGGCCTTTCAGAAAAACCAGATTAATTTTTAAATACTGCCGCACCCCGATTGGAGCGTTCCAAATAGCCGGTGGCTGTTGCCAGACGCTGACGCACACGAAGGATTCCGCCCGCGTAAACAGCGTTGATACCGGTGGAAGAAAAAATCAGAAGAAACAGCATTGCGGTCTGGCCCCAGAAGATCGTAACATCTGTAAAGCCGTGTACCAAAATAGCGCAGGAACAAGCGGCCAGAAGAATATTCATATTCCCGCAGATTCTACCGCGGAAACGAGTCAGTACAATTTTAGCCTGACAATACAAATATCCAGTAATCACCGCTGCGCCGACCAGACCAAAATTCAATAATGTATCCAGATACAGGTTGTGAGCGTGATATGTTTTGTATCCAAAATATTCTTCACAGGCCAAACGGTAGGCTGCCGCGCCCTGGCCAAAGAACGGATGATGCTCGATTCCCTTGACGGAAGTCATCCAGATGTTGACCCGCTGATCCCATGATTGATCAATAAACTCAATGCGGGGGAACAGCTCCGGCATCATCAGACCGGCTGCCACAAGGAATATCCCGCTGACGCCGATGATCGTTGCGACTTTGCGCTTCCCTTTCAGGAAAAGGAATACAAGCACCGCAAGTCCGAGAGAAAAGATGGCCGACATGCTGGCCGAAAGATAAAGCCCCACAAGATTGCTGGCGATCACGATCAGATAAAACCGACGATTCTGTGCATTGGTAATCATCCGATAAAGAGCGATCAGAACAACAAATTCGATCATGGTCGCATAGAAATTTGCGTTAGTGAACGTTGAGATCGGGCGGAACGAAGGCTCCGTCGCGTAAGTGGAAATCTTTTGAAATACTGCCACCACTGCACACGCCACACTGCTCAGGCAGGCGGTATCCATCGCCTGATCAAAAAGCTGCTTCGTCATAAAGCTGCGGATATAGAACCCGCAGACCAAAAGAGCCGCGGCAAACAATGAATAAGCGCTTCCAATATGGTTATTGTATACTTGCCCGACAAAACCGGTAAACAGAAAAAATAATACAATTCCTATAGAATACGGATCTCCAAAAGCCTCTGCTCGTCTTTCGTAATTGATAACCGTCATAAATGCAATCAATGAAACGGCCGCCATACTGACATAAAACGGTAGAAAAATAGATATCGTCAGAAACAGCACCAACATGCCGTTCAGGTCCTTGCCCGATTTTAAAGAGATAAAATCGAACGCGTCTTGCTTAAAAATGGTATCAATCTCCTTTCTTTCTGCAGCAGAAATTCACCTGCACAGAATTGTGAAATTACAACGCATTTTCTGTTCACCTTCACTAATCATCCATTATACCACAAATAACATTTGCAACAAGACGCATAATTGTTAAATGGAGAAATGCCATATCTTTGTTTTTTGGATAACTCTACAAAAATTATGACGTGATTTTGAATTTTCAGAGATTGAGGCCAATCCTTTTTTCTGTTTAGGGTATACTGTTAAAAAACATAAGGTGGATGAAAACAAATGACTGAACCGTCACAAACTTATTTTGAACGGTTTCATCCCGACTATTCAACCGGACTGACGCAGGAACAAATTGACCAGCGGCGGCAGCAAGGTCTTTTTAACGGGGAATCAGACATAAAGACAAAGTCGGTGAAAGAAATTGTTTTACAGAATATTGTTACACCCTTTAACATATTAAATGCCGTTCTGGCCTCTTTGATTTTACTGGTAGGCTCTTATAAAAACCTGCTGTTTATGGGTGTCATCCTCAGTAACCTTCTGATCGGAATCTTTCAGGAAATTCGTGCCAAACGAACCATAGACCGCCTGGCTTTGATCGCTGAGCCGAAAGCCAAGGTAATCCGAAACGGCGAACAGCTCACCATTGAAGTTCACGACGTTGTTCTGGACGATATTCTGTTTTTGGAAGCGGGCAACCAAATCTGCACCGATTGTATCATATGCAGCGGCGAGTGCGAAGTAAACGAATCCCTGCTAACCGGCGAATCGGACCCTGTTCCCAAAAAACCGGGCGACACGATGCTTTCGGGCAGTTTTATCGTCAGCGGAGCGTGCCACGCTCAGGTAGAACATGTTGGAAAAGACAATTACGCGGAGCAGATTTCTCAGGATGCCAAATACCTGAAAAAGCCAAATTCTGAAATCATGACCTGGATTAACCGCATCATTCAGGTAATTGGGGCCATCATCGTACCGATCGGGCTGATTCTGTTTTATAAGCAGCACTATGTTCTGCAGACTGCGTTTTCCAAATCGATCGTCAGTACGGTGGGCGCTCTGGTCGGCATGATCCCCGAAGGGCTGGTTCTTCTGACGAGCGTCGTGCTGGCCGTCAGTGTCATTCGTCTTGCTTCGCACAAAACGCTCGTTCAGGAGCTGTATTGTATCGAAACGCTGGCCCGCGTCGATGTCCTGTGCCTGGACAAGACCGGCACGATTACCGAAGGCACCTTACAGTTTGACGACCTGGTTCTTTGTAATGGCACGGAGCAGGAACAGGCGGAAACCGCTCTGTGCGCCCTGACCACCGCACTGCCGGACAACAATCCCACCATGGACGCGGTGCGCAAAAGCTTCTCTTCCCCTCCCGGCTGGAACTGTGAGGAGATCATCCCGTTTTCCTCCGCCAAAAAATGGAGCGGCGCTTTTTTTGAAAATCAGGGCAGCTTTATCCTCGGCGCGCCGGAGATTCTTCTGCCGGACAAGTCCTCCGACATCCGGCGCGACGCCGATTCTTATGCACAAAGCGGACAGCGGGTTCTGCTGCTCGTAAAATCCGCCGGGCGCTTTCAGGACAAGGAGCTTCCGGGCGAGCTGGAGCCGATGGCCCTGCTTTTGTTCAGCGACAGAATCAGGCCGGAGGCCCCTCAGACACTGATGTATTTTGCCGAGCAGGGCGTTGATCTCAAGGTGATTTCGGGTGACAATCCAATTACGGTTTCAAACATTGCCCAAAAGGCCGGTATGGAAAATGCAGACAACTACGTGGATGCAACAACTCTGAAAACACCGGAGGAGCTGGCGGAAGCCGCCGAACGCTACACGGTTTTCGGCCGCGTAACCCCGCAGCAGAAGCTCGATCTCGTCAAAATACTGAAGGCGAAACATCACACGGTCGCAATGACCGGTGACGGCGTCAACGATGTTCTGGCCCTGAAAGAGGCCGACTGCAGCATTGCGATGGCTTCGGGAAGCGACGCCGCCAGAACCGTTTCTCAGCTGGTGCTGCTGGACTCGAATTTTGCCTCCCTTCCCAAGGTAGTGCACGAAGGGCGGCGTTCGATCAATAACCTTCAGCGTTCAGCCTGCCTGTTTCTGGTAAAAGCGTTTTTCTCCGCGATTATCGCCGTATACTTTATCTTCGCGCCGTATGACTATCCCCTACAGCCCATTCAGTTTTCTCTGATCAACCTGTTTGCAATCGGCGTTCCATCCTTTATTCTGGCAATGGAGCCAAATAAAGACAGGATCCGAGGAAAATTCATCGTCAACATCCTTACAAAATCTCTGCCGGGCATGCTTGCCATGGCGCTCACGATCATCATTTTAATGCCGGTCGGCACCTTCTTTCATTTGTCGGATGATGAGGTATCCACCGTCAGCGTGATTCTGATCGGCGCTACCGGCTTGATGAACCTGCTGAGCATTTGCCTGCCGTTCAACACCCTGCGAAAGGTGTTGTTCTACTGTATGTCTCTCGGATTTTTAACCGCCATGCTGCTGTTCCATGACTTCTTCTCTCTGGTTCATCTCACTGCGCCGATGCTGTTGGTTATCGCGGTAATGATGATCTTTTCGGCGTGTGTTATCACGATCATCTATCGTATGGTCAAGGGTTTTTACCATCTGGAGGCCGTCCCTGCTGTACACGCGGAAAAACCCCGCAAAAGGAAAAAGATTCTCTGAGTCTTTCTTCCTGCCCCAGGTCACACGCGGCAACCTGGAGCAATATTAATTGCCTGAACCAAACCAAAGTATCGACAGTAAAGCAATTTTAGGTATTGCCTGCGCAGCGAGATTCTGTAGCTTTGTCGAAAGTCTCACTTTAGCACAAAAATTCAGGATTCGTCCTTTTAAGCTCTGTAAAAAAACAAGCCGGTAGTTTCAATGACTGCCGGCTTGTTTTTGATTCCGAAATCTCTTCTCCGGGAGTTCGGAAATCCCCTTGATCCGCGTTTTCCCATATATACCCAGAATCACCAACATCTACCGGTTCCTTGGTACAGGACAATGGCTTATAATGGATTTATATCCTGTTACAGCCATCCAAAAAGAAATATTGAAGGAGTGTTCTAATGACTTGCACAAAATGCGGAAATACTACGAGCAACGGGGAATCTTTATGCGAACAATGCTCGGGTGAAGAAAACGGATCGATCCCGGTGAATGGAGCCGGGCCGGGAAAGCCCGGAAAAATCAAAATCGCCATCATAGCACTGGTATCAGTTTTTGTTCTGCTGGCTGGAGTGGTTACGGTGGGTAAGCTCTTTTTCAACCGCGACTTCATGCAGCTGATCCAAGGAAAAACCAAGTATGTGCAGAATATTGAGCTGGCAACGGCGCAATCGAGCACAAAGCAAATCATATCCCTCCTGGATGGAAGCGTCGGCCTCGCACAGAGCTACAATAAGCCGAAAACGCTCAATTCCACCTTACAGTATAACGTCAAATTGCAGGATCAGCTTTTAAAAGATCTGAACCTTCCGGCGGAACAATCCCCAGCGGTTCAGAAAACAATGGAGTACCTGAACAGCCTGAACATGAACGTAAAAACGCTTGTCAATGAAAACGGCACGCAGACCAGCCTTACGGTTACTGATCCGTCCGCCTTAAAACTGACCGTGAATTCTTTGGCCTACAACGACGGGAAAACGTATATACATATCCCGGAGCTTCTGGACAAATATCTGCTGGCCGAGGATCAGGCGGCGCTGCAGGTCACTCCCGACAGTCTTGCGAAAATCAAATACGACCCGGCAACATTACAGGCCAGCCTGGACAAGCTTGCCGCCATTTATGCGAATTCCCTTTCCGCGGCTGAAATAACAGCGGAAAAGGACCAGAGCATTACGGTTGACGGCGAAACGGTTCAGGGGCAGAAACTGACAGCCTCGCTGAACGCGGTCCAGACAGCGGCTATGGTAAAAGAAATTGCAGAGGCCGCCAAGAATGACGACACTCTTTATGCCTTCGTGTCGGACAATTACGATCTGTTTGCAGGGTTAGCCGGAATCGAAGCGCAGGCATCTTCGGAAAAGCTTACAAAAGAAAACTACGGCAAACTCATCGACGAACTTTTCGCCAGCCTGAATCTGGAAGAGGATGGAGTCACTTTTTCCGCGATCTCCTATCTCTCCCAGAACGGGGACTTGCTGGCCCATTCCTATGAAAGCCTGGACAAGACCAGCAAGGTGCAGTTAAACTATCTGATTACCGAGAAGAAGTATGCGGTCGAACTTCTGGCCGACGAAGGGACCGGCTTTACTTTCAGCAACACCATGACTGGCGAAGAAACCGGCAAAATACAGCTGATCCTCCGAAACGAAGAGGAGCCGAAAAACATCGGCGTGAACGTGGAGTATTCCGGATGGAAAACGGCTTCGTTCCTCGATTCTGAAATCGGAGTCGGAACGTTTGTGATTTCGTTGTATGACCCCGATCATGAAATCGGCAAATATGTAAAGGAATCCGGGCTTCCGGCAGCATTCAATCAGTTAGATCAATTGAGTTTAAAAATAGAGACCGCTTTGAATGGTGACAGCCTCGACAGCACCGTACAGCTTTCCATACCCAACCTTGTTTCGGCCCTGTTTACTCAAAAAACCAGCGGCACGCTCGGCGATACGTCCATCCCCGCGCAGCCGAAACCGGGCCAGATCGTCGACCTTTCCAAGGAGGAATCCACAGCGGCGGCGAATGAACTGGGTATCAACGGAATCAAGTTCCTGGCTGAAACGATGAAAAAGGATCCGGAACTGACGGCCGTGTTAGCCGCATTCGGAATTTCCAGTGAACAGCTTGAGATGATGGCGGCCTATGCGCAAGGGTAACGCAGCCATTCGCACAGAAAGAGAGAAGCTCGAAAGAGCTCAATAGAGAAAGAGCAGGAAAACAGCAAACAAGCTGTCCCCTGCTCTTTTTTACTATCGGCGCTGCCAAACCAGCGTTTTTTGTCACCGTATAAACTGACTGCTGGAATAGCCGATGATGCCGTTGTAATTGACAACATACCATCCCTGCCATTCTCCCAAAACGGTAATTGTGGCGCCATTGGGAGCCTGACCGATCACGGCGGCATCCAGACTGGGTCTGTTGCGAATGTTCAGATTCCCTCCCTGCGTTACAACCTTTGCGGTACGCGCCGGCTGAGGGTTGTCGATAAACGGAATCCCGAAAATCTCCGTCAGGGACTTTACCAGATTGGCCGCGATCTCGGGCATATGGGTCACCAGCCATTCTGCATCCTCGGGATTGTCGTGGTACGCCGTTTCAACCAAAACCGCCGGGGCGTTTGTCTTTGTGATCTCCGCCAGCGTTGTGGTCGGCATCGTGCGCACCCTGTCGGGCAGGGGATAAATCTCTTTGTAATTTCTGGCAATAATCTCCGCCGCACGGCTTCCGGCAGTGCTGTATGGATAGTAGTAGACATCGGTGCCACGCAATTGGCCGGAAAGTTGTGGGGGCGCAGCATTGGAATGCAGTGCCAGATGCAGGTCGTAATATCCTGCGTTAGACTCGCGGATTGCCTGACCGAGAGTCATGCCGACCGTATTTCGCGTAAAGCGGATTCCATTGGCGCGCAGGTACGGCTCCATATTGTCCGCGAGAATATTCATATGATATTGCTCACTTCCGCCGTTTACGTACTCATTATACGGCTGCAGGGACGGACTAAGATAAATATTGGGCATAGACAGCTTCCTCCTTTTGTTCCATGATATGCACAAAAGAAAGAACCGGTAATCACAAGAAGGATTATTTTAGCCGTCCGGCAAAAAAACTTTCGCTCGTTTTGCCGGGAGCGCGCAAAAAGCGCCCCAGCAGATACAGACTTTCCGGATCGCGGGTAATATCGTTGATCCGTTCCTCACAGCTTAAAGAGGCCCGAAAGCCCATTGTGTGCACGACCGGGAAGGATTCTTTGCTGATGATTCCAAACGGATAGGTAAACGCAGTGGGCGTCCACCCTGTGTGGGAGCGGACAAGCTCCTGCATTTCGGTCAAATCACTGGTCAAAAGCGACGTATATGCCTCTATACTTTCCCGTTTGTTCTTCTGCGCGCCAAGGCGCCCCGTATCGGCGGTTCCGTGCAGATGATAGCTGT
>NZ_CBYL010000003.1 GCF_000577335.1 Faecalispora jeddahensis | reverse complement strand
ATTGCGGCGGGAATCGCCGGCACCAGCAGTTCGGGCGGTGCCATCAGCGGCAGCGCCATGCTGGGCACCGTTACCTCTCTGCAGGGTAGCGGGGGAGCGGCCGGTCTGGTCTATACGAATTCGGGCGGCAACATCAGCGGCTCGTATTCCGCCGGTACGATCACGGCGCAGAACGGCGGGAATGCCAGCGGCGTGATCGATACACACAGCGGCGGGAATGTTGATCATTCCTACCGTACCGGCCCGGTTGTAACGTCCGGGAGTGGTACTGCTTCTGGCTTTGTCCGGGTCATGTCCAATGGTACGGTTTCAGACAGTCATGCTGAGGGTGCGGTCACAGCGGGGGAAAGCGGAAATGCTTCCGGCTTTGCCGATCAGCTTACGGGGGGAACCATCGGCTCCTCTTATGTTCTCGGTTCCGTTACGGCGGAAGGGAACGGCACAGTTTCAGGTTTTCTCCGGGTCATGTCCAACGGTACAGTTTCCGGCAGCCATGCCGAGGGCACGGTTACGGCGCAGGGCAGTGGGAGCGCCTCCGGTTTTGCCGATCAGCTTACGGGTGGCACAGTCGATTCCTCCTATCATGTCGGTTCTGTTACGGCAAAAGTCAACGGTACCGCTGCGGGCTTTGTTCGGATGATGTCCAACAGCGTGATCACCGGCAGCCATGCCGGGGGTGCGGTTACGGCACAGGGCAGCGGGAATGCCTCCGGCTTTGCTGATACGGTTACAGGCGGCACGCTGGATTCCTCGTACTGCATTGGCCCTGTTCTGGCGTCAAGTGGCGGAACGGCTTCGGGCTTTGTGCGGATGCTGTCGGGCTGGACGAAGTTTGCTGAGAATTTTTCAGCGGGGAATGTTACCGCGCAGAACGGCGGCATTGCCACCGGCTTTGTGGATATCATCGATGGGGTCAAGGTGGAATCCTCCTATCACACCGGCACGGTTTCGGCGTCCGGCAGCAGTATGGCTTCCGGGTTTACCCGGCGGTTGTCGAACTGGGGAGAGATTTCCAACAGCTTTACGGTAGGCACCGCAGCGGCGGAAAACGGCATGTCGGTTGGGTTTGTCGGGGATATCCTGTCTAACAACGGCAGAGTGACAAACTGCTATGCCGCGGTACAGCTGACCGGCAGCGGCGCACGCTGGGGTTTTGCCCCCGTTTCTTCCATAAACGCCGCAAATACCTGCTATTGGGTGCGGCAGTTCGGCGGCTTTAATACAGACGTGGATACTTCGGCGAATGTGGACGGAAAGGTGACCAGCATATCGTTTGATACGCTGAGGCAGCTGCAAACGGTGGCTGGCGGCTGGAATTGGGATTCCGGTGATCTGAGCTGGACAATGACCACCACGCCCGCGCAGACACACCCGATTTCGGATGCACTGAAGAACAAAGCGTATCCGTACCCCCGCATCAAGGGTCTGGAATACTACGGCGACTGGCCGGTTGGCTGACGGGGATTTTGACAGGAGGGCGGCTATGCGTTCCATTCAAAGAAAACTGCATAGTGAGCGCGGCGCCTCATTCTTGATCGCCCTGCTGTTTTTTCTCATTTGCCTGACGATGGGTTCGCTGATTCTGACCGCTGCGACAGCCAACGCCGTCAAGGCCAAGGATCGCTACGAGGATCAGCAGAACTATCTTGCGGCAGCCTCTGCGGCGCGGCTGATCAAAGATACTATCGGGAACTACACCTATACCGAGGGGAAGACCTGGCAATCCTGGCAGACGGGGATCGATCCCGCAACGGGTCTGCCGATAATGGAAAGCGGCTGGAAAAAGATCACACCCTTTCTCTCACCGGACGATGAGGGCGATCTTCTGACCGACGCATATGACGACACGAGAGGGCTGACAGAATACAGCGGCAGCTTTGAGATCAAGGCGGACGAGGGAATGCCGGGCGTTCAAGCGGAATTTGCGATGGAGCAGGGCGGCGATGCAACAATTGTGCTGACTGCCGGGGAGTATTCCATGACGATCTCGTTTACGGCGCGCACGGCACACACAACCGACCACACGACTTATGATTATTATAAAACCTCGTGGAGCAGCGGCGTGATTACAAAGGGGGCGGACTAGATGCGCAGAAAAAGGAGTTCCTCCGGCGAAACGTTGGTAGAAACATTGGCGGCTCTGCTTCTGGTGGTGCTCTCCGGCATGCTGTTTTTGCAGATGACAATGGCCTCCACCCGCATGAGCGCGCAGTCAAAAGAGATGGACGCGCTGTATCAGAAGGTGCTGGCCGCGGCGGAGCAGCAGACCTCTCCGGCCCTTTCCACCGGCAGCATCGACATCGATGGCCGCAGCTATGATGTACGCTATTACTCGTACTCCGGCGCCTCGTCGGGTGAAAAACTGATTTCCTACGCACAGTGTACGGGGGGCGGCGGATGAAGCGGGCGGCGCGCAGGCTGTGCAGCCGTGCCGGAATGACGCTGGTGGAAACGCTGATGGCTGTTCTGATCATCACGCTGCTGACCTCCGTCATTTTCATCGGCAGTCAGGCGGCGGCACGGGTGACCGTGCAGGATACCTTCGCGGCGGAAAGCCAGTCGGTGGCAGACACCATCAACCGTGCGCTTTCGGATGTGCTGCGCTATGCGGAGGATATTACAACAGACAGTGGGGGAAAAGTGACCGCTTATACAAGCAGCGAATATGGAATTAGCGATGGTTCACTGCGGGTCGGTACCGGCGAATTCGGTACACAGGATACAGGGCATATTTATCTGCTTTATGTGGACGGGGACAAGGATGCCAGTATCTCTTTGCTGAGCAATCTGAGCTATTTGGGCCTGATGGTGGTGCCGGCGGATTACACGCCCGGCTCGGGCGCAGATATCAGCGGGTTTGACCTGCGCTATTCTGGTGGCGTCTTTGCGGGAAGCTACCGTCTGTACGATTCCGCGCATCACCTGCTGTCTGATTCCTATGAATTTTCATTTCGGGCCGTGAATGGCTGATGGAGCCGCGGCGGAAAGGAGGACCCTCATGACCTATACGCGTTTGGGAGACCTGCTGCTCTCGGTAGGGCTGATTACGCAGGAGCAACTGGAACACGCGCTGCGCGAGCAGAAAAAAACAAAACACAGGTTGGGCCGGGAGCTGATTGAAGAGCGGGTCATCACGGAGCAGCAGCTGATTGAGGCGCTGCGGGTGCAGCTAGGCGTTGAGTTTGTCGATTTGAGCAGCACCCCGGTTCAGCCGCAGCTGGCGGAGCTTTTGCCGAAGAAGATCGCGCAGAAGTACAGCGTTGTGCCGGTTCGGCTGGAAAAGGACACCCTTTCTATCGCGATGAGCGACCCTATGAATTTTGTGGCGATCGAGGAGGTAAAGGCCTCCACCCGCAAACGCGTCATTCCGATGATCGCGACGGCCAAAGCAATCGACCATGCCATTTCAAAGCTGTACGGCAGCGAGGGCGCGGCGCGCGCGATCGCGGATATGAAACGCGAAATGGGAGAAGGCGCTCCGGTTCGCTTTGCCGATAATTTCACTGCGAGCGTTCTGGGCGAGGAGGAGGATACCGCCTCGGCCCCAACGATCCGCCTGGTCAACTCCATCATTGAGCGCGCGGTGCTGGATACCGCGAGTGACATTCATGTGGAACCGCATGAACGGGAGCTGCTCGTGCGCATGCGGGTGGACGGCGTCATGCGCAGCGTGATGAGTGTTCCAAAGGATTTACAGGGCTCAGTCGTCTCGCGCCTGAAAATCATGGGCGGGATGGACGTGACGGAGCGCCGTATTCCGCAGGACGGCCGTGCGGCGGTTCGGGTACAGCGGCGCGACATCGACATGCGGCTTTCCACACTTCCCACCATCTATGGGGAAAAGGTGGTCATCCGTTTGCTCGACAAGGATTCGCAGCTGCTCAGCAAGGATAAAATCGGCCTGAATCAGGACGAAATGAATCAGTACATGAGCCTGATTTCCCGTCCGTCCGGCATGGTGCTGATCGTCGGCCCTACCGGAAGCGGCAAATCCTCCACCATGTACACCATGATCCGTGAGCTGAATACCGATCAGGTCAATCTGGTCACTCTTGAGGATCCCGTGGAGTACAACATTGAGGGGATCAATCAGGTGCAGATCAACGAAAAAACCGGGCTGACTTTTGCCGGCGGCCTGCGCTCCATTCTGCGCCAGGATCCCGACATCGTCGCGGTCGGTGAAATCCGCGACGGCGAAACGGCTCAGATTGCAATGCGCGCGGCCATTACAGGGCATCTGGTGCTTTCTACCGTACATACGAACGATGCGCTTGCAACTATCGATCGCCTGGTTGACATTGGCGTGGAGCCGTATATCATCTCCGGTGCGCTCAACGGCATCATTTCTCAGCGCCTGGTGCGCCGCATCTGCCCTAACTGCCGGCAGGAATACACCCCGCAGCCCGACGATCTGCTGAGCATCGGGCTCGACCCCTATGGCGGCCATAAGCTGTACCGCGGGGCCGGGTGCCCGTCGTGCTTTGGCACCGGCTACCGGGGGCGTACCGCTGCGTTTGAAATCCTCGTTATCAGCCACGCGCTGCGCATGGCGATTAACCGGGGAGCCAGACGCGAAGAGCTGGAGACCATCGTCGGTACGGAGCGAAATTTTGTTCCCCTTGCGGAGGGCGTGCGCCGTTTGGTGCTTCAGGGGGTTACGACCATTGAGGAGGCCCGGCGTATCGTCGCGGCCGTGGAGGAACTATGAAGATTGAAGAGTTGATCCGGCAGGCCGCCGATGCGAATGCTTCAGACATTCACCTGATCTGCGGCCTGCCGCCCAAATACCGCGTGGCTGGGCGGCTTTTGTCCATGCGGAACGAGGTGCTGACCAGACAGGACTGCGAGGAGCTTGCGCGCGAGCTGGCCGGCACGGACTTTGAACAGCTGTGGGAGGTGGGGGAGTTGGATGCTTCCGCCACCATCGAGGGCGTGCGCGTCCGCATCAACCTGTTCCGCCAGCAGAACTGTCTTTCGGGGGCGCTGCGGCTTTTGAGCGACCGGATTCCGGAGCTCCTCAGCCTGGGGATTCCCCCGATGGTGGAGCGCCTGACCGATTTGCGGCGCGGCATCATTCTGGTGACCGGTGAGACCGGCAGCGGTAAATCCACTACGCTGGCCGCGATGATTAACGAAATCAATCACCGGCAGGCCAGGCACATTATCACGCTGGAAGACCCCATCGAGTACATTTACACGCCCGACCGCTCCATTTTCAATCAGCGGGAGGTTGGCCGGGATACCAAAAGCTACGCCGCCGGTCTGCGCGCCGCGCTGCGCGAGGACCCGGATATCATATTGATCGGCGAAATGCGCGATCTGTTTACCATAGAAACAGCGCTGACCGCCGCGGAGACGGGACATCTGGTGCTGACCACGCTGCATACCGGCAGCGCCGCGGATTCTATCGACCGCATCGTGGGGGTATTCCCCGAAGAGCGGCAGCAGCAAATCCGCATGCAGCTCTCCATGACGCTGCGGGCCGTTCTGGCGCAGCAGCTGCTGCCCAACAAGAGCGAAACCGGCCGCGTATGCGCCTGTGAGCTGATGATAGTCAACAACGCCATCCGCAATCTGATCCGCGAGGGAAAAACCCCACAGATCGCAAACGCCGTCGCCACCTCTGCCCGGGAGGGAGCAATCACGATGGACAACGCTATATTGAAGCTGTACCGCGAAGGCAAGATCAGCGCCGATACGGCAAAGCAGGCGGCGCACGATCTGGATTTTGTGGAGCGAAACCTGCTCCTGTAAGGATTTGGTGTAAACAAAGTTCTCTTCTCCTGTCGAAGGAGTGGAAGAAAACACGGAGCTTCTTAAAGTGCAATCGCGATCCGAATCGATTTGAAAGCAAGGTGATACCCGTTGCAGATCTTCCGATACCAGGCCATTTCTCCGGACGGCAAGAAGCTTTCCGGCATCATAGAGGCGCCGGACGAATACGCCGCAGTCGCAAGGCTTCGGGAGATGGACGCCGCCATTACGAAGATTACCCCGGTCAGAGGGCACAATCAGGCGCATTCGCAGTTCACGACCGGCAAGATCAGTGAACGCGCGCTGTCCATGATGTGTTCGCAGTTTGCGGTCATCCTCGGTTCTGGTATGCCCATTGTGCGGGCGGTAGAGCTGATTGCGGGCCAGACCCAGGATAAAACGCTGAGGCAGATTCTGCAGCAGGCCGCCGGGGATGTGGCGTCGGGCCTGAGCTTGGCGCAGAGCCTGAAAAACCGCGGAAAGAATCTTCCCGTCACCTTTATTGAAATGGTTCGTTCCGGCGAGGAATCCGGTACGCTGGATGTGGCGTTCAAACGGCTGCAGACGTATTACGATAAATCCTTTCAGAGCAAAAGCAAGGTAAAGGCCGCGATGACTTACCCGGTGTTCACGCTGATTGTGGCCGCGATCGTGGTTGTCATCATTATGGTGGTAGCAGTCCCTGCATTTACCGCAAGCTTTTCCTCCATGGGGGTGGAGCTGCCGTGGATCACCCGGGGGCTGATTGCCATCAGCGGATTTTTCACAAAATTCTGGTTGCTGCTTGTGATAGTCATTGGCGGCGGAATTTTTGCATATCAAATGTATGGACGTACAGAGAAGGGCAAGCTGTTTCACGCGCGCGAGCGGCTCAGGCTGCCGGTGCTGGGGAGGATCGGCCTGCTCAAAGCCTCGGCCCAGTTTGCAGGCACGCTTTCTACTTTGCTTTCCGCCGGCCTGCCGGTGCTTCAGGCGGTTTCCGTCACCGCATCCATTCTAGACAACGCGTGGATCGGCGCTAAAATAACCGGCAGACTTTCCGACCTGGAGGAAGGAAAAACGCTGAGCTTTTGTCTCGATTCCGCAGGCGTATTTCCCGATTTGGTCTCTGAGATGGTGCGGATTGGCGAAGAAACCGGTTCGCTTGAGAATACGCTCGATATGGTCGGTGTGTATTACGACAACGAGACGGATTTGGCGTCGCGCAAGGCGCTCAGCCTGCTTGAGCCGATCATTATCTGCATTCTGGCAGTGATCGTCCTGCTGGTTCTGCTTGCCGTTTATCTGCCGATGTTTGCCCTGTATGCCAATATGGGCTGAAAACAGACGGCTGACAATCCTTTCGGTATACCGCCGGTGCTTTTCCATACCGGCTGATACATAAATAAACCAATCGCTCAAATGAGATACCCCGACCCAGCAAGGGCGAAAAAATTGAAGGAGGAAAATTCCTATGAAAAACACATTGCAAACCCTGCAGAAAAAGAGAAAATCAAAAAAAGGCTTTACCCTGATGGAAATGCTGATCGTCGTCGCGATTATTGCAATTTTGGTGGCGATTGCGATTCCGGTGTTTACTGCGCAGTTAGATAAGGCAAAAGAACGGGTGGACGAGGCTAATCTGCGTTCGGCAACTTCGATGGCTATGGTTGATTATTTGACAAAAGAGACTCCCCCAGCCGCTACTGACACAATCACCTATATAGCAATTACAGATAAAAATGCAGGTACTGATCCTGATAAGCATACTATGGAAATTAAAGAAGGAACACTTGATAGCGATTCAGAAGCTTACTATCCTGCACAAAAAAATAGTGGGAAACATATTGAAATTAAAATTGTCGATAGCAAAGTTACGTCTGCAAAATGGGTTAGTAATACCTGATTATTTAATTTAACTTGAATTTAAGTCACGCAAAAACTTGACCGTACTCGATTAAGGTGTGACAACAGTTACCGAAATTTTCACCAAGACAGGAGGAGCCGTCTGTGCTATTATATGAATTGACCCCGGCGCTGACGGCTTACCTGCTGTTTTTAACCGTTGTTCTCGGCACGGTGATGGGCAGCTTTGCCGCATGCACGGCATGGCGCATCGCCGTGGGCGAGGATTTTTTGCGCGGCCGCAGCCATTGTGACGAGTGCGGCCATGTGCTTACCGCAAAAGAGCTGGTGCCGGTCGTTTCGTGGCTGGTACAGCGAGGCAAATGCCGCTGGTGCGGCGCGAAAATTTCCGTCCGATGCCCGGTAACGGAGCTGCTGTGTGCGGCAGCATTTGTGGGCATTGTATTGCGGTATGGCATTACTCTGCAAACCCTGCAACATTTGATTTTGACAGTTTTTCTGCTGATGGTGGCCCTGGTGGATTACGACACCGGTCTGATCCCCAACGGGCTGCTGCTGGTGATTTTGATAGATTGGGCGGTGTTTACCCCGTTCTTAAACGGCGGCGCGTTCCTGCAAAATGTGGGGAGCGGACTTATGAGCGGGTTGGCCGCTTCCGTTCCGCTGCTGCTGCTCACGCTCCTGATGGACCGTGCGCTGCGGCAGGAAAGCATGGGCGGGGGAGATATTAAGTTCTTTTTTGTGGCCGGCCTGTTTTTTCCCATTCAGGGTATTTTGTTTCTGATGCTCGTCTCCAGCGTTCTCGGGCTCCTGTTTGCCGCCCTGACAAAGAAAACTGCCGGAGACCCTGAAAATCCAAAGGCATTCCCGTTCGGCCCGGCGATTGCGGCCGGTGTATATCTTTCTATGCTCGCGGCAGAGACCGCCGTGGAATATTATATAAATTTGTTTCTCTAATTTGATTCTCCGCCGTGCTGCCCAAAGGCAGGCCGGCTGGTGCTGGTCTTCAAATGTAATTTACTGTTTTCAGGGAAGACCAGGATAGAATAGCCCATCGACAGGGGAGGAAAAGCATGACCTATTTGGGACTGGACATCGGTACCGGCGCGGTAAAGCTGGCTGTTGTAAAGGGTTCCGCCGTGCACCGGCTGCACTGCTCCGTCTTAACGGGGGAACTGCCGCGGGAAGGGCAGCGCGTGGCCTGTTCCGATGCTCTGGCAAAGGAGCTGCGCGAACTGGTGCGAAGAGAGAAGATCAGCGTGAAAAACTGCGCGCTGGTACTGCCGCCGAGTGCCGCGTTTGTCCGCCGTGTTACGGTTCCGTCTATGACCGCAAAGCAGCTCAAAGTAAATCTGCCCTATGAATTTCATGATTACATACAGCAGGATAAGGACGAGTATTTTTACGACTACGCGGTGGTCGACACGCTGGAGGAATCCTCCGGCGACGCAAAAAAGCTCGATCTTTTGATTGCGGCCACTCCCAAACGGGTGATTCAGCAGTGGCGCTCCATGCTGCGGCGTGCGGGCCTCAGGCTTGCGGTTGCTGTGCCGGAGTACCTTACCTACCGCAATCTGATCAGCGCGTATGAGAAAGCCCACGAGGACGACCATCCGCGCGAATACTGCATTGCAGATTTGGGGTACCGCTCCATCCGGGTTCACATGTACCGGGGCTGTGTATATGAAACCACCCGTGTGATCGAATACAGCGATGTACCGGTGCGCCAGGTGGCGATGGGCCCGCAGGAAGAGGCGGACAGGCTGTCTGCTCAGGACCGCTACACCCGGATCGCGGTCGAGATTTTGCGCGCGGTAAACTTTTACGGGTTCAACACTCCCGATTCCGACCTGCAGGACATTTATTTCGGCGGTGGACTGGCCTCCTCGCCGGAACTGATGAAGGTTCTGCGGGAGACTCTGCGGCTGAACATTCACTCTGTCGCAGAGCTGGTGCCGAACGACGACGGCGCTCTGGCCGAGCTGTGCCCCGCCGCGGTGGGTGCGGCGCTGGAAATGAACGGGAGGTGATTGCAATTGGGTGAAGGTACGAAAAGCCCCATTAAAACGACCATCAACCTGGCACAGCGGGATTATAGGCTCCGTGGGCTGGGAATTGTGCTCCCGATTGCTGCAGCATCGCTCATAGCGGTTCTGCTGTTCTGTAAATTGGGGATTATCGATCCGCTGGCGGCAGCGGCCCGCGCTGAGACACAGGCCGAACGCCAGGAAGAGCAGGTCAGCCGGCTTAAAGACAAAACCGCGAACTATGAACAGGTACTGGAGCAGTATCAAATTGAAACGCAGACCCAGCCGAGGCTGAGCGGACAGGCTGACCCGATGAAATGCCTGCGGCTGATCGAGGATGAGCTGCTGGCCAATGCGCAGGTTTCTTCTTTTACGATTTCCTCTCCGGTGATCACTGTGAAGCTGTCGGGAGTCACGCTGAATAACATCTCATCGATTTACCAGCGGCTGATGTCGAGCGGGATGGTGGAGAATGTACAGGTGTACACCGCGGCGACCGATGAAAAAAATAAAACGGTTACGGCGGCCATGACGGTTACGCTCGCTGTGGAAGAACCCGCCGCGGCGTCCTCTGGGAAGGGGGCGTCCTCATGAAAAGACCTCTTTCTCAAAGGGAGCGGATTCTGCTGGGTGTTTTGCTGCTTCTGGCGCTTTTCGCCGGGTATTTTAAGCTGTTTCTGGCTCCGATCGAGACACGGCAGGCGGTGGCGCAGGAACGGATCACCCAAGCGCAGGATGCCGAGGTGCAGGAGGCTGCAAAGCTTCAGCAGCTTCAAAAGATGCAGACAGAGCTGCAAAACCTGAAAAACAGCGGGGAATACCTTTCTTCAGAGATTCCGAATTACGACAACATCGACAATGTGATCGTTCAGCTCGATGCGATTTTAAGTGCGGCCGGGGAATATCACCTCACGTTTTCAAATGTCAGTTTTGGGGATGAGATGGTGCTCCGTCCGATTCAGATGACCTTCACCGCCCGCAACTACGCGGCTGCCAAGCAGGTTTTGTCGAATCTGTACGGGTGCCCGTATCGCTGCTCTCTCAGCAAAATAACCGTTTCAACGGATACGGATTCCGGCGGGCAGGGAAGCATCGCCGCGAACAAGGTAACGGTATCGCTCACAACCACATTCTATGAAAAATATAAGGACGAAGCTGCGAAGGCCGCTGCCAAAAAGGCTGTGGAAAACTCCGGCACGGGCAATTCGACCGGAAATTGAACAAAGAAATAAACGGGGGAGCATTGCGGCTCCTCTATGGAAAAGACCGGTCCGGCATTTGCCGGGCCATTTTTTATAATTCATATTTATTTTCATAAAAATGAATCAGGACGGTGTGTCTCCTTTGATTAAGGCAAGGGGGACGCGCCGGTTTTTTCTTTTATAGCAGATTCCTATTAAGGCAACCATGAACAGAGTGAAAACAATTTGAGAACGGGGAAAGAGAAGCTATTTGAGAAAAATCATTTTTTCCCGGTGTCATGCGGTTTTCGCAGGATAACAGGGCAAATCGGCATGAAAAAATTGGGAGTGAAATCGCCCCTTTCTTTTCAGGGTACTTTCAGCTTCCGGGATTATACTGTGGGCACAACAGAGAGATGGCAGCCATCCAAGCACATTCTTCTGTTCCTCTGAAAATGAGAGCATCGCAGAGCTTCCGACGGATTGACGAGAAGGCTTTGCGGACAGCCAACAGAAACCCGAAGCCTTTTTGGAGGTATCTGATATGCCAACGATCGCCTTGATTCCCGCTTATGAACCGACAGAGATTTTGATCGATCTGACCAAACAGCTTTTTGATTCCGGCTTTACAATAGTGGTCGTGGATGACGGAAGCGGCCCCGATTACCGGAAAATTTTCCAGCAATGCCGGCCCTATGCGGCGGTGCTTTCCTACCAACCGAACCGGGGGAAGGGACACGCCCTGAAGACCGGGTACCGGTATATCCGCGAGAATTTCGGCGCGGACAGTGTTGTCGTGACAATGGATTCGGACGGCCAGCACACGGTCGATGATGCGCAGAAAATCGCCAAGCGGGCCGCGGCTGCACCTGGTGCTTTGATACTGGGTGTGCGTGCCTTTGGGCCGGGTACGCCGGTACGCAGCCAGTTCGGCAACACCGTAACAAGGGCGGTATTTACCCTCTCTACCGGTCTGCGGGTGAGCGATACACAAACCGGGCTTCGCAGCTTTACCGTGCGGATGCTTCCATTTTTGTTCGGTGTGCCGGGCAGCCGCTACGAATACGAAATGAATGTCCTTTTACAGTGTGCCCGTCGGAACATCCGCATCCTGGAGGAGCCAATCCAGACGATTTATATGAATGGCAACAAAGGCTCCCATTTTCACACCCTGCGCGATTCGTTCCGTATCTATAAAAACATTCTGCAATTCGCGGCCTCCTCTTTCCTGGCATTCTGCATCGATTACGGTTTGTACAGTGTTTTGGCCGTAGGGCTGGCCGGGCTGGGGACGGACATCAGCGTTCCGGTAGCGAACATAACGGCGCGAACTGTGAGTGCCAGCGCCAACTTTGCCATCAACAAGCGTTTTGTGTTCGGCAATACGGACAGCACGCTGAAAACCGGCACACAGTATTTTCTGCTGGCTGCGGGTATCCTGCTCGGCAATACCGTTTTGCTCAGCTTCCTCGTCAATTCGCTGGGGGTAAACCAGTTTGCCGCAAAGCTGGTAACGGAGCTGACCTTTTTCATCCTGAGCTGGGCAGGGCAAAGGTTCTGGATCTTTCGGCGGCAGAGCGCGCATGCCTGCGACAGGGCAGAAAAATCTCACGATTGAGGAGAAGTTCATGAAGAAACAAGGGGAATTTTTTTGGCCGCTGTGCTACGGCCTTTGCCTGACGGTATTTACCGCTTATGTTTTGCTGGACGCGTTTGTCATCCCGCGCAGCTATGCGGTAACACCCGGCACAACGCAGGGGCTGAGCGCTTCCTCGTCTGCCGGTACAGCGCAGACCACAGAAAGAGAAGATACAGAGAATACGGCATCGGCCACGACGACCGATACCTCGTACAGCGACGGGAAGACCAGCATCGAACTGAAGCAATACCGGCAGGATGATACCACTGTCTATGTCGCAGACATCACGCTTTCGGATGCGGGCGCGTTGAAAACGGCGCTGGCGAACAATACCTACGGCAAGAACATCACGCAGACCACGTCGGATATGGCGGAGGAAACCGACGCCGTTCTGGCCATCAACGGGGATTACTACAGCGCACGCAGCGGCTATGTGATCCGCAACGGCGTACTGTACCGCGACACCTCTTCCGATGCCTCTCAGGAAGATCTGGTGATCTATCAGGACGGCTCCTTTGAGATTGTGACAGAAGGCTCTGTTACGGCGGCACAGCTGCTGGAGAATGGGGCGCAGCAAGTGCTGTCGTTCGGCCCGGCCCTCGTGAAGGACGGAGAGGTTTCCGTGACGCAGGACGAAGAGGTGGGCAAGGCGATGGCCAGCAATCCGCGCACGGCAATCGGCCAGATCGATGACCTTCACTATGTGATGGTCGTAGCCGATGGCCGCACCGAGGAAAGCGCGGGGCTGTCTTTGTATCAGATGGCGGAGTTTATGAAGAGCCTTGGTGTGAAAACGGCATACAATCTCGACGGCGGCGGCTCTGCCACCATGGTGTTGAATGGTAAGGTGATCAACCAACCCACCACCGGCGGGAGCAGGATCAGTGAAAGGAAGGTGAGCGACATTGTCTACATCGGATAAACGGAAAATGGGCAGAACGGTGCGGATGTATGCTGTGCTCACCGCGTTCTGCGCCATATTCGGATTCGTTTACGAGCAGTTCAGTCACGGCGTATTCTCACCCTTTATGGAGTATTTGTTCCTGTTTCCGCTGCTCGGCGGCGCGGTACCGTTTCTGCTGCTGTACCTGCTGCCGGTTTCAAGATTGCCGGGGACTGCATCGCGCTACGCTTATCATTCGGGGCTGGCGGCTCTCACCGTGGGCAGCTGCCTGACCGGCGTGTTTGACATCTATGGAACCACTGCGCCGCTTGTCGGCGTGTATTGGTGGGCAGGGGCCGCGTTTACCGCAGCTGGTGTTCTGCTGTATCTCCTTCCGCGGCGGGTGCGATGACCACCCGCCGGCAAAGGTACAATAAAAGCTTGTAAACAAAAAAGACCTCCGAAGCCCGGCAGGCTTTCGGGGTCTTTTCTGTTTTGACAGGGTTGCGGGAGATGTCTGTGTTCTGCGGTTAAAACAGGTAGATTGAAAACAGAAATCGCCGTTGGTAAAAATGAAATATTTTGTAGTAATTTGTCATTCTGTTCAAATCGCATAGATGCTGGTAACGTTTCAGAGTGTGTGTTTGTGCAAGTTTTAAATCCGGGAAATTCTTTTTGAAATTTGTGAAAACTGACTTTAGTTATTCGTAATATGGATAAAATATAGAGCTATTGCCTATATTTAACGCGAAATTCGTCGCCTTTGAGAGGCGTTTTGGAAGGAAATAGGAAGAGGAATATGACTTTTCGTAGAAGCGAACTTGCAAAAGCGAGCTTGCGTCTATTGACAAATCTTTTTTGGCGGACGTATAATTCAAAACAACATATTCATTTTATTTTGAACAGCTTGCAATGGGGCACGCGAATTTTTATAATTCGTGTGCCCTTTTTGTGATAAAGAAGATCGAAACATTTGTTAGGAGGGTACTATCACATGAAATCGAAGAAGCTAAAACGATTCCTTGCTTTGGTTTTGGCAGCGGTCATGTCGCTGACAGCCTGTTCCGGGTCTTCCGGAACACAAAGCTCCACCGAGTCTGGCAGCGCTTCCGTCCCGGAAAACGCAACATACAGGGAAACGCTGCACATTGCGGTAACACAGCAGGCGCCTTCTTTGGATTTGCATAAGAACAGCTCCCTGATTGCAAGGCAGATTTGTGATGGTACCGTCTGGGAAAAGCTGGTCACACTGAATTCCAAGGCAGAAGCGGTACCGGAGCTCGCAGAAAAGTATGAAGCGACAAACGATGGTAAAACGCTCACCTTTACGCTGAGAAAAGGCGTAAAATTCCATGATGGCAGTGAGATGACAGCTGACGATGTCGTCGCCTCTATGAACCGCTGGATTGAGGGCTTCAGCTCCGCGGGGACGATGGTTGGCGATGCTCGGTTCGTCAAGGTGGATGATTACACCGTCAAGATCGACGGCAAAGCCTCGCTGATCCTGCTGCCCGCCATGATCGCGGGCGCCGCACAGCCGGCCTCTATTACAACGGCTGCCGCGTGCAAAAACGAAGACACCAACGGATTTTTGAAGGACTACATCGGTACTGGCCCCTATAAATTCTCTGAGTGGAAGCAGGATCAGTACATTAAGCTGGAGCGCTTTGACGACTACGTTGCCTATGGCACGAAGGGAACCGAGATGGACGGCTGGAGCGGCTATAAGGCGGCCCCCACCAAGATCCTCCAGTTTGACCTGGTTGCGGATCAGGCCACAGAGTCCGCCGGTCTGGAAGCCGGTCAGTACGATGTTGTATTCAATGTTTCCTACGATGATTATGCCCGGCTGGAAAGCAATCCGAATCTGACCACGGTCAGCTCGCAGATGGGTACTATCGCGCTGATTCCAAACCACAAGCAGGGCATTGCCTCGAATCAGTATTTCCGCACCGCGGTCAATACCGCTCTTGATTATGATGAGCTTCTGACCGCCTCTTACGGCAAGGCTTACGAGCTTGGCTCTTCTTATATGGATGCCGGCCAGCCGTTCTGGGCATCTGAGGCGGGAAAGGAAAATTACAACCAGAAAGACCTTGAGAAGGCCAAGAAAATTCTTACCGACAATGGCTATAAAGGGGAACCCTTCACCATTCTGGTCGCAACTTTGAACAAGATGGATAACATGGGTATCGCCATCAAATCGCAGCTCGAGAAGATCGGCATTCCTGTAAAGCTTACCGTGGTTGACTGGGCCACCCTGACAGAATACCGCAAGGATCCCACCAAGTTCGATATGTACATTACAACCTTTGCGGAGGTTCCGGTACCGTCGCTGAAGCTGTATTACGGCGCTGCGTATCCCGGCTGGTCCGACGATGCAAAGCTGCAGACCTTATTCAAGGAAATGACCTCCGCTCCCACGCTGGAGGAAGCAAAAACCAAGTGGGATGAGCTGCAGGGGTATTCCTGGGAGTACCTGCCGATCATCTGCCCCGGCCACTACATGGGCATGTTCGCATGGCAGAAAAATGTGACCGGCATCAATATGTACAGCGGCGGGCCGAAATTCTGGAACGCCGGGATTGTGGAGTCTTAAGTCTGAAAGATGGGATTCTGAAATACAGCTGATTTGCTTTGAAAGGAGCTTTGTGAGGAACCCAACCGTTTCTTCCCCCGCCGCAAGGCGGGGGAAGAAACCAACAGACTGTTTTAAAGTAAGGCGATTTTATTCTTAGATTCTCTTGGTTGTGGGGGGAAAGCTGATGCAGAAGTTCATTGTTAGGAGACTGCTGTCTGTGATTCCGGTTCTGTTCGTGGTGTCGGTGGTCATTTTCACACTGCTGAAAATGGTGCCCGGCAGCCCGGCTGCTACCCTGCTGGGCGATTTGGCCACAGCGGACGATATTGCAAAGCTGGAAGAAAAAATGGGCCTGAACCGCCCGTTGGTGGAACAGTATTTCATCTGGATCGGGAATATGTTCCACGGTGATTTCGGGATCAGCACGGCGGGTGGCGAGCCGGTTGCCAGTGTGGTGTTCAGCCACGTGAAGCCGACCATTTCCCTCGCGCTGTACGCGCTCATCATCGCCAGTGTGATCGCGATCCCGATGGGGATGCTGGCGGCGAAAAACAAGGGAACCGGCATAGACCACGGCGTGACGGTTTTGTCCTTGGCGGGCATCTCGCTGCCCAGCTTTTTGTTCGGCCTGTTTTTGATGCTCATCTTCGCCGTGAAGCTGCATTTCTTCCCGGTCTCGGGGTATGTGGAAATCAGCCGGGGGCTTTGGCCGCACATCAAATCGCTGACGCTGCCGGCGGTCGCGCTGGGGTTCATGAACGCGGCATTGATGATGCGCATGACCCGCTCCGCGATGCTGGAGGTTCTGGGCAGCGACTACATCAGAATGGCCAAGGCAAAAGGCGTGCGGAATTTTGTCATCACCACGAAGCATGCGCTGCGCAACTCCCTGGTTACGATCATCACGATGATCGGCCAGAGCGCGGTGCAGATGCTGGCTGGGGCGGCGGTCATCGAAAGCCTGTTCGCCATTCCGGGCCTTGGGCAGCTGATGGTCAATTCCATCGGCCGCCGCGACTACTATGTGATTCAGGCGATCGTGCTTTTGATCGCGCTGTTCAATGTGCTGATTAACATGCTGGTAGATCTGCTGTACGGTGTGGCAGACCCCAGAGTCAGAGCAACCTGAAAGGAGGGTGAATGAGATGCTAGGTACAAACGGTTCGGAGGGCGCCATGACTTATACGGCTGCCCAGAATGACCTGAGCCTGCAGAAGAAAAAGCTGGCGCAGGAGCAGTTCGAAATCCGGCTGAAGAAGTTCACCCATAACCGGGCTTCGGTATTCGGGCTGGCAGTTGTCACCCTTGTGATCGTCCTGGCGGTTTTTGCTCCGCTGATTGCTTTGCATGACCCGCTCGCGATGAATACCGCAGACCGCCTGAAGGGCATCAGCGCCGAGCACTGGTTCGGCACCGACAATATGGGACGCGATGTATTTGCCCGCGTGCTGTACGGCGCCCGGATTTCTCTCACCGTCGGCTTTACAGTCGGCCTTGTTTCGGGCTTCCTTGGGCTTGTGATCGGGCTGTATGCCAGCACGAACAAGCTTGCGGACAATATCCTGATGCGTGTCTGCGACGGCCTTAAGGCGATCCCCAGCACGCTTTTGGCGATCACGATGATGGCAGTGCTGGGTGCGGACATTAAGAACGTGATCATCAGCCTGATCGTCGTCAATATTCCGAACATGGCCCGTCTGGCCCGCAGCCAGGCGCTGGTGGTGAAAGAGCAGACGTATATCGAGGCGATGCGGTGTCTCGGTTCTTCTCAGAAACGGATTTTGTGGGCGCACATCGTGCCGAATATCCTCTCGCCGATGATCGTTCAGATGACCTTCGTGTTTGCGAGCGCCATCATCACCGAGGCGGCCCTCAGCTTCCTCGGCGCCGGGGTTCCGGCCCCCGCACCGAGCTGGGGCAATATTTTAAAAGAGGGCAAAGACGTGATCTACACCGCCTGGTGGATGATCCTGTTCCCCGGTGTATTTACCGCGCTGACAGTGCTGGGGCTGAACCTTCTGGGCGACGGCGTGCGCGATCTGATGGACCCGAAAAGCAACTGAATCGAATCCGCGGCGAAGCGGGGAGAAAGCAAAACTCCCATTCGTTGTTTGGCTCAAGAAGCCGTGTGAGAGGAGAGACCGGCAGCATGGAAAGAGTATTGCAGATAGAAAATTTATGTACCGAATTCAAAACGGAGCGCGGTATGCTCAAAGCGGTGGACGGCGTCAGCTTTGAGGTGCGCGAGGGCGAAATGCTCGGCATCGTCGGGGAATCCGGATGCGGAAAAAGCGTCACCTCCCAGTCGATTCTGCGGCTGTACGACGAAAAGTCGTTCGTGCGCTACACCGGCGACGTCCGGTTCCACGACGAAAGTTTGCTCGCGCTTTCTGAAAAACAAATGGAAAGCGTGCGCGGCGCCAAGATTTCGATGGTATTTCAGGATGCGCTCAGCTCCCTGAATCCGGTATTTACAGTGGGAGATCAGATCATGGAAGCGATTCTGATCCACCAGAAAAGAACCAAGGCCGAAGCAAAGGAGCAGGCGATCGAAATGCTGAATCTGGTCGGTATCCCCGACCCGGGCCGGCGGTTCCACCAGTATCCATTCGAGCTTTCGGGCGGCATGCGGCAGAGGGTGATGATCGCGGTCGCGCTGGCCTGCCACCCGCAGCTTTTGATCGCCGACGAGCCCACCACCGCGCTGGATGTGACGATTCAGGCACAGATCATGGATTTGATCGTGGATATGAACAAGCGCCTCGGCATGGCGGTGATGCTCATCACGCATGATCTGGCGGTTGTGGCTGAAACGTGCGACCGGTTGATCGTGATGTACCTTGGCCAGATCGTGGAAGAGGGACGGGTGGAGGATATTTTTGATCATCCCATGCACCCGTACACGATGGGGCTGATGAATTCCATCCCGAAGCTCGACACCGCGAAGGCGACCCGGCTGTACCAGATCAACGGCACGGTTCCGCTGTTGAACCAGATTCCCGTGGGGTGCCGGTTTGCCCCCCGCTGCCCCTATGCCACCGATCTGTGCCGCGAGGAAATGCCCGAGCTGAGCCAGGTTTCGGAAACACAGGGCGTGCGCTGCCATTACAGAAACGGGCGAAACGGCGGCTTCGTTCAGGAGCGCCTCGAATATGAGGCCGGTTAGGAGGAAACGAGATGACAAATACCGCAAAGGTGGTTTTGCGCGGAACAGGGATTAAAAAATATTTTCCCGTGCGCAGCTCTGTTTTAAATAGAGTAAAGAGGAACGTAAAAGCGGTGGATGGTGTCGATATTTCTCTGTATGAGGGTGAGATTTACGGCCTTGTGGGGGAAACCGGCTGCGGCAAAAGCACGCTGGGCCGCACACTGGCTTACCTGACCGAACCCACCGGCGGCTCGATTGAGGTGCTGGATCAGGATATGACGGCGATGAAGCGCCACCAGCTGATCGAAATGCGCCGCAAAATCCAGATGGTGTTTCAGGACCCGTACACCTCGCTGGACCCCAAGCAGAGAGTGGGCGATATCCTCACGGAGGCGCTGAAGATCCACAACATCGGCACACGCGAATCCCGCATGGATACCGCGGTGGAGATTATGGAGAAGGTGGGCCTGCGGCTCGAGCATTTCTACCGCTATCCCCACGAGTTTTCCGGCGGCCAGCGGCAGAGGGTCGGCCTGGCCAGAGCGCTGATTTTAAACCCGAAGATCATCATCTGCGACGAGCCCGTTTCAGCGCTGGATGTATCGATTCAGGCGCAGATCATCAATCTGCTGCAGGATCTGCGGGAAAAAGAGCAAATCTCCTTTTTGTTCATTGCACATGATATGAGTGTGGTAAAATATGTGTCGGACAGAGTAGGGGTCATGTATCTGGGGCATATGATGGAGGAGGCCGAAACGGAGGAGCTGTTCCGCAATACGCTGCATCCGTATGCGAAGGCGCTGCTTTCCGCTGTTCCGAACCCCTCGCCCCACACGAAAAAAGAGAGAATCGTATTAAAGGGTGATCTTCCGTCCCCCATTAACCTGCCGTCAGGCTGCGTGTTCCATACGCGCTGCCCGTACGCTACCGAGCAGTGCTCGGTGCGTACGCCGCATTTGAAGGAGGTTGTGCCCGGTCACCGGGTAGCCTGCCTGATGTATGAGGAGGGCTGGTCCGGTCAAACCTGAAGGTGGAGGAAAGTCTCCGGCGAAAACGAATGATGACTGGGAGGGTACCAACAGTGCTGACACAAAACGCGCAGGATTTTTTGCAGACTCACAGCGACGAGGCTTATCAGCTGTTAAAGACAATGGCGGCGATTCCATCGCCGTCGAACCATGAGGAACGTCGGATGGAATTTTGCAGGCAATGGCTGGAGTCCTGCGGGGCCAAGGGTGTTTATACCGACAACGCGCTTAATATGGTCTACCCGGTTGGGGTAACGGAAGAAAACCCGGTCGTCGTGTTCTGTGCCCACACCGATGTGGTGTTCCCGGATACCGATCCGCTCCCCGTACGGGAGCATTCGGGCCGGCTCTGGGCGCCCGGCGTGGGTGACGACACGGCAAATCTGGCCGCTTTGATGATCACGGCCAAATATGTTCTGCAGGAGGGCCTTCGCCCGAAAAATGGCGTAGGAGTGCTGTTCGTCTGCAATTCCGGAGAAGAGGGAATGGGAAACCTGAAGGGTTCGCGTAAGCTCTGCAAGGATTATGAGGGACGCATTCAAGCGTTTTGCAGCTTTGACGGAACACTGACGCATGTGGTAAATCGTTCGGTGGGTTCCCAGCGATTCCGGGTTACCGTAACAACACAGGGCGGGCACTCCTATATGGATTTTGGCCGCCCCAACGCAATTGCACAGCTGGCCGCAGTTGTTTCTGACCTGTACGCCGTGGGAATTCCCTCTTACGGGAGAACCACCTGCAACGTTGGCACGATTTCGGGCGGCACCTCTGTCAATACCATTGCGCAGAGCGCTGAGATGCTGTGCGAATACCGGTCTGACGATGCCCGCGGCCTGCAGTATATGCAGGAGCAATATGAAAGGATTTTCTCCGCACACCGGAAAAAAGGAGTGGAGCTTACAGTGGAGGTGGTCGGGAGCCGCCCCAGCGAACAGCTTTCCGCGGCGGCGGCCGCGGAGCGCGACCGCCTGGTGCAAAGGGCTGCCGATATTATCGAGCAGGTGACGGGAAAACGCCCGGGTACGGCGTCCTCCTCCACCGACTGCAACATTCCCCTGTCGCTGGGAATCCCCAGCGTGTGCTTCGGGTCGTACTACGGCGACGGGGCGCATACGCGGGAGGAGTATGTGGAAATCGATTCCCTGCCGCTCGGGTACCGGGTCGTGATGGAAAGTGTGTTGGATTATTTCCTATAGAACCAGGAGATGACATATGAAACAAGAGTTGGATATGCACCGTTATCTTGCAGAAATTGATGAGAAAGCAATGCCGCTCAGAGCGCTGAGCGATCAGATATGGGAGTATGCCGAAACGCAGTTTGAAGAATTCCAATCGGCGGACGCCCTCTGCACCTTCCTCGAAAAGGAGGGCTTTATGGTGGAACGGGGCGCGTTTGATATCAAGACCGCGTTTACCGCTACCTTTGGGTCGGGCAGTCCGAAAATCGGCATTCTGGGCGAATTTGACGCGCTCTCCGGTTTGAACCAAGAGGCGGGGATTGTCCGCAAGGAATCCGATCACCCCGAAGCGAACGGCCACGGCTGCGGGCATAACCTGCTCGGCGTCGGTTCCGTCGCGGCGGCGCTGGCGGTTAAAAAATACCTGGAGGACGGCTTCCCCGGTACGGTTACTTATTTCGGCTGCCCCGGTGAGGAGGGCGGTTCCGGCAAGGCCTACATGGCAAGGGCAGGCGCGTTTTCCGAGCTGGACTGTGCGCTGACCTGGCACCCGTCGAGCCTGAATATGGTGTACCAGAACAGCTCGCTTGCAAACTTTCAGGTGCAGTTTACCTTTCACGGTATCAGCGCACACGCTGCCGGCAGCCCAGAAATGGGCCGCAGCGCGCTCGACGCGCTGGAGCTGATGAATGTCGGCGCGAATTTTCTGCGGGAGCATATGATCGAAAAGGCCCGCATTCATTATGCAGTCACCAATACAGGCGGCTATTCCCCGAACGTGGTGCAGAATCTGGCGAAGGCGATCTATCTCGTTCGCGCACCAAGGCAGGATCAGGCGCTGGAACTTTTGAACCGCGTCAAGAAAATCGCGGAGGGAGCGGCGCTCATGACCGAAACCACCGTGGAGCACCAGATGATCAAGTCCTGCGCCAACATGATCTCGAATCAGGTGCTGGAGCAGGCGATGTTCGATTCCCTCACGGAGATCGGCACGCCGGGCTATACCCCCGAGGAATACGAGCTGACGCAGCGCTATGCCGAAACTGCGCCAAAGGGCGCTGACCGCGGTTATATGGATGCGGTTCAGGAGCGGCTTGACCCCAAGAACAAGCGGTTCCTGCTCGAGAAAAAGGCCGATCCGCTTTACGATTTCATCGTTCCCTACGAGCCGATGCACCTGGTGCGGGTAGAGGCAGGCTCCACCGATGTGGGCGATGTCAGCTGGATGTGCCCGACCGCACAGCTGTATGCCGCCACCTGGGCGCCCGGAACGCCGGGGCATTCGTGGCAGGTGGTTTCCCAGGGGAAATCCTCCCATGCGCATAAGGGGATGCTGCTAGCCGGAAAGGTAATCGCGCTGACCGCCATGCGCCTGATGCAGCAGCCGGAGCTTTTGGAGCAGGCGAAAGAAGAGCACACTCTGGCGCTGCAGGGGCAGACTTATCTTCCAATTCCAGACGAGATTCATCCGGTGCCCCTCAGAACCATGAGCTGATACTGATTTGCGGGTAAAAAGAGAGAACCAGCTTCATTCACAGTTTTCGTATCAGCATAGGGAAAATCAATTGGAAGGAAGAGGGAGAGTGGAAACGATGGAACATATCGTGATTACGATTGCCCGCGGCTTTGGAACGGGCGGCCGTGAAATCGCCGCGCGGCTTGCGGATCGATTGGGAATCCACAGCTATGCCAATCGGATCCTGACGCTCGCGTCCCAATACAGCGGCAGGGATGAACACGACTTTGTAGAGGTGGATGAGCGCCTGCGGGACGGGTACCTGCGCCAGCAATTGATGTCGCTGCAAAAACGGCTGACTCCGCTGCCGCATACCAATCCGTTTGAATCCGATGACCGCCTGTTCGAGTTCCAGAAGAAAATCATTCAAGAGCTGGCCCGTACCGAAAGCTGTGTCATCGTGGGTAAATGTGCCGATTATGTGCTGCAGGATTTTGACAACGTGCTGAGCGTATACGTAGAGGCCCGCAGGGTCTTTTGTGTAGACCGCGTGATGAAAACCATGAATGTTTCGGAGAGTGAGGCGCACAGCCTGATTGCCAAAACGGACAAATACCGCGCCGAATACTATAAATATTACACTGGCGGCAACTATTGGACGAATCCGGTCAATTATGATATGACGCTGAACAGCGGCCGGTGGAGCATTGACCAATGCGTTGATTTGATCGTGCAGGCGCTGCAGATCAAGTTTGGCGACGACTGTAAAAAAGCTTTTCCCTTCATTTAAATATCCTAACAGGCAAAACGCGGAAGACGATTCGTTTTCCGCGTTTTGCCGTCGGGAGAGCTGCGCAGCAGTAAAATGGGTTTATCACTTTGCTTCCGTGTTCCCAGTACCTGCAAGGCTTAGCCATGGATAAAACGAATTTCCTTTTGTTTGCCGCCTGTTAAACATGGTGTTCGGTGGTCTGGCCCGCCTATATCAAGAAGTATGAAATATTCGGGGGATGCTCTATATCGGTTTTGAGCCAAAGGCTCTCTGTGGTGCTTGACATTGTACGTAGTATTTGATACGCTTGTTGTTAGAAAAGACTAACTGTGTAATAGGCAGGCCGTTTCTATTCCTGACGCGCGGCGCGAGAGAATGGAACGTCTGCTGCATAGGAAGAAATGGAGGGGACTGTATGCGCACATTGGAGGAATATGATCTGGTTGCTCCCGAATCTTTGTCGGTAACGTACCAGCCCGATTGTACGGTGTACCACATGGCAAACATCAGCGGCGAGGGGACAATGACCAGCTTTGAGGTGTTCGACGGGGTCGAGCTGGTATATAACGATTTTCGTTCCGCTTATTGTGTTTCCGGCAAAGGCACGCCGGCCGATGTGATGGAGATTAACCACTGCCGTATGGGCCGCTTTGAATGTGATTTTTTAAACGGCACCTGTGTTTATCTGGAAGAGGGCGACCTTGCGGTGAATATGGTGGCCAACCAGACAAAAAACCCCTGCTTCCCTCTGGAATATTACAATGGGGTTTCGGTCATGATCGACCTAGCGCGGGCCGAACATTCCCTTTCGGGCGTCCTGAAAGACATCTCGATCGACCTCTACGCACTGCGGGAAAAGCTCTGCGCAGGCAACCACTGCTTTGTCATGCGCGCAACCGATTCCATTCAACATATTTTCTCGGAGCTTTACACAGTACCGAATCAGGTAAAATTCGGTTACTTTAAGCTCAAGGTGCTGGAGCTTCTGCTGTTCCTCAGCGTCATCAATCCCGACGAGCATTTGGCGGCTCCGCGCTATTTCCAGAAGAATCAGGTGGAGTGTGTCAAGCGGATGAAGAACTATATGGTGTGCCACCCGGACTGCCACTTTACACTGCAGGAGCTGTCGGAGCGCTTTGATCTGCCGATGACCACCATGAAGCAGTGCTTTAAGGGGGTCTACGGTACCTCTGTCTATGCGTATATGCGTTCTTACCGCATGCAGCGGGCCGCTGTGCTGTTGTGCCAGGGCAATGAGAGCGTTTCTTCCGTCGCGTGGAAGCTGGGGTATGTCAACGCGAGCAAATTTGCGTCTGCGTTTAAACAGGTGATGGGCCTTTCGCCGATGGAATACCGAAAAAGGCATCGCCTGAATGGAGCGGAAATTGTCTGTGCGGAGTAGAAGCGCCCGCCGCTTCGGGAGTATAATCATTTTCTGAAAACAGGACAGAGCGTGCGCTGGGAGGCGCTGTTCTTTGGGTTAATTGTTAGTGAGAACTAACTTGGCTTCCCCGCAGGGCGGACGCTTTAGCCGAGCCTGAAACACAAATGATTCCATACCAGAAACGGAGGAAGAATATGAACGGACAGACCCAAACAAAAATGCAGCTGCGTGTGAGGGAGAATCGGCGCAGCAAAAAAAGATACCTTGCACTCGCCTGTGCGCTGATGCTCTCAATTTCCATGTTAACCGGTTGTCAGGGTCAGCAGACAAACAACGCGGTCTCTTCTCAGGCACAGTCGGTTTCTGAGCAGGCCGGCGGCTTTGCCGGCGGCAGCGGCACTGCGGAGGACCCCTGGCAGGTGGCGACGGCAGAACAGCTGAATCAGGTGAGAGAACAGCTCTCCGGCCATTATGTGCTGACAGTGGATATCGATTTGTCCCCACTTGGCAGCTTTGATCCCATCGGCACCTTCGAGCCCAAGTCTGAAAAAGAAGAGGACGCGGAAACACCGAGCGACACGGCTGCGTTCAGCGGTACCTTTGACGGAGCAGGGCATAAAATCTCGAATGTGGCTATCAGCAGCAAGTACCAGAACGGCGTAGGCCTGTTCGGCTGCATCAGCGGGGAATCCGCCGAATTGAAGAATCTGACTGTAGAAAACATCGTTGTTCCGTCCTCTCAGATGTATGTGGGGGGGATCGTAGGCTACGCCAACGGCAAGGAACTCAGCGGCCTTACCCTGACCGGGGAAAGCAGCGTGACAGGTCATTTTCTGGTGGGCGGCGTTGTCGGCGCCAGCCATGCGGATATTAAAAACTGCAAAGCCAGCGCGACCGTTATTCTCAGCGGCGACAATACGCAGGGTGCGGGCCTGATCGTCGGTGGGGCCGAGGACTGCAATGTGGAAAGCTGCGAGGCTTCCGGCGTGGTTGAGGCCAAGGGAACCGGCTGCTACAGCATCGGCGGCCTGGCCGGATGCTTCCACAACAGCGAATATGCGAAAGACTGTACGGCGGATTCCGTGACGATCACCGTTGGGGAAAAATCCTCTCTGATCGGCGGTCTTGCAGGCCATGCCGGTACACAGAGTGGCGCCGCAACGCAGATTACAGGCTGCAAAGCGACCAATATCACCATTCAGGCGGCGGATACCGCCAACCGCATCGGCGGCATTGTGGGCGGCGGCTTTTATCTGAATGCTTACAGCAAATACTACCCCGAGCCCACAATGTATGATGTGGTCAATTGCACGGCGTCCGGCAAAATCGACGGCGGCAAATTCGTGGGGAGTATCGCCGGATATGTTCATAACAATTCCGTCGTAAAGGACTGCACCGCGCAGGTTGCGGTAAACGGCAATTCCGGTGCGGAGCAGATCGGCGCGGCCTACGATGCCTGGAAGGATATTAGTGTGCTCTGATCCGTAAGGCGGGAAGCACACATCGTCATTCTTTCCATGCCCTTTATTTTCTGTCAGTAATTTTCCTTTCTCAACAGATATTCAAAAAACCTCCTCCGCAGAGCAATGCTCTGCGGAGGAGGTTTTTTGAATGCAGCAATCCGGCGGGTCGATTGCTTCTCCAGAATATTTTTAATTTGATTTTAATCCGTTACCAGAGCATGCATAATGGAAAAGATGTATAATTTACATGCTGATTTTTTGTAAATGATAGATATTTTTATCATCCGGTGATATAATCAATGAAACAGAGCAATGGGGAGTGACAGAATGGATGAAGTCTGAAAATTCTTTGCTTGAAATCATAAGAGGGGGATACATTAAGCCTGTGTATCAGCCGATCGCCTCTCTGCGGGACGGCAGTATTCTGGGGTATGAGGCGCTCAGCAGAATTTCTCTTCCGGGCTGTGAAATCGAGATAGAAGAGCTGTTTGATCTTGCCACCTCTACACAGCGGCTGTGGGAACTGGAACGACTTTGCCGCACACAGGCCCTGAAAAATGCTGTGGCAAAGCCGGTCGGCACACGGTTGTTTCTCAATGTTGACCCAAATATTCTGTACGACCCCGAGTTTATTTCCGGCTTTACGAGCCAGATGCTCCGCGAGTTCGGAATGAATCCGGACGAGGTAATTTTCGAAATTACCGAGAAGAGCAGCGTCAGCGCCGTTCCGGTGTTTATTTCCTCCATTGAGCATTATCAAAAGCAGAATTTTCAGATTGCGATCGATGATTTCGGTTCCGGCTATTCTGGCCTGGTGCGGGTCTGTGCGTTTTCGCCGAACTACCTCAAAATCGATATGGGGATTGTGAGGAAAATTGATCGGGACAGCAGAAAAAAATCCGTAATGACCGGAATCGTAAAATTCTGCAAAGAGGCCGGCATTCAGGTGATTGCGGAGGGAATCGAAACACAGGAAGAGCTCACCACACTGATTCAGGTTGGTGTGGATTATGGACAGGGATTTTTTCTTGCCAGGCCGAACGAGAAATTTCAGCGCTTGCCCGGCGAAATCAAGCTGCTGATCAAAGAGGCCCGGAACAACTCGTTGAATCTGAGCGGCGGTGGGCCTGTTTTTGGACATGTTGGTGCGATTTGCCACAAAAAAAGAGCGCTGCCGGAGAATGCTCCTGCGCTCCCAGTGTATCAGGATATGTGCAGTGACCCCTCAATGACCGAGGTCTGCATTTTGAATCACGACGGAACTGTCTGCGGACTTTTGACGCGCCAGTATCTGCTGGGGTGCTTCAGCGGGCAGTTCGGGTACAGCCTGTATTATCGACGAACGGTAAAGGATCTGGTTCGGGATGATTTTTTATCGGTGGATTCCGGCACGGCCATTGACGATGTCGCTGTTCAGGCGATGGAGCGCGGGCAGAAAAATGTGTACGATGCCGTGGTGATCACCGAGGGGCGGCAGTATCTTGGCATTGTCACTGTGCGTGATCTGCTGAACGCGGCGATTAATATCCGGGTAAAGAATGCGGCAGACGCGAATCCGCTCACGGGCCTACCCGGCAATAACGCCATTCAGCGCGCGATTGAAGAGCTGATCGCCGACGACCGGGACTGCGCGATCATCTATCTTGATCTGGACAATTTTAAGGCGTACAACGACGCCTACGGCTTTTCCTGCGGGGACAACATGCTCCGGCTTTTGGCCCAGACGATGAACCTGTGCTGTTCTGCCGCAGATTTTAAAGGACATATCGGCGGAGATGATTTTATCATTCTCACGCGGGACACTGAGCATCTGTATGAGCTGTGCGGCAATATCATCGCAACCTTCTCGAAGCAGGTGCAGCCGCTCTATTCCAAAGAGGATTGGGAGCGTGGATACATCATTTCGAAGAACCGCAATGGCTTTGCAGAGAATTTTTCGATCGCCACACTTTCGATTGCGGCGGTTACGAATCGCACGGTCGATTTTTCTCAGACGGAGCTGTTGTCCAAAACAGTTGCTCTCGCGAAGAAGCAATGTAAGCAGCAGACGGGTCATTCCGTCGTCATTGTCTGACAGAAAAACCCGGCGAGCGGTCTGCCGGGCAAGAAAGGACAAGCTGCCGAAATCCGACAGTGGTCTATGCCGCCGATCGTTTCTTTCTCTTTGTTATTGGGGGAAGGTTCGCTTTGCGGCTTCGATCACGTGCTTGGCGAGAATGGTGGTGGTGACGGTTCCGACGCCGCCCGGAACGGGAGTGAGCGCTTCCACGACTGCGTTTGCCGCTTCAAAATCAACGTCGCCGTACAGGCGGCCATCCGGCCCTACTGTGACGCCGACATCCAGAATCACCTGCCCGGGAGAAAGGCAGTCTTGATTCAGCAGCGCACGCGCCCCTGCCGCTGCTATGATGAGTTCTGCCCGGCGGCATTCCGAGGGAAGGTCTACCGTGTCGATGTGGCACAGAGTGACGGTGGCTCCGCGCGCCAACAGCATCATTGCCACCGGCCGGCCGATTACAAGGCTGGCGCCCACCACAACGGCGCGCTTGCCCCGCAAAGAAACGCCGCAGTAATCCAGAATATCGATGCAGGCCTGCGCGGTGCAGGGCGGAAACCCCTGCTGTACACCGGTGAAAACGCCGTATAAGGAAAGACTGGTCACGCCGTCTACATCCTTTTCGCAGCAGAGTGCGTCGCGGATAACTCGGTCATCCAGATGTGCCGGGAACGGGCGCAGCAGCAGTACCCCGTGAACGGAGGGAGATTGGTTCAGCGCTTCAATGACCTCCAGTACCTCGCCGAGGGTACTGTTTTCCGGCAGGATCAGCGACTGAACGGCAATGCCGATCTTTTCACAGCGTTTGGTCGCCCCCGCCTGATAGGCTGCGGATTCGGGCCGATCCCCGACGCGCACAATGGCCAGAGTCGGCGTGCAGCCCCGTTCCTTTAACAGAGCGGTCTCCTGCTTGAGCGTTCCGTTCATGGATGTGACGATTTCTTTTCCTGCGATGATTCTGGCCATTCGGTAATCCTCCTATAACGAGAAAAAGATGTCCTGCCTTTACAAAGCGATAAAAGCCAAAGGCTTTATCGGTCTCGAGTTTCAAGGCTCTCCCAGCCGTTGGCAGCTTGCCGTCGGTAATGGCGTAAGGTTCTCATAACGCTACGATCTGCCGTGCTGGGAAACTTCCGGAGCAAGTAATGTCCCTTTAAAAAGTTAATCATTTCTTCTCCGTTTTCGATGGGGAAAAAATTGCCGTTTTCCCGCAAGTCACTTTGCAAGGGATAAACTCTATCAAGATTTCATTATAAGGGAATCGGAAAAAACAAACAAGATAAATTTGTTCCAAAATGGAATTAAAAGACGAATTTTGTTCTATTGTGGAATAAAGGAAAAGGTCGAACCGAAATCTTCTTTTCGGTTCGACCTTTTTGAGACGTTTTTCGATGTTTCGGGAAGAGCATCTTCGCTTGCCCGTCTATAAAAGAATGGCAAAATCGCTCCTGCTGCGGCAGCTTTGACATTTGCAGGCGGTTCAGGTTTGGCATGTCAGCGTATAGAGGTTTTCGCCCAGTTCAAACAATGCAGTGCGGCGGAAGCTGTGCGCCGTGAGCTGCTCTTCCAGACGCTCCGGACTCCAGCGGCGCTCCGGCGGCGGACCGAACTGCGTCGGCTTTGGAAAAAATTCGATGACGGCGAGGATGCCGTCTGGCCGCAGAATGCGTCGGATTTCCTCCAGCATTTCACCGGGCTTCTCCAGCTCGTGGAAAACGGTACAGAGCAGTGCCGCATCACAGGAGGAGTCCGGCACGTTTTTTACGTTGTTTTCCAAGATCACGTTTTCGGCTTTTCGTTCGTTTCTTCTGCTGTGCAGGAGCCCCAGCAGCTCGGGGGAAATTTCAACCGCATACACCTTGTTTTCGGTCAGCTCCGCTGCCGCAAAGGTGAAAATTCCCGTTCCCGCACCGATGTCACAAAAGGTGTTCCCGGGTATCAGGCCGATTCTTTTCAGCGTTTCCGGCGGGTTCAGTTCCTGAATCCGCTCCGCGCGTTCCAGCTTGTGGATCATCCGATTGTGTTCACTCCTTTTTTTCTTATAGTGTTACTGCTGCTCGCTGCCGCTCACGGTTTCATACGGCCAATCGATGATTCCGCCGAAATCGTAAATCTGGGTATAGCCCATGTTTACCAGCTGCCTGGCGGCCCCGGCACTGCGCCGTCCGCTGCGGCAGTAAACGAAAATAGGGATATCTTTATCCGGCAGCTTTTTCCCGGCCTCGGCAGAAATCTGGCTGTCGACGATCAAGGTCGCGCCGGGAATGTGCTGTTCCGAAAATTCTTCCTGTGTGCGAACATCCAGCAGGATAAAATCCTTGGTATCCTGCATCTTCTTTTTGGCCTCCCCGGCAGTGATCTTATGATACGCCGATTCCCCGTTCTTCTGCGCGCGGCTTCGCTCCCCCAGAAAGAAAATCGCAAGAAGCATTGCACCGATGAGCAGGACAGCATAGATGACGACCCTCATTTTTCTTCTCCTTTGCAGTAATAGGCTTTCAGTACATCGATGACCTTTTCCACCCGTTCGTCTTCAATGCGGTAGGTAATACTCTGACCGCTCTTTGTAAAATCCAGAATTCCGTGCGCTCTCAGCAGGGCCAGATGCTGCGACAGCGCGGACTGTGTGATGTTGGGAATGCTCTCTGCAAGACGGCCGACCGTCTTGGGGCCTTGGATCAGCTGACATAGAATCAGCAGGCGGTTTTCATTGGCGAGCACCTTCAGCAGCTCCGCCAGTTTCTTCGCTTTTTCTTCCACTCAAAACGTCCTTTCTATGCCTGATTTGGCAGATTCCCTGCGTCATTGTGCCCATTGGGCAGTAGACACACCAGGAACGCGGTTTAAATAAAAGCATGGTGAGAAGTCCCAGTACGGTAGAGGTGAGCATCACACCGTAAAAGCCGAACGCGAACTGTGCCACGGCAGGGGGAACATACGAGGTATTCACCCAGTTCCACGGCAGACGGAACACCCACAGCAGTGTGACCGCCTGCTGCAGCGAGGCGCCCGAGAAAACCAGCCATGTGGAGTACAGCATCAGCCCGAACATTGTCATGAAAAAAGTCAGGAAACCATATCGGAACCACTTGGAGCGCAAAAATTTTGGAGGAGCTTTTTTGCGGGAAAGACCGAACCGCCAACCCAGCAGCTCAAACAGCTGTCCGCGCCCGCAATACTTGTTGCAGTACGCCTTGCTGCCCTGAACCAGCGAGATCGCCAGCGGGAGAAAGAAACACAGCAGACCCAGCCACGCGAACAGAATATTGAAAATACCCAGAGTCAAATAGAGTGCGGAGAAAATCCACAGGTATTCATACCACGGCTTTTGTTTCTTCACAGGTCTCCTCCTTTTCGGTTATGACGATCACTTCGGCAGGACAGACCAGCGCACATTTTCCGCACCCTACGCACCGCAGCGAATTTACCTGCGCGCGGATCCCGTGCCAAACAGAGATTGCCCCCAGCGGGCAGGCCTTTACACAGCAGCCACAGGCCACGCAGCCTGAAAGAACACGCGCCATTTTTCTGGTTTTTCCCATACGCACCACCAATCAGTATATTAGTAATTACTAATATACTGATTCTATGCTGTTTTGTCAAGTAAGTTTTCATTATCGATCCGTTGCAAGGTAGAGCGTGGCTTGTTCCCTTGCCTTTGGTGAGAGAAAAAATTGTCATTTTAGAATCAGCTTTCTTTCATTCTGTTTTAATCATATATTGACATATGTCAAAAATAGAGTATGATATAATTGACATATGCCGATAATCTACTCGAGAGGAGACGATGCCATGCCAAGGCCCCGAAAATGCAGGCGGGTATGTACCATGCCGCAGCAGAGAAGCTTTGGGCCGCTGGATGGGACTGAGAACGACATTCCGCCCATTCTGCTGTCGATCGATGAGTTCGAGTGCATCCGGCTGATCGATCTGGCGGGAATGACGCAGGAGGAATGCGCCCGGCAGATGGGAGTAGCCCGAACGACGGCGCAGGCCATCTACGCCGGTGCGCGCGAAAAGCTGGCCGATTGTATCGTGAACGGAAAAAGGCTGCACATTGAGGGCGGCGACTATATTCTGTATGGCAGTGCATCGGCCTGTGGGTGCGGATGCTGCCACCAGAGGCGGCCGTGCGAAAAGAAAAATACAGGAGGGAAAGAACATGATTCTGGCAATGCCGTATGAAAGCGGAGAGGTATTTCAGCATTTTGGCAAGAGCAAGGAGTTTCAGCTGTATGAGATTGAGGACGGAAAAATCCTCGGGAGCCGTGTGATGTCTGCCGGAGAGAACGGGCACAGCGCGCTGGCCGATATGCTCGGCAAGCTGGGAGTGACCGTGCTGGTGTGCGGCGGAATCGGCGACGGGGCAAAGCAGGCGCTTGCACAATGGGGGATTCGGGTGCTGGCTGGAGTACAGGGTCCTGTGGAACAGGTGATGGAGGAGTATCTCGCCGGGCGGCTTTCCGCTTCTGCCGGTGCAACCTGCGACCATCATCATGAGGAAGGGCACTCTTGCCACGGCGGGGATTCCTGCTGTCACTGAGCAGCCCATACGCGGTGCAATATCATTTTTTGATTTTTTTATGATTCTCTATTTACAAATAAAAAAGCATGTGCTAATATAAGGATATATTAGTGCAAAGAAGTTTTAAAATAGTCAGCCGCAATTCAGCTGGCCGGTAAATCAGGATATTCGTTCGAAGGCGAACAAGAGCTATTTGCTTTTGTTCGCCTTTTTTTACAAATTTATCCATTTAAAATCTTTAGATTTGACGGCTCAGATTGATATTTTTATAAACTAGATACAAAACAAATCAACGTTTTTTAAAAAATATATTGACATTCTATCATTTAATCACTAATATAAACTTATATTAGTGATTGGCGCGGAACAACAAAAGAGGAGGTAAAAAATGCTTCGAGTCATTGGGGTCGGCGATAACGTGTGCGACAAGTACCGGCATCTCGGTCTGATGTTCCCAGGCGGGCAGGCACTGAATGTGACTGTTTACTGCCGGATGAAAGGCTGCGACGCGGCTTATCTGGGAGTGTTCGGAACGGATGCGGTCGCGGAGCATGTGATGAGAACGCTGACGCGCCTGCAGGTGAATTTTTCGCATTCCCGGCAGGTGGAGGGGGAGAACGGCTATGCAGTGATCGATCTGGTGGACGGCGACCGGGTATTTGTAACCAGCAACCGCGGCGGAGTGCTGAGAGAGCATCCAATTCAGCTGAATGAGGGGGATCTTGAGTACCTGGCCGGTTTTGATCTGATCCACACCAGCAACAACAGCTACATAGATTCCCAGCTGCCGGTGATAGCATCGCTGGGGAGGTTCATTTCTTATGATTTTTCCGGCACGTGGAGGGACCGGGAACGCACGCAGGGCATCTGCCGATGGGTAGACTGCGGTTTTCTGTCCTGCTCCGGTCTTACACGGGAGGAGGTTCAGGAGCAGCTTTCCGAAATCGTGCGCCTTGGCTGCGGGATCGCAGTAGCAACGATGGGCAGTGATGGCGCCATGGTGTGGGATGGCGAAAGCTTTTACCAGGCCAGAGCCAAACCCGTAGAGGTAATCGATACGCTCGGCGCGGGGGATTCGTTCGCGGCAGGATTTTTGATGGCCTACCTGACGGAAATCGTTCAGAAAAAGCTTCTAAAAGGCAGCGGCGCGTACCGGGAGAAGATGGAGCAGGTGCTTGCGGCGGCCTCAGAGCTTTCGGCAAAAACCTGCGGGCGCCCGGGCGCTTTTGGATTTGAGACCCAACTGGCATAAAAGTATAGATTTTTTCGAGAGGTGACAAAGATGGGATACATGATAGGCGTCGACGTTGGAGGAACCTTTACGGACTTTTCCGTATTTGATTCCGAAACGAAAAGACTGTTTCACTACAAGCACAGCTCTACCCCGGACGATCCGTCCCGCTCCATTGTCAGCGGAATCCACTACATACTGGAAAGCGAGGGGATCGACCCGGTCGCGGTGGAATACCTGGCGCACGGAACAACTGTAGCGACCAACGCGCTGATCGAAAAGCGCGGCGCGCGCATGGGCCTGATTACCACCAAGGGCTTTAAGGATTTGATGGAGATCGGCAATCAGAAGCGGCCTTCCCTGTACGACTTGCTCAAGGAAAAACCCGAAAGCCTGATTCCCTCCGGACTGAAATGCGAGGTGGAGGAACGCCTGCTGCATGACGGTTCCGTGAAAATCCCCCTCAATGAGGAGGATGTGCGAAAGGCTGTCCGGTTCTTTCAGGAGCAGAATGTGACCACCATCGCCGTCTGCACGCTGTTTTCCTTTATCAACCCGGCGCACGAGCGGCGGATCAAGGAAATCATTCTGGAGGAGTACCCCGAAGCATATGTTTCCATCTCCAGCGAGCTGGTCAGCGAGTTCCGCGAGTATTCGCGCATGAGCACCACGGTGCTCAACGCTTACCTTGGCCCGGTCATGAAGAAGTACGTTGAGAACTTCCAGAACAGCGTGCGGGAATCCGGGATCGCCGTGGCTCCTTATGTCACCCAGTCCAACGGCTCCATTATCTCCATCGCCGAAACGGTGGAATGCCCCATCAAAACCGCGGTGTCCGGCCCGAGCGCCGGTGTGGTGGGTGCAACCTACATCGGCCGCCAGTGCGGCATCGATAAAATCATTACGTTCGACATGGGCGGAACCAGCGCGGACATCAGCCTGATCAAAGACGGCAAGGCGCAGGTTTCGTATGAAAGAATGGTGGAGGGATACCCCGCCCGCATCCCCATGATCGATATTATTACAGTCGGCGCGGGCGGCGGCTCGATTGCCGCCATCGATGAGGGCGGCGCGCTCAAGGTGGGCCCGCGCAGCGCGGGAGCGGTACCTGGCCCGGCATGCTACATGCGCGGCGGCGAAAACCCCACCGTTACCGATGCGAACATTCTGCTCGGCAAGCTGAACCGCCACAAGATTTTGGGCGGCCGCATGGATGTGGATTGGAACCTCGCTTACGACGCAATTCAAAAGAAGATTTCAGGGAAATCCTCTCTGAGCGTAGAGGACGCCGCGGCGGGCATTATTTCGGTCGTCAACTCCAACATGGTGCGCGCGATCCGCGTCGTTTCTGTTGAGCGCGGCTACGATGCCCGTGAATTTACGCTGATGGCTTTCGGCGGCGCGGGCCCCCTGCACGCCTGCGAGGTGGCCAGAGAGCTTGGCATCACTCAGGTTCTGCTTCCCCCCGCGCCGGGCACGCTCTGCTCGCTGGGGCTTTTGATGGCCGATACCCGGTTCGATCTGAGCCAGTCGTACATTATGATCGCCGAACCGCAGAATTTGTCGGAAATGAACCGTATTTTCTCGCAGCTTACCGAAGAGGGCGACAAAATGCTCGAAAACGAAGGCATCGCCAAAGAAGATCGCGCGTTTGTTTATTCGCTTGACTGCCGGTATGAACGCCAGAACTACGAAATCACGGTAGAGCTCCCCACAGGAGAAATCACCGAAGAGGTGCTTTCGGGCCTGGTGGAGCAGTTCCACCAGGAGCATGAGCGTTCCTACGGCTATTACGATAAGAAAAAGAACATCCAGATGGTCAACTACCGCGTCGGCGCGGTCGGCACCATCGATAAGCCCGACCTGAGCGAGCACCCCGTGGAGGAAAATCCGCAGGTTCCAGCCCCGGTCGAGGTTCGCAAGGTTCGGTTCGAGGGCTCATCGGAGTATCTCGACACCAACATTTATCAGCGCACGCAGCTGCCCTGCGGCTGCACCGTCAGTGGCCCGGCGATTATTGAGCAGATGGATTCCACCTCCATTATCCCGCCCGGATGGCAGGCGTATAACGACCCGTTCCTGAATCTGATCGTCACTTATCATGGAGGTGAAACGGCATGAGCAAGCGTGTTGATGCAGTAACCGTAGAAATCATCGGCAATCTGCTGTTATCCATTGCAGAGGAAACCGGCATCGCGATCATCCGCAGCGCATATTCCACCAACATCAAGGAGCGCCGCGATATTTCCACCGCGGTGTTTGATCCGGACGGAAACATGGTGGCGCAGGCCGAGCATGTCGCCATGCACCTCGGTTCTCTTTTGGGAATTGTACAGGAGGTTTACAAGCATTTCGACCGCTCCGATATTCAGGAGGGCGACATGTTCATCGGCAATGACCCGTACAACGGCGGCGGTACCCATCTGCCGGACATTACCGTTGTCGCGCCGGTGTTCCACAGCGGCAGGCTGATCGGCTGGGTGGCCAACCTGGCGCACCACAGCGACGTGGGCGGCAAGGTGCCGGGTTCTACCTCTGGCGATGCGGTCAGCATCTTTCAGGAGGGAACGAAGATTCCGCTCGTGCGCATCTGCAGCGGCGGTGAAGTCTGCAAGGACATCGTCAGCATCATCATGGCGAACAGCCGCATCCCGAACGAGCGATACGGCGATTTGCAGGCACAGATCGCGGCGAATCGCGTGGGCCTGCGCCGCATGCTCGACGCTTACGACCGCTACGGCGATGTTCTGGTAGACAGTATGTATCAGCTGCAGGATTACGCCGAGCGCAAGCTTAAGGCGGGGATTGAGAAGCTGCCGGACGGCGTGTACCAATTTACCGATTATATGGACGACGCGGGTACTGCTTGCCCCGATCCGCTGAAGATCTGTGTTACGATCACTATCGCGGGCGATAGCATGACGCTCAACTTCAACGGCACCGCAAAGCAGGTTCCCGGCCCGATCAACGTCACCTACAACGGCCTGCTGGCCACGGTGTTCTATTCGCTGAAGGCGCTGATTGATCCCACTGTTCCGTCGAACGCAGGCATTTACCGCGCGTTTTCTGTGGAGTGCGAAAGCGGACTGCTGGTCAACGCGGAAAACCCCGCGCCCGTGGGCGAGCGAATCGATACCTGCCAGCGCGTGGCCGATGTGATCTTCGGCGCTCTGGCCCCCGCTGTTCCCGACCGCGCGATCGCCTGCTGCAACAGCTCGGTGACTTCGGCGATTTTCTCCGGCGCGGACCAAAAGGACAAAGACCGCTTCTTCGTATATCTGGAGGTAGTCGCGGGCGGCTCCGGCGCCAGCCGCGACGCGGACGGCCTTTCCGGTGTGCAGGTGCATATGACCAACACCTCAAACCTGCCGGTGGAGGCGCTCGAAATGGAGTTCCCGCTGGTTACCGTGAACAAATACGAGCTGCGGCGCGACAGCGGCGGCGCGGGGCGCAACCGCGGCGGACTCGGCATTGTCCGTGAATTTGAAATGATGTACGACGGCATCTCTTACACCGGTCTCGGCGACCGGCAGAAGATTCCGCCGTGGGGGCTGGAGGGCGGCCTTGCCGGCGAGGGCGGCGTTTACTATCTTGTCAAACCGGATGGAACCAGCACCCGCCTGCCCTCCAAATGCACCGACATCCCGCTCGAGCAGGGCGATGTGATCAGCGTGCAGACGCCCGGCTCGGGCGGGTACGGCAATCCGCTGGAGCGCGACCCCATCCGCGTTTTGACCGATGTGATCGAGGGGAAGGTTTCCCCCGAAAAGGCAAAGGAGCTATACAGTGTATGCGTTGTGAAAAATGGCAGCGGCTGGGCTGTAGACGAGGAGAAAACCAAAAGACTCAGAGAAAAGCGGTGATGTTTGGATGGCCGAACCCCTGTTGGATGTTCAGAACCTGGAAATGGTGTTTGAAAATAAATATCAGGCCTTTACCGCCGTGGATCACCTGAGCTTTTCGGTAGAAAAAGGCCAGACCTTGGGCATCGTGGGTGAAAGCGGCAGTGGAAAAACCATGGCGTCCCTTTCCGTGATGAAGCTGCTTCCCAATCAGGGCAGGGTATCCGGCGGAAAGATCCTGTTTGAGGGCAAAGACCTGGTGCCGCTGAAAGAAAAAGAGATGCAGAAGCTGCGCGGCAGGGAACTCGCGATGATCTTTCAGGACCCCATGATGTCGCTTGATCAGGTGTATACCGTGGGCAGCCAGATCGTAGAGGCGATTCTCACGCACGAGCCGGTGGGGAAGAAGCAGGCGGAAGAGCGTGCTCTTGAACTGCTCACCGCTGTGGGGATCGCGCAGCCAGAAAGGGTGTTTCGCAGCTACCCGTTCGAGCTTTCGGGCGGCATGTGCCAGAGGGTGATGATTGCCATTGCCCTCTCGTGCAACCCAAAGCTCTTATTTGCCGACGAGCCCACCACTGCGCTCGATGTGACCGTGCAGGCGCAGATTCTGGATCTGCTGCGCAAGGTGCGCGATGAATACCAGATGGGCATTGTTTTGATCACCCATGATCTCGGCGTGGTGTCGGATATTGCTGACCGTGTCATCGTGATGTATGCGGGCAAATCCATGGAGGATGCGCCTACCGATGTGATCATGAATCACCCGGCCCACCCGTATACCATGGGACTGATTCAGTCGGCCCCGAAGCTTGAAGAGCAGGTGGAACGCCTGCACAGTATTGAAGGCGCAGTCCCCGATATTCGGAACATGCCGAAAGGCTGTCGCTTCTGTACCCGGTGTCCGCAGGCAAACGACCTGTGCCGCGAAACCGAGCCGCAGGTCAGAGAGATTGCACCGGGCCACTTTGTACGGTGTCATTATGCGGGCAACTAGGAAAGGGGGATGCAGCTTGAATGAAGTATTATTGGATGTAAAAAACGTTTCAAAAACCTTTCCTGTCAAAGCCGGGCTGTTTTCTTCGGCGAAGGGTGTGGTACACGCCGTAGACAATGTCAGCTTTCAGATTCACCGCGGCGAGAGCTTTGGTCTTGTAGGGGAATCCGGGTGCGGAAAAAGCACTCTCTCCCGCACCTTGCTGCAGCTGGTTCCGGCGGATTCGGGCGAGATCTGTTTTAACGGCAACAACCTGGCGGCGCTCTCTAAAAAAGAGATGCGCGCCCAGCGCGAAAGCATGCGCATGGTGTTTCAGAAGCCGTTTGATTCGCTGAACCCCCGCCAGACGGTGCGGCAGATCATTTCGGCCCCGATGCAGGTTCACCGCAAGATGAACCGGCAGGAAATGGACGCCGAAGTGATGAAGCTGATGGACCTCGTCGGCCTCTCCCGCGGCTATGTAGACCGCTACCCCCACGAGTTTTCGGGCGGGCAGCGGCAGCGCATCGGCATTGCCCGGGCGCTCGCGCTTCAGCCGCAGCTGATTGTCTGCGACGAGCCGGTCTCTGCGCTGGATGTTTCGATTCAGGCGCAGATTCTGAATCTGCTCAAAGACCTGCAAAAGGAATTCGGGCTGACGTACCTGTTCATTTCTCATAATCTGGCGGTTGTCAAGCATATGTCGGACCGCATCGCCGTGATGTACCTCGGTTCTCTGGTAGAGGTGGCGAACGGACCGGAGCTGTACCGGGCTGCGCGGCACCCGTACACGCAGGCGCTGCTCTCCGCGATTCCAGACCCCGGCAGCGGACAGAAACGCCAGCGGATCATCCTTACCGGGGATATTCCCAGCCCGGTCAACCCGCCCGCGGGCTGCCGGTTCTGCACCAGGTGTCCCAATGTGATGGAACGCTGCAAAACCGAGCGCCCGGCGCTTCGAACCCTTGCGGATGGCGGGCAGGTCGCGTGTTTTCTGTATGAACAGGAGGGAGGAACGGCATGACGAAATTTATTGTGCGCCGAAGCGCGATTGCAGTGCTGCTCCTCTTCGTGGTTTCGAGTATCGTGTTTTTAACCGTTCATATGATGCCCGGCGACCCGGTGCTGCTGATGCTGGGCACCGATTCGAACCCCGACCCGCAGGCGGTGGAAGCGCTGCGCAGGGAGCTGGGGCTTGATCAGCCGATTCTGACGCAGTATGTGAACTGGATGCTCAATGCCCTGCAGGGAAATTTGGGAACGTCGTACAGCGAGCACGTTCCGGTGATGCAGTCCATTGGGTCGCGGCTGCCCCGCACACTGGAGCTTGCAGGCGTTTCGCTGCTGCTTGCGTGCATCATCGGTCTCCCTCTGGGCGTGCTTTCCGCTCTGCGGCGCGGCAAATTTTCCGATCTGGTGATGACGACCGGCGCCTCGCTCGGAACCTCCATTCCGGTTTACGTGCTTGGCTATCTTCTCATCATCCTGTTCTCCCTGAATGTGTTCGGGTGGAATATTCCCACATTGCCGTCGAGCGGCTATGTGAATTTCTCCAAGAGCCCCTCGGCGCATTTTCAGCGATTGATCTTGCCTGCGGTGGCGCTGGCCCTTGGGCTGGCCGCCTCGATCATGCGCATGACCCGTTCCTCCATGCTCGACGCGCTCTCCGCCGAATCGGTGCGGGCGCTGCGCGCCAAGGGCCTGCCGGAGCACAACGTCATCATCCGCCATGTGATCCGCAACGCCTTTATCCCGGTGGTAACGGTGATCGGATTACAAATGGGCAACCTGATCGGCGGCACGGTGCTGTGCGAAACGGTGTTTAACTGGCCGGGACTCGCGACGCTTCTGGTCAAGGCCATCAACCAGAGGGATTATCCGCTGATTCAGGGCTGTATTCTGGTGATGTCTTCCGTCTTTATTTTGACCAATATGGTTGTCGACATCATCTACGGTGTGCTCGACCCCAGAGCGCGGTAGGGGGGAACAATATGGATTTTTTAAAACGAAGCATGAAAAACAAGAAATTTGTGTTCAGCATCGTCGTTCTGGTGCCGCTGGTATTTGTGATCCTGTTCGGCCCCCAGCTTGCGCCGAATGATCCGCTGACAATGAATACATCGTCTGCGCTGGCTCCTTCCTCGTCCCAGTATCCGCTGGGGACCGACGAGTACGGCCGCTGCATTCTTTCCCGTTTGCTGGTGGGGGTGCGGCCCTCCATGACGGTGGCGCTGTTCGGTACGTTGGGCGCGTTTGCCGCGGGGCTGCTGCTCGGCATCTTTGCCGGGTACCTCGGCGGCAAAATCGGCGGCGCGATCATGAGAGCGGTTGATGTGATCCTCTGCTTCCCGCCGATTCTGCTTGCGATGATGGTCGTGGGGCTGTGGGGAGCAGGGGTGCGCAATCTGACCGTGGTGGTGGCGATTCTGTATACGCCCCACTTTACCCGAATTGCCTACTCCTCCACCATCAAGGTGCGGAAGATGGAGTTTGTGGAAAATGAAATTTCCATCGGTGCGACTTTGAACCGTGTGTTGTTCGGTACAATTTTTCCCAACATTTTTTCTCCGCTGGTCATTCAGATCAGCCTGACCGTCTCGAGCGCGATTCTGCTGGAATCCGGCCTGAGCTTTCTCGGCCTTGGCGTACAGCCGCCCGACCCCTCCTGGGGGCAGATGATCGGCGACGCGAGGAATTTCCTTTCAGTAGATGTGATGTATACGGTGTGGCCGTCGCTGTTTTTAAGCCTGACGATTCTGGCCACAAACCTGATGGGCGATGCGCTGCGAGATATTCTCGATCCCAAGCTGAGGGACAGCTTTTAATTATGAATCAGAGGATAAAAGGAGGAAAACAAATGAAAACAATCTGCAGGCGAATCCTGTCTGTGTCGCTGGCGGCCGTAATGGCGCTCACCGCACTGTCAGGATGCTCGGGAAACAATTCCAATTCGTCCGGGGTGGCGTCCAGCACGCCGGAATCTTCGGCGCAGAGCCAGGTCGGCAAAAAGGATGAGCTCGTTGTGGCCATCAGTTCAGACGTTTCCACGCTCGAGCCCATGGTGCAGTCCGGCCAGGCGATCCGGCTGATCAAAACGTGCCTCTACCGCGGCCTGATGGCTTACCAGGCCGACGGGAAGATCGGCACGGAAATCGCGGATTCATATGAGATCGGCGACGACGACAAGACGTATACCTTTAAAATCAAGCAGAACGCCAAGTTCCACGACGGCAGCGACATCACCGCCGAGGACGTCAAGTTCTCTCTGGAGCGTATTCTGGATGAGTCCGTCGGCGCGACCTTCCGCTCCGATTTTGCGAACGTGCTCGACAAAGTTGAGGCGGTGGACACCAAGACCGTCAAGATCACCCTCAAGGAGCCCTGCGCTCCGTTCATCGATTACCTCACCCTGCCTGAGTCGGTGATCGTGTCGAAGGCGTGGTGCGAGAGCCACAAGAACGACCTGAACGCCAACCCGATGGGCAGCGGCCCCTACACGTTTACCTCCTGGGATAAGGGCCGTGAGATCGTTCTCACCGCGTTCTCGGATTTCTACAAGCCCGGCAAGCCCGAAACCAAAAGCATCCGCTTTGTCATCACGCCCGACGCCACGACCAGAGCCAACGCTCTGCAGACTGGCGACGCAGACCTGATCGACTATGTGGCGGCCAAGGACATTACCGCGATGGAGAAGGACGACAACTACAAGGTCTATGTTTCTGAGGCTCCGTTCATGTGCCTGCAGTTCAACGTCAAGAGCGGCCCGCTGGCCAACCCCAAGGTTCGTCAGGCGATCGCCTATGCGGTTGACCGTCAGGGCGTCATTAACACCGCCTTTATGGGCCGCGGCACCCAGATCTTCGGCTTCCCCACCCAGAAGGGGGAGAACGGCTACGACGGCAAGTACGACAGCTACTTCAGCTTTGATCAGGAAAAGGCCAAGGCCCTGCTGAAAGAGGCCGGCTATCCCGACGGCTTTAAGATCAAGATTCTGTCCAGCTCTACCTACGACATGCACAAGCAGACCGCCATTGTGGTGCAGGACAGCCTGAAGAAGATCGGTATCGACGCCGAGGTGGAGCTGCCCGACTGGTCCACCCGCATCGAGCGCTCCAACAAGGGCGATTATGAGATCCTTGTTTCCGGCACCGCGGGCAACATCGTCGATATGGATTGGACGACCAACTATTTTGAAAGCGGCGAGCCCAGAATGAACAGTTCTGCGTGGTTCTCTGATGCGGAGATCGACAGCCTGCTGAAAGAAGGGCGCACCACCATCGACGCGGCCAAGCGCGAAGAGATTTACGACAAGCTGAGAAAGCGCGTGCTCGATCTGTCGCCGTTCGTATTCATCAATTACCGCGAACAGGCATTTGCCAGCTCGAATAAGGTAGAGGGCTTTGTCAATCTGCCGGGCGTTGTCACCTACAATTCCGGCCTGACACTGGAAGATACTTATGTAACCGAGTAAGGCGTATTGATTCGTTCGTCGTGTTTTCCCCGCTCTCGGCGGGGAAAACACCCGAACCTAAAAAGTCATTGTTAATAAAAATGGTAGGAACTTGTGCACCGGCCGGGCCTGTTTTTCGGCGGGCTTGGTTCGGTGCGCAACAATGAGAGGAGATTTTTATGGAGATCAAGGAAATCATCGCGGACATCAAGGGGAAAATGGAGTCGTCCGGTGGTTTGAAAAAGGTGTATTTTGTCGCATGCGGCGGCTCGCAGGCAGCGATTTATCCTGCGAAATATCTGATGGAGTGTGAAGCGAAAAATATCGGAACCGGCATCTTCAACAGCAACGAGTTTGTTTACGCAACGCCCGAATCGGTAGATAACCGCTGCATCTGCGTGATCTGCTCGCTGAAGGCCACAGCCGAAACCGTGGAAGCGGTCAAAATAGCGAATGCAAAAGGCGCTTACACCATCGCAATGACCGGGTTTCCCGACACCGCCATGGCCCAGACCGGCAAGTACGCGGTCGTCTATTCCAACGGGGATGACCAGGTCTATTCCGAGGCGAATCAGGCGCTGGCCTTAAAGCTTGTGTTTGAGATTCTGTATCAGTTTGAGGGCTATGCCCACTATGATGCGGCAATGCAGGCTTATGGAAAGATCGATTCGATCGTTGCTGAGGCAAAAGAGAGCATGCTGCCCGCCGCAAAGGCTTTTGGGGAGCGCTACAAGGACGAAGAAATCTTTTACGTGATGGGCAGCGGTCCGCTCACGGGCACAGCCTACACCATGGCATGCTGCCATTTGATGGAGATGCAGTGCCGCCACGCGGTGATGCTGCACAGCGGGGAGTATTTCCACGGCCCGTTTGAAACGACGGATCAGCGCTTGCCGATCATTCTGCTGATGAGCACGGGAAAAACACGTTTTCTGGATGAGAGGGTGCTGAAATTCCTGAAAACCTACTCAGAAAACTATACGGTCATCGACGCGGCAGACACCGGACTTTCTCAGATCGACAGCAGTGTTTCGGAGTATTTCAATTCTGCCGTCATGATTCCGCTCGAGCGCTTCTTCGTTTTGCAGATGGCGGAAATCCGCGGGCGTTCCATGGACGACCGCCGCTACATGTGGAAGGTGGAATATTGATTTTTCCTGCTTTGCTTGGCTGTTAAACAGGCAAATTGCCTCAGTTGTACTTGAATATTCCTGTTCCATGAAGTACACTAAAAAGGTAGATATGGGATTGGGAGCGAATTTGTTTCGCACTTTGATCCCTTCAATACAAATCGGCCAGAGCCGGCTTGCATAGGGAGAGATTCAGAATGTTGAAATCCAAGGCGATCACACCCTTGTATCAACAGTTGATGGATAAGCTGAAAGATCAGATCGGTGGCGGATACTATCAGCCCGGGGACCAATTGCCTTCTGAAGTGGATATGGCCAAACAGAACGACGTGAGCGTGATTACTGCCCGCAAGGCGGTAAACGAGCTGGCCGCTCTTGGTTTTGTTGAGAAAAAGCAGGGGAAAGGCACCTTTGTGGCGGTTCCGAAATATTGGAGGGATTACCGCAGAATCATGGGGTTTTCGGAATCCTGCCGGATGGCGGGGCTGACCGCGGGCAGCCGGCTGCTGGAGCATAAGCTGGTTGTGCCGTCGGATAAGATCGTGCAGTCTCTTGGCTTGCCTGCCGGGTCGCAGACGGTGTTTATTTCGCGCCTGCGGTTTGTCAATTTGGAACCCATGGCGATTGAAAACAGCTATTTCTCGTTGAAATACGCGTTTTTGCTGGAAGAATCGCTGGACGGCTCCTTGTTTGAGGTGCTCAGAGAGCGTGCGAACGTGGTCGTAGCAAAATCGCAAAAGCAGATTGAAATCTGCCGCGCCACTTCTTCGGAGGGCAAGCTGCTGAACATCAGCAAAAATGATCCGCTCCTTTTGGTAAAGAGCACGGCCTATGTCGAAACCGGCGAGCCGGTTTATGTCTGCTCGCAGATCATTAACGGAGAACGATTCACGCTGTATCTGTAAAGAACATACTGTGAAATGAGCTTCTTCCACCGTAAAAAAAGAGAGAGAAAAAGGGATGCGCACAGCTGCTGCTGTGCGCATCCCTTTTTCATTATAATAGATAGCTTAGCAGGCTGTACTGCACGGCCAGCGAAGTGACCGCCAGAATCGCCCAACAGGAGAGACCGAGCACGATTGGCCGCCAGCCGTGCTTGACCAGATCGACCAGATTTGTGTTCAGGCCGATCGCCGCCATTGCCATGACGATCACAAATTTTCCGAAGGTGGCCAGTGCCTTTCCCATTCCCGTCGGGAAGGGGATAAAGGTGTTGATGATCGCCGCCGCGACAAAGCCCAGAACGAACCACGGGAAAATTTTTGCGAAGCTGTAATTCGCATTGCCTGCACGCGACTGCCGTTTGGCTGTGTAAAAAGCAAGCACTAAAGTGATGGGGATGATCATCAGCGTGCGTGTCAGCTTGACAATGACCGCCAGATTGCCCGCTGCGTCGCTGAAGGTGTAGCCCGCCGCCACAACGGAAGAGGTATCGTTAATGGCAGTACCGGCCCACAGGCCGAAGTGAAAATCCGACATCTGCATGGTGTGTCCCAAAAACGGGAACAGGAACGCCGCAATGACATTGAAAAAGAAGATCGTTGAGATGGAGCGCGCTACGTCTTCATCCTTTGCGCCGATGACGGGGGCCGTTGCCGCGATGGCCGAGCCGCCGCAGATCGCCGTGCCAACGCCGATGAGGATATTCGTATCGCGGTCTACCTTCAGCGCCTTACCGATCAGATACGCTCCCAGGAACGTGGCGGTGAGGGTAAAGGCCATCAGCAGCAGGGTTTGGCTGCCGGCCTTAAAGATCTGGAACAGGTTCATGTCGAAGCCCAGCAGAATAATGGAATATTGCAGCAGCTTTTTCGAGGTGAAGGTGATGCCGCTCTGAAATGCCGCCGGGCGTTTCCAGAATGCCAGCAGCATGCCGAACAGGATGCCGAGTACCGGGCTGCCGATCACCGGGAATTGTTGGCCCAGAATCCATGCCGGTACGGCGATGATCGCCGCCAGCGAGATTCCGGGCAGTTTTTTAATGACTGAATCCATGGACTACCACTCCTTATGTTATCTGCTGATCAGCAGAAATTCTATCTTTTTCACTTGTTTTCTGGATGCGGAAAAGTTTTTCACTCGCGAAGAAAATCACCTTCTCTTAAAGGTGATAAAGCTTTAGCGGATTTCCTCGCACGGAAATTTCTGCTGGTGCAGTACACGCTTGCTTGTGCCGAGGCATGGGCCTTGCTTTCTTTGCCTGCTTATTATAACGCCGACTAATCAATAAGTAAAATATGATTATTTTATCTTGTGCATTATAGATTACTTATAATTAAAAATATGCAGCTCAAATCTCTCGCCTTCAAGCGGTGGTACATACCCTTACTTCGAGTCTTAAAGTTATTGGGCTCCACTCGAAATCTTTGATTTCGTCAGCGGGTCAGGTTTTTATCAATAAAAAAAGCAGCCCGTTCGGGCTGCTCGAAAAAGCGATTGTGAGGAATGCTGCAAATGATTATTCGTGAGAAAAACAGCCGGCCTCTGTGATCACGACCGGGACGGCAATATCGTGCGGCTCTGTCGGAATCTGCTCGCAAAGCAGGCGTTCCCGGCAGATCAGAACCGAGCAGAAAGACGCCTGTCCAAGAAAGCGGTCGTAATAGCCGCCTCCATAACCCAGACGGTTTCCCTGTCTGTCGCACGAAACACAGGGGAGAATCGCAAAATCGATTTCTGCTGGGGTGACGAGTGTACTGTCCGCAGCGGGCTCCAGAATTCCCATCATTCCGCTGTGCAGTTCAGCAAGCGAATGGATTTCCCGCGCTTCCATAATGCCTTTGCCGATGCAGAGCGGAATCGCGACGCGCTTGCCGTCGGAAAACGCCTGCTCGATCAAGAGGCTGGTGTTGATTTCGCTGGCAGTACCGACAAAACAAAAAATCGTTTTTGCTTTTTGGTAGCAGGGGTGACTGAGGATATTCTGTACAATCCCTCGATTGGATTCTTCAATATAGTCTGGGGTCAGTGCCGCAATTCTTTGTTTGAGTTCGGCACGCAGTTTCTTTTTTTCCTCCGGAACAGACATAAGGAGCCTCCTTTTCTGCTGTAAGGGCGCCCCAAAAGCGCCGCCTGCCTTAGCATAGCATGTCTGCGGTTCGATTGCAACCGGCATATCAACAGGGCGCCGGGAAAGCTGCGCGGCCGCAAAATGGTAAAACAACTTTGCTTCCTGTGTTGCCGTGTACCCTTAGGGGTACTGTGTGCCCGCAAGATAGCTGCATCCCGTAAGGTTATCCATATACAACGAGTATACGGTTTCCTTTGCCGTATGGCCGTCTTGTCTTGCACAGTTTTTGGCGGCCTGTATCGCTATACAGGAACAGGGCGCGGTACGAAAGCACCGCGCCCTGCCTGGGGGCAAAACTTATTTGAAAAAAGGAGAAGGTTATTTAAACAATGGCACAGACCCGGTAATAGCCGCCATAGCAATAAAGATGACAAAGATACCGATGGCCCATTTCGCGCACTGTTTCTGCCACTCGCCCATGTCCAGTCCGGTCAGGTTCAGCAGCAGGTAAATGAAAGCCACCAGGGGGCTCAAAAGGTGGAATGCCTGGCCCAGCAGAGATGCGGTGCCGAGCTCCAGAGCGGTATAGCCGTAACGGTAACCGGCCTCTGCGAATACCGGCAGCACGCCATAGTAGAACGCGTCGTTGGACAGGAAGAAGGTACCGGGTGCGGAGATGACCGCCGTTACCAGACCCCACCAGCGGCCCATCTGCTCGGGGATCAGGTAGATCATGCTGGAAGCCAGAGCGTCGGACATGCCGGAGTTGGTGAACAGACCCATAAAGATACCAGCCGCCATAACAAGGATGGATACCTGCAGAGCATCGCCGGCGTTGTCGGAGATACGGGCCTTCTGATCCTTAATGGAACGATAGTTGATAAGGACAGCCAGAGCAGTGCCAACCAGGAAGATAAAGACGGACGGGAAGGTGCCGAGAACCAGCATAACAACCGCGCCGATAGTCAGGATCGCGTTGATCCAGATCAGCTTCGGGCGCTTGAGGGCTTCCTCTTCGGGAGTAGCGGGCTTGGTCAGCGCTTCGATTTCCTCATGGTTCAGGTGCTGAATGCCGACTCTCTTGCGCTCCTTCAGACCCAGATAGTAAGCGACGCCGAGCATGTAAATGATGGCAACACCCATGCCGGGCAGCAGAGCGTTCAGGATGCTCTGTTCAGAAACCTCGCCCAGCACAGAGATCACGCGGGCGGTCGGTCCGCCCCAGGGCAGCAGGTTCATAATCGTGTTCATCAGAACGGTCAGAACGCCGAGGTTCATCATCTTGAGACCCAGCTTCTGGTAAATCGGGATGAACGCGGTGCAGACGATCAAAGTGGTGGTGGTTCCGTCGCCGTTCAGGGAGACCATCGCAGCAACCACTGCGGTGCCGACCAAAACCTTTACCGGGTCGCCGCCGGCCAGACGGATGATGAACTTGGTGACGGGATCAAACAGACCCACATTCAGCATCACAGAGAAGAACAGAATGGCGAACAGCAGCATGATTGCGGTGGTGGAGGTCGTTTTCAGACCGGCCGCAGTCCAATCACCGATGATGCGAACCTGATCCCAGATGGTTACATCGGCAACAGGAACTTCTTTGGCCTTTGCCACCAGCTCAGTGTACTGATTTCCCAGTGCACCAAAGAGTGTAAATACGATAGGTACCAGTACCAGAGCGGTAAATGGTTGCATTTTTTTGGAGATGACCAGCGCAAGGAATACGATGATCATAACCCATGCTAAAATAGTTAAAAACATAAGCGATCCTCCTCAAATTAGTTGGGCATGCCCGGCGACAATGGTTCCCGAACGTGCATGCACGCCTGACCGGACTATGTAGGCGGAAGGCTCCCGTTGCCGGGAGACATTCCAAAAAGGAAATAAGCCAGCGTGCTGTGTTACGATTCCGCGTTTCACTGCGTGGATCCGTTCTTCTCCAGCTCCCGTGCGTTTTCCGCCAGCAGCTGAATCAAGCGCTGCTGCAGCACGGGGACCGGATGAAGCCGTCTGCTTGCGCAGATTCTGGCATCCTGATCGCAGATCAGGCATCGTCTGGGCTCATAGCCGAGTTCCACTCTGCTTCGAGTCCGCACAAGCCCATCCTTTTGATCCAGCACATCCGCGTCGAACAATCTGCCCAGTTTTTCTTCCTCAAATAAAATCATGTTACGCTTCACCTCGAAGGAATCCTTCGGGATGACCCAGAAAGCTTCCGGCCCTGTGCGCAGGCTCAGCCGCTTCTGGTAGTTTGGCTGCCAGCTTTGGTTCGACAGGATTTCACGAATCCGGTTTTCTCCGTAATCGAACAAAGCTAAAATTTCCCCGTTGCTTTTGATAGGCCCGGGAATGTTGCACTTTAGAGAGATCACACAGCTTTTCGGGAAGCGCCTGAGCAGCTCCTCAATGAACTGTACCCGCCGCTCGCGGTTCAGAAGAACCTCATCGAGCTCGGGAGTCTCTCCGTGTGCGAACATTTCTGCCGTGTTCATCTCAGCGCTTAACCTGCCTTACCACATCGATCAGACTGCCGTCGCGGTACTCGATGAGAGCCACGACCTTGTCTCCGTACTCGATGGGGTCGGGTGTGCCGGCCAGCGCATAGGCCTTGTTTTTCAGCTCCTCCATGGTAAAGAGGTTCACTCCGGCGTTTTTCAGGGCCTCCTGCAGGTCTTTTCTGCGGGGGTTCACTGCAATGCCGACTTCCGTAACGACAACGTCGATTCCCTCGCCGGGGGTAATGACGGTGTTGACCTGCTCCACAATGGTCGGGATGCGTCCGCGCAGCAGGGGGCACAGAATCAGGCTCAGCTTTGCGCCGGCCGCTGTGTCGCTGTGTCCGCCGGAGGCACCGCGGATCACACCGTCGGAACCGGTCATGACGTTCACGTTAAAGTCTGTGTCGACCTCCAGTGCCGAGAGCATTACGACATCCAGCTGGTTCACCGCCGCGCCCTTGTTGCCGGGGTTGGCGTAAAAGGAAGCCGAAATCTCGTAGTGGTTCTCATTGCGGGCGATCGAGGCCGCAGCGCCGCGGTCAAAGGTCTGGGTGTCCAGAATCTTCTTGGCCAGGCCCTCTTCGAGCAGTTCCACCATGTTGCTGGTGATGCCACCCAGCAGGTATCCTGCGGTAATGCCGCTCTCACGCATTTTCTCTGCTAAGAAGCGGGTGACCGCCAGGGTGGAGCCGCCGGAACCGGACTGGAAGGAGATGCCGTCTTTAAAGTAAGGAGAGGCGGTGATGACTTTGCAGGCATTTTCCGCGATCAAAAGCTCCTTGGGGTCAGAAGTAAAGCGGGTTGCACCCTTTGCAATCCCGTCGGGATTGCCGATCGCGTCTACCACCACAACATAATCCACCAGAGTCTGGGAGATGCTGATGGGGGTGTTGGGGTAATCGACCAGGTGGTCGGTAATGATTACGACCTTATCTGCATATTCGGCGTCTACCTTGGCGTAGCCCAGGGAACCGCAGGTCGCGTTGCCCTGAGAGCCGTTCGCGTTGCCGTAAGGGTCCGCACTCGAGGCGCCGAGGAAAGCAACGTCGATATGAATCTCGCCGGATTCAATGGCGCGCGCGCGTCCGCCGTGGGAACGGATGACGACCGGCTTTTCCATCAGGCCGTGAGAGATCGCGGAGCCTACCTTGTCGCGCAGGCCGCTGCTGGTGATTTCGGTAATCACGCCGCTTTTGATGTGTTCAATGAGAGGCTCGTGCACATTGGCGATCGAGCTGGCGGCGAGCTTCAGGTTTTTGATGCCCATTTTGGCGATCTCTTCCATAACCATGTTCAAAACATAGTCGCCCTCGCGGAAGTGATGGTGGAACGAAATCGTCATGCCGTCCTTCAGGCCGGATTTCTCGATTGCTTCCCGCAGGGAAGAAACGAGCTTTGTCTCGCCGGGGAGGGTGGGCACCACCTTGCCGGCCGCTCTTCTATATTCGTTTTTGCGGGCGTACTGGCCCTCGAACACGCCGTACTGGTCTGCGTATTCCTTCGGGATTTCACGGCCCACTGCATTTTTAACCGTTTCCATTGCTTAACCCTCCTGTCCTTCCGGCCCGGTATAAACGCCGGCGGCTTTGGCCAGCGCGAGCACGCGCTCCGCACGCTCTACAAAGGGCTTATCGATCATCTTGCCGTTCAGGGCGATGACGCCGGAGCCCTTGGCGTTGGCTTCCTCAATTGCGCGGAAGACGTTGAGCGCATTGTCGATTTCCTTCTGGCTCGGGGTGTAAACGGAATTGACCACTGCGATCTGGCGGGGATGAATGACGGACTTGCCGTCAAAGCCGAGCTGACGGACAAACTCGGTTTCCTTTCGCAGGGTTTCCATGTCGTTCACATCGGCAAAGATCGTGTCGAGCGCGGCGATTCCGGCTGCACGGGCGGCGTGGACGATCATGGAGCGGGCGAAAAAGATTTCTTCGCTGTTGCGGTCTGCGTAGCGTTTGGTCTTCATCGCGGTAACGTAGTCTTCGGATCCCAGCGCGATGCCGATCAGGCGCTTGCTGGAATGGGCGATCGCAACCGCGTCCAAAACGCCGCGGGGATCCTCAATAGCCGCCATCATCCGGGTGGAGCCGGGTTCACGGCCGCAGGCTTTCTCCGCTTCCAGAATCACTTCCTCGGTGTCCAGAACATCCTGGGCACAGGTCGTTTTCGGCAAACGGATGACGTCGATGCCGGCGCGCACCATTGCGTGCACGTCGTCTATGCCACCTGCGTCCAGCGAGTTGATGCGGACAACGGTTTCCGTAGAAGAGAAATCAAAGGTTTTTACCGCCTGGAAAACAAGAAAGCGGGAAGTGTCCTTCTCCGCCAGGGAGATCGCGTCTTCCAGGTCAAACATAATGGAGTCCGCGCCGTAAATGATCGCGTCCTTCAGCATGCCGGGATTGCTCGCCGGCAAAAACATCATTGTTCTTCTTAAACGTTCCATGAATCGATCGCCTCCCAATCATAGTGCTCGGTAATTCCGCACGACCGATGTACCGCCGCAATGGTGCGGGCGATAATGGTACAGTCCAGCGCGCCCTTATCCACAGCGGTCAGCTTCGCGTTGTCGATCCCCATGTTCGAAAGGGTTTTACAGATCGTTTCGCGAATCTGCCGGCCGTACTGGTGCTCTACGCTGCTGGTCAGGTTGATGTCGATTCCCTCGCCGTCATTCTTGTCGATCATGATCTGAATATCGGAAGATTCCAGCGTGCCGGCAATTGCCGGTTTTTGAATTTGATAAAGCGGCATGTGTTTATCCCTCCTGCTGCAATTTCTGAATCAGTGCTTTTCCTTCGGGAGAAATCAGGTAGGCGTAAGTGCTTTCTGGAACAAGCTCTTTCGTTTCTTCTGTTTTTCCCCGTTTGAGAAGATCCCTTACACGGGAAGCGCTGATGACGTTTCCCCCTTGTTCGATGCGGGGGAGGATGACTAAATCAATCGCTCCGTGAAACACCTCTTTCATCGACTCATTATATAGCTGTGTCACCGGAGATAGGGGTTCTTCGCCAACGTACCTGCGGGTAATCCCCGCCGCCGGGGCGATATGATCCCGAAACAGGATCGCATCCAGCGTGGCCTGAACCTTTGCCACCTGAACGTCCTCTTTCAAAAAGTAGGAAGGGAACGTTTTGGCAGAAACCATGTAATCCCCTGTGGGGTGAACACGAACGTTCGGCAGATGCTGAACTCCGCGCCGGACAAGCTCCAGCCGGGTACTGGCCGGGAAAGCGGACAGATCTTCCGACAGAACGAACAGATGCAGCGTTTCGTTTTCTTTGGCGGCTCTTTCCGCCAGATAACGGTGCCCCAGTGTGAACGGGTTTGCGTTCATCACAATTCCGGCCGCCTGGCCGGGGACCCGCTGCCGCTCCAGATCCTTCAGGTACTGCGGGAAGCCGTAAATGGCTTTCTCCATAAATACCAGCTGATCGTCTACGCGGGCCAGCTCCCGAAATCCCAGCTCCTCAAAAGAGCGGGCCGCCTGGGGCTTGGTGTACACGTAGCAGGAGGAGCTGCCGTTTTCCATCACGGTGCTGAGCAGGTGGGAAAGCAGAATGCTGACCGCCTTGCCGCCCTGATGCGCGGGGCTGACTGCCACACACTTGATGATGTTCTGATACAGAGAACCGGTTGCAACGAGCTGGTCTTCAAAGAAAAGCCCTGCACAGTATGAGATGGCGGCCTCCGCACGGATGCCGCTGCTTTGCAGCAGATTCTGCCAAAGCTGTTTTTGGCGGGGATCACGGTCGATCCATAAACGCCTGATTTCGTACTCCATAACGTGGCTCCTGTTCTTCAGAACCGAATATCCCCCTGAAAAACGGCAATGTATGGTTTTAGGATATTTTTGCAATACTTTGTCGTAAAAGGAAGAGTTTTTACTCGAATCTGTCAAAATCACTTTTGCGCTTTTTTGCTTTGTCTGTGGACATTATACATTAATTAATCACAGGGTGGGTGTGCTTTTGATGTCCTTGGTGTTTTTTTATTGCTTTTTTTACGTATAAATAAAATTGACAAACAATCGAATATACCCTTATAATGATTATCATTAAAGGACGGTGGTTTTGTGCATGAGTATTTAAGCAGGTTGGTGCAAATCATCAATTTATCGCAGAACAGACCGCTCAACGACATGGTGTATGAGGGCCTGAGAAAAGCAATCATTCAGGGTGTGATTCCGGTCGGCGAAAGACTCAACGAAAAGGTCTTGTCCGACTACATGAACATCAGCCGTACGCCGATCCGAAACGCGATCAAAAAGCTGACGGAGGAAGATTTGGTGGAGTATATCCCCAAATACGGCGTGGTGGTCAAGCGGGTGACGATTGAGGATGCAGAAGAGATTTATCAGATCCGCATCGCGCTCGAAACCATGGCGACCATTGCCGCCATGGAGCGCATGACGCCGGAAAATCACCGCGAAATGCAGGAACTGCTGCGCAACATGGCAGAGAAGAACGAGGCGGGAGAGGTTCAGCAGGTCATCCGTTATTGTACCGATTTCAACGCGCTGATATACCGTTTTTCCCGCATGCAAAGACTGGAAGCAGTCGTCGGCAAGATGCTGGAATACGTCTCTCGCTTTCGCGACATTTCTCTGTACGACGCTCAAAGGCGGAGTCTTGCCGTGAAAGAACACGGCCTGATTTACCGCGGGATGCAGACAAAGGACGAGGAATTGATCACGCTGATCGTAAAAGAGCACCTGAATCATTCCAAGGAATTTGTGATGCGTGAAATCATCCGTTCACAGGAAAACATGAGGGATGACCTGAAGGATTTGTACCGGAGGATGGAATGACACGGCGAAATCAGAGAGAAACCATGCGGGCGGGCCATGCCCGGCGGGCGGCAGAGCGTGCCGCGCGTGAAGCTTACTGCGGCCAAATTTCAAAACTGGCGGTTCGTTCGCTGCTGTATGAGGTGTGCATTGGGCCGAAGCCCGGCCTGGTAGACCGTTTTAACAACGGCGCCCACCGCGATATGAACCTGTTTACCTTTCTGGACAGCGCCTGTGCGCTGTCCAGCTATTTTCGGGAGATTACCGCACAGGCGATGCGCCATGGCCGGATACCGCCGGAGCGGCTACTGCCGCACCTGCGCGCGCCGGGTATCGAGGCGGAGCGCGAAATGTTTCGCGCAACCGGGGGGGTAAACACCCACAAGGGAATCGTGTATTCCATGGGGATTTTCTGCGCCGCCTGCGGCCTTTTGTACAACCAGTCACACTGTGTTCCGGTGGAGCGGCTGTTTTCGCTGTGCGCGAAAATTGCCTGCGGCGACCACCCGCCGAAAGAAAAAACGGAAACAAACGGCGAACGTTTATACCGCCAGTACCGTATTGAGGGTGTGCGCGGTGAGGCGGCCAATGGGTTTCCTGCGGCGCGCGTGCATGGCCTGCCGGCGCTGCGCAAGGCCGGTGCATTGGGCTGGGATATTGACGCCGCCGGAATTTATGCGCTGTTTCATATTATGGCCAATTTGGAGGATACCAACCTGATCAGCCGTTCCGATCTGCAAACGCAGAGGCAGGTTCGGGAGCACCTGGCCGCTTTGCTGCAAGCACCCGACCTTTCGCCGGCGATGCTGCTTGCGGAGGCGGCGCGAATGGATCAGGAGTTCATCCGCAAAAATATCAGCCCGGGCGGCGCGGCGGACATGCTCTCCATGACGCTGATGGCCTTGTGGCTGGAGCGGGAGTTCCCGGAACGTTTTTGTCCGGTTGCTTCCGATCAGATGGATGAGAGCAGCAGGGATAAAAAGATTTGTTGATATTTAAAAAATAGTTTTTGAGCAGCGATGCACAGAAACCGGACAAATAAAAAGGGCGTCTTTCTTCTGCTCCATTCGGAGCGAAAGAAAGACGCCCTTGCTATGTTTTCCATCCTCAGGTAAAAATATTTGCCAAAACGGGAATCAGGCAGATGACCGAAATCAACCGGCAGGAATGCATCAAAACGATCTTCGGGGTATCTAGGCCCAGCTCTTCGGCAATCAGCCCCATTTCGGCGATTCCGCCGGGAGTGCAGCAAAACAGCGCGGTGGCTTTGTTCATCCCGGTGAAACGGCTCAACAGGTATGCCGTGACAAAAGACATGACAAAAACCTCTACGGCCATGATGATCATTGGAATGACCAGTTCACCCAGAGCGGCCCAGGTAGCCCGGCTGATCTGGCTGCCGATGTAGCACCCCGCCAGCACGCGGGACAGAACCTTGACAAAAGACGGGTAAGAGAGCAGATCCGAAGCCACGCTCAAAACGACTGTGGCAAGAATGGCACCGATGATTGCGCCGGCCGGAACACCCAAAAAGCGCAGCAGCAGCGCGCCGGCTGACGATACGATGAGAGAAACCGCAAATTTTTTCAGCTTTTCCGGAGAAAATTGCCTGGAGGAGTCTTCTTCCTTGGGTTCCGCCTCGCTGTCCTCCACAGAGATGGGGGGGGCAGAGGTGCTCAGATACAGCTTTTTGATGATATTGGGAAAAAACATGACCACAATGACAAACCGGAACAGTTGCAGCAGCATCACCTTGTCGGTGCTGGCGCCGAAGTCGACCGCAATCAGCGACAAGTCCGACATTCCGCCCGGCGAGCAGGCAAACAGCGAGGTCATGAAAGAAAGACCGGATATTTTTTGCATCAGCACGGAGAACAGGATCGTGAAGGTGAACATCATGGTCAGAAGAATCAAAATCGGCTTGCCCATCACGCGCAGCGCCTTCACGTCCTCACGCGTAAAACGGCCGCCGATGATCAGGCCCGACAGAATTTGTACGATCACGCGCAGGTTGGGTGGATAATGGGCCGCATGTCCTACCAGAGTGTTCATCAGTGCCACAGCCAGCAGCGCGCCGATCATCGCGCCGGCCGGAATCCCTTTTTTCTTTCCCCAATAGCCGCCCGCACCGCCTACAAGGTGCGTAAGAACCAGATACACGGAAGCATTTCCTCCCCTCAGTCGCGCACAGAGCTGCCGGCAGCGTGACACAGAATGTCCCACAGGCTGCAAATGACGCGTATTGCCGCATTAGTATAGCATAAAACAAATTCACAAATCAACTTTAGATCGTTTATCGTCTAAACGATTATTATACCACCCGATCGCAATTCCCGTCAACTCTGCTGCTTTGCTTTCACCCTTTCCCTGAAAAGAATTATTTTATATGCAATCCAAATCCATTCTCCCACTCACAAATGCCGCGCATGCCTAGCAATCAAAACCAATTACTATAAAAATATCGATAAATTTTACAAAATTGTAAATTATATTTTGTATATTGATAATAAGAATGTGATTTATTATAATGGTTAATATCAAATAATGAGAGGCAGGAGTGAAATATGAAAAAGAGAATGGCGCTGCTTTTGACAGTTTGCTGCTTTCTGGCAATAGTAGCCTGCACAGCGCAGAACAGTGAAACTTCCGCACCAGAGGAATCTACTGCCGCCAGTTCAGACACGGATATCTCTATTCCCGAAGAAAGCAGCACACCGCGCGAACTTAACATAGGCAGTGATGAGCAGGGGATTGAAAAGGCCAAAGAGATTGCCGATGATTACTATAAAAATGAAATTGAGGTTGAAAAACGGGGCTGGGAGGTTGAAAAATACACCTATGACCCTGTTTACGGTTCGGAGTTTGAGAGCATTTGGCTCGAAATGATTGGTACAAAGTGGGCGGTTTATCCCGAGTGGACTTTTTATGCGCTTGATGTGGAGTTAAATGATAATCAGCGGAATATGATCTTGATTGGGAAATCCCCTGAAAACAAATGGAAGGTAGTTAATTTTGGAAAGTGAGGGAAACACAAGAAATCCTGAAAAAGTATCGAAGAGGAATGACGATAAACGCTGACAAGATAAGGCTGCATGCTCCCGCTGTAGGAGCATACAGCCTGTTTTGTTGTCAACAGCCCGTTTAACGGGCTGCGTGCCGTTCCTTATCAACTGATCGAAATAAATTGCAAAACTTTTTTTGGTTCATTAAAAGAATTTGAATAGACGGATTTTGGCGTTTTGGAAACATAAAACTTTTAAAAAACCGATTCGCATCATGGGAAGCGACGATAAATGGCCTGATTTTGAGTGGGAGTAGACGAAAAATCGACGCAATTGTGATACTTTTATTTGCGGCACACAATATTTTTCTTTATAATAGAGAGTGCCAAAAGGCAATTTTTGAATCTATTAAGACTGCGCGTTTACCAAAGGAAGCTGCGCGGCAACGAGAGGGGCATTTTTCTTGAAAAACTGGATGGAACAAATCAGGTCCTCCGCACATGAGATGAAGCAGGTATCTACCATTTCTGTTGCCGGTCTGTTGGTGGCAATCAGCGTGGTTCTGGCGTTCTTTAAGCTTGCGATTACAGAAACCCTTCAAATCAGCTTTGCGTTTTTGCCGATTGCCGGCGGCGGTATGCTGTTCGGGCCGGTAGTGGGCGGAATCATCGGGGCTGTCAGCGATGTGGCGGGTTTTGTGATGCGCCCGACAGGGCCGTTTTTCCCCGGCTTTACCATCAGCGCAATGGTAACCGGCGCGCTGTTCGGGCAATTGCTGTATAGAAAGCCGATCACCGCTAAACGCGTTCTGACTGCCTGTATTCTGAATACCGTGCTGGTGAACTGGGTGCTCAATACATTGTGGCTGTCCCTGATGTATGGCAATGGATTTATCATACTGCTGGGCGCACGCATCATTAAAAATCTGATTATGCTGCCGATCGATACGGCGCTTTTGTTCTCGCTGCTCAAGCTGTTTGAACGTTTTCGATTTATCAACAAGGCAAAAGGGAACGGCAGTTTTTGAATATTCTTCTCTTCGGCAAACAGGTTCCTCACGCGATGTATGAATGAAAATTTTTGAATTCTTTTGTAGTCATTCCGTACAAATCCATTATTTTTCAAAAAAATGGATTGACAAATTGTGCAGGATTCATTTATACTGATTGCAGAAATCAGCAATTGCTTTTGCGGGATTTTCTGCAGGAACCGCCGATGATTTGCCGGGAGCCTTTTTTCAAAAGATACTGGCAGATAAAAAGCCGTTTTCTGAAAACAATACACGATTTTTATTTATTGGGGCCGGACGTCCTCCGGTTCTATCAGTAAAAGGAATCCGTTGTCTTGCATTTTTTGATGCAATACAGTGGGTTCCTTTTTGTGTTTTTATCAGGGGATCCGCGGGGTATTGTTTCCAGAAGCGAATGAATTGCCTGACAGGCAATCCTGCATAAAGCAATCTGGCTGTAAAGGTTGAATCCAGCGTACGGCGGGGGGTGACAACACAGAGAAAAACGCAGTTTCAAAGATCAGAAAGGGTGCGGTGCAGGCAGCTCCGCCGTAGTCTTTCGGCAGGGGTACGAGCCGCATGCCGTGAAAACAATGGTTGAAATTGATCTGAGGAGGTTATTTTATGGAACTTGGAAGCTGGTCACTGATCCACTCCCCTTCGCTGCTGGCATTAATTCCGCTGGCAGTTTACATCGTCATGGTGTTCCGGGGAAAAGACAATACGTCCGGCATTATCGTAGGTATCGCGATTGGCGCACTGATGATGGGTCAGGATCTGAAAATGCTTGCTTCCGCTTTTGCGGCGAGCCTGGGCTCCAGTACGGCGCTGATCGGTGTTATCATTATGACGGGCGCAGGCCTTGGCGTTCTAATGACAGAGGCGAGAGTGACCCATACGCTGGTTTACTGGATCGTAAAGCGGATCGGAGTCAATACACAGACAAAAGCAAAAGTCACCCTGGTGATCTGTTCCATCTTGGTCTGCGGTCTGCTCGGAACCCTTGGCGGCGGAAATGCAGTCATTGCGCCGATTTTGATTCCGCTGATGGCGACCCTGGGCGTAACGCCCACTGTGGTGGCGGCGCTGTTTAAGGTATCGGGAGAAGTCGGCCTGATGGTCGGGCCGCTGACCGGTGTTACGCTGATCACCATGGAGGTCACGGGGCTTTCTTACGGCCAGCTGATGATAGGCGCTGTGATTCCTTTTGCAATATTCTGGCTGGGCGGCATGTGGTTCGCAGTAAAGCGTACCCAGCGCCGTACCGAAGGCAAGGAATTCTACCGGCTGGACGATATGCAGAACATAAATGAAATTGTCATCACCCCCAGAGAGCGCACCACTACCATCGTATTTTTGCTTTCCTTCCTCCTGCTGATTGCCTATGGAATCATGACCAAGCAGGGCACCAGCTACGCTCTGATCGTCATGATCATCCTGTCGGCGGTGGTTGGCATTGTAGGCAGAATGGATATTGACCACGTGGTCGAATCCATGTCGAAAGGAATTGCGTCGCAGGCGAAAATGTTTGTCGTGTTCGTCACCATCGACGTGCTGCTGAATCTGGTCACCTTGGGCGGCGGCTTTGACGCGATTTCGAATCTGCTGGGCGGCGCGGCCGGTTCCAGCCCCACGGCTGTTATGCTGATCGCCTCTGTGGTAGGCGGCTTCGGAATCGAAGCGGCGGCTGTTGCGGAAATCAAGATCATTGCGGAGATGTTCGGTGCGGCGGCTGCTTCCAGCGGATTGCCCATGACCATGTTTGCCATTGCGATTTTGTCCGCGACACGCCTGACGGGCGGCATTTATCCTACCAGCAATATGATGGGACAGCTGGGGATCGCCCAAAGCGAAAACACGCGTGAAATGCTGGAGGCGAACTGGATCTCCAGCGGTGCAGCCATTGTATTCGTGGTCATCTGGGCTTTGATCGGGCCAATGATTCTGACCTGACCATGCCATTGGTGATGAAAAAGTAGAATCCAAAGGTGTTTCTGCAGCCCGCTGCTGCGCAAAGCGGCAATGTTCTCTTGACGCTGCGGGCATTTTTGGAATAACATAACAACGGTTTTATTTTTCAGTAAGGCAGCAAACCTGCATTGCGGTAAAAAGTGGGATCCCGTTGAAACGCTTGGCCAAAGAGGTCCTTCGGCCAAAATGAAAAAGCAAGGGGCTTACAGAGTTCATTTTGTCCTTGAAAGGCGGTTGCTGAACAGACCGCTTTTCACGAATGACCACGTCCGCAGACATGCCAAAAAATCGCTGAAAATAGAACCAGAACCATAAGAAAGGGGTTTCAGGGTATGGATTATCCCGAAAACACAGTGTATCTGGTGGGCCACGCGAAGGTAGCCAGCGACAATCCGATCAGCATTTCTTACGGAATTTTTTTCCTGCCTTTTGTGGTGGATCTGCATACTCATCAAATTGTTGATGTATCTTGTAATGCGATCCTCGATATCAGCAGGGATTTTGTACGAAGCCTGCTGGTGGGGTGCGACCTTCTGGATGGGTTGGACGATGCGATCCATCGGGTGAGAAGCCGGTATTTTGGTTCCTCGCAAAAGGCTCTGGTGGCAGCTCTGCGCGACGCAAACGGAAGATTGCGTGATATTTTGTCTGCCCAGCAGTAAGTTGAGGCAGAACTTAAAATGGGAGGCATTGCTGTTATGAAAATTGGAACCGTGAAAGAAATCAAGAACAATGAGTTTCGTGTGGGGCTTACTCCGGACCATGTGAAAGCGTATCACAGCGCGGGGCATCCGGTTTATGTGGAAAAGGACGCCGGAATCGGCTCCGGCTTTTCCAACGAGGAGTATTGTTCCGCGGGAGCCATTGTACTTGACACCGCAAAAGAGGTATGGGATACCGTTGATATGATGGTCAAGGTCAAAGAGCCTCTGGAAGCGGAGTACCAGTGTTTTCACAAGGATCTGATTTTGTATACGTATCTGCATCTGGCGGCGGACCGCTCCCTGACGGACGCGCTGCTGAGCGCCGGAGTAAAGGGTGTGGCTTACGAAACCCTGATTGAGCGCGACGGCAGTATTCCGCTGCTGGCGCCCATGAGCCAGATCGCGGGCCGCCTGAGCGTGCAGGAGGGAGCGAAGTATCTGGAAAAACCCATGGGAGGGTCCGGTATGCTGCTTTCCGGTGTGCCCGGTACGCCTAAGGCGAAAGTGATGATCCTCGGTGCGGGCACGGTTGGCGCCAATGCCTGTAAAATTGCTGTGGGCATGGGAGCCGACGTGACGATCACAGACATTAGCCTGCCGCGCCTGGCATACCTGGACGATATTTTCGGCGCGCGCATTCAAACCATTTACAGCACCGATTCCGCCGTAGAAAAAGAGCTGGCTCAAGCCGATTTGGTGATCGGTTCGGTGTTGATCCCCGGAAAGAAAGCGCCGAAGATCGTCAAACGCTCCTATCTGAAAAACATGCGCCCTGGCAGCGTCATCGTTGACGTGGCGGTGGATCAGGGCGGCTGCTGTGAAACAACCCATGTGACTTACCATGACGACCCGGTGTACACGGTGGACGGCGTAGTACATTACTGTGTGGGCAATATGCCCGGCGCGGTGCCCAGAACCTCTACCATCGCCCTGACCAACGCGACGCTTCGCTATGGCCTGCAGATTGCAGAAAATGGGCTGGAAGAAGCCTGCCGCAAAAATCCGGTGCTGTATTCCGCAGTCAATACCTATAACGGAAAGTGCACCTGTTTTAATGTAGCCGATGGTTTCGGAATCGAGTCCTGTTCCGCAGACCAATTGTTTTAAATAGTTTTCACACTCGTTCCGATCAGACCAGACGATGACATGGAAGAAAGGGGATCCCGGTATCATGAAAAAGTTATATGCCTTTGCAATGAGCGTTCTAATGGCCTGTACAGTTGCTTCATATCCAGATACTGTTTTTGCAGCTTCCCCCAGCGATGCGTCTCTGAAATATTCTCAGGTTCCCGTTGCGGAACATGTGACCCCCGAAATGCTTCAGGCTCAGTATTGGGTAGGCCGCATCCAGAATGCCAACGCGGTCATCCTGTCTCAGGATCAGATTCAGTCGTTTAACATCGCCACGCGTGAAACACTTGGTTCAGGTGTCATGTATGATCTGAGCAGTTATGGCGACACGATTGCTGGTTCTGAGCTGAAAAATCTGATTGAGTCACAGGCGTCCGTTCCCTCCGGGGAATGGTATGTCGACGGAAAAGCGCTGGAGGCCGTTTACTGGCAGGGTCTGCAGAGCCAGCTCAACCTGGGGAACATCGGCAGTGAAAACCCGGTTCGCTTTGGAGTGACGGTACACCGCACCAGCGTTCGCAGCTTCCCGACAAAGGATGTTGTGACGGACGAAGCGACCGATCTGGCCTATGACATTCTGCAGGAGACGGCGCTGCTGTGCAACGAGCCGGTTGTGGTTCTGCATGAATCCGCCAACGGGTTATGGTACTATGCCGTGTCGGGCTACTACCGGGGTTGGGTTCCGGCTGCGGACATCGCGCTGTTCCAAAACAAAACCCTGTGGGAGCAGGCGCGCGTCCACAGAGATTTTCTGGTAGTGACCGGCAGCCGGGTTCGCCTGGAGCAGACCCCGTATTCCGACGCGCTGTCGGAGCTGGAGCTTTCCATGGGAACGGTGATGGATCTTGTAAAGAAGGAGCAAATCCCCGCGACTGTGTTTGAGAGAGTGCCCATGAACAATTACGTGATAAAGCTTCCCACGCGGCAGGCCGACGGCATGGTGAAATATGAATATGCGCTGCTGCCGATGAACCGGGATGTCAGCGTGGGGTACCTTCCCTACACCAGAGCGAATGTTGTTACACAGAGCTTTAAGATGCTTGGCGATACCTATGGCTGGGGCGGGATGCTCAATGCAAGAGACTGCTCTTCTCTCACCTATGAGGTATACAAATGCTTTGGATTCCAGCTGCCCAGAAATTCCGGGGATCAGGGGAACATTCCGTGCCTGACGTACGATTTTACCGGCAAAACAACTGCTCAGCGCAAACAGATTCTGGATCAGCTGAAGCCCGGTTCGATTCTGAATCAGCCCGGACATATCACGCTTTACTTAGGAAAGGTGGACGGTCGTTACTATGTGATCAACTCTACGGGTGGGTTTGCGCCGGAAGGGACCGGTGCAACCTCTACCGCCAGAATCCGCAGTGTTGTTATCAACGATTTGACAGTCCGCCGCGCCAACGGCGTTTCTTGGCTGGATTCTTTGCAGAAAGCGAAGGAGATCGGAACGCCGGCGTAGTACCTGAGGCAGATTGCTCTGCATGTTGCCGGGCCGTCCGTTTTGGATACTGCGGTAAATGAAAAGGAGACTCCCTGCCCTTGCTATGATTTTGCTGCGGGGGCAGGGGAGTCTACCGGAAAGAAGGGGAAATATGCCTATTATTGATTTGCACTGCGATACCATCTCTGTTCTCCTGGAGAGCGGTGAGCCGCTGCTTTCCAGCGATCGGAACGTCAGTATTGAAAAAATGCGCTCATCGGATGTGTTCTGCCAGTTTTTTGCGATGTTTATCCGTCTGACGGATTTTAAAAGCGTCGACGCCGCGTATGAATACCTGAAAAAAATGCAGAGCCATTACCTGCGCGAGATGGAGCAAAATCGTGAGTACATTCGTCCGGTGCTGTGCGCCTCGGACCTGCATCAAAACCGGGAGGAAAAGAAGCTTTCCGGAATTCTTACTGTAGAGGAAGGCGGCGTGATCGGCGACTCTCCGGAGCGCCTGGAAGAGCTGCACGATATGGGCGTGCGGCTGATCACCCTCACATGGAACTACGAGAACTCGCTGGGCTACCCGAATTCGGATGACCCCGCCGTGATGGGTGCGGGCCTGAAACCGCTGGGCAAACAGATTGTGGAGCGTATGAACGAGCTGCACATGCTCGTAGATGTTTCTCACCTGTCCGACGGCGGCTTCTGGGATGTGATGGAGCTGACAAGCGGGCCGTTTGTGGCGTCTCATTCCAATGCAAGAGCGGTGCGCGATTTTCGCCGGAATCTGACGGACGAGATGCTGCGCGCGCTTGCGGATCGGGGCGGTGTGACCGGCATCAACTTTTACCATAAGTTTTTGGGTGAGGACGGACAGGGCAGCATCGCCGATATGGTCCGCCATATAGAGCACATCCGCAAGGTTGCGGGAATTGATGTGATCGCGCTGGGAAGCGACTTCGACGGCTTCTCCGGCCCCTGTGAGGTTCGTGACTGCACGCAGTTTTACAAGCTGACGGATGCGCTGACTGCCGCTGGCTTTACCGATGAGGAAATTGAAAAAATCTGCTGGAAGAACGCTCTGCGCGTGATCGACAGTGTGTTGTAATAAGCGAAGCTTTAGGTACCTTGTAATTGGAACATGATAATATGGGGCGGAAGGCAACTCATTATAGCAGAGTTTAGTTCTGTGCTTACCGTGATGGATCACACCGGTTAAATTGAAAAACAGAAAAGGACCGCTGAAAATGAAAATTTTCAGCGGTCCTTTTTTCAGGTCAATATGATTGGATCGGCTGGTGTACCTGTGCCGCGCGCAGACGCCTCTGCTACAGGATGGACAGTACTCGCCTGAGCACCTGCTGATAAGATTCATCGAGATGCTCGCTCATCAGCTGTACTGCCTTCTGCCGGTCATTTTTTAAAATCGCATCGATCATATCGGTATGCTCCTGATGGCGCGGCCTGTATTTTCGATTCTGCTCGAGCATGTACATCCGAACCAGAGTCAAATAGTCCAGGCTGCTGGCCAGCGATTTCACCGCATACTGATTATTCAGGCTTGCGATCAATACCATGTGAAATTCGTTGTCAAGCTCGACAAGCTCCCTGCTTTCCTGAACAGGAGAGGTACAGATCGTTACGAATTTTTTACGTGTTTCCAGCAGCCAGCTGCGGTCAATATTCTGCATGCCCTTTTCCAGCGCGTAAGGTTCAAGGATTTGGCGGATTTCGTAAACGTCCTGCAGGCGTCTGGGGGAAATATGGGCGATTCGGTATCCCTTGCGAAATTGCCGCAGAATGAGGCTTTCGTTTTCCAGCAGAAGAAAAGCGTCGCGGATGGCTTTTTGACTGAAAGCGGGGTATTTCATCTGTATTTTTGCTTCACTAATCGCCTCCCCGGGAGTACAGTTTTCATAAATGATGAATTTCTTGACGATGGTGTACGCTGAGTCATTTCGGTTTTCCAATTGCATGTTTGCCCTCACTTACCTTACAGTAATAAATTAAGGGGCAGGGGAATTCGAGCCTATGTGTATTATCATTTTAATTGTTTTTCGACAAAAAGTCAATTTTATTATATAATACTTACATTTTTTCATTTTCGTATAAGTGTATTTATATTTAACTATAACAAAACAGTTATGGCTAATTTTGGGAAAACCGAAATCAGCCATAGTTTGAAGCAAAATAAAAATTATGGTTGAAGCGGAAGCGTTACAATAAAGGAAGTACCCGCCCCGGCCGAGCTGACAGCAGAAATTTTTCCGCCGTGCGCTTCCACAATGGTTTTTGCGATGGAAAGGCCCAGGCCATAGCCCTCGGTTTTTCGGGCGCGGGATTGATCCAGACGATAGAAGCGTTCAAAAATCTGCTCCAGCTGATCCATGGGGATCAAGGCTCCGGTGTTGTTGACCGTCAATCTGGCTTTTGACTGCACCTGCTCGAGCGTCAGCGTAACGATTCCATGCTCACCGGCATATTTGCAGGCGTTGTCCAGCAGAATCACAATCAGCTGCTGCAGGCGGCCCGAGTCCCCCAGTATAAACAGGTTTGGCGCAATGCTGCTGTTCAGCGTAACGCCCTGCTCAAACGCGACGGATTCATACGGCAGAAGGCTGCTCCACGCAATGTTGCTGAGATCCACCGGCGTTTGGGGCTGCGGCATGCGCCGCGTGTCCGATTTGGCCAGGAACAGCAGGTCGTCTACCAGCTGCTTCATGCGGGTTGCCTCCATGCCGGTGTATTCCACCCATTTCAGCTGTTGTTCGATCGTGCTCTCGCGGTGGGAAAGTAAAATCCCGATGTTAGCCAAAATTACCGTCAGCGGAGTTTTCAACTCGTGAGAGGCGTCGGCAACAAATTGCCGCTGCTGCTCCCATGCGCGCTCCACCGGGCGCAGTGCCCACCGGGCCAGATACAGGCTGATCAGGAAAAAGGCGAACAGCCCGCCGGCTCCCACTAAAAGCGCGCTGAGCAGAAGGCTGCGGATGGAATCGCGTTCGTGGCTCCTGTCCGCAAAGGCGATTTTCACTCCGCTGGGCATGTCCTGCCGCAGAAAGCGCAGGTCGAGAGAAGAAATCGTCCCCTCCCGCGTATTTGCCTCCAGAGCCTGCTGTACCGCCTGCTCCAGAACCTGCTGTGAAATTTCCGCGTTCTGTCCCACGGTTTTCAGAATTTCTCCGTCGCTGTCAAGCACGGCACAGACGATCGGTGTGGTGGGGGGCAGATCCTGCGGCTTGCTGCCGCCGATTTCAAACTTCGGCGGCGTTTTTTCAGAGGTGCGGGTCAATGCCATCTTCATATCGTTTTTGCTGGTGTTTTCCAGCCGCTGATAGTTCGTGTACAGAAACACCGAGAATACGATGAGCAGCACGGAGAACACAAGCGACATATTGATCAGTACAAATTTACGCCGCAGCTTCTGGATCATGAAGCATCCTCCTCCAAACGGTAGCCCACCTTGCGCACGGTGCCGATGTTGACCTTGGAGCCGAGGAAGAACAGCTTTTTGCGCAGGAACGAAATGTAAGCCTCCACGTTGTTGTCCTCCGCGCCGGATTCAGTGCCCCATACCCTGGTAATTAAGTCGTCCTTTGGCACGATCATGGAGGGGTTCCCCATGAGAAGGCGCATCACCTCAAATTCCTTAAAGCCAAGGTGCACCGATTTTGCGCCGCACTCCAGCGTGTAGGCCGACAGATTCAGCGTTACATCAGAAAATGTCATTTCTTCCAGCACCACGTCGCCCTGGCGGCGCGCCAGGGCGCGGACCCTTGCCAGAAGCTCTTCGGGGGAAAACGGCTTTGTCATGTAGTCATCCGCTCCACAGTCCAGCCCGGTTACTTTATCCGAAATTTCATCCCGAGCGGTGAGCAGCAGCACGGGCGTGGCAATCTTCTTGCCGCGCAGGGCACGCACCACCTCGAACCCGCTGCGTTTCGGCAGCATCACATCCAGAACGACCACGTCGTATAATCCGCTTTCCGCATAGGCCAGGCCATCCTCCCCGTCATGAACCACATCCACGGAATACTTTTGCTCCGTCATGATTTGAGCGAGAGCCTCCGCAAGGCGAACCTCGTCCTCCACAATCAAAATATTCACAGCCGACCCCTCCCTGTTGTTCCGGTAATTTCCATTATAGTACGTTAAAGTATAGATCCTTTTATACATGAATCAGATGAATTTTTGATTTACCGGAGTCTCTCTTTGATGCTATCTTAACTGACCAGGCTGAAATTACTCTGAAGCCGCATTTTCAGAGTAATTTCAGCCTTTTGATTTATGATGGTCACACAACAAAACATTCCCGGACGTTTTCCTTTAGTGTAACATATCCAAATGGATTGTTCCAGCGGGAGATCGGCCGTGTATAAAATCTGACCGATGGAGGGATTTCAAATGACGCAGTATCAGGATGTGTTCAAACGATATGAAAAGAAATATCTGATGAATCAGACGCAGTATGCCGCGCTGGAAGCGGGGCTGACGCCTTATATGAAGCATGACCAGTACGGACGGCACACGATCTGCAACCTGTATCTGGATACCGAGGATTACCGGTTGATCCGCATGTCGCTGGAGAAACCGGTTTATAAAGAGAAAATCCGTGTGCGCAGCTATGGTGTGCCACAGCAGAACGATTCGGTGTTTCTGGAGCTGAAAAAGAAATACAAGGGCGTTGTGTACAAACGGCGGATTTCACTCCCGCTGAAAGAAGCCATGAATTTTCTCGCCTGCGGCCGCCTGCCGCAGGGGGATTCGCAGATTTTTGAGGAAATCCGCTGGTTTGTGGATTTCTACCGTCCCGTTCCAAAGACGTTTATCGGGTACGACCGTGCGGCGCTGTTTGGGCGGGAGGATTCAGAGCTGCGCATTACCTTTGACCAGAATCTGCGCTGGCGCGATACCTCTCTGGATTTAAGCATCGGTGATTTTGGCTCGCCCATCATCGGGCCGGAGCTGGTACTCATGGAAATCAAGGCGCCCGGCGCCATGCCCTTGTGGCTTTGCCGCCTGATGACGGAGCTGGAGATTTACCCGGTTTCGTTTTCCAAATACGGGGCCTGCTATGAAGAGTTCCTGGCTCCCAAAGACACATACAGAACCCGCTATGAGGGGGTTCCGGCATCCAGAACGTTCGAAAAACATTCGGGAGGGATCATCTGTGCTTGACAGTATCTTATCGACAGCCACAACCACCACCGCCGCTGCGGTGGGGATGAATGAGCTGATTCTCTGCACGCTGGCCTCCATGGCGCTTGGCATCGGCGTGGCGCTGTGCTACATGTTCCGCAACACCTACAGCAAAAGCTTCGTCGTCACTCTGGCCCTGATGCCGGTGATCATTCAGACGATCATCATGCTCGTCAACGGGAACCTCGGCACCGGAATCGCCGTCATGGGTGCGTTCAATCTGGTTCGGTTCCGTTCGGTGCCGGGCAGCGCCAGAGAAATCGGCAGCATCTTTTTTGCAATGGCCATCGGCCTTGCCACCGGGATGGGTTACCTGAGCTTTGCGCTGCTCTTTCTGGTGCTGGTCGGTGTAATGACGATGGTCCTGTACACCACTCCATTCGCAGAACCGCGCAAAATCCGCAAGGAGCTGAAAATCACCCTGCCGGAAGACCGTGACTACGACGGCATTTTTGATGATCTGTTCGAAAAATACACCAAGGGTGCGGAGCTGGTGCAGGTGAAAACCGCGAATATGGGCAGCTTGTATGAGCTGCGGTACCACGTAACGCTGGCTTCCCCGGTGGTGGAAAAAGAATTTATCGACGCGCTTCGCTGCCGTAATGGGAATCTGAGCATTTCCTGCGGGCAGGTTTCCAATCTTCGCGAGGAGCTGTAATACGACTCTTGGATCAAACGCAAATGCAAAATTTCTCCCCGCCATAGGTGGGGAGAAATTTGACAGCCTGTTTTACAAAATAGAAAGAGCAGTCATGGAGGAATTACGATGAAATTAAAAGGGAAAGCGGTTCTGGTGGGACTTTTGTCCGCCATGTTGCTTCTTTATACGGCCGCCGGGTGTGTCCAGACACAAGACACGAGCAGCAGCGCCGTCAGTGAAGTTTCCACAGAAAAACCGCTGACGGTGGAATACACGGAAGAAGATCTGGATGCCGCCTGGAGCGAATCCGGTTCCACATCCATCACACTCAGCGGGAATACCGCTACAGTTACCGGCAGCGGCGCTACGGTAAAGGACAGTACGGTTACGATTTCTGCCACAGGAACCTATGTGCTCAGCGGTACACTGACGGACGGGCAGATCGAGGTCAGCGCGGGGAAAGAGGATTTGGTTCGTTTGGTTCTGAATGGTGTAACGCTCTCCAATTCCACGAGCGCGCCGATTGATTCCAGCCAGGCCGGCAAGACTGTGATCATTCTTGCCGAGGGAAGCAAAAATACCGTGACCGACGCGACAGAATACAAATATGAAAGTGCAGATGACGATGAGCCGGACGCGGCCATTTTCAGCAAGGATGATCTGACCATCAACGGCACCGGCTCGCTGACGGTGACGGGCAACTATAAAAACGGGATCGGCAGCAAGGATACTTTGAAGATCGTCAGCGGTACGATCAGCGTGACTGCCGCGAATGACGGAATCAGGGGCCGCGACGCCGTGGCCGTAAAGGATGGCACCATTACCGTCGACGCAAAGGGTGACGCGGTTCGCTCGAACAACGACGAAGACACCGCCAAGGGCTGGGTCGCCATTGAAGGCGGCGCCTTCCAAATGACCAGCGGCCAAGATGCCTTCCAGGCAGAAACGATTCTGCAGGTGACCGGCGGAACGTTTGACATTACTGCCGGCGGCGGCAGCGCGAATGCGGCAGCCCATCAGGAGCAGTTCGGCGGGCAGGGCGGCGGCTTTGGCGGCGGTCGTCCCGGTGGGAACGGCGGCTTCCAGCCCGGCGGCGACAGAAGCTCCGCTTCCTCCGGCACTGCTTCCGGAGCGGCTTCGGGTACACAGGCTGAACGCCCGAACGTGATTCCGCCGGCGGAGTCGAGTGCCGGTACCGCGACGAAAAATGTTGCCGCTTCGGTCAGCTCCAATACAGCGGAAAGTCAGACTGCACAGCCGGATCAGAGCGGTTCTTCCGGCACAGCGGAAAGCACGGAAGAGGACAGCACCAGCACCAAGGCTTTAAAGGGCGGCAGTGAGGTGTACCTCAGCGGCGGCACCTTCCAGATTGATTCGGCGGACGACGCGGTGCATTCCAATGGGACGGTGATCGTGGCCGGCGGAAATCTGAACATTTCCACCGGGGATGACGGTATGCACGCCGACGACGCGCTCGTCATTCAGGACGGAACCATCGAGATTCAAAAGAGCTACGAGGGCCTCGAGGGCGCCAGCGTTACCATCAGCGGAGGAACCATACATGTAACCGCAAGCGATGACGGCATCAATGCCGCGGGCGGCAGTGACGACGACACGGATTCCCGCGACAGCTTCCAGGCAAACTCCAGCAATGAGATCCGCTTTACGGGCGGAACAGTCGTGATCGACGCGTCCGGCGATGGAGTCGATTCCAACGGAAACGTTGTGCAGGAGGGCGGCACGGTTCTGGTGAACGGGCCGGTCAATTCCGGCAACGGTGCGCTGGACTTTGGCGGCACCTATCAAATTTCTGGCGGAATCCTTGTGGCGGCGGGCAGCTCCGGCATGGCGCAGGCCCCTGATGAGGATTCGCAGCAGAATTCGCTGACGGTGGTCTTTACCGAAACGCAGGCCGCCGGTACCGCGGTGAACATTGCGGATGCTGCAGGCAATTCCATTCTCACGTTCGCCCCTGCGAAGCAGTTCCAGACGATCGTCGTCAGCGCACCGGGCCTGAAACAGGGCAGCAGTTACACGGTTTCTACCGGCGGCGAGAACAGCGGTATGAATGAAGACGGCTATGCCGCTTCCGGTACCTATTCCGGCGGTACACAGCTAACGAAGGTGACGCTTTCAGGCGCGAGCACCGTGATTTCCAGCACCGGGGAAGAGACCACTCTGGGTGGAATGGGAGGAATGGGCGGGGGCGGCCGCCCCAACCGAAACGATGGGCAGAACGCCGGCGGCTCCGGTAATGGCGGTACACCGCCCGATCTGGGCAGCGGCGCTCCCGCCGACGCAGGCGGCGGCCCGAACGGAAGAACACAGCAGAGCGGATCAGCATCCTCCCCCTCCTGAAAATAAAAAGCGTCCGGCTTTCGGGTTTCCCGCAGCCGGACGCTTGCGTTCTGTAAACAATGAAAAGGAGAACGATACTGCGTGAAAACCAATGTCCCCCTGCCAAAAGACAGGGGGACATTGATCTTTACATGTAGGAATGATCCATTTGAATTCAGTGCTGGGATGCACCGCAGTCAGCAGATGGTTCGTCATCCCAGGGTGAGGACAAAGACCCCTCCAGAGCGCTGGTCAGCAGCAAAAGCAGTTCGAGCGTGCTTTGAAAGGAACGGACCTGATTGGTGTCCGTCCGCTGGAGGATGCCCTGCCAGGTAGAATTCTGCCGCATGGTGACCTGTACAATGAAGGTTGTGCTGCCTTCGGGCTGCTCCTGCAGATTCCATTCCTCGGCGGTCGTTAAAACCTCGCGGGGCTTTTGCGAGGGGTATTTCACGGGGAATCCCTCCCTTGCCCGTTTGTTGTTGGTCTTTTTGGCAAATCTGCGAAGCCGCGTGGTGGACTGTGGAATTTCTTTGGAGTCCATCCATCGGGTCAGCAGCTTTAAAAGCTCCAGTTCACTTGAAAATGGAGCGCTTTTTTTGCAGTATGGGCTGTAAAAAGCTCCCTGCATTTCGCGATTGCGGTAAGAAGCAATGCGAATGAGATTTACCTCGTAACGGTTGATTCCGTTTGGTGCAGAAACCAGTTCCTGCAATCGATTCATTGGAATGTTTTTCCCTTCCCGGCCAAAAGAGAACCCGGCAGCGCGCCGCTGTGAAAAGCGCGGCACGATCATACGGAAAAAAGATTATTTTTCAAGCGGTTCTATCGGCCGCAGCGTAAAAATGATTTTCAGGTCTTTCTTTTTATAGGAGGCTTCAAATTTACGCGTGATGCGCTGCATGACTCCCTCTGCGTTTTCCAGATTCGTCAGGGGCAGCATCAGGATAAACTGAGATGAACTGTATGCGGCTACGGCGTCGCCTTTGCGCAGGTTATGCACAATCACCTCTCGAAACAGGTTTACGGCAGATACCGCTTCCGAGCCGTTTACGATCATTCCATTGTCATCCATCAGTGTCATCAGCGCCACGATGATGGATTGACCCGTCCGCTTCAGGCCGCGGGCCTGAATCCGATACAGATTTTTAAAGATTTCGTAATCACAGTAGTATGCTCCGGCATTGTCCGATTCTTCGCGCAGGCTCTCTTTAATGACAGACAGATCCAGCTCGGCCTTGTGAACCGTCTTTGTAATCTGGCGGTATAAGTCGCGAAGATTCTTCGAAATGTTTACACCAAGCTCTCGGTAAAACAGTTCGGTCACATATTGATAATGCGCCAGGGCCTTGCTGTTCTGGCCGGTGCGCAAATACGCGCCGGTCAGGTATTTGTGCAGGGATTCTTCAAAGGGGACCAGTGCGGTTGCAGATTCGCACAGGGCGATCATCTCCGCGTACTCCTGCGCTTCTTCGAGCAGCAGACAAAGGTTGCGCACACTTTGCAGGTAAAGGCCGGTCAACTCTTTCCTGCGGGCGATCACCCACGAGGAATAGCTGGAATTCGGCAGAAAATCCCCCCGGTACTGTGAAATCGCTTGCTGGTACAAAGAAATCTGCCGCGTCGCTTTCTGCCCGGGCAGTCCGGCCAAAGCAGAAAGGCGGCGAAGCTCTTCCTCATCCACCACGCAGTGCAGTTCGGGATTCCACAGATACGAACCCTGCGAATAGATAATAAATTCAGTTTCATTGTCATGCAGCTCTTTTTTGAGCAGGTCTCTGGCGCGGTAAACCAGGTTCTTCAGGGCGTTCATCGGGTCTGCGCTTGAGCGGGAATCCGCCCACAGAGCCTGAATCAGCTGTTCAATCCTGGGGCCGGAATTGCGGTTGGCGATCAAATACTCGATCAAAAGCCATACCTGCTTCGGCTTCCCGCTCGATTGCGTCAGAACATGTTCCCCGCGCTGTATACTGAATTTACCCAACGTATGTATCCATATCGTTTCGCTTTCGGGTTTTGTTTGTGCCACAGAGTCTGTAACCTCCTCCAAATGCGGTAAGGAGCTTGATTTAGCTTGTCTACCAGTATAACATGCAGAATGACAATTGGCAAGAAATAGGCAGGCTGGTATTGAATTTTCTTTCATAATTTTCTCAGAAAATGGATGCAGCCATCCGTTTTGATGTCATCTGCGAAATTTGCCCGGTTTGTGCCGGCAGAAAGGGGCATATTATGCGGAAAGCGATTCGCCGCCGCCGCGTTTTTTAGGGGATTTTTCTATTTTATCCGGTGACGAACTATGTTAGAATAGAACAGAAATAGGAAAGGCCGCTTTGGCGGCCGGAACGGGGGATTCAATGGCGGTCATCAGGGTGTATGTGGAGAAAAAGCCTGGCTTTCATGTGGAAGCGCAGCATCTGAAAGAGGATTTGCAGCAGAATTTGGGGATTACCGGCCTTACCGAGGTTCGCATTGTGAACCGGTACGATATTTCCGGCCTTTCGCCGGAGGAGTTTGAGGCGGCGCGGGGCACGATTTTTTCGGAGCCGAACGCGGACAATGTTTACGATGAGGAATACCCGGTGCCTGAGGGGGCGCGGGTGTTTGCAACCGAATACCTGCCCGGCCAGTACGACCAGCGGGCGGATTCCGCAGCCCAATGCGTGCAGCTGCTGACCGCAGGAGAGCGCCCGCAGGTAGCGTCGGCCAAGGTGATCGTTCTGCTGGGGAGTGTGAGCGACAGCGAGCTTGCCGAAATCAAGCGCTACCTGATTAACCCTGTGGAATCCCGCGAAGCTTCTCTGGACAAGCCCGAGTCGCTGGAGCTGCGAGTACAGGAGCCTGCGGCGGTCAGCCGGGTGGAGGGCCTGATTTCGTGGGACGACGAGAAGCTTTCGGAATATTACGATTCCATGGGCTTTGCGATGAGCCTTGAGGATTTGTTTTTCTGCCGCGATTACTTCCGCGACACGGAGCATCGTGATCCTTCCATTACCGAGCTGCGTGTGATTGATACGTATTGGTCGGATCACTGCCGCCATACGACCTTTGCCACCCGCCTTGAAAATATTCAGGTAGAGCCGGGCGCCCCGGCGATCGACAAAGCGCTCAAGGATTATTACGATGCGCGTGTAGAGGTTGCGGGCACGACGAAGCCGATCTGCCTGATGGACATCGCGGTGATGGGCATGAAGCTGCTGCGCCGTCGCGGCCGTCTGCCGGACCTGGATGTCAGCGAGGAAATCAACGCCTGCTCCATCGAGGTTCCCGTCGAGATCGACGGAAAGGCGGAGACCTGGCTGGTTCAGTTCAAAAACGAAACGCATAACCACCCGACGGAGATCGAGCCGTTCGGCGGCGCGGCCACGTGCCTTGGCGGCGCGATCCGCGATCCGCTTTCCGGCCGCGCGTATGTGTATCAGGCGATGCGCGTCACCGGTTCGGGCGATCCGCGCAATCCCAACACTCTGCCGGGCAAGCTGCCCACCCGTAAAATCACGGTGGGCGCGGCGCAGGGCTATAGCTCCTACGGCAATCAGGTGGGGTTGGCCACCGGTCAGGTAACCGAGCTGTACGACCCCGGCTATGTGGCCAAGCGAATGGAGATCGGCGCGGTGATTGGAGCTTCCCCGAAAGAAAATGTCGTGCGCGGTATTCCCGCTCCGGGCGACCGGATCGTTTTGCTGGGCGGTAGCACCGGCCGCGACGGCTGCGGCGGCGCAACCGGCTCCTCGAAGGCCCACACGCTGGAATCCGTCAAGGAGGCGGGGGCCGAGGTGCAAAAGGGCAACGCGCCTACCGAGCGCAAAATTCAGCGCCTGTTCCGCAGCCCCGAAGCAGCAAAGCTGATCAAGCGCTGCAACGATTTCGGCGCGGGCGGCGTGTGCGTCGCCATTGGCGAGTTGGCTGCCGGTTTGCAGATTCAGCTGGATGCCGTGCCGAAAAAATACGAAGGTCTTGACGGCACCGAGCTTGCGATTTCGGAATCGCAGGAGCGCATGGCCGTGGTGCTTGCCCCCGAAGACGTGGAGCGTTTCTGTGCGCTGGCGGAGGAAGAAAACCTGCAGGCGGTGGTGGTGGCTGAGGTCACCGAGCAGCCACGCCTGCGTATGGAGTGGCGCGGCGATACGGTCGTTGACCTCAGCCGCGCGTTCCTCGATACGAACGGCGTGACGCTTTCCGCGAAGGCGGCGATTCCGGTGCCCGATCTTTCTCAGAATTACCGCGAGCTGGTTCCCGCAGAGCTGGCGGGCCAGCCGCTGGCAAAGGCGTTTGAGCAGAATTTGTCGCGCCTCGAGGTCTGCTCGCAGCAGGGCCTTGCAGAGCGGTTCGACGCCAGCATCGGCGCGGCAACCGTGCTGATGCCCTTTGCGGGAAAATACCAGCGTACGCCTGAAGAGGCGATGGTGGCAAAGCTCCCGGTTCTCAGCGGAGAAACCGACGACGCAACCGCGATGAGCTACGGGTTTATTCCCGGCATTTCGCGTTTCAGCCCGTTCCACGGCGCGGCCTGGGCGGTGGTGGAAAGCCTGTCGAAGCTTGCAGCGGTCGGCGCAGACCCTCTGAGCGCGAGACTGACATTCCAGGAATATTTCGAGCGCCTGCGCAAGGACCCCGAGCGCTGGGGCAAGCCTGTAGCTGCGCTGCTTGGCGCGTTTTCTGCGCAGATCGGCATGGGCCTTGCCGCGATCGGCGGAAAAGACAGTATGTCCGGTTCGTTTGAAGAGCTGGATGTTCCGCCCACGCTCGTGAGCTTTGCGGTAGCGATGACAAAGGCGAGCTGCACGCTTTCGGCGGCCTTCTCCGCCCCCGGCGACAAAGTATATCTGCTGCCGCTGCCGGAGCAGAAGGAGACCGGTCTGCCGGATTATCCTGCTTTGCAGGAGTATTACCGCGCGGTGCGCGAAATGGCGGAGCTGGGCGGTATAACTGCCGCTTCGGTCGTGCGCGAGGGCGGCGCGGCCGCCGCAATTGCCCGCATGTGCTTCGGCAATCGTATGGGTTTCCGCTTTGAAAACGGAGCGCTGGCTGAAAAACTGCTATTCGCGCCGCAGTCCGGCGCGTTGGTGATCGACGCCGCACCCGGCGCCGTTTTGCCGAAGGAGCTGCGCGCCGCCCTGATGGGCACGGTAACCGAGGAACCCGATGTGGTGCTGGGCGAGGAAGCTCTTTCCGTCGATCATTTGCTTGCCGCTTGGACCGGTACGCTCGAAAAGATTTTCCCGACCCAAACGAAAGAGGTACCTGCTCCGGAGGTGCCGCTGTTTACAGAGCGCTTTGCAGGTGCGCCCGCCATTAAAGCGGCGAAGCCCCGCGTGGTGATCCCGGTGTTCCCGGGCACGAACTGCGAGTACGATACCGCACGCGCGTTTGAAAAAGCCGGAGCGGAGCCAGAGGTTCTGATTGTGCGCAACCTGACGCCGTCGGCGATCGAGGAGACGATTGACCGATTGGAGAAAGCGGTTCGCAATGCGCAGATCATCATGCTGCCCGGCGGATTTTCCGGCGGTGACGAGCCGGACGGCTCCGGCAAATTCATTGCCACCACATTCCGCAATCCGCGTCTTTCACAGGCGGTGGAAGAGCTGTTGTATCACCGCGATGGTCTGATGCTTGGTATCTGCAACGGTTTTCAGGCGCTGATCAAGCTGGGGCTTGTTCCGTTTGGTCACATTGTACCTACTGGGGAATCCGCGCCCACACTGACCTTTAACGAGCTGGGCCGCCACATTTCGCGCATGGCGTATACGCGCATCACCTCGGTCAAATCGCCCTGGTTTGCGGGTGTGCAGGCCGGTGACGTGTTCTGCGTGCCGGTTTCACACGGTGAGGGCCGCTTTGTAGCGGATGAGGAAACGCTGCGCCGCCTGATGGAAAACGGCCAGATCGCCACACAGTATACCACGCCGGAGGGAATCCTCAGCGGCGAAACGCAGTGGAACCCCAACGGTTCCGTGTGGGCGGTGGAAGGCATCACCAGCCCAGATGGCCGCGTGCTGGGCAAGATGGCCCATTCGGAGCGCAAGGGCGAAAACCTGTATAAGAACGTACCGGGCGAAAAGGATCAGCAGATTTTTGAATCCGGTGTAGCATACTTTCAATAAACAACAAAAAAATAAGGCTGTCGCGGCTGCTCCTTTGGAGCTCTGCGACAGCCTTTCTGTTTTTCGGTTTTCATATCCTTTAGCGCTCGCTTTCGTACCATTCTTCGCCATTGAAAATCAGATCATCCAGGTCAACACCGGCAGTTAGTTCGCTGTACAGACAACGGTACAGGTCATCATCCAGATTTTCAGGGCGATTCAGCTGCATGGTCTGTTCCATGTCATCGCCTCCCCAATCCCTTATCTTATTTTTTAAAAAGTGTTCTACCAGTATATGCCCTGAATTCTAAAAAAATGACGAATGATTTTCCGGTTCCAAAAAAATTTTGTTCGTTTTTTGCGCATTTTTATCTTGCCCGCGGCGGTTGATTATTTCACACAGCGGTACTATAATAGAAGCCATATCCGTACAAATAGAAGCACGGGCTTTGAGCCCGATTTTGAATTTAAAATAAGGAACCGGTGTTTCATGAATCATTTTTTAAAACGTACCTGGGCGGAGGTTGACCTGGATGCTCTGGATCACAATTACGATGTGATCCGTGCGGCGGTTGACCCCAGAACGAAGATTTGCTGTGTCGTGAAGGCGGACGCTTACGGCCATGGTGCGTCGTTTGTGTCGCGTGAGTTTCAGAAAAAAGGGGCGGACTGGTTTGCGGTATCCAATCTGGAAGAAGCGGTTCAGCTGCGGCGGGCCGGGATACTGCGCCCAATTTTGATTTTGGGCTATACGCCGCCTCAGATGGCGGAGCGCCTGCAGGAGCTGTCGATTTCGCAGTCGGTCTTTTCCGCGGAATACGGCAAAGAGCTTTCGGATTGTGCCGTGGCGGCCGGTGTTCGGGTGCGGATTCATATTAAGCTCGACAGCGGGATGAGCCGCATCGGCTTTTTGTATCAAAACCCGGAGAGGGACAGCGGGTCGCTTTCCGAAATCGAAGCCGTCTGCAAGGAGCCGGGCCTGATTCCGGAAGGAATTTTTACGCATTTTTCCGTTGCGGATGACGGCGGTGCCGGGGAAGATTTCACCATGCTTCAGTATGACTGCTTTGACGGTGCCGTCGGGGAGCTGAAACAGCGCGGGATTACCTTTGAGCTGCGCCATTGCTCGAACAGCGGCGCGGTGGTCGATTACCCGCAGTTGGATCTCGACATGGTGCGCCCCGGCGTGATTTTGTACGGTCTGATGCCGTCGGATCAGATGCGGCGCGATCTGGATCTGCGCCCCGCGATGGAGCTGAAAACGGTGATTTCTCAGCTGAAAACGGTGGAGCCGGGTACGAGCGTGAGCTATGGGCGGGAATTTGTGACCGAACGGCGCACGACCCTGGCCACGGTGCCGATCGGCTATGCCGACGGATACCCCCGCCGCCTGCACGACAGGGCCGATATGCTTGTCTGCGGGAAACGCGCCCGCGTGGTGGGACGCGTTTGCATGGATCAGGTGATTCTGGATGTGACCGATATTCCCGATGTTCGCACGGGGATGACAGTGACGATCTGGGGCCGTGACGGCGAAAATGAGGTCAGCGTGGATGAAATTGCCCGGCTGGACGGTACGATTCATTATGAGATGATCTGCCTGGTTGGCAAGCGTGTGCCGCGTGTGTTCCTGCGCGAAGGCAAGCCGGTCGGCCAGTTGAACTACATCTGCCCGGAGGAAGAAGGCTGAATTTTAAAACCACCCCTTGTCAAAGCAGGGCTTTGACAAGGGGATTTTTGTATTGCCAAGTCAATTCTAAATAACCTGATGTAAGTACAGCGATTTCTTCCCCCGCCACAGGCGGGGGAAGAAATCGCTCATTGTTTTAAAGTGGATGACTCTATTCTGAACGATCGGGCAAATCGCCAGAGCTTTCCTTTTAGGGAGAAAGTTCCGGCGATTTTTTTGGGTGGGTAGAGGCGTTTCCACACAATGCAAGCACTGTGTGGAAAAATGAATGAAAGAGGGGAGAAGAATATGGAGAAAATCAAGGCGGCGGCCATTTCGGGCTTTACCGTGCTTTCCGCCTGGATGGGAGTTTTGGCCGTGCCGGTCTATCTGCTGGTAGTGACGAACGTGATCGATTATGCCACAGGCATTGCGGCCTCTATCTGTCGGAAAGAAACGGTCAGTTCCTATCGGGGGATTCGCGGAATCATTAAGAAGGTGTGCATGTGGCTGCTGGTTGCCGTTGGCGCTGTCATCGACATATTGGCGGCATATGCCGCCGAGCAGACGGGAATCACGCTGCCGTTCGGCTATGCCGCAGCGTCGCTGGTCGCCGTATGGCTGATCTGCAACGAGCTGCTTTCCATTTTGGAGAACATTGCGCAAACCGGTGTGCAGCTTCCGCCGTTTCTGGAAAAGATGATTTCTTATCTGAAGACGCAGGCCGAAAATCTGCCATCCGGCGGGGAACAAAAATAAAGCAAAGGGCAGGCCATAATCGGCCTGCCCTTTTGCTTTTGTGTGTGAGCTCAATAAGCGGTAAAGCCTGCATCGGCTACCAGAAGGGCGCCGTTGATCAGGCTGGAGTCATCACTGGCTAAAAACAGTGCTGCGTTGGCAATCTCTTCGGGGCTGCCGCTGCGGTAATTCGCGCCGGTGCCGGCCATCGAGCGCTCCATGCCTTCTTTATGAATGTGAGAGGGATCACTGAGAATCTCGGTATCCACGCCGCCGGGGCAAATCGCGTTGCAGCGGATTTTCTTCGGCGCATACTGGAACGCGACGTTCTTCGTCATGCCGTTGAGCGCGTGCTTGGAGGCCGTGTAGGCTGTGCCGGCTCTGCATCCCTGCAGACCGCCGATCGACGAAATATTCAAAATCACGCCGCCGCCCTGCTCGACCATCGTGGGCAGCGCTTCGCGCATCGCAACCATCGGCGCGGTTACGTTAACGCGCATTACCTTGTCCCACAATTCGTCAGACACATCGGCAAGCATGGTGAAATCGTCCATGATTCCCGCATTGTTGACCAGAATATCGAGCCTGCCATAGGTTTTGATCGTATCTTTTACCATGGCGATGACCTGATCCTTTTCCATCATATCTGCTGCCAGAGGATGAATGTTGGAATTTTCGGCGGCCAGTTCGTCCAATCGGCTTTTTCTGCGGGCCACTGCAATTACGGTGGCGCCTTCATTCGCGAACAGTCTGGCGATGGCACGTCCCATACCAGCGCTCGCGCCGGTAACAATGCAAATCTTGTCCTTTAATTTCATATGGCATCCTCCTAATATTATAAAATGGTAGCTTGATAAATCAATCAAGTGATTGTCTATACTATAACAGCTTTACCACAAAAAGTATATATTTAACAATACAAATTTTTTAAATTTATATAAATATACGAAAATAATGAGAAATGATTGTTGAAATGGAAGAATACGGCATCGATTCTCCGGTCGCCCTTTGCGGCTGGCTTGCCTGCAAAAAGAGCTGGTGGGTTGCATTACTCCGGCGAATCGGCTAAAATGAAATCAAAAAGCTCTGGGAGGAATGCGTTATGTTGGTAAAAGAAAATGCGGCACTGCTGCTGATTGATATGCAGGGAAAGCTTGCACAGAGCATGTTTGAGCCCGATATGGTTCTGGAAAATTGCGCAAAGCTGATTCAGGCGGCCAAACTGTTTGAGATGCCGATTCTGATTCTGGAGCAATACCCGAAGGGCCTTGGGCCAACGGCTCCGGTCCTGCGCGAGCTGCTGGGCGACCAGCCTGCGATTGAGAAGGTTTTCTTCAGTGCCTGCGACAGTGAGGAATTCCAGCAGCAGCTGCGCGATGCGGGCCGCCGCCAGCTTCTGGTGGCCGGGATTGAAGCGCATGTTTGTGTGTACCAGACAGTGCGCGATCTGCTCAAGCAGCCGTATGAGGTGCATGTTGCGTCGGATGCGGTATCGTCGCGCACCGAGTGGAATCGCAATATTGCTCTTGAGCGCATGCGTGAAATGGGTGCGGTGATTACCAGCACCGAAATGGCCCTGTTTGAAATGATGCGCGCCGCGAAAGGCGACCTGTTTAAGCCCTTTGCGCAGATTGTAAAATAAAAAATAGAATACAAAAGCGCTGCGGAGTACATTCCGCGGCTCCAGATAAAAAAGCCACCGGGCACTCCGGTGGCTTTTTTTATCCGATTTTAAGGGGGTTAGTCCTGCGCAGTTCGGCACAGACAGCGCACCTGCTCACGGATATTCCTCTCTTGGGTTTCCGAAGAAAGAATGACCAGATAATCTCCGGGCAGAATCCGCGTTTTACCGCTGGGAATCAGTTCCTTTGTTCCGCGCCGCAGGCCCACAATCAAAAGGCCCTGCGGCCATTTGACCTCTTTTACCGTGTGATTTGCGGCGGTACTGCCGTATTCCACCGGGAACTCAATTAGGCCGCCCTGCTCGGGATGAGGTGAGGAATTCCCGCTCTTTTCCAGGTAGCGATCCAGCAGGGAATCGTAGATCGGCTCGATTTTCAGCATGTCTGAAACAAGGAGTGCAACAAATGCGCAGGCCGCCACCGGCAGTAAATGAACCAGCGAGCCAGACATCTCTGCCGTGAGCAGAATGCTGGTAACAGGCGCTTTTACAGAGGCTGCAAGCGCGCCGGCCATGGCACATACGGCAAAATCTGAAATATACTGCGGCGGCAGGCCCATTCCGGAAGCAGCGCATCCTACGATACTGCCAGAGAGCGCACCTACGGTGAGGATAGGGAAGAAGATGCCGCCTGGTACACCGCTGCCAAAGCTGGCGCCGGTAAACAGTAGCTTTACAATCAGGTAAACAAACAGCATGCCAAGGCCGAGCTGTGTGCTTTCGGAAAGGCGGATTAGATCGCGTCCACCGCCCAGCGTCAGAGGCAGAAACAGCCCACAGGGCAGCGCAATCAGCAGTGCTGCGCACGGACGTGCCGGCGCGGGAAGCTTGGTGTACAGCTTTTGAAAATCGAGCAGCGTACGGTTCAGAAGCGAACCGATCAGGCCCGAAACGATGCCCAGCGGCAGCAGCCACCCGTAATAGGGGATGGGCAGTACGGGTACATCGGTAAAATCAAGAACAGGCCTCAGCCCGAAAAAGTTTTTAGACAGAAAGTCTGCTGTAAGAGAAGCGGCGGTCGCCGAAATCAAAATGAGCGGGGAAAAACTGCGGTGGATTTCCTCGAGTGCGAACACCATTCCAGAAAGAGGCGCGCTGAATGCTGCGGAAAGTCCCGCCGCTGCGCCGCCGGTGATCAGGTAATCGTCCTCCAGCGTTCCATGGCGGCCGCAGCGCTCCGCCGCGGCCTGCCCCGCCGCCGCGCCGATCTGGATCGACGGACCTTCCCGTCCCAGAGACAAGCCGAAAAAGGAACATAGAATACCGCCGACAAACCGCACGGCCAGAATCGACTTCCACTTCATTTTCAGGCCGAACAGCACGACGCCCTTCACCTGCGGGATGCCGCTGCCGGAAGCCATCGGCTCGTGCTTTATCATCCAATTCAGAAGAAAACCGACTCCCGCGATCAAAGCCAGCCACGGCAGCAAAAGCAGGGGGTGTGTTTTCAGGTAAGCATAAATTTGAATGGAGGTATCTACTCCATGCTCAATGCCCATTCGGTAAAAGATGGAGAGTAACCCTGCCAGCACCCCAACCCCAATTCCTTTCAAAGTAAGGCTCCATTTGAGCTGGTTCATTCCAGAGAGGATGCGATAAATTCTGGTTTTTGCTTTTTCCACGTGAAATACAGCTCCCGTTCAGGAAAACGCGGCCCTGTGGGGCCGCATTTCGGATTCTATCATTAATCTTAAAATGAAATCACAGAAAAACAGCTCAAGCGGCAGAGCCACTAAGCTGATAGTTCCATATTTTCTCAGCCGCAGACCGAAGCTTTGCTTCGGTCTGCGGCTGAGGTTATTATAACACTTTGTCTGTGTGCCTTCAAATTGAATGGCATGTCCGTAGTGAAAAAATTACAAAATATTTGCGGTGGTTTTTATATAAAACACACAATTTGATTTTCTGAGGACCTGCTCAGAAAACAAGTGATTTTCCATAAAATCTCCACCTCAAAATAGATAATTTGCAGAATATTTTCAGCTCGATTTTGAAGAATTCTATAAATATTTATATAAATTTTTATATAAATATGCATGTAAAAATGTAAAATATCGTTTATTTTTAGACAATCCATGGTCGATTTAAATAATATACTAAATTTTTATTCGTTATAACTATATAAATTTATTTGAAAATATGAAAATGACTAAAATTTCGATTGTAAATTTTTAAATGATGTGTATAATGGTGAGCAACAGGAAGGAAATGAGGGATTCCGTTGAAGGGAACCATTAAATTGATCAGCGAAATGACCGGCTTTTCTCCGGCAACCGTTTCGAATGCATTGAACCATAAACGAGGGGTCAACAAGCAGACGGTGGAACGTGTTTTGCAGGTTGCAGAAGAGATCGGGTACTCTGTAAAGCCCAGAATATCCAAAATCAAATTTGTCATTTATAAAAAGAACGGTCTGATTATCAATGACAGCCCGTTTTTCCCGGCTGTGATCGAGGGAGTGGAACGTCAGGCGAAAAATCTTCAGTTTGAAACCGTGTTCTGCAATATCGACAGCAGCAGCCCCGACTGCGCGGAGCAGGTACATAGCATTTTGGAGGATACCAGCGCGGCGGTGATCCTCCTCGGTACCGAGATGACGGAGCAGGATTTTCAGTTGTTCCGCAATCCGAAATGCCACCTGATTCTGCTCGACGGCTGGAGCGATACCATCACGTTCGACAGTGTTTTGATCAGCAACACCGATTCCGCCTGCCATGCAGTGGAATACCTGATCGAAAAGGGGCATAAAAAGATCGGCTATCTGCGTGGGCGCTTCCGCATCAAGGCGTTTTCGTACCGCAGCATTGGCTATAAACGTGCGCTGGGAAAAGCGAATTTTTCCATAGAGCCGCAGCACATCATTACCCTGGGCACCACAACGGAGTCCGCTTACCGCGATATGGTTGCCCACCTGGAATGGGCAAGGGATCTGCCCACGGCCTTTTTTGCCGATAACGACGTGATCGCCCTTGGCGCCATGCGCGCGCTGCAGGAAAAAGGCTACCGCGTGCCGGAGGATGTTTCGATCATCGGGTTTGACAACATCCCGTACTGCGAGATTTCCAGCCCTCGCCTGAGTACCATCCACGTGTTCAAGCAGGAGATGGGCGAAATCGCCGTTCGGCGGCTGAACGACCATATCCGGCAGGAGAGCAAGGTCAAAACGAAAATACAGGTCTGCACCGAATTTGTGGAACGTGAAAGCGTTCGCGACCTGAATGCAACATAACTAAGGGAGGGCTTTTCGATGGAGAAAATCAAGCTGGGGTATGCGCCTACCAGAAGAAGCATTTTCAGTGCGCCGGACGCGCTCAAATACCGGAATCTGACGGCCGACCGGCTGCATGAGCTGGGCGTGGATTTTGTGGATATCACAGACATCAACGACGAGGGCCTGCTGTTCGACGACGCCGATATGCAAAAGATTGCCGAAAAATTCAAAGCCGAGAAGATCGACGGATTGTTTTTGCCGCACTGTAATTTCGGCACCGAATATGTGTGCGCAAGGCTTGCCAAAGAGCTGAATGTTCCGGTGCTGCTGTGGGGCCCGCTCGACGAGCGCCCCGAACCGAACGGCGTGCGTCTGCGCGACACCCAGTGCGGCCTGTTCGCCACCGGCAAGGTGCTGCGGCGCTTTCAGGTTCCCTTTACCTACATGACAAACTGTCGATTGAGTGACCCCGTGTTCGAGCGCGGTCTGCGTGATTTTATGGCGGTGTGCAATGTGGTCAAAACGTTCCGGCATACCCGTATTCTGCAGATTTCTACCCGCCCGTTCGATTTTTGGACCACCATGTGCAACGAGGGCGAGCTGCTCGAGCGCTTCAACATTCAGCTTTCGCCCATCCCGATGCCCGAGCTGACGCAGGAAATGCGGCTGGCCAAGGAGCACACTCCCGATGAGGTCGAGCAGGTGCTCGGCTACATACGCGAAAACATGGATGTCCGCATCGCGGAGGAGGCGCTGGAGAACGTGGCGGCTCTGAAGGTTGCGATGAAGCATCTGGTGAAAAAATACGGCTGCAACGCGGTGGCAATTCAGTGTTGGAATGCTCTGCAGCAGGAAATCGGGATCATGCCCTGCGCGGCGAACGCGCTGATGAACGATGAGGGGATCCCGGTGGTGTGCGAAACGGATATTCACGGCGCGATCACCGCCCTTTTGGTGGAAGCCGCCGGGATGGGCGAAACCCGTTCGTTCTTTGCGGACTGGACGGTGCGCCACCCCGACATTGAAAACGGCGAGCTGCTGCAGCACTGCGGCCCGTGGCCGGTTTCGGTCGCGCAGAAAAAGCCGGTTCTGGGCTACCCATTGGCGTTCAAGCATCCGGGGAGCCTGACCGCCGAAGCAAAGCACGGCGAGCTGACCCTATGCCGGTTTGACGGCGACAACGGCGAATACTCCATGCTGCTGGGCAACGCCAAGGGCGTCGACGGCCCGAACTGCATGGGAACCTACCTTTGGATCGAAGTGGAAAACATCAAGCGCCTGGAAGATAAAATCGTCTGCGGCCCGTATATCCACCACTGTGTGGGCATCCACAAAAATGTGGTGCCGGTTCTGTACGAGGCCTGCAAATACATCCATGTAACACCCGATTTTTATGATCCGATTGAGGAGCAGGTGCGCGCTTATCTCAGGGGGGAATAAAAATGGTGAATTTGCAGGAAAAGACATGGCAGATCAGACAAGACGTGGTGACTCTGATCCACAAGGCGGGCAGCGGCCACATCGGCGGCGATATGAGCGTAACCGATATTCTGGTTACGCTGTACTACAAGCACATGAACTGCTCGCCCGAAAACCAGAACGACCCGAATCGCGACCGCTTTATTTTAAGCAAGGGCCACTGTGTGGAGGCGCTGTACTGCATCCTGGCGGATAAGGGTTATTTCCCAAAGTCGGATCTGGATAGCTATTCTGGCTATCTTTCGAAATATATCGGTCACCCCAGCGATAAGGTCAACGGCGTCGAGATCGGCTCCGGCTCTTTGGGGCATGGCCTGTCGTATAGCATCGGCATGGCGCTGGCCGGCAAAATGGACGGCGCACCGTACCGCGTGTACACCGTGATGGGCGACGGCGAGTTGGCCGAGGGCTCCGTGTGGGAAGGCGCTATGGCGGCGGCCCACTACAAGCTTGACAACCTCACCGCCGTAATCGACCGCAACCGCCTGCAAATCTCCGGCTCGACAGAGACGGTGATGGCGCAGGACAGCCAAGAGGAGCGCTGGCGCGCATTTGGCTGGCATGTGCTTTCAGTGGACGGAAACAGCACGAAGGCGCTGGATTTCGCCTTGCGGGAGGCAAAGCAGATCAAAGGCAGGCCGACGATGATTATTGCGAACACCACAAAGGGCTGCGGTGTATCGTTTATGGAAAACCAGGCGTCCTGGCATCACAAATCTGTGGACGACGAGCATTATGAACTCGCGATGCGCGAGCTGGAGCAAAGGAGGGCGGCGGCACATGAACAAGATTGCAAATAAGCAGGCGATCTGCGACGTGCTGCTGCAGGAATCGGAGCACGATCAGGATATTGTTGTGCTGTGCAGCGATTCGCGCGGCTCCGGCTCTATGACTCCCTTTGCCGAGCAGCGGCCAAAGCAGTTTGTAGAAACCGGCATTGCCGAGCAGAATCTTGTCACGATCAGCGCGGGGCTGGCCAAATGCGGCAAAAAGTCATTTGCCGTTTCCCCCGCGTGCTTCCTCTCCACCCGCAGCATGGAGCAGGCCAAGGTCGATGTGGCGTATAACCACGCGAACGTGAAGCTGATCGGCATTTCCGGCGGTGTCAGCTACGGCGCGCTGGGCCTGACGCATCATTCCACCAACGACATCGCGGCGATGGCCTCGATTGTGAATATGCGAGTATATCTCCCGAGCGACCGCCTGCAGACGGAGTGTTTGATTCGGGCTCTGCTCAAGGACGGAGAGCCCGCGTATATCCGGGTGGGCCGCAACGCCGTGGAGGATGTTTACGATGAGGGGAAAGTTCCCTTTACATTAAATAAAGCGACGCTGCTGCGCGACGGTACGGATGTGACGATCATCGCGTGCGGCGAGATGGTTTCCGCCGCAAAGCAGGCGGGAGAGCTGTTGGAGCAGAAGGGTGTTTCGGCCCGTGTGTTCGACATGTACTGTCTCAAACCCATCGACCGGAAGGCAGTTTTAAAGGCTGCAAGGGAGACGCGGGGAATTGTGACGATCGAGGAGCACACCGCGTTCGGCGGGCTCGGCTCTATGGTCAGCCAGATTGTCTGCGCGGAGCACCCTGTGCGGGTAACCAGCCTCACACTGCCGGATGAACCGGTGATCACCGGAAAATCCCAGCAGGTATTTGATTATTACGGCCTGAATGCCGAGGGCATTGTGAGGGCTGCGATGGAGTTGATCTGACGATGCGGCAAACCTATTTGCTTGCGATAGACCAAAGTACTCAGGGCACCAAGGGGATGCTGTTTGACGCCGAAGGGAAACTGACCGCCCGGTGTGACCGCTCCCACGCGCAGCGGATCGATGATAAAGGCTGGGTAGAACATGACCCGGAGGAAATTTACCGCAATACCATCGCCGTTGTGCACGATGTGGTGGAGCGGGCGGGGATCGACAAAAATCAGGTCGCTGCTGTCGGCATCAGCAACCAGCGTGAAACTGCCGTGGTGTGGGATCGTGAATCCGGCAAGCCGGTTTACAACGCCATTGTGTGGCAGTGCGCGCGCGGCGAGCAGATCTGTGAGGAAATCCGCGCGGCGGGCTATGCCGAGCGGGTTCGCGAGAGCACGGGCCTTCCGCTTTCGCCGTACTTTTCGGCGGCGAAGATCGCCTGGGTGTTTCGAAATGTAGACGGCGTGGAGGAGCGCGCCAGAGCCGGGGGCATCTGCTGCGGCACGGTGGACAGCTGGCTTTTGTACCGCCTGACCGGCGGAAAAACCTATGCTACCGATTATTCCAATGCGTCGCGCACGCAGCTGTTCAACATTCGCGCCCTTTCGTGGGACCCGGAGCTCTGTATGCTGTTCGGCATTCCGCTGGACTGCATGGCGCAGATTCGGGGTTCTGACGAATGGTACGGGGATACGGATTTCGAGGGCTTTTTCGATCATTCCATTCCCATTCTTGCGGTGCTGGGCGATTCACACGGCGCACTGTTCGGGCAGGACTGCCGGGAGCCGGGACTGGTCAAGGCGACCTATGGCACGGGATCTTCCGTAATGCTGAACACGGGCGACGATCTCATCGTGAGTCAAAACGGGCTTGTCACCTCGCTTGCGTGGTGTATGCACGGCAAGGTGCAGTATGTGCTGGAAGGAAACATCAATTACACGGGTTCGGTCATCAGCTGGCTGAAAAACGATTTGCAGCTGGTGCAGACGGTGCAGCAGGCCCATGAGCTGGCCGCTGCCGCGAATCCACTCGATCAAACCTATTTTGTCCCCGCGTTCACGGGGCTGGGTGCGCCGTATTGGGACAGCGCCGCAACCGGGCTGTTTACGGGCATCACCCGCCTGACTGGCCGATCCGAGATGGTCAGGGCCGGGGTGGACTGTATCGCCTATCAGGTGGCGGATATCGTGAACCTGATGCGCGAGGAGTCGGGCCTTGCGATCCGCGAGCTGCGGGTAGACGGCGGGCCGACGGAGAGTGCCTATTTGATGCAGCGCCAGAGCGATATCTTGGGTATCCCCGTCTGTGTGCCACAGTGGCAGGAGCTTTCGGGGATGGGCGCGGCCTATGCCGCCGGAATTTCAGCAGGAGTTTATGATCAGGCGGCGATTTTCTCCTGTATGGAACGTACGGCTTATGAGCGCAGAATGCCGGCCGGGCAAAGCGAAGAGCTGTACCGGGGCTGGAAGCATGCCGTACAAACGGCACTGAATCACGGATAGAAGACCAACGGGAAATTTGGGGTCCTGTGGTCTCTATTGGGGCAGGCCGGAAAAGAGCACGGCAAGCCCCGAATATATTACAAAAACTGGGAGGAAACAAAATGAAGCACACAAGGAAACTGACAGCAGGTCTTTTGGCCATCGCAATGGCAGCGAGTATGGCAGGCTGCGGCGGAAACAACGCAAGCTCCGCGGCGCCGGCGTCCAGCACACCGGCTTCTTCTGCAGCTGAGGCAGCAAAGCCGCTTACCGGCGGCGGATCAAAAATCATGTACATCATTACTCCCTCGCACTCGAATCCTTTCTTTAAGACAGAGGCGGAGTCCGCTTCCGCCAAAGCAAAAGAGCTTGGCTATGAGGTAAAGGTTGTTTCTCACGATGATGATGCAACCAAGCAGGCCGAACTGTTCGACAACGCCATTGCCGATAAGGCAGCCGCGATCATTTGTGATAACGCCGGCGCCGACGCGACCGTTGCGGCAGTCAAGAAAGCCCGCGACAACAATATTCCCACCTTCCTGATTGACCGCGAAATCAATGAATCCGGCGTGGCGATCTCTCAGATCGTAGCGAACAACTACCAGGGCGCCAAGGCCATCGCAGAAAAATTTGTTGAGGCCATGGGTGAGAAGGGCGAATATGCCGAGCTGCTCGGCAAAGAGTCCGATACCAACGCGGGCGTGCGTTCCAGCGCATTCCACGAGATCATCGACCAGTATCCCGACATGAAGATGGTTGCACAGCAGACCGCGAACTGGGAGCAGACCGAAGCCTACCAGAAAGTGGAAACCATCCTGCAGTCCAACCCCAACATCAAAGGCATCGTCTGCGGCAACGACACCATGGCGGTCGGCGCGGCTGCGGCTATTAAAGCGGCCGGACTGAAGGATATTGCGATTGTCGGCGTTGACGGATCTGACGAAGCGGCGGAGCAGATCAAATCGGGCAACATGGTCGGCACAGCGCTGCAGCAGGCGGCCCTGATCGCCGAAATGGGCGCAGAGCAGGCAGACCAGTACCTGAAAACCGGCAGCACCGGCAAGGATGAGAAGCAGCTCGTAGACTGCATCGCCATCACCAAAGATAACGTAGACAAACTGAAGAACTTCGTATATTCCGGCTGAACCGCCAAGCACACTTTAGAACCGGCGGCTTTGGCGGGGTGCCAAAGCTCCAAAGAGAAGATTTTTTAACGGAATCTGCCATAAAAGATCAATTGAGCAGAAAGCGCAAGATTTGATGGGTGAGGATAAGGAGAAGGGTAAAAGAGCACGCTCTCCCTTATCCTCACTGATTTTAAAAGGGCATGTAACTTGGAAAACAAAAGCCTGTAAAGGGCTTTCAGCGATATTTCAGAAATGGGGAGTGCAAGTTGAAAAAACGATTAGCCGCACTGCTTTTGATTTTGGCGTTTGCAGCATCCTCCCTGACAGGCTGCGTAAAAGTGGTGAAAATCGGGGAAGAGGGCAAGTTGACGGGGGAAGTCGCCTTTAACGCGGACAGTGACGTGGAAAGCATCTGGCAGTCGAAAGCGGTACCGGAGTTGACGGAAAAAGCGGTGGACCTGAATGCGTTCCTGACGGAATCCAAGGGGGATCTCAAAACCCTGGCGGACAAATACGGTAAATACTCCATGGGAACCTCCGGCGAGCTGAACTATGTGGTAAAGGGAACCGCCGAGGTGGTAAAGGTAGACCAGACGAAGAAGGCCGGCGTAATGGATGTCAAGCTTCAGGGCTATGATGGCCCCGAAACCATCCAGCTGCAGATCGGCTCGGTGTTCAAGGGTTCTGCCGTGCGCGATTCTTTGAACTTTATCAAGTATGAGGATTACAAGAATCAGGTGCAGTGGGCCAACGTGTCCCAGAGCATCCACACGGTGATTCAAAAGCAGGTGCTCGATCCGCTGGACGTTTCCTCCCTTACCGGAAAAACCGTGGAATTCATCGGGTGCTTTACCGTAGACGGCAACGACAAGCTGCTCATCACCCCAGTGCAGATGACAGTGAAGTAGGGGGTAACAGCATGGATAATCAAGAGGTCTGCCTTAGGGCGGAGCACATCTGTAAGATTTACCCCGGCACCAAGGCGCTGGACGATGTGTCGTTTCAAGTGCTCAGGGGCAAGGTGAACGTGCTGATCGGAGAAAACGGAGCGGGAAAATCCACGCTGATGAAGATCATCGCGGGAATTGAGCAGCCCAGCTCCGGCAAGCTGTACATGGATGATCAGGAGCTTTCCTTCCGGGATACCACCGAGGCCCGCGCACATGGAATCGGAATCATTCATCAGGAGCTGAGCCTGTTCCCGAATCTGAATATTTATCAAAATATCTTTATGTCGCGCGAAAAAACAAAGCATCATATCCGGCTCGACAACGCCCAGCACGCGGAGCTTACCGAAAAAGTGCTGCAGCGCCTGGAGCATCCCATTCCACCGGAAACGCTGGTGGGCAACCTGCGCGTTGGACAGCAGCAGATTATTGAAATTGCCCGCAATCTGATCCAGGATGACCTGAAAATCCTGATTATGGATGAACCCACCTCGTCGCTTTCGGCGCAGGAGGTGCAGATTCTGTTCAAGATCATGCGCGAGCTGACCGCCGCAGGCATTTCGATCGTGTACATATCGCATCGTCTCGAAGAAATTTTGCAGATCGGCGACCACGTTACCATTCTGCGCGACGGGAAGTACGTTGCGGACGAAGAGGTTGCAAACATCACTGTGCCGTGGATCGTCAAGCGGATGGTCGGTGAGGAAAAGGGCTACGCCCACCGGGAGCGGAATGTGGATTGGAGCGAAGTCCCCACTGTGCTGGAGGTTCGCGACATCACCCTGCCGAAAAGCGGAGGCGGCTATTTGCTCGACCACGTCGGCTTTCAGGTGAAAAAAGGAGAGATCCTCGGTATCTACGGGCTGCTCGGCGCGGGGCGCACGGAGCTGTTTGAGTGCATTATGGGTCTGCATCCCGAGCATACCGGCCAGGTACTGCTGGACGGGGAGGAAATCAAGGTCGACAGTGTGGCAGGGCAGATTCACCGGGGCTTTGCGCTTGTGCCGGAGGACCGTCAGCGCGAGGGTCTGGTGCAGACCCTGAATATTGCGAAGAACATTTCCCTTTCCAGCCTGAAGGCCTGTACCAAAGGAATTTTTCTGGATAAAAAGACAGAAGACGAACAGGTGGAACGGCAGATCAAGGACATTCATATTAAGGTTGCGGATAAGCGCCTGCCCATCTTGTCGCTTTCAGGCGGCAACCAGCAAAAGGTGGTCATCGGCAAGGGAATTCTGACAGACCCCAAAATACTGCTGATGGATGAACCCAGCCGCGGAATCGATGTCGGCGCGAAGGCCGAGGTGTTCGACATCATCAATCAGTACGCGGAGCAGGGCCTGACCATCCTCGTGATTTCTTCTGAGCTGAAAGAAATTCTGGCGATCGCCGACCGCATTATCGTGCTTTCGAACGGAAAGAAGACAGCGGAGCTGGCCGGGGATGAAATTACGGAAGATAATCTTGTGATGGCGTCCTATCAGGGGCATCATTTGCAGGCATCGGGAACATAAAGGGGAGAATGCTGGTATGAAAAAGAATCAATCCAATCATGGGCTCGCGATGACGCTCCTGAAGGGCCGAACCTTCATCGTGCTGATTGTTCTGCTGATTTTCTTCAGCTTTGCGGCGCCCAACTTCTTTTCGCAGAATACGATGCTTCTGATTGCGAAGCATGTGGCCCTGTACGGGATTCTGGCGATCGGTATGACCTACGTCATCATCACGGGCGGCATCGATCTTTCGGTTGGCGCGGTGGTCGGTTTGGCCGGTATGGTGGCGGGCGGCCTGATCAACAAAGGCCTTACGCTGCCGATGTTCGGCGTCACACTGTATTTTGATGTGCCGCTCATCGTACTGATCACCATTGTGGTGGGCGCTTTGGTCGGCTGGTTGAACGGCATTGTGATCACGCGGTTCAATGTCGCGCCGTTTATCGCCACTCTGGGCATGATGTATGTGGCGCGCGGCCTTGCAATGCTGCATTCGAACGGCGCTACCTATTCCAATATCGTCGGCAAGCCGGCGCTTGGCAACACGGGCTATGATTTCTTCGGCAGCAATATTATGGGCATCCCGGTCGGCGCGATCATTCTGGTGATCATCGCGGTCATCACCGCGATCCTATTGAAATTCACGCCCTTCGGCTGGCATGTGTTTGCAATCGGAGGCAATGAAAAGGCCGCGAAGCTTTCGGGCATCAAGGTCAATCAAGTCAAAATCATGGTTTACATTTTGTCCGGCGTATGCGCGGCAATTGTCGGTATCATCAATTCCGCGCAGCTGGTGGCTGCACACCCCGCCTCCGGTGAATCGTGGGAAATGAACGCCATTGCGGCGGCGGTTCTGGGCGGAACCTCCATGGCCGGCGGCATCGGCGGTATCGGCGGCACTATTGTGGGCGCGTTCGTCATCGGTGTCATCAACGACGGCATGGTCATGTGCGGCGTTTCGGAGTTCTGGCAGATGGTCATTAAGGGCCTTGTGATTGTATTCGCGGTCGTCATTGACCAGTTCCAGCGAAACCTGCAGGCAAAAATGGCGCTTCAGGCGAGGGGCGAGGAAAAAGAAACGGCGGCTTCCAATCCGGGAGGAAATTTGGCATGAAAAAAACGGGTATTTTGAATGCCCAACTGGCGGGATATATCGCCGGGCTGGGGCATAAGGAACGCTTTTTGATCGGCGACGCGGGGATGCCGGTCCCAAAGGGGATTCCGGTTGTTGACTTGGTGCTGTGCGGCGGAATCCCCACCTTTCAGCAGGTAGTGGACGCCGTGCTGAATGAAACGGTAGTAGAGGGCTATACCTTTGCCGCAGAGGCGGAGGAGAAGAACCCCGCCATGGTGGCGTATGTGCGCGGCAAGCTTTTGGGGATTCCCGAACAGACGATTTCGCACGACGAGCTGAAGCGCCAGACGGAGAATATCAAGTTTGCCGTGCGCACCGGCGAGTTCACGCCGTATTCCAATCTGATTTTACAGGCGGGCGTGGCGTTCCCCGATTAAAGGAGCCTTTCTATGAAGATACTCAATTTCGGTTCTCTGAATTACGATTATGTGTATTCGGTCGACCATATCCTGCTGCCGGGAGAAACCTCCGCCGCATGGCGGATGGAAACCTTCATCGGCGGCAAGGGCCTGAATCAGTCGGTGGCGCTGGCCCGCGCGGGAGCCGAGGTGTGGCATGCCGGGCAGGTAGGCGAGGAAGGCGGGCAGCTTCTTACGATGTGCCGCGAAAACGGTGTGAATACCGAATATATTCGTCAGGTGCCGGGCAAAAGCGGCCACACGGTGATTCAGGTGGATAAGGGGGGCCAGAACAATATCCTGCTGTTCGGCGGAGCCAACCGCAGTATTCCGCAGGACTTTGCCGACGAGGTGCTTGCCGCATTCGGCGAGGGAGACCTTCTTCTGCTGCAGAACGAGATCAATGGAATCCCACGCCTGATTGAGAATGCCCACGCACGCGGCATGCGGATCGTTCTGAATCCCTCCCCGTATGATGAGGTGATCAGCGAGTGTGACCTCTCTAAGGTGTCCATCCTGCTGGTCAATGAAATCGAGGGCTGGCAGATCAGCGCGCAGCGGAAGCCTGACTCGATTCTGGAGGTTCTGGCACATCAATATCCCGAGCTGGCGGTCGTGCTGACGCTGGGCAGTCAGGGCGTGGTTTATCAACATCAAAGCGAACGCTTTTCGCACGGGATTTACCCCGTGCCGGTGGTGGATACCACCGCGGCGGGCGATACCTTTACCGGTTACTTCCTGGCCGGGATGACCCGCGGCCTGAGCGTGCCGCAGTCGCTGGAGCTGGCTTCGAAGGCTTCTTCTATTGCAGTTACCCGGCACGGGGCCGCACCGTCGATCCCCTTGCTGCGAGAAGTAGAAAGTTACGCGTTTTGACACTCTTTTTTGTGATTCTCATATTCCTCCTGAACGGCCCAAAGCATACTGGATGCGATGGGCCGTTCCTTTTTGATGTGAATCTGTGATGCAAGGGTGAAAACAGGGATTTTTCTCCGCCTTTGATTAGGGAAAATCAACGAATAGATTTATTATTTTTATGAAAAATTACTACATGGACATTTTTCACATAAATGGAAAATTTTTTCTCTACTCTACTATAATAATGAAAAAGGAGGGGGAAAAGATGAAATTTGGTCGAAAAAGCTCCGTTCTGGTCGTGTTGACGTTAGCTGCCGTCCTGCTGCTTACGGCGATTGGTACGCACTCTATTTTTGCGAGGGCTTCTGCCGCGGCGGTGTCTCTGACGTTCCCCTCCGGCTTCTCGGATCCGGAAGGGGTGGAGCTGCTGTCTGCCGGGGAGAATCATTTTCTGCTCTGCGGAACCGAGGAGAATCGATCATTTGTCCTTCTGCTGGATGAAAACGGACAGGTGATCGATCAGGCCACCGTTTCAGCCCACATGGCCTACCCCTTGTATCGTGAGGGAAATCTTTCACTGGTTTGTCCCTATCGGGGTACCAGCAAGGATGAGTTTGGCGTGGGTGTTTATACCTATACGGTTCGGCGTGATCGGCTGGATACAAAGCTCTTTATCGATCTTCCTCAGATTTATGTAGAGGAACGCAATGATTTCGATGTGGACTCCGCGGGGCGGTATTACGCGCTCCATACCCCAATGGAGGAAACAATTCTGCTGTTCGATTTTTCGGGTTGGCTGCTGAATCAGATCTCTTCGTCGCGCGGGGAGTTTTCCTCCCTGGCGGTATCGCCAGACGATGTGCTTTATACATTATATTCTGATGAAAGCAAGCTGGGTGTGAAGGTTCTGCCCGACTCCATTCGGGAGGAGACGCAGCTCGGGGAGCCATCGCTCTTTGCCAGTGAAATTCCGCGGGGCGGCTTCCGCTTTTTAAGCGCTGAAATTTTGATTGATGAGTCCGGTGATCTGTACGACGTGCTGCCCGACACGCGTCTGTTCAGCCGCTCGGCGGAAACAGGGGGAGACCTTAACTGTGCCGCCGCGCTTTCTTCCGGCTGCGTTCTGGTCAAAACAGGAGATTCCCGCGCCGACGCGTTTGAAAACGGCGAACGCATCGGCACCTATGGGTTCGGCAGAGAGCTGATTTCTTTGGCCGCGGACGGGGATCGCGCAGCCGCAGTGGTACGGGGTGAGGATGGCTGGTATTTTGTTCCGGTGACGGACGACCTGCTGGAGGAGCCCGATGATTCTTCGCAGGAAGATAGCAGCGAGGAAAGCTCTTCGCAGACAGGGGAGTCCTCGTCTTCTGAAGAATCTTCTCAGTCATCCTCGAACTCTGACCAGACTACAGAGATTTTCAGTCTCAGTGAAGCGGTTCGAATTGACCGCGATGCGCAAAAAATCTATTTACCTGCAAATACTACATATGCGGCGCTCAAAAACATGCTGCGGGTACAGAATGGAACGCTGGAGGCGCAGAAGCCCAACGGCGTGCCGCTTGTGAGCGGCTATGTGATGACGGGAGCGGTGCTGCTCGCCAAAAACGGAAGCGGAGAAGTGACGGACGGCCTTACCGCGATCGTGCCCGGTGACCTGAGCGGCACGGGGCGCCTGACGCAGACCGACAGCAAGCTGCTGTACCGTGTGCTGAATGGTACGGCGGAACTGGACGAGGCGTCGTTTTCCGCTGCGGACCTGGACGGCGACGGGCAGCTGACAACGGCAGACCTGCTGATCCTGAAAAAAGAATTGAATAAATCCCCTTGACATTTGCTCTTTTTCAGATAAAAATAAAATAATACAGTTTAAAATCGTGTTAACTTCATCCCTTAACTTTGTTAGGGGATGAAATTGCCGTTTTTTAGTGATAAGCTGAATAATGGTAAGAGGAAACAAAACGATACCAATTTTTAGGAGATCAGCAGTATGTCAAGTATTGAGACAAGGGATTTATTTGATCTGACGCATACGATGGCGGCTCCGTTTCTGCGGGACTGTCGGTATCCCTGGCAGGCGTTTCCCCAGATCAGCGGGTGGATCCGCGAGCTGGGCGCGGCGCTTTCAGCGGAAGAATATGAACAGCGCGGGGAAGACGTTTGGGTTGCGCGCAGCGCCAAGGTGGCCCCTACGGCTTACATCGCGGGGCCTGCGATCATCGGGCCGGGCACCGAGGTGCGCCACTGTGCGTTCATCCGGGGCAGCGCTCTGGTGGGCGCGGACTGTGTGGTGGGGAATTCCACGGAGTTGAAAAATGTCATTTTGTTCGACAAGGTGCAGGTTCCGCATTACAATTATGTGGGCGATTCGATTTTGGGCTATCGTTCCCATATGGGGGCCGGTTCCATTACGTCCAATGTGAAGTCCGACAAAACCTTGGTAACAGTTCGCAGCAAAGACGGAATACTGGAAACGGGGCTGAAAAAGTTCGGCGCCGTTCTGGGCGATTCAGTAGAGGTTGGATGCAATTCGGTTCTGAATCCCGGTACGGTTGTGGGGTCCGGCAGTACAGTGTATCCGCTTTCGATGGTGCGCGGAGTGATACCGCCGAACAGCATTTACAAATGTGCCGGCGAAATTGCAGAAAGAAAATAGAGGTGTTTTAGGGATGGAACGGCAAAAAAGAGTAGCGGCGATCCACGATATTTCGGGGTTCGGAAAATGTTCCCTCACCGTGGCACTGCCGATTATTTCGGCGGCTGGGATTGAAACCAGCGTGATGCCTACAGCGGTGCTTTCCACCCATACGGGCGGATTTACCGGCTTTACGTATCGGGATCTGACGGAGGATCTTCCGCCGTTCGCGGCGCACTGGAAGAGTCTTGGTCTGCAGTTCGATGCGCTGTACAGCGGTTTTTTGGGCTCGTTTGAGCAGATTGATATTGTAGAGGATATTTTCCGCCAATTCAGAACAGAAGATAACCTGATTATGGTGGACCCTGTCATGGCGGACAACGGGGAGCTATACTCCATTTACACGCCCGAAATGGCCAAGGGAATGGCGCGCCTGTGTAAAAGCGCGGATCTGATTGTGCCGAACCTGACTGAGGCGGCGTTCCTGCTGGAGAGGGAGTATCAGGAGGGCCCGTATGAGAAGCAGGAAATCGAAGAACTTCTGAAAACGCTGGCGGCGCTCGGCCCGAAGAAAGTGGTTCTGACCGGAGTTTGGTTCGATGAAAGTCAGCTTGGCTCCGCTGGGTACGACAGCACCACGGGTGAGATCAGTTATGCGTTTTCGGAGCGGATCGAGGGCTCTTACCACGGCACCGGTGATGTATACGGCAGTGCGCTGCTGGCGGGGCTCCTCAACGGGCTGGGTCTGCAGAAATCCATGCAGCTGGCGGTCGATTTCACCTGCGGGGCGATCCGCAGAACCAAAGCGGCGGGAACAGACATCCGCTTCGGCGTGAATTTCGAAATGGAGATTCCCGCACTCCTGAAAAACCTGGGTCTCGTAAAATAAAGATCGGATTATTTTCCGTTCGATCAGAAAAAGAGAAGCGCCCCTGTGCATTGCACAGGGGCGCTTCTCTTTTCGGGATAAATAGACTAGGATAGAACCTACGTGGAAAGCAATATAAAAATGAATCAAGAGGCCGGGAGGATGATGATATTATCGGATGGTGCGAAGGCCTCTGCGGGATTGGATTGCGGGAAAGCGGCTTTCATCAGTTGTACCGCCTTTTCCAGGTTATTCTGGAAAAGCTTGACCTCTTGTTTTTCTTTCAGGTCGCCCGCACAAATATTAATATACGGAATTAGCTCAGCTAACTCCTGGGTATTTCTTTGAAATGCTTCCTCTTGGGGAACTTGGCCATCTGTCTGCAGCCTGTTTCCGAGCTGCTCCAAATAATCGGATTCTGCGGCGGTAAAGGAGTCCAGGGATTGCTTGACATCCGTTGGAATCAGCTGGTCTTTCAGCTCAGACTGACTGAAATAAATATTCCGCAGAAAATAACCGACGCGGGAGGGGCTGCTGCCCTGCAGGTAGCCCAGCAGGTAGTCGGCAGATTTTCCAGAATCCTGCTCAGTCGCCATTTTTGCAACATTTTGCAGGGCATTGCATTTATCGAACCAGCCTCGTGTAAAGGAATTGGAGAGTGCCGTAGACAGCTGTATTTCCGACTGAATTTTTGCGGAGGAAGACGGAAGGGCGCAACCGCTCAACATCAGCAGTACAACTGTAAAAATAAGAATTCCGATTTCGGGGGGAGAGAGACGTTTCTGTTTTTCGTCGATTGGTAAATGCACGGCAATCTCTCCTCCTCCAATATTTTATTGTTTTAATTTTAAAGCTAATATATCACATAAAACAATAATTGTCAATAAAATATATGGTTTTTTAAGGAAAAAACTGTTAGTCATTCATTATCGCTATAGTTACATTCCGTTTGATATTGTCGGAATGAATTGATTTTCAGAATAAAGCCGATAAGGCGGGAGAATAAGGCGATGAAGAGGTTTGTATTTTTGAGGGTTCAGTATCCCATCCGCATCAATTGCGGATGGGATACTGAGAAAATGGAGGAATGTTACATCATGAAAAAGCGAATTCGTTGAAATTGTCTTTTTATTATGAGAAGTTGAGCCTCTATATATCGAAGTGTTTTTAAAAATTTAATTGCGCAGGGATGTCCTCATTTTTAAATCGGGAATAAATTGGGAAGAAATCAGCAAGAATCTCTGTCAGAAGCAGTGATATATTCTACCGTGCCGTTTCGATACACACTTGCGTTGACTTCCAGTATATATGTATTTCCGCTCGCAACATAATACGCTTCATCGAAATATAAGATTTCACCAGAAACACTCTTTGTCCATGATTTTACCGTTTTGGTTCCAGTACTGGTTACCTGCTTCAGTAAAAGAGTAGCAGAAATTTTGTTTGTTCCGGATTTAGCATAGACTTCTGCTACACATGATGCTCTGTTTCCGGAAAAATTCAAAGAGATTGCAACCATGTCCGTATTGGTCCACATAATCTGATATCCGGAATTTGCCTTGGGTACATCCAGCTTTTCTGTTTCCATTGCGAAAGCTGGAACATTCATGGTAAAGATTGCAGAAAATGCCAATAAAAATGCGAGGATTTTTTTACACATAATCATTCTCCTTTGTTTTTGAGTTTCTCTTATATTGATATAACGATTGAACCCCCCATTTTGTTACAAAATTTTTCCAAAAATTTAAAATTTTTTATTTTGCCACGCTTTCTGCCATTTTTACGAGTTCCTCCGGAGGAATTTTAGAGCTTAATTGGAAACTGTAGGAATGATTTTTCCACAACAAGTAAGACATTTCATCCGGCTTATCTGCAATAAAAAGGCTGGCTTTTTCTCCTTGTATTTCAATTTCTTTGTGAGTGGTGTGCTCCGTATCTACCAAAAGGGATCCTTGTTTTGATAGGGGGCTTTTTCGGAAAAGAATCAGTTCTCCCCGATCGTTTCGGTATTGTATAGTAAAACTTAAATCTGTCTGATTTATCTCGGCCTCAATAAAACCTTCCGGAAGATAGCGCGGCTTTATTTCGGAATCATCGGGCGAGGATGTTTTACCGGAAGAATTTTGTCCATCCTGATATTGAATATTGACATGGTCGGAGGCCCAATTCATCACAGCGTTGAAAATCAAATTCCGGGAAGCCTCTACGCTCAACAGACTAACCATAGAAACCGGGATGATGATCGCTGCGATCACCGCTGCCCTTTTCGCTGCTTTTTGCATTCGCAGGCGTGTGGATTTGTGATTGGCGGTTTTGATCCATTTTTCGATTTCTTTTCGGGTAGATTCAGATAATTCATAATCATCCGTCAGCTCTTTTGCTGTTGGAAGTTCGTGTAATTCTTTTTCGAAATTTTCCTTCACCGCCGTTTGGAGCATAACTTCAAAAATCTGATCTTTCATTTCCTTTTTATCCATGGTTTGCTCCCCCTTCTGTCAGTTTTTGTAAAAGGGCGGTTTTGGCCCGGTGTAGTCGCACCCGTACATTCTCCTGCGAAATATTTAGCAATTCCGCTATTTCACGATCAGAGTAATCGTAAATATATTTCAGCTTTAAAACGCTGCTCGATTTTTCACTAAGCTCAGAAATCCCACTTAAAATCATCTGGTAGCCTTCTTCTGACGCAAGCTTTTCGTAAGGAAAATCTTCCAAATTGCCGCGCAAATCGGCTTCATCCAGGGAAACCAGGCTCCATCGATTTTCTGACCTGAGCATGTCGTAACAAATATTCCTCACTAATATACCGATTAAGCCCTTTGTTTTGTTACAATCTTCGAAAGAAAATTTTTGCAGGTTGTCAATAATCTTGATAAAAGTTTGAGAAACTGCGTCTTCCGCTTTTTCCTGATCCTTTAAAATTTCTCTGGCTATGTACATCATCAGCCGATGGTAGTTATGGTATAAATTCTCTATTGTACTTCGGTCTTCCTCATTTTGAATTACCATGCCAAAAAACAGCATATATCATCACCCCTCTGCCTCTCTCTGCTGCTTTCATTATATACTATATATAGAAAGAAAACCAACTGTTGTCTTTGTGGTTTTTACAATTTTCAAGTGAATATATTGCAGGGAAAGAGCAAGGGCCGCAGTATGATACTGCGGCCCTTGCTCTTTCCCTGCAATTCTGTTTTCTTATGTTCCCGAATCAATCTGCCGCGGCTTCTCCCAGCACGATTGACAGAATTTCTTTCGGCTCGTGCACAATGTAGTTTGCCCGGCTTTTTTCCAGCTCGTTGCGGCAGCGAAAACCCCAAAGCACGCCCACGGTATCCATCCCGGCGGCGATGCCGGTTTGCATATCAATGTCGCTGTCGCCGATGTAAAGACAGTTCTTCGGCTCTACGCCAAGCTCTTTGGCGATTTCCAGCGCGCCATCCGGCGACGGCTTGCGCTCTACATTGAAACGCTGGCCATAGCACACGTTGAAAAGCCGCGACGAATACATCATCGTAATCAGGCGGGTAGTAATATTGTGGGGCTTATTCGACAGCACTCCCAGCTTGATCCCGCGATTTTTCAGATCACGCAGCACCTCTTCCATACCGTCGTACTGATCTACAAAGTACATCGGGTCCTGCTCGTAAAGATTTTCGTAAGTTTTGCGCAGCAGAATCACATCATCTTCAGTGTATCCTTTGGGAGAAACCTCCTGAAGCATTCCGCGCATCAGAAGATCCGAGCCTTTTCCAACCAGGTAGCGGTATTTTTCACGATCAATTGCCGGGTAACCGCACTCCGCCAGTGCAGAGTTGCCAAAATAAACAATGGAATCGAGTGTATCCGCCAGTGTTCCATCCAAGTCAAAGATACATGCTTGGTACATGATAAGCAATCTCCTTTCTGTATGGTATCTGAAATATTGCTTACATTCCTATCTAAACATATTTTTCGCCGTTTTGCAAGGATTTGCAGGAACTATTCTTGAATGCTGCAGAAAATATGTTATACTGAAACCAAATGTGCAAAAATTGGAGGAACAGCAAATGGATTATGCAGCAGAAGCATTAAAAAAGCATAAAGAATGGAAAGGAAAGATTCAGATTCAGGTGAACTGCCCTGTTGAAACCAGAGACGATCTTTCCATTGCGTATACACCCGGCGTGGCGGAGCCTTGCAAAGAGATCAGCAAGGATGTGGACAAGTCCTACGAATACACACGCCGCGGCAATATCGTGGCCGTTGTAACGGACGGTACGGCAGTGCTGGGCCTTGGCGACATCGGCCCGGAGGCCGGAATGCCTGTCATGGAAGGAAAAGCTGTTCTGTTCAAGGCGTTCGGCGGTGTGGATGCAATCCCGCTGTGTATCCGCTCCAAGGATACCGACGAGATCGTGCGTACGGTAGAGCTTCTGGCCGGTTCGTTCGGCGGCATCAATCTGGAGGATATTGCCGCGCCCCGCTGCTTTGAAATCGAGCGCCGGCTGAAAGAGTCGCTGGATATTCCGATATTCCACGACGATCAGCACGGTACGGCGATCGTGGTGGGCGCGGCGCTGATCAACGCGCTGAAGGTAGTGAAAAAGGAAATTTCCGAGGTGCACGGTGTTGTCAACGGCGCGGGCTCTGCAGGCATCGCGTGCGCAAAGCTGCTGCTGTCCCTCGGCGTAAAGAATCTGATTCTGTGCGACCGCAAGGGCGCTGTTTGTGAGGGCGAGGACTGGCTCAACCCGGCACAGGCCGAAATGGCGAAAATCACAAACCGGGAGCATGTTCGCGGCACGCTGGCCGACGTCATGAAGGGCGCGGATTTCTTTCTGGGCGTTTCCGCTCCGAACTGTGTGAGCGCAGAGATGGTCAAAAGCATGGCCCAGCAGCCGGTCGTATTTGCAATGGCGAACCCGGTGCCCGAAATTTTTCCCGATGAAGCTCTGGCTGCCGGGGCGGCTGTAGTTGGTACGGGCCGCTCCGATTACCCGAACCAGATCAACAATCTGCTGGCGTTCCCCGGTATTTTCCGCGGCGCGCTCGATGTTCGCGCAAAAGACATCAACGACGAAATGAAGCTTGCGGCTGCGTTCGCCATCGCCGGGATGATCCCCGAGGAGGAGCTTTCGCCGGAGTATATTATTCCCTCTCCGCTCGACAAGCGTGTGGCGCCGGAGGTGGCAAAAGCCGTGGCAGAGGCTGCCCACCGCACCAATGTGGCCCGTATTTGAACTCTTTCAGAGTATTTTCAGTTTACGGTCACATTTTTTTCTCGATTCCGTCATAAAAAAGATAAGCGGGCTTCATAGGTTTTTCATAATCCTTTGGCATACTAAGACTATCGAAACAAGCCACATAGGAAAGGACCTGATGTTATGTATCCCTATGACGATAACGATAATCAGAACAACGCACCGCGCGACAACTATACAACGGGAAGCAGTTACCAATGGAACAATCCGCAGCAGCAGGTGCAGTGGGACGGCAATACTTACCGTTCTTACGGTTCTCAGCCGGGCAGTTATAACAGCTCCTCACCAGAGCCAGAGTCTCCCAAAGGGCCAAAAAAGAGGACAGGCACAAAAATCCTGTGCGGTGTTTTGGCCTGCCTGATGATTTCGGCGGGTTCCATCGGCGGTTTTGTCGCATTGGTCAATAACGGATATGTTACCCTGAACGGCGGCGCTTCTTCCGGCAATGCTTCTTCAAGTCAGGCTTCCACATCCTCTTCCATTCTGACAACGCCGACCACGACGAAGGCCGGCGCCCTCACGGCGCAGGAGATTGCGAAAAAGGTGATTCCCTCCGTTGTCTGCATTCAGAATTACCAGGTAAGCCAGTCGCTGAATTTGCAGCGCAAATCCGGCAGCGATGAGACAGCGGTTTCCCCCACAAGTGAGGGCTCCGGTATCATCATCTCTTCGGACGGCTATATCGTGACAAACGCCCATGTGGTTTCCGGCGCGGATTCCCTCAAGGTGATTCTATCCGACGGAAAATCCCACGAGGCCAAGCTGATCGGCAGCGATACCGTAACCGACCTGGCGGTGGTGAAAATCGAGGCCACCGGCCTGACGGTCGCTGAGCTCGGTTCTTCCTCCTCCCTGCAGGTGGCGGACACCGTTATGGCGATCGGCAACCCTGGCGGCCTGGAGTTTAACTCCAGCGTAACCATCGGTTATGTTTCCGCTCTGAATCGTGAAATCACCAACAGTGAAAACGGCTACACCATGAAATGCATTCAGACCGATGCCGCGATCAATCCCGGCAACTCCGGCGGCGCGCTTGTCAACTCCGCCGGTCAGGTCATCGGCATCAACTCTTCCAAGATCGTAGCCGAGGGCTACGAGGGACTTGGGTTTGCGATCCCGGTCGACGATGCCAAGCCGATCATTGAAGATCTCAAGCAGTATGGCTATGTGAAGGACCGCGCAATGCTTGGGATTTCCGGCCAGTTTGTCGATACCATGATTTCCCGCTTCTATGGGTTGCCGGTTGGGTACTATGTATCCTCCGTGGTGAATCCCTCCGTCAATGCGGCGGGGATTGAGGCCGGCGACGTCATCACCAAGATCGACGGCAAGGAAATCAATTCCAGCACCGTGCTTACCACCGCAATTGCGGCGAAAAAGCCGGGCGAGACCGTTGCACTGAGTGTGACAAGGCCAAAGACGGGCAAGACCTTTACGGCAACCGTCACGCTGGCTCAGTCCACCGGCAGCTAATTTTACCAACAACGATTTTTCATAAACTCTCTTCCTTCCGAACAAAACGGCGCCTCAAATTTCGGGCGCCGCGGAAAAGCAGCAAAGCACCAATGCCTTGCTGCTTTTTCCGCGTTTTTCAGGCGTTTCGACGCGTTGCAAACGCCTGTGAAACATGCTAGAATTGAATGGAAAAGAAATAAAGATAAGTGTTTTCTTTCTCCTGCCGAAGGCGCGGGAAAAAAGCAAATATTTTGATCTTTTAAAATGGCATATTATGAAAAGAATACGAATAGGTGATGAAGTTGAGAAGGCTGCTTTCTGCGCTCCTTGTCGCGTGTATGCTGCTGGTATTCCCGTCCTGCGGGCAGCAAAAAAATGAGGCCGCGGACAAAATAATAAAATACTATGTTGATCAGGAGCCACAAACGCTTGACCCGCAGGTGGCTACCGATTCTTCCGCTGTTCTGACCATCGGCGCCCTTTACGAGGGCCTGGCCCGGCTGGACCAGAACGGAAAAGCGACTCCCGGTGTGGCGGAGAGCTGGAACGCGAACGATGCTGCCACCGTGTTTACCTTTCACCTGCGCGAAAACGCCGTCTGGTCTGACGGACAGCCGGTAACGGCGGCAGATTTTGTATTTGCGTTTCGCCGCGCGCTGGCCCCGCAGACAAAATCGGCAGCCTGCCGCCCGCTGTATGTGGTGAAAAATGCCCGTAAGGTCAGTACCGGTGCCCTGCCTGCCGATCAGCTTGGCGTGCGGGCCGAAAACGATAAAACTCTGGTGGTGGAGCTGGAGTACGCGTATGCGGATTTTCCGGCTTTGGCTGCGGAGAGCGTGTTCATGCCCTGCAACGAGAAATTTTTTCAGGAAACGCAGGGCAAATACGGCCTGGAATACAAATCCATTTTAAGCAACGGCCCGTTTGTTCTGGGGAACCAATACAGCTGGGATCACGGCAAGCAGATCAAGCTGACTCGCTCCGACACGTACCGCGGCGCGCAGGCCGCACTGCCGGCTGCTCTGATTTTCTCCATGAGCGGTTCGGATGTGGACGTTTCTGACCCGATCAAGGCGCTTACCACCTCGGCGGTAGACGCGATCGCTCTGCCGGAGCAGCAGGCGGCGAAGGCGCAGGAGCTGGGGCTGCCGATTACCTCGTTTCAGGATATTACCTGGGGGCTGGCGTTCAACACCCAGGACCCGCTGATGCAGAATGAAAAAATCCGGCAGGGCCTGGTGCAGGCGCTGCCGCGGCAGAAGCTTTTGGGACACCTGCCCGAGAAAGCGGAGCAGGCGGAGTATATCATTGGCCCGCAGGCCATTCTGATGGGCCAGAATTACCGGCAGCAGGCGGGTACGGCAGTGGGATACCTGAAAGAGAGCACGCAGGGCGGCACGCTGGTGCAGGCCGGCCTGAAAGAGCTTGGGCACCCGGAGTTTTCCCACGTTACGGTACTGTGCCCGGACACTGAGCAGAGTAAGCTGATGGTAAATGAAATGCTCGTGGCGTGGAACCGCCTGACAGGCCAGTATTTCAGCATGCAGCCCATGGCGGAAAGCGAGCTTCAGAAAGCGGTGGATTCCGGCGACTACCAGATTGCGCTCACCGGGATTTACCCGGAGAAGGAAGGCAAGATGCTTTCGGTGTTCCGCTCCGACAGTCCGCAGAATCCGTCGCGCCTTGCCAGCCAGGATTTTGACCGTTTGCTGCTCACAGCGGAGCAGTCCGGCGGTGCCGCCGCGCTTGCTTCGTATCTTCAGGCGGAGAATTACCTGAGCGCTCATGCCGTTTTTTACCCGGTTTATTACAAAAACAGCTATTATGCCTGCGGAAAAGGAGTCACCGGGATCGTATTCCGCCCTAACTCCGCCGGAATTGATTTTTTACTTGCTGGAAAAACGGACTAGGGATTGACGAAAGACTGCAAATTCTATATAATGTAACGACGGAGCCGCGGGGGATGTTTTTCCCTGCGTGTAACATGCACGAAGCAGGCCTGCCCGACTGCGGGATATGGCTTTGACAGAGAACCCTGACGGGGTTAAGGGAGGACGAAAGGATGTTAGACGCAGCCTTGTCGAAAAAGCTTTCTTTGATCGTTGCGATTGTAAACCGCCATCAAGGGGAAAAGGTATCAAAGCTTCTCAATTCCGAACATCTGAATTTTAACTATATCTTTCTGGGACATGGCACTGCCAGCTCAGAGCTGCTGAATTATCTTGGAATCGGTGAAACGGAAAAGGATATTGTACTCAGTTCCGCTCCGGCGGAGAAGGTTCCGGAACTGATGGAAAAGCTGCAGCGCGAGATGCAGCTGGATAAAGCAGGCAGCGGCGTTGCATTTACAATCCCGATTTCCAGTGTAGGTGGGTCAAAAACCCTGTCATTGATGACGGGCGAGTTTCAAAAAGGAAAGGGGGATTCCTGTGATTGCTGCGAACCAGTATAATCTGATCATTACCATTGTCAACCGTGGGTATTCGGAACAGGTAATGAAAGCGGCGAAACTGGGCGGCGCCACCGGAGGAACCATTGTGTTAGCGCGCGGAGCGGGAATGCACGAGGCGGAAAAAATCCTCGGGTTCTCGATCCATCCGGAAAAAGAAATTGTTCTGATTTTGACCCTTCGGGAGAAAAAGCAGGACATCATGCGGGCCATTTGCCAAAAATGCGGGTTCTGCACCGAAGCGCACGGTATCTCGATCGCGGTTCCTGTAGAGGATGCGATGGGTCTGCCGGTAGCTGATATGGAGCGGGAGCTGCATGCGCAGGAGCTTCGCAAAACAGGTACGTGAATCAAAACAGTTAGGGCTCTTTCCCAAAAGGGAAAGAGCCCTTTTTGTTTACGAAAGCTCGGATATGCCGCGGTACAGCTGGTCATACCTGCCCTGCTGGGCTAAAAGCTCCTCGTGGGTACCCTGTTCTATCATGCGGCCATGCTCCAGAACGAGAATTCGATCCGCGCCCCGCACGGTGGAAAGGCGGTGGGCGATCACAAACACGGTGCGGCCCCGCATCAGGCTGTCCATTCCCTGTTCGATCAGCGCCTCGGTGCGCGTGTCGATGGAAGAGGTCGCTTCATCCAGAATCAGCACGGGCGGGTCTGCCACGGCGGCCCGGGCAATCGCCAGCAGCTGCCGCTGCCCCTGCGACAGATTAGCCCCGTCGGCGGTCAGCAGAGTATCATACCCCTGCGGAAGATGCCGGATGAACGAATCGGCATTCGAAAGCTTTGCAGCAGTGATAACTTCATCGTCAGTCGCGTTCAGCCTGCCGTAACGGATGTTTTCCATCACCGTACCGGTGAACAGGTGGGTGTCCTGCAGCACCAGAGCAAGGGAGCGGCGCAGATCATCTTTTTTGATGCTCTGGATTTCAATGCCGTCAAAACGGATGCTGCCCCGCTGAACCTCATAAAAGCGATTGATCAGGTTGGTGATCGTCGTTTTTCCCGCTCCGGTAGAACCGACGAAGGCAAATTTTTCTCCGGGATCGGCGCACAGCGAAAGATCATTGAGCACGGGCTTTTCCGCGTCGTAGCCGAACACCACGTGATCAAGCTCTACCCGGCCCTCCAGCCTGCGCAGAGAAGGGCCTGCGGATGGGGAGGGGATTTTCCAGGCCCACAGACTGCCGTGCCCTTCGCTTTCGTACAGGGTACCGTCGGCGTTCTGCTCCGCATGTGTTAGTGTAACACAGCCGTCATCGATTTCCGGCGGCTCATCGATCAATGCAAAGATGCGTTCGGCCCCAGCCAGTGCGTTCAGCACCGAGCTAAGCTGCTGTGACATCTGCGTCAGCGGGGAGGAAAAGCTGCGGGTGAACTGCAAAAACAGCACCACGGTGCCGAGCGTGAGAATGTTGCCGATTGCCAGTATGCAGCCCAGAACAGCGGTGAGAGCGTATTGCAGACTGGCCAGATTGGTCATGATGGGCAGGAGGATGTTTGCAAACGTGTTGGCTCTGTCGGCGGATTCGCGCAGGGTTTCGTTGATGCGCCGGAATTCCTCGCGCGCAGCCTGCTCGTGTCGGAATACCTTGATGACCCGCTGTCCTTCGATCATTTCTTCAATATAGCCGTTCAGCGAGCCGAGTGCGGCCTGCTGCTTTTGAAAGGCATCTCCACTCCTTCCGCCGATCACGCGGATGACGTTCACCATCACCACCAGCAGGAGGACAGTCAGGAGCGTCAGCTGCCAGCTGTACCAGAGCATCAGCAGAAAAATTCCGGCAACGGTGAGAAAGGACGAAATAAAACTGGTCACGCTGCTGTTCAGCATATCGCGCAGGGCGTCGGTGTCGTTCGTAAAGCGGCTCATCAGCTCGCCGTTCGATTTGGAATCGAAATAGCGCAAGGGGAGGCGCTCCATTTTTGCAAACAGCTCTGTGCGGATTTTGTAGAGCGTCGTGGTGGAAATTTTGAGCATCAGATAGCTGTATAGATATGACCCAAGCGCGCTTGCCACGAACAGCGCGAGCATAACAAACGTCAAATGAAGAAATTTCTGCATCAATGTGTCGTCGTACTCCCGGATCAGCGGAGTCAGGCAGTCGTCGATGATCGTCTTCAGCAGGGCGCTGCCGGCAATTTGTGCGCCTGAGCTGACGAGGATAGCGGCTGTTACAACCGCCAGATGGGGTCGATAGGGGTGCAGGTAGCTCAAAATGCGCCGGATGGTTTTGCCGGTATTTTTCTTTTCCGCGGGGGAATCGTTTTTTTCTTCGGGACTTTTTTCTGCCGCGCTCATGTCGCCATCCCCCCTTTCTGTTGGGATTCGGCAATCTCGCGGTAAATTGGATTGCTGACGAGCAGCTCTTCATGGGTGCCGATTCCGCTGATCATTCCGTTTTCCATGACGATGATGCGGTCCGCGCCGCGCAGAGAACCGATGCGCTGGGCGATGAGCAGTACGGTCGCGCCATGAAGTTCCCTGCGCAGGCCCTCGCGGATCCGGGCGTCGGTGGCGGTGTCCACCGCGCTGGTGGAGTCGTCGAGGATCATGATCTTCGGGCGGCTGAGCAGGGCGCGGGCGATGCACAGCCGCTGCTTCTGTCCGCCGGAAAAATTGGCGCCGCCCTGCTCCACGTGGGTCTCAAGACCGTCTGGCAGGGCATCGATGAATTCCTTGGCCTGCGCGGCCCGGCAGGCGTTCTCCAGCTCCTGCTGCGTGGCGCTGGGATTTCCCCACAGCAGATTTTCCCGGATGGTGCCGGAAAAGAGAGTGTTTTTCTGCAATACCATCGAAATGCCTTTGCGCAGCGCGTCGAGGGAATACTCCTGTACCGGGCGGCCCCCTACCAGCAGCTGACCGTCTGACAGATCGTACAGGCGGGGGATCAGCTGCACCAGAGTGGATTTTGCCGAGCCGGTACCGCCGATGATGCCGATCATCTCGCCCGAGCGGATGGAAAGGCTGATGTGCTCCAGCGTCAGGTTATCGCCCGGCCCGCCATACGAAAAGGACGCGTCGATAAATTCGATGGAGCCGTTAGTCAGCTCGGGCGACGGCCCGGGGATATCCTGTATGGTAGGAGTCTCCGCCAACACTTCCTGAATTCGCGTGACGGATGCGCGGGACAACACGCACAGCAGGAAGATCATCGACAGAAACATCAGCGACATCAAAATTTGGGAGACATAGCTCAAAAAGGCCGAAAGCTGCCCGAGCTCCAGACCGCCTGCAATCACCAGATTGCCGCCAAACCACACTACCGCTACAATGCAGCCCGAAATCGTCAGCTGCAGGATAGGCAGGGTCAGCAGGATCAGGCGCTCAGCAAAAAACTGTGCCTTGCGTAGGGCTTCCGCATTTTCGGTGAATTTTTCGGTCTCGTGCTCCTCACGTACATAAGCCTTGACGACCCGGATGCCGGTCAGGTTTTCCTGAACGGAAGCATTCATGGCATCCACGCGGCGCAGCATCTGCTGAAAGCGCGGATACCCGTTTTTCATCATGGTAATGATCGCAGCAGCCAGTATGGGTAAGGCGGCGAGAAAGATCAGAGAAAGCCTGCGGCTGATGAGCACTGCCATAGAGGTCGCGCCCGCCAGCAGAATCGGCGCTCGCAGGCCCATACGCAGGATCATCAAAAACGCGTTCTGCACGTTGGTTACGTCGGAGGTAAGACGCGTGATCAGCGACGCGGAGGAAAAATGATCGACGTTGGAGAAGGAGAAATCCATCACTCTGTCGAACAGGGCGGTGCGCAGGTTTGCGGCCAGCCCGGTGCAGGCCCGGGAGGCAAGACGTCCGGCCAGCGCACCGAAGATCAGAGCCGCGAGCGCCATCAAAATCATCAGTCCGCCCATTTTTACGGTATAAGAGATTCCGCCGCCGCCCAGCACGCCTTGGTCAATCAGGCCGGCCATCACATAAGGGATGAATAGCTCCATCAGCACTTCCCCAAAAATCAGAAATGGAGCCAAAAGAGCGTCCCGCCGGTATTCGCCGAGCAGGGTGTACAGCTGTTTGAGCATGCAGTTCCTTCCTTCCGCCGCGCAGGGCGGCAAACTGTGCGTTCGGCCCGGTGAAAAAGCCGGGCTGCTTTGCAGTGTGAACGCATCTGCCAATAATTTGCGCAGAAATTTCCGTTCCATTCGGAAAAGCGGCGACTGTTTCGGCACAAAAAAGCCCCGCCCGTGTAATTACGGGCCGGGCTCAAAGCGTCAGGAAAGCTGTACATGGTTCGGTAAGCTCAGCGAAGCTCTTCTTCAATTAAGTAGCGGGGTCTGTCTTTCACCTCATTGTAAATTTTCCCGATGTAGCCGCCCAAAACGCCGATGCAAAGCAGCTGGATGCCGCCGAGCAGCCAGATGGAGCAGATAATGGCCGTCCAGCCCGCTACGGCGTTGCCGGTAAAATAAGAGATGAGGGCGTACAGCAGGCCGAGAATACTCAGAACGGAAACCAGCACGCCCAGGTTTGCGATGATCTTCAGGGGCTTGACGCTGAACGAGGTGATGCCGTCGAGCGCAAAGGAGATCATCTTTTTGAGCGGGTATTTCGATTCGCCCGCAAAGCGTTCGTGCCGTTCATACGTTACGGTACCGCTGCGCAAGCCGATGAGCGGCACAATGCCGCGCAAAAACAGATTCGTTTCGCGGTAGTCCGCCAGCGCGTCCAGCGCCCGGCGGCTCATCAGGCGGTAATCCGCGTGGTTGTAGACAAGATCGACGCCCAGCATCTTCATGACCCTGTAAAAGGCCAGAGCGGTGTTGCGCTTAAAAAAGGTATCGGTTTCGCGCTTGCTGCGCACGCCATACACCACATCGCAGCCGTCTTGGAATTGACGTACGAACTGGTCGAGCACCTCAATGTCATCCTGCAGGTCGGCATCCAGGCTGATGGCGCAGTCCGCGTATTTGCGCGCGGTCATCAGCCCGGCCAGAAGCGCATTCTGGTGGCCACGGTTATGCGCCAGCTTGACTCCGCCAACCAGCGGGTTTTCGCGGTGATAGCCCTCAATCAGCTCCCAGGTTTTGTCGCGGCTGCCGTCATCCACAAACAGCATACGGCTTTCGGGTGATGCGATTCCGCTTTCGATCATGCTGCCGAGCTTTACGGTCAGGCGCTTGACGGTTTCAGGGAGCACCTGCTCCTCGTTGTAGCAGGGAATCACAAAATAGACAATAGACATTACAATTCCTCCTCCGCAGCTCCGTTTTCCGAAGATTTGATTCGGAAGATGCGGCGCTTGCGGTCTTTCTGCAGGCGGTTGTCCATGCATAGGGTCAGGCGGTGATACAGCACCAGAAGAACCAGCGCTGCGCCGGACATGGCGAACCCTTCGCCGAGGCCCGGAGTACGGTATTCAAAGCGGATGTCCGATTCCCCGGCGGGAACCTTTACGGCCATAAAGCCGACGCTCACCTTTTCCACAGGAACCGCCTGCCCGTTTACGGTTGCGCTCCAGCCGGATTCATACGGAACGCTGAAAAAGACCAGCCGCTCTTTTTCCGCCGAATAATGCAGGGAAAACCCGGTGCCGTCGTGTGAGAACTCCGTTCCCGCACTAGCCCGCCGCTCCTGACACGCCTCGTAATACTCATCGTGGGTAAAGTCCAGATCCGCGGGATCGAGCTGTGTCAGCAGGGAGCCGTACGTTTGGATCTGTTCGTCTGAAAGCACCAGAGCGTGCAGCAAAAGCAGATCGCGGTCCCCTTCGGAGGCTTCGTCGTACTGCTCCTGGGTGACGTAAGAATCATAGGAAAAGCCCATGGGAATATAGTATTCGTTTTCCCAAACATCGAAGCCGTTCTGGGTGTCGTAATAGTGCCAGCCCGGCATTTCGGGGTTTTGCCGGTTTTCACCGCCAAAATAATTGTCGTCCCCGGTATAGTCAAACAACCAGCGGCAGGAGGTCAGCGCGCGCAGTCCATACGTTTTGGTGTCCGGCCGCGAGCCGACGTCACGCGTGACACCGATGGTGGGATAAAATTCCATAATCGAACCGGGCACAATGCTGTGAAACGCCTGAATGCTGGGAATCTGCCAGTACATGGCCTGATTGTCCATCGCGTGGTAAAAATCGGAGCGCACGTTCTGCAGATCGGGCAGGGAGACGTCCGCGCCGCCGTTGAGCGCATAGGGGATCAGCTGTCTGCGAACATCCTCCGACTGGGTTTTTCCGAGGGAGATAAAGTAGATGGAGTATAAAAAGGAGATCGCGGCAATCCCGGCAAACATCCGGCGCTGAAAGATTTTCTTGTCGCGCTTCCAGTATTTCATCACGATGCACAGCGCGAGCAGGCCGAGCAGAGCCAGAGCCACGTAGGCCCAGAAACGGGTGGGGTATTCCTCCAGCCCGATGGTGCGGGTGGTGGTACCGTTGTTGGTCTTCGACTGCGGCATCAGGCCGATCGGCAAAGCGATGCCGAGTGTGATGCCCAGCACCCAGTGCACGGCCCTGCGCCAGTCGCTGCTTTCGCGCTCCAGGGAAATCAGGGTGGCAAGGCACATCATGAGCACCAGCATATAGAACCACCGCGCGTAATACGAGGCGTTGAACAGCTGGAATGCGGAATTCAGGATCGGCACCATGGTCATCAAGAACAGAATGCCGAGCAGCTTTTTCAGCCAGTGACGGTGGCGGTTCTGCAGAAAAGCGAATACGCCCGTCATGCTGAACAGTGGCAGCCACGCCCCGAGAGACGCCCATTTTGCCTCGGAATTCGGCGTGAAATTCGGCCGGGCCGGGATATCCGGCGGGAAGAAGAACGACTGCAAAATGTGCATATAGCGCTGGTTCCAGCCGTACAGCAGCGCGCCCCAGCCGTCCGGCGGATTGTCGACGCGGGGGTTCTGAATCACCGTCAGGATGGTCGGCACCAGCAGCGCACCGGAGAGCGCGACACCCAGCACGGACTCCACAAGCAGAAGCAGAAAATCCTTCACCGTGATCTTCCAGCTGCCGCAGAATGCCCGCACCAGCCAGTACAAAATGCAGAATACGACTTGTCCCACAAAAAAGTAGTAATTGACAAAGCAGCTTGCGAACACCGTCACCGCGAAGATGCCGCGCCGGCGATGATACATATATTCATCCATCGCCCACAGCAGCAGGGGGAATACGATGATCGCTTCATGAAAATGATTGAAAAAGATGTTATAGACGGAAAAGCCGGAAAACGCGTACAGCATCCCGCCGGCCACGGCAAATTCGGGGTCGCGGACATAACGCTTGAGATACAGACAGCCGGTGCAGCCGGAGAAGGCAAATTTCAGCACCAGCAGAGGGCCCATCAGGTATGGAACCGCATTGCTGGGGAACGGGATAGTCAGCCAGAAAAACGGGCTGCCCAGCAGATAAAAGGAGTAGGAGCCGATAAAATTGGCGCCCAAATCCGTTGTCCAGCTCCACCGCCAGTTGCCGCTGCGGATTGCGTCGTGGCACATGCGGTAAAAAGGAACCTGCTGAACATTAAAATCGCCGTAAAATAAAAAATAGCCGCTGTCTACCAGCTGAAAGGGAAGAAAAATCAGCGTGGCAAGACCCAGACTATACAAAAATGCTTTCAAGAGTACGTTCTTGCTCGACACCGTTCTGGAAAGCAGGTTCAAAATCGTCCACTCCTTTGCGCAGAAAAATAAGCGTCTGCCTGTCCGCCGGAGAGTCGCCATATGGGGACAGTACGCAAACCGGCAGCAAATGCGGCGGGCGGCGCGCAGGGTATTCAGTGAAAGCGGCGCCTTTGCCTTTTTTGATTCATACCGGCTGGGAGCCTAAATGCCGCGGTCGATAGGCTGCAGGGTTTAGGGTCAAGAAAACAATAAATAATATTTTATAACAGAATGCATTTTAAACAAACTGATTTATAACAGGAAATAATGATTTCATGCTGGCTTATTCTGTTTCAATGTTCTCCCAGCCACCCGAAGCTCTGCTTCGGTTTGTGGTGTGAGGTTATTATAACAGAATGTATTTTAAACAAACCGATTTATAACAGGAAATAATGATTTCATGTTGACTTATTCTGTTTCAATGTTCTCCCAGCCACCCGAAGCTCTGCTTCGGTTTGTGGTGTGAGGTTATTATAACAGAATGTATTTTAAACAAACCGATTTATAACAGGAAATAATGATTTCATGTTGGCTTATTCTGTTTCAATGTTCTCCCAGCCACCCGAAGCTCTGCTTCGGTTTGTGGCGTGAGGTTATTATAACAGAATTCATCTGTAGAATGTACCTGATAAAAGTGAATTTGCAGTGAGAAAATAAAGCGGCCATACGGGCTGGATTACAGCGCGAGGTGATTATAACAGAATACATTGTAAAGAGCTCTATTCACAGCGGCAGAGCCGCCTTTTTATATGGTTTATTCTGTTTCAATGCTCTCTCAGCTGCCCGAAGCTTGCTTCTGTTTACAGCGTGAGGTTATTATAACATAGGAATTCCCCTGAATGAAGAGGAAATCATGTCAATTGTAAAATAATTTCGATTTGTTGTATCCTGCGTTTTTCTCTGTTATAATAACTGTCGTAGTTGCTTTGAGCCGAAATTTGTCACATAAGCGGCTGGGAGGAATGGAAATGTATCATTTTTATGCGATGCTTTCGCGAATGAAATACATTAACCGATGGGGCCTGATGCGCAATACCAGAAGCGAGAATATCTGTGAGCACAGTCTCGACGTTGCGGTGATTGCCCACGCGCTGGCGCTTTTGCGCAATACCCGCTTCGGCGGCAGCGTGAATCCCGAACGGGCCGCGGTACTGGCCATGTTCCACGATGTAACCGAGATCTTAACAGGGGATTTGCCGACACCGGTGAAATACGATAACCCTGAAATCCGGCAGGCATACCGCCGGGTGGAAGAAATGGCACAGCAGCGCCTTCTGGCTTTGCTGCCGAAGGATCTTCGGGGAGCATACGAGCCGCTGATTTGTGAAAACGAGCCGGGCGACGAGGAGCTTTATCCATTGGTGAAAGCAGCGGATAAAATTTCTGCTTTGATCAAATGCGTGGAGGAGCGCGGAATGGGCAACGCCGAATTCCGCCGGGCCGAACAGGCGCAGCGGGAGACGATTCTGGCGATGGGTCTGCCGGAAGCGGAATGCTTTCTGACAGAATTCCTGCCGTCCTACGAGCTGACGCTGGATGAGCAGGACCTGCCGGGAGAAGAGCCCGATCCGGCGAATCCGCAGAAAAAATAAGCTTATTTGCTGCCGGAATACGAGACATAAAAAAGGATAAAACAGAACAAGATAACACATAAGGGAGTGCCTGCGGTACAAGCAAGAGCTTGCCTGACCGAGACGCTGAAGAAGGGATGATGTTGTGAAAAAGAAAGAGCCGATGAAGGGTCGCCGGCCCGTTTCAGGAAAAGGAAAAAAGGCTGTGATTCTCAATGTGGCGATTTTGGTCGTCAGCCTTGTTTTAATTACGGTAGGCGGGACGCTGGTTTATGCGGATCATCTGCTGGGACGCATACAGTTTGAACCGGACCCGGTGCAGTCCTCGACGCCGAACAATTCGGGAGTCACCTCTTTTGATAACATGGGGAATTCCAAATATGTTGTTAATGGGCTGTATCATGATGACAAAATCCTGAATGTGCTGCTGATGGGCGTGGACGATTATCAGGAAAACGACAAGGGCCGCAGCGACAGCATGCTGATGGTCTCTCTGGACCGCAGACACGAAAAGCTGAAAATGACGTCCTTCATGCGCGACATGTACGTTTCCATCCCCGGCCATCAGGCCAACAAGCTGACGGTTGCGTATTCTATCGGCGGCCCGACGCTGACGGTGCAGACCATTGAAAACGGATTTGGCGTGGATATTGACCGCTATGTGCTGATCAGCAACGATTCCTTTAATAAAATTATCGACCGCCTGGGCGGCGTTACAGTGGAGATTAGCAGCGCGGAAGCAAAGCTGATCAATACGTATTCCGGCGAATCCTACTCCAAACGCCTGACCGGCGGTATACAGCATATGACCGGGAAGCAGGCGCATTATTATTCCCGTATCCGCGATATCGGCAACGATTATGAGCGTACGCTGCGTCAGCGCAAGGTGCTCCAGGCGATCATCGACGAATTCAAAACGTCCGATCTGGGAACGATCAACGGGATTCTGTACGATGTGCTTCCTCTTGTGACCACGAATATGACGAAGAACGAGATTTTGTCGCTTGCGGCCAACTCGCTGACGTATCTCAATTATCCCACCAGTCAGAACCGAATCCCTGTGGATGGGACCTTTGACGATCAGAATATTCCGGGTGTTGGTTCTTCCCTGGTTGTCAATTTTGAGAAAAACCATAAAAATCTGGTGGAATTCATTTACGAGGAAAACCTCGGGTCGTCCGATTCCTCTCAGGAATCTTCTTTTGAAAGCCGCTGAGATTGATTCAAAAAGCCTTGAGCTGGTAAAAACAGCTCAAGGCTTTTTTATCGTTCTTTCAGCAGAAGCCGTGTCTGCCCCTCGTTCAGGGAGATCAGCTTGCTTTGAATCCGCGCGTGTTTTAGCTCAAGGCGCACCATGTTTTTAAGTACCTGCCCGTGGCTGTACCCGTGGATCACCACGATTTCGCGAACATCTTTTCCAGCACGGGAGAGCAGCCGCTCCAGCTGACGCTTGGCGTCGTCTGAACGCATTCCGTGGATGTCTATGGTCAGGACGCTCCCTTTTTGGCTTGTCAACATGCGCGGCTACTCCTTTCTCCTGCAGAAAATTCCCGTGCGGGGAATGCAAATTATGGGGGTTTATGATATAATAACCTCACGCCGCGACCCGAAGCAGAGCTTCGGGCGGCTGAGAGAGCATTGAATCATCCAGTCCAGAGAAAAACAGATGTCTAGCTGTTTTTTCAGAACAAAGCAAGAAACGGGATGATATAATAACCTCACGCCGTAAGCAAAAGCGAAGCTTTTGGCGGCTGAGAGAGCATTGAATCATCCAGTCCAGAGAAAAACAGATGTCTAGCTGTTTTTTCAGAACAAAGCAAGAAACGGGATGATATAATAACCTCACGCCGTAAGCAAAAGCGAAGCTTTTGGCGGCTGAGGGAGCATTGAATCATCAGTTTTATTATCTAATATCTCAGGCGGCTTTTTGTAAGCCCATATCGGAATTTATGATATAATAAATCATCAGTCTATCAAGCCGGGCGGACAAGCTGTACCCGGCGGGAAAGCGGGGGAATCATATGACGGTTGTGGATATTCGCAACAAGGTCACCGACAGCCGTGTAAAGCTGATCGAAATCAGCGGGTCTACGGTATACTATGCAGAAGAAAAAGCGGAAGAGGGGCATTACAGCCTGTTTCTGCTGGAATATGACAGAAACACCAAGACGGAGCGGGTGGTCGCCAATTGCTTTTTGGGCGACCCGGCCGTGGTGCTGCACTTTTACTCTTTTCCCGGCGACATTATTGTCGTGATGGAAAGCGGAGAAAGCTCCGCCCGTCTTTTGCGGTTCGACAAACAGACCGGGCAGGAAAAAAAATCGGAAGAACTGCGCTTTGTGGGCAGCTTTGCAGACTGCCAGGCGCTTGACGAAAGCCGTGTGATTTTTTATACGGAAGAGAATGAGCGCCATCGACATCTGTTTGAGGAATATAAGAAGGCGTCCGGTTTTGAGCGGATCGCTTACCTGTATGATCTGGAGGAAGGACGCTATTATTATGTAAGGGATAAACGGCTCTGCAACCTTTCTGCCGAGAAGCTGGTTCCATTTGACGTGGCCGGCGAGCGGATGCTCCTGATTTTAGAGCCCTACGGCAGCGAAGAGGAAAAAGAAAAATGCTACCGCAACCGGCGATGGCTGGGGGATGACATCAGCGATAATGTGTGGCTGTGCCCGCTGCTGGATTTTGTTGTTGCCGTTAAGGCGGACGAAACTCACCTGCCGCTGGAGCTGCTGCTCAGCGCCGGCACACAGGGTTTGGTGCGCTATGTGGGGCAGGATCAGGACAGCTTGTATTTTCGCGCAAAATACTACCCTAACAGCGACCAGCGTATCTGTGCGGTAGAGAAGGCCGGCGGCAAAAAAACGGTTGCGGCCGAATTGAATCTGAAAGAAGGGGAAGAGCCGGCTACCTTTTTCATTGAGCCCTGCCCCACCCGGATTTACCGTGTGACGGAGCATGAGGATACTTATGAGATTCAGGGCGTGTTCAATTCCTCGGTGAGCAGTCAGTACAGCAAGGAGCTTGGGCAGTTTGTCGCCTGCGTGGAGGATCGTTTTCTGGTGGCGGAATACGTGATCAGTGATGAAACGGATTCATTTGTTTTTTACTCCATTTTTGATCTGGAAACACACCAGCAACAGAGCTTTGAATGCGGTTGCGCCGTTCAGGACGACACCATTGTGCTTTATTAATTGGTAGCAATCGGCTTAATAAATTGATTTTGATTTATCAGTTTGGGCCCCATATGCCGTTACAGCGTATGGGGCTTATTTATGTTTTCTCTGTTCCACATCCTAACATGCACCTTTTAATTTTGCAATAGAAGGTCGCCTTGCTGCATGAAAGAATTCCGGTTTTCTTTTGGGGTTGGCCGTAGCCGAAAAAATGAGAAATAGTATGCTCTGAACAGAAAAATCCGCCCTTGAATCAGAAATTCAAAGGCGGCAAAGTGTTTCGGGGAAAAGCATTACTGGAGTGCGGACACATCTCCGCCGCGAGAGAGATAATCCTTTTTTACTTTTTCCATGAGCGGTTCGATGGTTCGGATTTCTTCTTCGGCCTGGTTGATGTCTTCTATATTATAGGGGCGCTGCAGATGCTCTATCCATTGATTTTTATCGACTTGTAAAGCCGAGTATAGACGAGCCGTTTCTTCTATTGTATAATCCATTGATCGATGACTCCTTTTTATCATTTTGATTCATATTCTTAGCTTTTGCGTTTTTGTTTTTTCTATCCAAATCCATTCTTGAAAACCCTTTGAGCCTTTTCTTCAAAAGAAAGAAAAGACCCAAAGGGTTTCTGTTTTTTAATTAATTTAAAAAATAAAATTTACTTTCCCTCTACTGGGAAAGATTCCTGCTGATTGTCGGTAGTATTGTGAGCAGATTTTCCCTCAATGAATCGGAGCCGAGATTTGTGTTCCGAAAATTCGGAATACACCGTAATCCGTTGTTGCGGTTGCTTCCAGTTTGTTCCCGTTCACGACGCCTTTTGCGGTATATTTCAAACGGAAAAGACCGGTATTTAAGATTCCCGAAAACTCAAATGAGTTTCCTTTTGATTTTCCGTTTTTAAAGTAACTGGTATTGCCCATTGTGTGAATCGAACCGCTAATGGTTCCGCCTTCGTCTGTAAAGGAGAGCGTTCCATTTTGCGGGCCCATTGGAGTGCGCATAGAGATTCTGTAACTTCCACTCATTGTTGCCACCACATTTCTTTTCGTTTGATTCAAGATATGCGGTTTCGTACAGAAGTGATTCCACAGTTTCAACCGAGTTATCAACATGTTGTGGTTGGATGAGTTTGCATACACAATTTATTCTATAAAATGGAGGTTGATCATGCAACTATCTGAAAAAATAACGATTCCGCAGTCTCTGCAGAACGGGATTGAGAATGGCACCCTGACGATTTCTGATCACTTGATGCTGGCTGCGGCACAGCTTACCGCCACCCTATTCCCGGATGCCGAGACCTATATTGGTTTGCCGCAGACCGCCGTTGCCCCGGCCTTTTTCATTGACTATGATTCTATTGCAAACAAAAAGCGGCTGAAGCTGACGTCGGAATACGAATTCATGCTGAAAATCACCTATGTTCCGGTCGACAGCGCTGACCGCCGGGAGCTGCAGAATACCATCTTCCTGCTGGAACAGAGCTTCGATCGGCTCCAAAGCGAAATCGGAATATTCCGGTGCTTCTCCAGGAATTCAAGTATTGCAGATGGGCTGGCCCAAGTGGCCGGTACCGTAAAAGTATGGGAAACTGACGTGCCCGATGATCCGATCATCGGACATGCAGACCAAAATATAACACTGTAAGGAGCTGAGAAAGATTGATTACAAAAATCTTGCCAGGCACTAACATCGAGCTGAAATCCGGAGCCCGCGATGCTGATCTGAGCGTTACCGGCGTTGTGGCGATGGCCCTGCCTCTTCATTGGGGCGACCAGGTGACGGTTATCAATGCAGGCGACAATACGCTTTATTCGCTGGGGTATAAAACTTCTGATCCCGCGATGAAGCTGGTGCGAGAAGTCATGAACGGGGCAAAACAGCTGATTCTGTATCGCCTCAACACCGCAGGTGTGAAGGCTTCCGCAGAGGTTTCCACCGGTATCACCGCAGAAGCGGGTTTCCCCGGCACACGCGGAAACGACCTTTCCGTCGTAATCTCCGCCAGCGGCGAAAAATGGCTCGTTAAGACCTATCTTGGCACACAGGAGGTGGATTCGCAGATCATTTCGACCGCAGCAGACTTTTCGCCGTATTATGTGGCGCTCTCCGGCACCGAGATTCTGACGGCAGCCACTGTAAAGCTGACCGGCGGTACCGACGGCGCGGTAGAAAGCGATTACACCGGATTTTTCGCAGAACTGGAAAAGCGGGAATACAACGTGATTTGCAGCACGGATTCGGATCGTGCGGCTGACGTGGTGTCCTTTGTAAAGGAACAAAACGCTAACAAAGCCTATGTGCAGGGCGTTGTGGCCGGCGTTCATCCGGACAGCGAAAATATTTATGTTTGCAATTCCACCGGCGGCGTAACGGCCGATTATGAGCTGACACCGGCGGAATCCTGTGCCACACTGGCCGGTTTGATTGCGCAGGCCGGAGTAGTGAACAGCCTGACCTACTGCCGGGGAATTACCGGCTGGACGGATGTGAGGCCGCATTTGACCCGTGACCAGCAGATCAGCAGGACGCAAAACGGCGAAGTGCTGTTTGTGCCGCTGTATGGCTCCCCGTCCGTCTTGTATGACATTACCAGCCTGACCACGTTTGACGAGGATCATCCGAAAGATTTTGGAAAGGGTCTGGTCATGCGCACGCTGCAGAAGTATCAGGGCGACCTGCAAAAGCTGCTCGACACCAAATGTGTCGGCAAAATCCGCAACAGTGTGGAAGGGCGCGCGCAGATCAAAGCGATGGTGTTCGAGATGACCTCTCAGAACTACCTTGCGCCGGGATACATTGAAGATTTTTCTGCGGACGATATCACCGTGACAGCCGGTACGGAGCGTGACGCGGTAAACGTAATCGTGGGCATCAAAGCAGTGGATACGGTGGATAAGATCTATGTCACCGTAACCGCACTGTAAGGAGGGATAAGGAATGGCAAAAACAAGATTGCAGGACGTGTTCTCCGGACATGACGGAGAGGCATTTATTCGACTGAACGGCTCTATTGTTCCGGCGTTTAAGATTTCTAAAATCACCGCCAAATTAGAGGCCGTTGTGGAAAACAGACGCTTTTTGAACGACCCGATGGAACAGGCCGCGCAGCGCGGGCTCAAGGGCAGCGGCGATATGACATATTATCACACCACGCCCGCCTTTATTCAGGCGATGCGCGATTACAAAAATGGCGGTTCGGCTCCCAATATCAGTCTGCAGTTTTACGCAGACGCTGCGGGCTCTCAATATGACCGAATCGGGGTGACTCTGTCGGATGTCATCCTCGCCAATATCGGCTTGATTGCGCTGGATGACAGCAGCGACAACGCCCAGACCATTGAAACTACATTTACCTTCAACGATTTTGATCTGGCATAAGGAGGCGGGAGAATGGACAAGTCACTGATGCAGTTTTTGCATCCTGACCGAAAGCCCAACGCGACATTCAAGCTGAACAGCTTTGGCGACGCAGAATTTGAAATGCGTGTGCTGACTGCGGATGAAATGGCGCAGATGTCGGCTGAGGTACAGACCAAAGGGCTCAAAGGGCTGGAGGCGCTTTACCCCACCATTGCCGCGAGCCTGGTACGCCCGAATCTGCGCAGCGCGGAGCTGCTGGATGCTCTTTCTGAAAGGGAAGGCAGAAAAATCCTGAGCCCCACGGATGCGCTCAAATCCATGTTCACCGCCGGCGAAATCGGAGCGCTGCTCAGCATTTATAACGAGCACGCCGATGTGACGGTTGACTTTGGGAAAAAGGTGGAAGAGGCAAAAAACTGATTGAGCAGGGTGAAGACGGATTTTATTTCTACGTCCATCTGGCCCTGCAGAATCACAACATTCTTCCCCGCGATTTTATGGAGCTGTCGGTACAGGAGCGCGCCCTGATCATAGCAAGCGACCTGATCGTAAACAATGAGATGAGAAAAAAATGATGCGGCGGATTTCATCCGCCGCTTTCGGCTCCATCTAGTTCGGTAAATTTCTCAATATGCACCATAACGGAAAAGGGGTGATCCCTATCGCAAATACTTTAGATGATCTTCTGAAACTGGCAGACCAATACTCTGCCAATATGGAAAAGATTCTGCAAACCTCTAAAAAATATCGAAGCTACCAGAAAATGGCCTTGACCGCGACACAGGAGTTTAAAAGCGGGCTTGCAAACATCAAGAACGTTTCGAACGATGCTTCGAATGGGATTGGCAAAATCAATCAAAAAATTTCTGACACGATTTCAAAGGCTAAGCTGGGAAAAAAAGCACTTGATCTGATGGTCAGCGGCGTAAAGAACGGAGCGAATCAACAGGTACAGGAAATTTCGCTTCAATCGATGCTTGGCAGCGAGACAGCCGGTTCCGCTCTATACAATTACACCGAAGCCTACGGTGCGCAGAAATCTGTATTGGGGATTGCTGGAGTTCAAAATGCAACGAAAGCTTTTTTGCCATATACGCACGATCCGGATGAATTAACCGGGATGTACGGGCTGGCGGAACGCCTTTATGCGCGGGATCCGTCTCAGGGAGCCGATAATGCAGTTTCTTCCGTGCAGGCGCTGCTAGCGGGCGATGCCTCAGGAATCCAGGATAACTACCACATTGCCGGAGTGGACGAGGAAACGATAAAGGGCTTCACCGGCAGCGGAGACATGGGCGGGGCCATCGACTACCTTGACGGTGTGTTCAACAGCTTTGGTGCTACGCAGGAAATGGTGGAGAAAAATTTCCTCTCTTTGCAGACACAGGCGGCCAGGTTTGGTGAAAACATGCAATATGCCATGGGGGACCAGTCCAGCTCGGTGGTTCAGGGATTGTCCATCCTGCTCCAGCAGCTCAACGATCAGTTGCTATCCGGCGGCTTTGACTGGTTCTTCAATGCGGTCGGCAACGGAATGCAGATGCTTGGCTACGCGATGCAGTGGGTGGCAGACAACAGCAGCACATTGATTTCTGTTTTAAAAACAGTCGTTATTGCACTGGCTATTTATCAGACTGCAATGAAAATGGCTGCTATTATGACTGAGGTGATGAATTTAGCGACGGGCATTGCCTCCGGAAACATTTATAAAATCATTGCTTCGATTGCCGGAGGAATAGCGGGAGTCGCTGCATTTAGCTTTCTGGATAATTTGTTGCCGGATACCACGCAAAATGGAATGTTTGATGATCTGGATCAGGCGCACGCCAATGCCAAAAAAGAGATGGCTGATTCTAAAACACCGACTCTGAGCGCAATGAATCAGAAGGTTCAAGCAGAGATTACCAACACGGCTCCGATTGCGGTGACCGGTGAGGTGGAAATCCAAAAGGAAGTGCTGCGGTACCAGTTTGATCTGGCTGCGCAGAAGGCGATGGCGGTGTTCCGGATGCAGCAGTTTGTGCCGCAGGTTATCATCCAAAACCAAAATGTAAGCCAGACGGCAGACCTCAACGAAATCAACCTCAGCCTGGGGGACATGGTCTACCAGAATCAGCAGCTTCAGCCAGCGGGGGTGTACGCATGACCTACTATATTAATTTGGGCGGTATTTTGTTGTATGGAATAAAGAGCGTCAACGACGACGGCGAACGCGAGATTACCTCTTATGACGGCATCGGGCAGGGTTTCTTCCCGGTGCCGGAATCCCGAAAGCTGCGCACGTGGACGATCGAATGCGAAATGACGGAGAAAAATCTGAACGGGCTGCCGAATTGGTCTGCCGCCAGCAAGGCTTTCACAGCGTTTGAGGTGCTGCTCGCTACCAAAGACCCCAGTCGTTTTATTTTTGTTTCAGACAACCGGAGTGAATCGATGTCTGGCTATCTGACCGGGTACAGCAAAAAGGAGGAATACCCCGGCGTTTACAGTGTGACGGTAAAGGTGACGGAATATAAAGCAGCCGGTGTGAGAACGACGGCAATTCCGTACATTCAGCGCCCTGGGAAAGTGCCTGCTATTCTGAAGACAGTCGCTTTTAACAGTAAAACCACGCCGTACAAAATGAAGAAGGATGAAAAAAAGGGTAGCGGAGGCAGCGGTTCTGATAGTAAGGTGGTTCAAGGCCCTCAATCAGCGGTAATTGGTGGCGTGCTTAAAGTGCTCGACACTAAAACGGGAGAATATGTCGTGAAAAGAACGGCTTGGGGCGGGCTTTCTGATAAAGATACAGGAAAACCCGTTACGAATCCAGCGATGATAAAAGATAGATCCTATATTTATTCATCGGAAGCCAGTAAAGTGGCTGCAGAACGTGGAGCGGCGGACATGCAAAAAGTATTTAATGCGATCGGCGGGGCGTTCGATGCATTTAAAAAAGCGGCCAGAGCCGATCTCGCCGAACGTCAGAAAGCATTAGGTAGGTGATGCAATGCTTTTGATCAACAATACCGATATTTCTGATATCGCGCTGAACGTGACCTATCAATCTTCCTGGAACAACGGAGCCGGGCAGTTGACTTTTGATTACCCTTCCTTGAAAGCTGGAATGTTCCCGAATGGCAGCACGGTTGTTTTCACTTACGGTAATGCAAATATCTTTTATGGCTTTCTCTTTACGACAAAGCAGGATACGAAAAAATTTAGTTGTGTCTGCTACGACCAGCTGAGATATTTCAAAGCGAAAAACTCCATCATCCGGCCTGTTGGTACCCTGTCGGAGTTTTTAAATACGGTAGCGGCGGCCATCGGCGACCGGGTGAGGCTTGGCCAGGTTGACAGCACTGTTGCAAAGCTGACACAGTATCGATTTGATAATCAGACTCACCTGGATATGATTTACAAATCGATCGAGGAAAATCTGTATACAAACGGATACTGGTATGTTCTGCGAGATCACTTCGGAGCGATTGAGCTGCGCGATCTTGTAGACCTGCGGCTGCCGATTCTGATCGGAGACGGCTCGATGGGAACCGGCTTTGATTATGAGCGCTCCATCGACGAGGATACCTACAACTACATTAAAGTAGCCAGGGACGATAGCAAAACAGGCATCTGTAATAGCTATGTTTCGATGGATCCCGGTAACATCAAAAACTGGGGAAAGCTGATGCTTTTTGATAAGGTAAGCGCCAATCTGAATGAATCCCAGCTGGCGGTGCGTGCGAATCAGCTGTTGCAGCTGAAAAACCGGGAAACTCAAACCCTGAAGATCGACTGCATGGGGGATACCCGGGTGTTTGGCGGCAGCGGCATCCGGATAAAAATCGCCGAGGCCGGTCTGGATTTGTGGGCGGTTGCAGACCAGGTAACACACAATTTTGGTCACAACAAGCACACCATGAATCTGGAATTAAAATTTGTGTGGTGATGATATGGATTTAAATACCGCAATTAAAAGCATCGTAAAAGAATATCTGCAAAATGAGGCCCTGTGCGATCTGATCTATGGAACATGGGGAAGTTCCAGTATTAAGATAGATAACCGGCCCTTGGTGGTTCCTCTCGAAATGGTGGATGTGCCGAAGGGGCTTACAGTAACGATCGGAGCGCGGGTCAGCCTGATTCAAAAGCACGGCGGCCAGCGATTTGCAGTGATAGGGGTGATTGGATGAGCGTATTGAAAACCTATGGCGATGATACAAACAGTTTTCATCCCTCTAAAACATGGAGGCTGTCCGGGAACCGCCTGCAGGGGATGATCGATGGAAAAGAGGCCGCCGCGCAGGCGGCTGATCTGGCGCTTTCTACAGAGCGCTTTTTCTACGACATTTTTTCGTATGATTATGGTGTGGAGCTCGCCGATTTGATCGGAAAGGACCGTGAATATGGAAAGGCGGATTTGCGGCGGCGTATCGAAGAGGCGCTCGGCGAGGATGACCGGATTACAGGAATCTCTGATTTTACCATTGATTTTGATCGGGAAGCCGCAAATGTACGCTTTACAGTAAATACCATCTTTGGGGATTTTAACACGGAGAGGAGTGTAACGCTTGGCTGAAGCTTATGAGTACGAAGCAATCCTGAAGCAGATGCTGGATCAGGTGCCGGACGACATCGACAAGCGCGAAGGAAGCATCATTTACCACACGTTGGCGTCGACAGCTTTTGTGCTGGCCCAGCAGGCCTATATGATCGCGTATTTGACAGACCTGCTGTTTGCAGATACGGCACAGGAGGAATGGCTGGATCGGGTTACATCGGATTTCGGCATCGACCGCGAACAAGCGACGCAGGCAGTACGGCAGATCAACACCTTCGATGGCTCCGGTGCGCCGAAAGATATTCCGATTGGCAGCCGTTTTGCAGTGCAGGATATCTCCTTTACCGTCACGGAAAGGCTTGTGGCAGGCCAGTACAAAGCCATCTGCGACCAATCCGGCATTCAGGGCAATGCCTATGGCGGCACCATTTTGCCGGTGGACAACATCAACGGCCTTGCGTCGGCGGAGCTGGTTGCCCCCGCGCTCATCCCCGCGCGGGATCAGGAAAGCGATGATGATCTTCGTGCACGGTTTCACACAGCAGTGCGGCAGCAGCCCTACGGGGGAAACATCGCGGACTACAAGGAAAAAACGTTGGCCATTGACGGCGTGGGAACCGTTCAGGTATTCGGCGCCCCTTCGATGGGCGCCGGCCGGGTTGGGCTGATCATTGGCGATGAACAGGGTAACACCGCCACGCAAACGCTGGTGGACAAGGTGCAGACTGTAATGGGCACAGACGGTGACGGAATCGCGCCGATCGGCCACACGGTAACAGTGGGAACCTCTGTTAATCTGCCTGTGAATGTAACGGCGCAGATTCGATTGAGAGCCGGAGCCAGCTTAGAGCTTGTAAGACCGTCGGTGGAACAGGCAATTGCCGATTATATCGGCAGCATCGATTTTGCCGCGGAAACGCTGTTTTACGCAAAGCTGGTCGCGAATATCCTGAACGCACATGAGAGCATTGTCGATGTTGGTACCGTGACCATAAACGGCGCCAGCGCCAATCTGTCCCTGCAAAAAAGCTTTGCCGCATACCAGGTGCCGACAATCGGGATGATCACGGTGAGCGAGGTGGCCGACTGATGTTTTATGACCATAAAAACGATTTGAAAGGCTATCTGATTGAAAAACTGCAGGATGTCGTGGAGATCGACGCGATCGCGGGGGTCGTGAATATTCAGATGGATGCTTTATCGGAACAGGTGCGGCGGATGGTGAAGAACAAATCCGTTTCCACCTGCGACGAGGCGGGAGCACAGCGCTGGGAGCGCTTGCTTGGGGTGTCCTCTCCGCTAAATTCTACCTTGCAGGCACGGCGAGACGCGCTCAAAGCCAAGCTGATGACGAAGCCGCCGATCAATGTCAATGTATTGCGGGGAATGGTAGAGGCGTACATGGGACTTGGTGTTGACGTCAGTGTGCAGGATTTTGTCATCAAAATCCGCTACCGCGGAGAGAGCCGCGTGGCCGACCTGAATCCGCTGTACGCGACGGCCTATGAGACGATCCCGGCGAATCTTCTGTTGGATATTGCTTATCTCTATGTAACCTGGGATGAGCTGGACGCCCAATCGATCACTTTTGACCAGCTGGACGCGAAGAACTTAACCTTAACGCAATTAGAAAGGGGCGAGTGGATTGCCTGATATTACAACATTATTTGAAGGAACCGACGGGGTATCCCGCACTCTCTTTAACCAGAAGCTGAGCGATATCAATGCACACGGGAATGATGCCACTATGCATGTTACGGCGGCAGAGAAGTCTGTGTGGAACGGTAAGGCAAACGGCAATAACGCTGTGTGGGTAGCTACAGATGTTGTACAGGGTAGTACGCCGTGGTTTTTATCTTTAACTGTTCCGAATTTTATATTTACCGAAGGATGTCAGGTTACTTTTAGAATACCAACACTTGATTTTACGGGAGTTAGCAGTGGTAATGCCTGGGGAATGCAAATTAATACTCCAACCTCTGGAGCTACATATCGTTTTATAAATGGTGGTAGCAACACATCGGAAAATCTTGTGTATATGTCCGATATGCAGAGTAACGCCATTATTACTGTAACCCTTAGTCGAGCGCTTACGGACCCGGTAAATTCAATAAACGGTACGGCTTTTTTTAAAGGCGGCTCTGGGTCTCTCAAAGAGATATTGACTTTTCCACTCAGTATCCAGACGGCAGAGCCTACTCCGTTAGACACCAATCATATTTGGATACTGAATGACACAAAAAGACTTGTCATGTTTGACGAGGCAGTACGATCAGATCCATTAGATGATAGTTATTGGATTATTCAAGATAATATGGATAACTCGTTCATTTATCTGTATTCACCCATGCGGACGACAGATAACGTAACAGTGCCTAGCCTTCTTCGTAAAGTTAATCGAGATGCTGTCCCATGGAGATTAAGTGCTAGAGGCGGCACTAATGGATATGGTCATTTTTTTGCTAAAAAGAATGGAATAAACTTTTATGCAGATATTACCTCTAAATGGCCTCGCGTTCTATCCCGTGTTGGATCAACCATTGATGTAGAAAGTGCCAAACGTTGGGATGGTTCTGCCTGGCAATGGTTGAGTCAAAAAGGAAATTACTTGATATCTCCTGCTTATTTTTCTAACCGAACAGAGGGAGTCATATCGAACACTAGAGCATATGATCCAACTGTGAATGGTCGGGTTGCAATCTCGCTCGATAGAAATTGGGTGGCTCGTTCTGGAGCAGGCGGGGTTAAGGTTTATAAACGGAATGGAGATACTTTAACCTTAAATACAACCTTTCCGGAAGGTGGAATAAATTCCACTATGGCCCTTTCCTTTTCTGAGGATTGTCAGTATTTGGCTTTCTCTACGGGAACTGGTGGTTATAGATGTGTAATTGCAAAATTAGTAAATGGTGCTTGGTCGATTGTTTCCGAACTTACGTATAATGTACCTTCCGGTGGAACTTGCTATGCAACCAATGCTTGCTGGAATTCGGCCCAAAATCTCCTAATTGTGCGTTGGACTATAAGCTATAGTCGAGATACTTATATTGTTTATCAGCGAAGCGGGGATTCCTTTTCGATTAAAAATCAAAGTACTTTGACTACCGTAACCTATCGTTATTTTGGCGAAACCATGATTTCGAAAGATAATGATTTATATGATTATTATAATTATAGCACTGAGTCTGGAGGGGGGATAGGACATCATGTTCGCAGAATGTCTTTGTCCGATTTTTCGTCTATTAATAGTCAATATCTCGGAAACACCGCTCGTACCACCGTGTCTTTTGCTAGATTAAGCAACGGCAATTTAATTTTCCTAAAACACGAGCAAGCGAGGGATTACGTACAAATTTGGGATGCGTCATTAGGAACAAGGCTTGCAAATTTGGATCTTACTGTTAGAGCAGCTAGCTTTGCTCTGTCATTTGATGAGAGATACTTGTTCGTTTCCTTGGGCGGAAGTAGCGTGTCTGTTTTCACTCTATCCGGAAATACTTTGACGTATTTAACGAATATAAGCACTATTGGATATAACTCCGATTCCATTGAATGTTGGTAAGAAAGGAGATCTGTTATGTACTATCTCTATGACGATCAATCCGAAATCTACGCAAAGTCTGATACGGAACCCGAATCGGGTCTATATTGTATCAGCAATATAGACTTTGATTTGACTTTGTATCGGGTGATTGTAGGCGCTGTCAGCGAGGACAAGCAGCTTGCCTATTATACTCAAAAGGCGAGACCAGCAGAGCAGCTCGCGCAGATTGTCAGAGATCAGCAAGCCGAAAACGATGTACTCGGCCAGACCATCGCGGGCCTATCGCTGCAAAACATGCAGCTCAACGCAACATTGGACACGTTGAGAGAGACGCTCGCGCAGGCACAGCTTGATATTATGACGCTCAAAGGAGGCGCAGTATAATGGCATTTTGGCAGCTTGCTTACAGTCGCAAATGGGTGACAATTGATCAGTTGAGACTGGCGGTTAAGACAGAGAGCAACCCATACGGCCAGATTACCGCCGATGAGTTCAAGACCATCACAAGTGAGGATTACAATGCTTAACGGCATCGACGTCAGCAATGCTAACGGTCGTGTCGACTGGGACAAACTAAAGGGCAACATCGATTTTGCCATCCTGCGCTGCGGCTATGGCAGCGATATGGTCAGCCAAGACGACAAGCAGTGGGCGCACAATGTAGTCGAGTGCAGTCGGCTGAACATCCCGTGGGGCGCGTATCTGTACAGTTACGCAATAAACATGGCCGAAGCCGAAAGCGAGGCGGCGCATACTCTGCGGCTGCTCGAAGGTCTGAAACCTGTCTACCCGGTCTATATCGATATGGAAGACGCTGATGGCTATAAAGCCAAGCGTGGCGGCATCAGCAAACAGATGGCAACAGCCATCTGTTTGCTTTTTTGTGAGCGATTAACTGCTGCCGGATATACCGCCGGGGTTTACGCAAACAAAGATTGGGCGACGAACCGGCTCGATATGGCGCAGCTCTCTAAGTACACGTTTTGGCTGGCACAGTATAACGACAGGGTAACCTACCCCGGTCAATACGACATGTGGCAGTACACCAGTGACGGCAGCATGCCGGGCGTGAGCGGGCGAGTAGATCTCAATTACTGCTGCAAGGATTTTTCTTTGGCTGCTGTCCCGAATATCTCCGGCCTGAGTTTGGATACCTCAAGCAAAGACATGAACAGCGGTGAAAAATACACGGTGTTGGCTCGCTGTCAGGAGAAACCCGCAGTAATCACTGTTGGACGGGATGTGATCGCCGTATCGGAACCGCGCCCTGACCCGAAAGGGCGCGGCTGGCTGATCGACGTTCGGGGGCTGCCGCCGGAACCTGTGGTAAGGCATGGACATATTATGGTCACGTCGGGTGGACAGACCGTACAGTGCAATTTTAATGTGCGCTGAAATATCGAGTTCCATCTGACAGAAAGAGGGGTATCAAATGAGCAAAATCAATTGGGCACAGAAGCTGACATCCCGTAAATTCTGGATGGCGGTTGCGGCCTTCGTGGTTGGCGTGCTGGCTCTGTTCGGAGCAGACGCGAACGTTGGGCAGCAGGTCAGCGGTGTATTTCTGTCACTGGGCGCAGTCGTTGCCTATATTGTCGGTGAAGGATATGTGGATGGGCAGGCAGCGGGAGAAGACAAAACGGAATAGATGTGAAAACCGCATACTCAATGTATGAATGATGCTGAGAAGAACCGATCACAAAAGAAAGCCCCCAGCCACAGATTTTCCTGTGGCTGGGGGCTTTTGTCATATTACAGTTTCGTGTGAGGCTCCGCCGGCCGCGGAGGAAAGTATCCGCTGCGTCAGCAGCTCAATATCGTGAAAAACTGTCAGCTGCCCGGCCTCACGGCGAAAGGATGCCGCGTTCGGCAGGCCCTTAAGATACCACCCGGCATGCTTGCGGGCTTCGCGCATAGCGCGGTCTTCTCCCTTATCCTCGCACATGGCACGCACATGGCGCAGCATCACGAGCAGCCTCTCGTTTAAGGTGGGCGGCGGCAGGAGCACTCCTGTCGTGAGGTATGCGTGAATCTCGCGAAAAATCCAGGGATTCCCCAAAGCGGCACGGCCGATCATGACCATGTCGCAGCCGGTCTGCTCCAGCATTTTGGCGGCGCTTTTCGCATCGGTGACATCGCCGTTGCCGATTACGGGGATTTTTACTGCCTGCTTGACCGCAGTGATGATCTCCCAATCCGCGCTGGGCTGGTACATCTGCTCGCGGGTTCTCCCATGAACGGCGATTGCGTCTGCTCCCGCCGCTTCGCAAATCTGCGCCACTTCTACGGCGTTGACGCTGTTTTTATCCCATCCCTTGCGGATTTTTACCGTTACCGGTACGTCCACCGCGGCCTTGACTGCCGCCACGATTCTGCCGCAAAGCTCCGGATCCTTCATCAGCGCGCTGCCGCTGCCGTGGCCTCGGCCACTGGTTCCGCATACCTTTGGCGCGGGGCAGCCCATATTGATGTCGATGGCGTCGGGAGAAAAATTCATCGCGATTTCCGCTCCGCGCGCCAGATAATCCGGCTCATCCCCGAACAGCTGAATCGCCGCGGGCCGCTCTGTATCAGACAGCTTCATCAGCTGGTTTGTCTTATAGTTTTTATATGTCAGGCCCTGCGCGCTCACCATTTCGGTCACGACATACCCGGCACCGAAATCCACGCACAGCTGGCGGAACGAGGCATCGGTAATCCCGGCCATCGGCGCGAGAGCCGCACGGCCCTCAATTTGAAAAGAACCCAGTTTCAAGTAAAAAAATCCTTTCGGTTAAAAGTGAAAAGTCCCGATATAATATACCACAATCCGAGGCGAAAAGCACTTAATTTTTTTGCTGGAAGATGTTATAATAACCTCACGGCGCAAGCCGAAGCGAAGCTTCGGGCGCCTGAGAGAACATTGAAACAGAATAAACCGGAATCAAGGAAGAACTGTTTGTAATAATGAAAGCTGTTTGAAAGGCATTCTGTTATAATAACCTCACGGCGCAAGCCGAAGCGAAGCTTCGGGCGCCTGAGAGAACATTGAAACAGAATAAACCGGAATCAAGGAAGAACTGGTTGTTATAATGAAAGCTGTTTGAAAGGCATTCTGTTATAATAACCTCACGGCGCAAGCCGAAGCAGAGCTTCGGGTTCCTGAGAGAACATTGAAACAGAATAACTGGAATAAAGAAAGAACTTGTTGCTCTAACGAAAGTCGTTTGAAAGGCATTCTGTTATAATAACCTCACGGCATAACCGAAAGCAAAGCTTTCAATGCTTGGGAGAACGTTGAAACATGATAATATCGCTTAAAAAACGTCTTTTCATAATCAAGTGGGGTTTTGTACTTACGATCATGTTATAATAACACAATAAAGTAAACAGGGGAGACTCCTTTTTAAATATATCTGGTCCGCTATATTCAGCGGAGGAATGGAGAAGAATGATGAAATTACTGGTGCTGGACGGAAACAGTATCCTGAATCGCGCGTTTTACGGGATTAAACTGCTGACCACCAAGGATGGCCATTTTACCAATGCGATTTACGGTTTTCTGACGATGCTCAAAAAGATGTGGGATGAGACGCAGCCGGATGCAGTCGCCATTGCGTTTGACCGCAGGGAGCCCACGTTTCGCCACCTGGAATACGATGGCTACAAGGCCCAGCGCAAGGGAATGCCGGAAGAGCTGGCCGAGCAGATGCCCGTTTTAAAGGAATTGCTGGAGCTGCTCGGTTATCCTCTGGTGGAGCAGGCAGGGTTTGAGGCGGACGACATTTTGGGCACGCTGGCCAAAGCCAGCCGCGAGCAGGGCGCGGAATGCGTGATTGCCACCGGGGACCGCGACAGCCTGCAGCTGGTGGGTGACGGCGTCACGGTGCGCCTTGCCGCAACCAAGTTTGGGCAGCCGCAGGTAACGGTGTACGACGCCGAGAAAATCCGCGAGGAATACGGCGTGGAACCGCCCCAGATGATCGAGATCAAGGCGCTGCAGGGCGACAGCTCCGACAATATTCCCGGCGTGGCGGGCATCGGCCCCAAGGGTGCGGGTGAACTGATCCGCAGCTTTCACGACATCGACCATATCTACGAAAATCTGGATACCATCGACATCAAAGAAGGGATGCGCAAGAAGCTGCGCGAGGGAAAGGAAAGCGCCTACCTCAGCCGTAAGCTGGGCACGATCTGTACGGATGTGCCGATTGATACGAAGCTGGAAACGTATCGCCTGCAGTCGGGCGACAAGGCGGCCGCAGCCCGTTTGATGGCACGGTTGGAGCTGTTTTCGCTGATTCCGAAGCTGGGGCTCGACGCTGCGGCGCAGGAGACCCCCGAGCAGAGCAAAACGGCGGATTCCCTGCCGGTAAAGGTGCTGGCCGATGGTGCAGGATTGCTGATCCCCCTGCAGGAGCAGGGCCGTGCGGATTTGACAGCCGTGTACGACGGAAACGAAATTTCCTCTCTGCTTTTGCCGATGGATGGAACGGTATTTGTATTAAAGCCCGAAAAAGCGTTTTTGCGCGCGCTGTGCGGCAATGCAAAGATCGTCAAGAATATCCACAACAGCAAGCCGTTTTACGCCGCGCTGGAGCGGCTGGGCGTGGAGGTCAAAAATTTCGGCATGGATACCCTGCTTGCGGCCTATCTACTGAACCCCACGTCGTCCGATTACGGGGTGGAGCGGCTCGCAGCGGAATATGAGGTACCGGTTCCGAGTGCAAATGGGGAATATGCGGATGCGGCCCGCGCGGCGCTTCTGCCCGCTCTGGTCGATCGCCTGACGACCGAAATCGAACAGAACGGCCAGCTCGACCTGCTGAAAAAGATTGAGCTGCCGCTGGCAAAAGTGCTGGCCGGCATGGAAACGGTCGGCTTTGCCGTAGACGCGGCGGGCATTGAGGAATACGGTAAGGGGCTGCAGACCCGCATCGATGAAATCCAGAGCCGTATTTATGAGCAGGTCGGCTACGAATTTAATGTGAATTCGCCGAAGCAGCTCGGTCAGGCGCTGTTTGAAAAGCTGGGCCTGCATACGGGCAAAAAGACAAAAAGCGGCTACTCCACCAACGCGGAGGTTTTGGAAAGCCTGCGCTATGACCATCCTGCGGTAGAGATGATTTTGGAATACCGCGGGCTGACGAAGCTGAAATCCACCTATTGCGACGGTTTGCTCAAGGTGATCGGACCGGACGGGCGGATTCACTCAAGCTTTAATCAGACCGAAACGCGCACAGGGCGCATCAGCTCCACAGAGCCGAACCTGCAGAACATTCCCGTGCGCACCGAACAGGGCCGCGAGCTGCGCCGCTTTTTCATCGCCCGGCCCGGATGGGTGCTGGTAGACGCCGACTACTCGCAGATCGAGCTGCGGGTTCTGGCTCATGTGGCCGACGATAAAAATATGATCGAGGCATTCCGCGAAAATGCGGATATTCACCGCAGCACCGCCGCCCAGGTGTTCCGCATGCCGGAGGAGATGGTCACGCCCATCATGCGCAGCCGCGCCAAGGCGGTCAACTTCGGCATTGTATACGGCATCGGCGCGTTTTCGCTGTCGAAGAACATTGGCGTTACCCGCAAGGAAGCGGATGACTATATCAAGGCGTATCTGGCCCATTACGATGGCGTGCGAAGCTACATGAACCATGTGGTGGAGCTGGCAAAGGAGCGCGGCTATGCCGAAACGCTGTTCGGCCGCAGGCGCTACCTGCCGGAGCTGACCAGCAGCAACTTCAATCTGCGCTCGTTCGGCGAGCGCGTCGCGATGAACATGCCGATTCAAGGCACCGCGGCGGATATCATCAAGATCGCGATGATCCGTGTGGCGGAGCGCCTGACCCGTGAGAAAATGCAGGCGCAGCTGATTCTGCAGGTGCACGATGAGCTGATCGTCGAAGCGCCGCAGGAAGAAGCCGAGGCTGCGGCGAAGCTGCTCACGGAAGAAATGCAGAATGCGGTTTCGCTTTCCGTGCCGATGCTGGCGGAGGCCAAGATCGGCAAAACGTGGTACGACGCAAAAGAATAAACCCATCATTCAGCTCCCCGGTGATCTGCCGGGAAGAAAGAGGAATGCATATGAAAATCATCTTTATCTGTACGGGCAACACCTGCCGCAGTCCGATGGCCGAAGGCCTGTTCCGCAGGCTGCTGGCCGAGCGCGGCATCATGGACATTACCTGTGACAGCGCCGGGCTATTCGCGAATCCCGGCGAGCCTGCGGCAGACAACGCGGTGACCGCCTGCCGCGAGCTGGGCGTCGATCTTTCCGCTCACCGCGCCAAACCCCTTTCGCAGGAAATGCTGCAATCCGCCGATCTGTTTGTGGTCATGATGCAGAGCCATGCCGGGGTGCTCAAATCGTCGGGAGTACCGCAGGAGAAAATCAAGGTACTCGGCGGCGGAGTCGGCGACCCGTTCGGCGGCAGCATGGCCATTTACCGCGCCAGCCGCGACCAGATTCAAAAGGCGCTTGAGGAGCTTTTGCATGAGCTGGGGCACTGAAGAAATCCGCATTGTCCCGATGCGGGAACATCATCTGGACGCGCTCGCCGCGCTGGAGCGGCTCTGCTTTTCGCTGCCCTGGTCGCGTGAGGGCCTTGCGACAGAGCTTCTGGAGCCGACGGCCTGCTTTCTGGCGGCGGAGTGCGGCGGGGAAACTATCGGCTACGCGGGAATGCACTGTATTCTGGATGAAGCGTACGTCACCAATGTTGCGGTAGACCCAGGGTTCCGTCGGCACGGGGCCGGGCGGCTGCTGATGCAGGCATTGGAGCGGGCGGCGATCGGGCGCGGCGCGGCGGCCTTGTCGCTGGAGGTGCGCGTCTCGAATCAAAACGCGATCCATTTATACCGGAGCTGTGGATTTGCAGAAATCGGCCTGCGCCGCGGGATGTACGAGCAGCCGAAAGAAGATGGCCTGATCATGACAAAAGCCTTTTGCTGAAAGAAGGATTTCGATGAAATACTGTATTGTGTACGGCGGCCCCCGCAAAAAGAATACATACCACGCGGTGCAGATCGTCAAAAAGCGGCTGGCCGCTCTGGGGCCTGCGGAGTTTACCGAATTTTATCTGCCGCAGGATTTCCCGAAGTTCTGCACGGGATGCTATACCTGTTTTATGAAGGGTGAAGAGAAGTGTCCCCACCGGGAATATGCGGGGCCGATCGAAAGCGCAATGCTGGAGGCCGACGGCCTGATCTTTGCTTCGCCGGTGTACGTGATGGAAATGGCGGCGCCGATGAAAAACATGCTCGATCATTTCGGGTATCTGTTTATGGCGCACCGCCCGCGCAGGGAGATGTTCCATAAAAGCGCGCTGATCGTTTCCACCACGGCGGGCGCGGGGACCAAGTACGCAATCAATAATATTGCCCGTTCACTGTCGTATTGGGGAATCAGCCGGATTTTTCGCTGTGGGGTTACCTTATGGTCCGAAGGCTTTGATGATATGAAGGAAAGCCGCCGCATCAAAGCGGAGCGTTCTCTGGTGCGGACGGCGGAACGGCTGTACGAGAGCCTGAAAAAGGGCCCTTCGACGTCCATCCGGACAAAGGGAATGTTTTTTATCATGAAGCAGGCGGTATTCAAGTTTGCGGATAACCCCGCAGACCGGACTTACTGGACGGAGCAGGGCTGGGCGCAGGGCGAAAAACCGTGGAATCAGACAAAGGGGAAACAGGAATGAGATTGTTAGGAATTGAAAGCTCGTGCGATGAAACGGCTGCGTCCGTGGTAGAAGATGGCCGCCGTGTGCTGTCGTCTGTGATTGCGTCGCAGGTGCTGGAGCACCGCAAATTCGGCGGTGTGGTACCGGAAATAGCCTCGCGCCGCCATGCGGAGGCCATTGTCGGCGTGGTGCAGCAGGCGCTGGACGACGCCGGAACAAACATAAAGGAACTGGATGCGATCGCGGTCACTGCCGCACCGGGACTGATCGGCGCGCTTTTGGTCGGTGTGAATTTTGCGAAAGGGCTGAGCTTTGCGTCCGGTGTGCCGCTGGTGCCGGTGCACCACCTGCGCTCGCATGTGGCGGCGAATTATCTGACGAGCGCCTCGCTCAAGCCTCCCTTTTTGTGCCTGGTGGTTTCCGGCGGGCACACGCATATTGTACATGTGACGGATTATACCGAGTTCCGCGTATTGGGCTGCACGCGCGACGACGCCGCGGGCGAAGCATTCGACAAGGCGGCCCGTGCCATGGGCCTGCCTTACCCGGGCGGCGTATTTCTGGACAAAGAGGCAGAGCTGGGGAATCCGGACGCGTTTTCCCTGCCGCATCCGTCGGTGGATGGCGCTCCGTTTGATTTCAGCTTTTCCGGGCTGAAAACGGCGGTCATCAATCTGATCCACAATGCCGCGCAAAAAGGGGACGAGCTTCCCCGTGCCGATCTGGCGGCTTCGTTCCGCCGCGCGGTGGTGGACTGTCTGGTGCGCAACGTAGTTGCCGCCATGCGTGAAACCAAGGAACGCCGGCTGGTGATTGCGGGCGGTGTTTCCGCCAATTCGCTGCTGCGGCGCGAGCTGGAGCGAATCTGCCGTGCGAACGGATGGGAGTTTTACCGGCCCGAGCTTTCTTTGTGCGGGGACAACGCGGCGATGGTGGCGTCGCAGGGGTATTACGAATTTCAGGCGGGCAGGCGCGCCGGGCTTGATCTGAACGCGCTCGCTACTATGGACATTCAGCTTGATTTTAAAGCATGAGAGCCGATTGCAGCACCTTGTGTAAAAACCGGAATTTTCTCCTCTGTTTTCGGCGGAGGAAAAAATGAACGGGCTTTATCGGGTAAAATAAGTACTGGCTTGGAAAGGGTTGGCAGGCAGTGTTTTTTTCGTGATTCTTTAAACGAACTTAACAGATATTCCGTTTGTTTTTTGGTTGACAATCCACAAATATCAATTGATTCCTGAGCCAAAATCGATTATAATAAAACCAGAGTTATCGTATTTGGCTATCAGGCCGGAAGGAGAACTGGAATGACAAATAACAAATCGGTATTGAACTGGATCGAAGAAATGAAAGCTCTTGTCAGCCCCGATCAGGTCGTTTGGATCGACGGCTCAGAGCAGCAGATCGAACAGCTGAGAGCAGAGGCTTGCTCTACCGGTGAGCTCATTAAGCTCAACCAGGAAAAGCTGCCGGATTGCTATCTGCACCGCACAGCGGTCAATGACGTTGCCCGCGTGGAGGATCGTACCTTTATCTGCTCCCGCAAGGAAGAGGATGCAGGCCCTACTAACAACTGGATGGAGCCGAAGAAAGCCTACGAGATGCTTTATGATATTGCTCGGGACAGCTATAAGGGCCGCACAATGTATGTGATTCCCTACTCCATGGGCCCGGTTGGTTCTCCTCTGGCAAAAATCGGCGTTGAACTGACGGATTCCATCTACGTTGTGCTGAACATGGCGATCATGACCCGTGTTGGCCAGGCGGTTTGGGATGTTCTGGGCGATAATCCCGAGTGGGTGCGCGGGCTGCACTGCAAATGCCAGATCGATCAGGAAAAGCGCTACATATGCCATTTTCCTGAGGATAACACCATCATTTCCGTGAACTCCGGTTACGGCGGAAACGTTCTGCTGGGCAAAAAATGCTTTGCGCTGCGCATTGCATCCAATCTGGGCCGTCAGCAGGGCTGGATGGCGGAGCATATGCTGATTCTGGGCATCGAGAATCCCGAGGGCGAGGTCACCTATATTTCGGCGGCGTTCCCGTCTGCCTGCGGCAAGACGAACCTGGCGATGCTGATTCCGCCGGAGGGTTACCGCAGTAAGGGCTATAAGGTCTGGACAGTCGGCGACGACATCGCGTGGATGCGTCCCGGTGCGGACGGCAGACTGTATGCCATTAACCCCGAAAATGGATTCTTCGGCGTCGCGCCCGGCACGAACGCCAAATCCAACTTTAACGCTCTGGAGTCTACCAAGAGAGGCACCATCTTTACCAATGTTGCGCATAACCTCGACGACAACACTGTCTGGTGGGAGGGCCTTGACAAGAACCCTCCCAAGAACGCGTTGAACTGGAAGGGCGAGCCCTGGGACGGCACTACTTCCTCTGATAAGGGTGCGCACCCCAACAGCCGCTTTACCGCGCCTGCCAAGAATTGCCCCTGCATCAGCCCCGAGCTGGATAAGGGCGAGGGCGTGCCGATTTCCGCCATCATCTTCGGCGGCCGCCGCGCGCAGACCACTCCGCTGGTCTATCAGTCCCGCGATTGGGATAACGGTGTGTTCGTCGGTTCCATCATGGCTTCCGAAACCACAGCCGCCGCAGCCGGCGCTGTCGGCGTCGTTCGCCGCGATCCCATGGCGATGCTGCCATTCTGCGGTTACCACATGGGTGACTATTTCGGCCACTGGATCGAGATGGGCAAAACTCTGGGCGATAAGGCTCCAAAAATCTTCAACGTCAACTGGTTCCGTCTGGACGACGAGGGTCATTTCCTGTGGCCCGGCTTCGGCGACAACATGCGCGTGCTGGATTGGATCATTGCCCGCGTAGAGGGAAAAGCAGATGCGGAGGAAACCCCGATCGGCTTTGTACCAAAGGCGGAGGATATCAATATCAACGGCATTGAGGATGAGATTTCTCTCGAGACGCTGCGCAGCATCCTGAAGATTGACAAGGCACAGTGGGCCAAGGAAGCTGAGGGCATTGAGGAATTCTACCAGAAATTCGGCGATAAGCTGCCCAAAGAGCTGCATGACGAGCTCGAGAAGCTGAAAGAGCGCGTAAAATAAGTTTTTGATCAATCGTGTGGGTTTTTATTCCATACAAATAATCTGCATAAAAGGAACGGTTCCAGCAAGGAACCGTTCCTTTCTTACGTTCATGAAAAAATGTGCCTATATTTAAGGCCGAAAACACGGAAGAAACAGTCACTTTTGATGATGGTGTGGAATTTATAAATGAACTTATTTATATTATATAATTCATAAATAGAGCTTATAATCGTTTAAAAATACTTAAAAAATCAAAAAAATACAATAAAATGAAGCTTAAGTATTGAAAAAATTCAAAAACGGGGGTATAATCAGAACAATTTGTTAGAGGAGGTAATCCACATGTCCTTTCAAAATCAATATCTGTTGTCTGTGTATCAAGACGTATGCCAGCGTAACGCAGGTGAACCGGAATTTCTTCAGGCTGTTCAGGAAGTTCTGGAATCCCTTGATCCCGTGGTGAAAAAACGACCGGATCTGGTAGCGTCAGGTATCATAGAAAGGCTTGTGGAACCGGAACGGATGATTCAGTTTCGGGTATCCTGGATTGATGATAAAGGCGAAGTACGGGTAAACCGTGGCTGGCGCGTTCAATATAACTCTGCAATTGGCCCTTATAAAGGCGGGCTGCGTTTACACCCCAGTGTGAATGCTTCTATACTCAAGTTTCTCGGGTTTGAGCAAACCTTTAAAAATTCCCTGACAGGCCTGCCGATCGGCGGTGCAAAGGGTGGGGCGGATTTCAACTCAAGAGACAAAAGCGAAGGCGAAGTTATGCGATTCTGCCAAAGCTTTGCCACAGAGCTGACCAAACACATTGGGGCAGATACCGATGTGCCTGCGGGCGATATTGGAGTGGGCTCACGGGAGATTGGGTATATGTTTGGCCAATATAAACGGCTCAGCAACGAATTTACCGGCGCCTTTACCGGGAAATCCCTGTACTCCGGCGGCTCTCTGGTCCGTAAAGAGGCAACCGGTTATGGGTTGTGCTACTTTGTACAGGAATTGCTGTCTTACATAAAACAGGATTCCTTAGAAGGAAAAACCGTAGTGGTCTCCGGTTCAGGAAATGTAGCGATTTATGCCAATGAAAAAGCGGCGCAGCTGGGGGCAAAAGTAGTTGCCATGTCAGATTCCAACGGCTATATTTACGATGAAAACGGGATCGATCTGGCGGTAATGAAGCAAATCAAAGAGGTGGAACGCGGCAGAATTAAGTTGTATGCCGAGCGTGTTCCCGGAGCGGTATATACCCCGGGCTGCGGTGGAATCTGGAGTGTGAAATGTGATGTCGCTCTGCCCTGCGCCACGCAAAACGAGATCAATAGCGAACACGCGCAACAGCTTGTCAATAACGGGGTCTCCGTTGTGGCGGAGGGAGCAAACATGCCATGCACTCCCGAGGCGATAGAGATCTTCCGCTCCAACCATGTTCTGTATTCTCCCGGCAAAGCCTCCAATGCGGGCGGCGTTGCGGTGAGCAGTCTGGAAATGTGCCAGAATTCCATGCGCTATTCCTGGAGCTTTGAAGAGGTGGATGCAAAACTGAAAGAGATTATGGCGACTATTTTTCATAATGCATATCAGGCTTCCGAGGAGTTTGGCCATAAAGGGGATTTGGTGATAGGTGCAAATATCGCAGGCTTTTTGAAGGTGGCTGAAGCGATGAAATGGCAGGGTGTCGCGTACTAAATCAGTCCGCTGTCTCTTTTGTATCGATGTCGAAGGGTTTGTTCTGCAGAGCAAACCCTTCTTTCAAGTATAAAAAACCGCAGATTTTGACAATGATATAGAGCCAATTATTTTGAAAAAAGAAAGAAATCATGTAAAATTCTTAAAAAAGTTATGAATAAACTGTTTCCAAATCGAAAAATTTGTCGATTCGCACACTTGATTTTAAGCGAGGAATTCTCTATACTTAGGATTGTTGATTCAAGTCCTAAAAGATAGGCAAAATCCCTAAGAAGCCGCATTTGGCTTCTTACTTTATTTCAGGAGGAATGAACGAATGGCGGAAAACAAACAGGTCACGTTTCACCCCAAGGGAGATTTCTTTGATCTGAAGGGTCAGAACACCAACGTCAGAACCGAGGTCATGGCAGGCGTAACTACCTTCTTTACCATGGTGTACATTATTATGGTAAACCCCAGCATGCTGTCGCAGACGGGAATGCCCTGGGGCGCGGTTTTTCTGGCAACCATTATCGCTTCGGTGATCGGTACCCTTGTGATGGGGCTGTTTGCCAACGTACCTTATGCACAGGCTCCCGGTATGGGCCTGAACGCTTTCTTTGTTTTTACCGTTTGCTTCGGTTTAGGCTTTCAGTGGCAGGAAGCTCTCGCGATGGTTTTCCTGTGCGGTATCCTGAACATTATTATTACGGTCACCAGAATCCGTAAAATGATTATCGAGGCAATTCCTCCCATGCTGCAGCACGCGATCGGCGGCGGTATCGGCGTGTTCATCGCGTATATCGGCGTGAAAAAGTGCGGCCTGCTCACCTTTACCTCTGACCCCGGCCAGAATATCGTTCTGGACGGCGGCACGGTCATTGCGAATTCAAGCATTGTTCCCGCGATTGTGCAGTTCAACTCCCCGGCGGTTCTGCTGGCGCTGTTCGGCATTATCCTCACCGTGATTCTGATTATCCGCAACGTAAAGGGCGCGATCCTGCTCGGCATTCTGGTCACTGCCGTGATCGGTATTCCGCTGGGCCTGACCTCCATGAGCAATTCCGTCAGCTTTTCCGACGCGGTCAGCCAGCTGCCCGAGACCTTCGGCGCGGCGTTCGGCAACCCCGGCATGCAGTCACTGTTCTCAGATGCTTCGAAGCTTCCCCTCGTTTTAATGACAATTTTCGCATTCAGCTTGTCTGATACGTTTGATACCATCGGCACCTTTATCGGCACCGGCCGCAAGTCCGGCATTTTCTCCGAGCAGGATGAAAAGACGCTGGAAGAGAATCAGGGCTTTTCGTCCAAGATGGACAGAGCGCTGTTCGCGGATGCGACCGCTACCTCCATCGGTGCGATCTTCGGTACCTCTAACACCACTACTTATGTGGAAAGCGCAGCCGGTATCGGCGCGGGCGGACGCACCGGCCTGACCAGTGTTGTCACCGCAGCCATGTTTATTCTCAGCGCATTCTTTGCACCGCTTGTCAGTGCGATTCCCGACGCGGCCATCGCCCCGTCTTTGATTATTGTCGGTATCATGATGCTCAGCTCCTTCCGCGACATTAAGTGGGAAGACATGGAAGACGCGATTCCCGGATTTTTCGCCGGTATCTTCATGGCGCTTTGCTACAGCATTTCTTATGGTATCGCCGCAGGCTTCCTGTTCTACTGCATCATTAAGACAGTGAAGGGCAAGGCAAAAGAGATTCACCCCATCCTGTGGGTCGCTACCATCCTGTTCGTGCTGAATTTTGTAATCCTTGCAAAAATCAGTTAAATTTGTTTGTTCGCCTTTTTAGTTTAGCTTGAGGTTTTATACAGAAAAAACCGCCTTGGGAATTCGCTCCCGGAGGCGGTTTTTCCTTTATGTGTACAAAATAAAGTGCCGCCCCAAAAGTCATAAGACTTCTCAGGCGGCAAACGTGGTTCGTTATTTATCGGTGAGCTTCTCTTTTGCGCACCAGCTCGGTCAGACGCTCAATGTTGCGCAGCATCGCTTCTTTGTCCTCCGGCAAACGCCCGCGCACATCAATATAGTTGGAGGCGTGTGCGCTTGTGTAGTAGCAGTGCTTCAAATCCAGATTCTCGATCAGCAGCTTCATCTCCTCCAGCACCTGCGTCGCGGAGGGAAGACGGAACGTTCCCTCAGCGATTTTGCGGAACATGTCGGTGTCGTTGCCGGCGTGCAGAACCAGCATGCCCACGTAGTCGGGCTGCATCTGGTTCAGGGCGTCCGCGGTTTCAAGGATATGCTCGCGCGAGAACTCCTGCCCGCCAAGTCCGGAGATTATGCTGATCGAAAGGCGCAGGCCCGCGTCGGTGGCCGCTTTTGCAGCCGCGATCATCTCGGCCTTGGTGATGCCCTTGTTGACTTCCTCCAGAACCTTGTCGCTGCCGGATTCGAGACCAATGTAAACCATCTCGAGCCCTGCCTCGTGCAGCTGACACAATTCCTCATGGCTCTTGCGCAGAATGTCCTTGGCGGAAGCATAGACGCGAACCGCATCCAGATCGGGGTACAGCTCGCGGATGGTTCCCAGAATTTCGAGCAGCATCGGCGTTTTCAGCACCAGCGCATCGCCGTCGCACAAAAAGATGCGGCGGATTTGATTACGCCAGCGGGAGCCTTCTACAAGGTCTGCCTTGATTTCATCCAGATTGCGTACGCGGAACTGCTTATCGGAATACATGTCGCAGAATGTGCATTTATTCCACGAACAGCCCACCGTCACCTGAACCAGCAGGCTGTCGGCCTCCGACGGCGGGCGGAAAATGGTACCTTCATAATGCATGAGATTGAAATCCTCCTTATTGGTACCGCGCTCCCCGCAAATTTTCGGGAACGAGCGGGTAATCTATTGCATATTGACGATGTTTTCGGTATGCTATTACTAAATTGTAGCATGATTCGATTGTTAAGAAAAGATCACGCGTTATTTTTGGCGATTTTACCTGCCGGATGTCTGCAAACAGACCGCGAGTGAGCACAATGCTTGATTTTCGGCGTTCATCTGGAAGGATTATGCAGGTATGTTGCCCGATTGGAAATAAGAATTGGTTGGGAGGCTTTGGATATGGATCAGGAGAGAATCAAGGCAGCGGTAACGGAGCTGCTGCTTGCGGTGGGGGAGAACCCCGAGCGCGAGGGATTGCTCGAAACGCCGGACCGCGTCGCAAAGATGTATGCCGAGATTTTTTCAGGACTGGAGGAAGACCCCATGGAGCACCTGAAGATTTTTCAGGAGCCGCAGCAGCATGGGGAGCTGGTTCTGGTACGTGATATTCCGCTGTATTCCGTTTGTGAGCATCACCTGCTGCCCTTTGTGGGCAAGGTGCATATCGCCTATATTCCCAAGGATGGCAGGATCATCGGGCTTTCCAAATTCGCCCGGATCGTCAGGACCTTTGCCTCGCGCCCTCAGGTGCAGGAGCGTCTGACGGCGCAGATCGCGGATTTTCTGTTTGATAATCTCAAACCGTACGGCGTGGCGGTTGTGGCCGAGGCCGAGCATCTCTGCATGACGATGCGGGGAATCCGCGCGGCCGGAGCGGTTACGCAGACCTCCGCCCTGCGGGGAGCGATGCGCACTGAGGCGAAGACCCGCAGCGAGGTCATGTCGCTTCTGGCGGGAGGAGGTCGCCGATGAGCGGGTTCCGGGCGGGAAAATATTTCCTTTCATTGAATGGTCCGGCCTGTATCATGGGCATATTAAATGTAACGCCCGATTCGTTTTCTGACGGCGGGCAGAACTTTCGCCCGGAGGATGCGGTGGCGCACGCGCTCGAGATGCAGGAGCAGGGCGCCGGGATGATCGACATCGGC
>NZ_CBYL010000002.1 GCF_000577335.1 Faecalispora jeddahensis | reverse complement strand
CTGCAGAGCAGCCAATTTATTCTATTATATCCTCTGCAACGGTCAAAGATTCAAAAATTTATTCAAAGTCAATTTGGGAGAGATCTCTGAGATACATATTGTGAAACAGCAAGAAAAGAAGATGTTTCCTGCGTCGAAGAAGGAATCTTCACGCGGCATAGAAGAGATCATCCTGGCCCGAGGACTCTGCTGTGGCAGAAAAACTGATTGACAGCACGTAAAAGACCAATGAGCGACTGACTCGGGTGTGCGGATTCATGCGGCCACTGCGAAAGAAAGCTCCCATTCCGGCGAGGAGCCTTCCCGGCAGGACCAACGCTTTATGGGAGGAGGTTGGTGAAAACCGGCAAAAGCTTCGCTGGAAGAGGATGCGGATCCGGATTTCATTCATGGGAATATCTTAAAACGGGGTCGCATCCGAAGAACAGAAAAGTGTCATGGAAATCCGGAGAAAACACAATACAGGAGGGTTTCAGGGTTATGAAGAGATTCAAAGATTTTAGCATTTCACGCAAGCTGCTCACGGGGTTTCTCAGCTTGGTATTCGGTATGATCGTCGTAGGAGTTATAGGCGCTTTCGGCCTGGTTCAAATGCATAATATGGATGTCTATTTGTATGAGGAGCAGACCGCCCCCATTAAAGAAATTTACGAAGCTTCCAGCAGCCTTTTGCTGGTGCGCACAGAGGTTCGCGGCGGAATGATCTACGCAGGCGATCCGCAAAAGGTAGACGAATATTATCAAAAATATTTGCAGGAGAAAAAAGATTACGATACCGCCATGCAGGCGTACAGGCAAACCATATACCGTCCCGATTCCATCGCGCTGTACGAAGAAACCACCAAACTGATTGAAAACACGTATATTCCAGCTCTGGAAAAATCCTTTGCAAGCTCAAAATCGGGGGATAGGGATGGAGCCATGAATGCGATTGTGAGCATTTCAAATGAAATGGACACCATCTACAATAATCTTGAAAAACTGGTGGACAACCGGATGGCGGAAGCAAAGCAGACCAGTGATTCCAATGGCTCCACAGCCATGCTGCTGATCGCGATTCTGGCCGCCGTGAATGTGATTGGCGCGGTTGCCGCAATTTTCTTAGGGCGCCGGATTTCCGACAGCATCAGCAAGCCCATCGGGCGCGTTTCAGACGCTGCCGGACAGATCGCACTTGGCCGGGTGGATATCGACCTGAGCGATGTCGATTCCAAAGACGAAACCGGCGCGCTGGCGGCGGAATTTACCAGGATGCTGGAGGGAATCCGCAAACAGGTACAGGTTGCCGAGCTGATCAGCAACGGCGATTTTACCCAGCAGGTCCCCCTGCGCTCGAACGTGGATGTGCTGGGGCTTTCTCTGCAGAAAATCGAGGACGACCTCAGCGCCACCCTGAAAACGATCAGTGTGGCGGCGGAGCAGGTCAATACAGGGTCGGAACAGGTATCCGCCGGTGCGCAGGCACTGTCCTCCGGCGCCACAGAACAGGCGGCCACGGTGGAAGAGCTCAATGCCTCCGCAGTAAGCGTCGTGCAGCAGGCAGAACAGAATGCTGTCAGCGTCAGAAAAGCGATGGACTATGTGGAACAGGCCGGCAAGGGAGTTACGGAAAGCAATAAGCATATGCAGAATCTGAATACCGCAATGCGGGAAATCGGAACGTCTTCACAGGAGATTTCCAGAATCAGCAAGCTGGTGGAAGACATCGCGTTCCAAACTAATATCCTTGCGCTGAACGCCGCGGTGGAAGCAGCCCGGGCCGGAAGCGCCGGAAAGGGCTTTGCGGTAGTCGCTGACGAAGTGCGCAATCTGGCCGCAAAATCCGCGGAAGCTGCCAAGCAGACCTCTGAACTGATTCAGAAATCTGTATTGACTGTATCTGAGGGAGAACGGCTTGCCGATGAAACGCTGAAGCTGTTGGTAACTGTTTCGGAAAAAGCGCAGATGGTGGATCATGCGGTGCGCGAGATCGAGTCCGCCTCTTCGGAGCAGGCGGCGGCCATCGAACAGATCAATCAGGGGCTTTCGCAGGTATCGGCTGTGATACAGACCAACGCCGCCACAGCAGAAGAGAGCTCCGCCTCCAGTGAAGAGTTGGCCGCTCAGGCGCAGGCCCTCCAGAGCGAGGTTTCCAGGTTCAAGCTGGCGGGCGGCCGTGAATGGGCGCTCCCACGCGAAAAGGAGCTGTTGATATGAAAGTGCAGGAACGATTGGATTCGCCGCACCAGGAGGATGAGGAGATCAAAAAACGGTACCTGACCTTCTGGATCGAGCATCAGCTGTTTGGTATGCCCATCGCACAGGTGGTGCAGATCGTGGGAATACAGGAGATCACCGAGCTGCCGGATCAGCCGGACTACGCCAAAGGGGTCATCAGCCTGCGCGGGCAGATCATTCCCGTCATCGATGTGCGCCTTCGGTTCGGGAAAAGGGAAGCGGAGTACACAGACCGAACCTGCATCATCATTACCCGCGTATCCGGCCGCGATTTTGGCCTGATTGTAGACGAGGTGGATGAGGTCACCGACATCCTGCCGGAGCGGATTTCTCCGCCGCCCCAAATGAAGAAAGAAACAGTAGAGACCTATCTGACCGGGATTGCCCGGCTGGGAGCGGCGGAGGACAAAAAGGATAAAATTGTCCTGCTGGTTCACCCCGGAAGAATCCTTGGCGAGGAAGAAGCCGAGGCCTTGGCGAAACCCGCACAGGAATAGCAAGAACGAAGTGCTGTGGGCCAGCTGACAGCAGCCCAAAATTTCTAAAAGTGGTATGGCGCTGGTGGGTGTTACTGTCCATCGGCATTGAGAAGCTTCAATCATATAAAAAACCTGATCACAGCTTTTCCGGGCTGTGCTCAGGTTTTTTTGTATGAGATTTGGGCAATCGGCTTTGCAGGCAGGCTCTATCAAGTCTGGCCTTTCATCAAAAGCAGAAATTGATACGGCAAGGGGATTTTCAGAGAGTGCACTCGGCCAGCTTGGCAAGCGGGCTTCGCTCTACCTCGCTCAGTGTGATGTGACCGGTCAGGTTCGAGTTTTTCAGCCGTTCCACAAGGTAAACCAGGCCGTTGGAACGGGAATCGACCAACGAATTGTCGATCTGGTTGTCGGTAGGGTCGCCGATAAAAATAAACTTGGAGTTCTGGCCCGCCCGGGTCAGCATCAGCTTTGCGATGTGCGGGGTGGTTTCCTGTGCCTCATCCACAATCACGATCGCGTCGGACAGGGTTCTTCCCCGCATATAAGTGAAGGTTTTCATATCGATGACGCCGGTGTTTTTAAAATGCTCGATCAAAGAATCTACCGTTACATTGTCCTCCGCGCAATTCTTTCTGGGCTTGCGGCTTCGTTCGCGGTACATCAGGTTTTCGATGGCGTCATAAAAGCTCCCCATCCACGGTCGGAGCTTTTCCTCTTCGTTTCCGGGGAGGAAGCCGATGTCGTCCCCCGCCGGGACAACCGGACGGACAAACACGATTTTTCGGTAAGCGCGCTGCTCCACCACCTTTTCCAGCGCGACGGCCGTTGCAAGAATGGTCTTTCCAGAGCCTGCTCCGCCTGTTATGGAGACGAACTTTACGGTATCATCCATCATGAGCTCAAAGGCCATTTTCTGCTCCAGATTGAGGGGGGTCAGTCCCCAGGCCATCCGGTTTTCATACCGCAGGGGAACGAGCTTTTCCCCGTCGAAACGGGCGACTGCCGTGTGCTCCGGGTTATCCCTGGCGTGGATCAGTACAAACTGATTCGGGCAAAGCGAAAGCTTTTTGGGGCACTTCAATCCGGATTCATACAGCTTATCGATTTCTTTGGAGGAAAAGACCGTGTTCGTATGGCCTTGATACAAATCGTCGAGAATGACCCGGTCGGTTTCGTAATCCTCCGATTTCAGGCCGAGAACCTCCGCTTTCAGGCGCATGCAGATATCTTTGGATACAAGGATGGTTGTTGTTTCTGGTTCTTTTTTCTGAATGCTGAGCGTGGTGAGAAGAATGCGGTTGTCGTTTTTCTTCAAATCCAGCTCATCGGCGTATTCCGGCATATTATGATAACCGTTCGGTTCCACCCGGAACAGAATGTTTTTTTCAAATGGGATTCCCGCCTGAATGCTCTGCTGCGATCTTCCCTCCACGATTTTGGAAAGTTCCCGCACCGCCTGCCGCGCCTGGCAGCCGCACAGGCCTTCGCGGGATTTCAGGGAATCAAGCTCTTCCAGAACCACCATGGGCAGGATCACATTATTCCCTTTAAAATTGCAGATGCATCCCGGGTCGTGCAGTAATACATTTGTGTCGAGAATATAATTTTTTCTGGCTCCATTCTTCTGCTGCATAGGTTACCTCCAAATAGTCATTTTGTGTTACAAAACGGATGAGAGATTCAGGAGAAAAGCTTTTGGTTTTTATCAAAACAAAGCGGCACCACATCAAGCTATGTGGTGCCGCTTTGGCGTGCAATTGGCCGCAAAAACAGAGAAATGGAAAGGATTCAGATTGTCCGCACGTTTGCAGGGCGAAAATTGCCTCTCCCGCAGATTCAGGAAAGGACCCGGCGTTTCTATTCCTTGCCGCTTGATCGAAACAGGCCGGTTTGCGTGCCTGTTTTCTTTTATCAGACGTTCGCTCCGGGCTTTTGTCATTCTCATCGCCTCTTATGGTAAGGATACGCTTATTTTGTTCAGAGAAGGTTATTGCCAGATTAGAAATTATCAAAGGAAAGCTTTTCCGCATCGGTGATCTGTTTTGCAGACTTTTCCAACGATAGGGGAAAAGGGCAAATGTCCCTCAAGGAGTGGCCTGCCTTTGGAGAAAGGAACCCATTCTGTTTCAGTGCTTTTTAAAATCTGCACTTCCAGCGTTTACTGAGTCTATTGCATTTTCAAATGTTTAGGTATATAATATAATAAATTTTAGGTTTGCCTAAATTAAAGGAATGCATACTCGAAAAAACGCTTTCAGATCGTCCATCAGACCCCAAACACACTCGAGTCCCCAAAACCTGTAACACTTTCAGGTCTTCTTCATAAATTAGTTTAGGGAAAATTACTTTCCCGCGACTAACGGTTTACGGGACGTTTTTAAAGCGTTGGCGGATAGATAAAATTTGAAAAGCTTCAGAATCGAAAAAGCAGGAGGATATGGCTATGACACCCAATAAGGAAGATTATTTAAAAGAGATTTACAAGCTCGGCGGTATGGAAGAGCAGGTAAGTAATAAACAAATCGCGGAATCCCTGCAGATTGCCCCGGCTTCTGTCACAGAGATGCTGGGAAAATTGAAGCGGGAAGGCCTGATCCATTATGAGCCCTATAAGGGTTCCCGCCTGACAGACGCGGGAATGCGCATTGCCATTACACTTGTGCGCGGGCACCGGCTTTGGGAAGTGTTCCTGATGCGTCATCTGGGGTATTCCTGGAGCGAGGCGCATGAAGATGCCGAGCTTTTGGAGCACATTACCCCCTCGCGTCTGACGGCCCGGCTGGATCAGTTCCTCAATTACCCCGCGTACTGTCCCCACGGCAGCGCGATCCCCCACCCTGATGGGCAGGTCGATCTGACCCCGCTGCAGCCGCTCAATCTGCTTCCCATCGGGCAAATCTCTCACATCCGCCGGGTAACGGAGGAAAAAGAGCTGCTGGACTATTTACAGGCCAGCGGTATCACCATTGGGAGCGCTGTCCGGATTGTGGAGGCCGGGGCTTATGAAGGCCCCTTAACGCTTGATCTGGAGGGGGAACAGGTTCAGATCAGTTATAAAGCCGCCTGTCACATCTACGTTGACGAGACAGCACGGCTATAACACCAAATATAATTTAGGAGGTTTCTTATGAATCAAAAATGGAGAGGGCTTCTGGCGGCATTTTTCAGTTGCGCGCTTTTGCTGACGGGATGCTCTGCTCCCGCGGCGAACACGAATTCTGCAAATCCGGAAAAGAATCAGCTGAATGTCGTTGCCACCACCACCATGCTTTCCGATCTGTCCTCTATCATCGGAAGAGATCGTGTTGCGGTGGAGGGCCTGATGGGGCCCGGTATCGATCCGCATTTGTATCAGGCCAGTGCGGGTGACGTTTCGCTGATGCAGAAAGCGGATGTGGTCGTATACAACGGCCTGCATCTGGAGGGCAAGATGGGCGAAATTTTTGAAAGTCTGTCCGGGCAGCAGGGCCTTACCGTCATTTGCATCGAGAAGGGTCTGGACGAATCGAAGCTGCTTGCGTGGGAAGACGACAGCTCGGTGCACGACCCGCATATCTGGTTCGATGTTTCTTTGTGGGAGGATGCCGCAAAAACAGTGGCGGAGGGGCTGGCGCAGGCTGATCCCGAGGGCAAAGCCGATTATCAGGCCAATCTGGAGGCTTACCTGAAAGAGCTGGACGAAACGGATGCCTATATCCGCAGTAGGGCAGCCGAGCTGCCGCAGGCACAGCGTGTTCTGGTTACGGCGCACGACGCGTTCCAGTACTTTGGCAAGGCCTATGGATTTGAGGTGCGCGGCCTGCAGGGCATCAGCACCGATTCTGAGGCCGGCACGGCGGATGTCAGCGAGCTTGCCAATTTTATTGTGGAACGGAAGATCAAGGCCGTCTTTGTGGAGTCCTCTGTCCCGCGCAAAACGATTGAGGCGCTGCAGGCGGCGGTCAAGGCAAAGGGCTTTGATGTTGCCATCGGCGGCCAGCTGTATTCCGATTCGCTGGGGGATGTGGCTTCGGGAGCAAATACGTACATCCTCACGGTGAAAGCCAATATTGACACCATTGTGGATGCCTTAAAATGACGGGAGGGAGCAAAATGAAAACGCAGCGCAGCTACGCGGTAGAGGTTGAGGATCTCACCGTGGCTTACGACGCCAAGCCCGTTTTGTGGGACATCGACCTGAAAATCCCCAAGGGAAAGCTGATGGCGGTCGTTGGCCCGAACGGGGCGGGGAAAACAACTTTGATCAAAGCCATGCTGGGGCTTTTGAAGCCCGTGACCGGCGCGGTCCGCTTTTTGGATGGGGACAGCGATGTGCGGACGCTGAAAAACCGGATCGGCTATGTTCCGCAGAGCGGCAGCGTAGACTGGGATTTTCCGGCCACGGTGCTGGATGTGGTGCTGATGGGCTGCTACGGAAAGCTCGGCTGGATCCGCCGTCCCCGCAAAGCGGATGTGGAGCTGTCCCGGCAGATGCTGGCCAAGGTGGGGATGGAGGAATACTCCTCCCGCCAGATCAGCCAGCTTTCGGGCGGCCAGCAGCAGCGGGTGTTCCTTGCCCGGGCCTTGGCGCAGGAGGCCGAGGTCTACTTTATGGATGAACCCTTCAAGGGGGTGGACGCCCAAACGGAGCGGGCCATTGTGACCCTGCTGAAAGAGCTGAAGGAACAGGAAAAAACCGTTGTGGTGGTTCACCACGATTTACAGACCGTGCCGGATTATTTTGACTGGGTGACCCTGATTAATCTGCGCGTGGTTGCCAGCGGGCCGGTGGAAGAGGTGTTCCACGAAGAAAACCTGAAAAAGACCTACCACAGCTCCGGCACGCTTTTAAGGAGCGTGGGATAACATGAGCAGCATTCTTGCTTTATTTCAAGACTATACCTTTCAGACCGTGGCGCTGGGCTCCACACTTCTGGGGCTGATCAGCGGGGTGCTGGGGAGCTTTGCCGTACTGCGCAAGCAAAGCCTGCTGGGGGACGGCGTGTCTCACTCCTCGCTGCCCGGCGTCGTGATGGCGTTTGTCCTGCTGGGCAGTAAAAACACAGAGGTGCTTTTGCTGGGCGCGCTCGTTTCGGGTCTGCTGGCTACCTTGTTGATTATCAGCATCGTGCGGCATACCCGCGTGAAATTCGACAGCGCTCTGGCGCTGGTTATGTCCGTGTTCTTCGGGCTGGGGCTGATTCTGCTCACCTATGTGCAGAAGATTCCCAACTCCAATCAGGCCGGGCTCAAACGCTTTATTTTCGGGCAGGCGTCTACGCTGCTGCAAAGAGACATTGAATTAATGATGATCTGCGGGCTCGTTCTGCTTGCTCTGGTTCTGCTGTTCTGGAAGGAATTCAAGCTGGTCACCTTTGACAGCGATTTTGCGCAGAGCATTGGATTTTCCCCGAAAAAGCTCAATCTACTGCTGTCGTTTATGATTGTGTTGGCCATCATCATCGGATTGCAGACGGTGGGCGTCATCCTGATGAGCGCGATGTTGATCACTCCCGCCGTGGCGGCCCGCCAGTGGACCAACCGGCTGTGGGTGATGGTGACGCTTTCCGCGCTGTTCGGCGCTGTATCCAGCGTTGCGGGAACGGCCGTCAGCTCGCTGGTTCCCAAGCTGCCCACCGGCCCGGCCATTGTGGTATGCGTCAGCATCATTGTCGTGGTCAGCGTTCTGTTTGCGCCTGGCCGGGGAATTCTGCACCGGCTGTACCGCCGCAGGAAAAACAGGATTCTTTACAAGCTGGAAGGGGGTGTGCCGAATGGCTCCGCAACTTGAAATCCAAATCATCGCCGTGATCGTTGCGGTGGCCTGCGCGCTCCCGGGAACCTTTCTGGTGCTTCGAAAAATGTCGATGATGTCCGACTCCATCACACATACGATTCTGCTGGGGATTGTGCTGGCCTTCTTTGTCACGCACGATCTGTCCTCACCGTTTCTGATTCTGGGCGCGGCGCTGATGGGCGTCGTGACCGTATGGCTGACGGAGCTGCTGAGCCGCACCCGGCTGCTGGCCGAGGACGCCGCGATCGGGGTCGTGTTCCCGCTGCTCTTTTCCATCGCCATTATCCTAATTACGCGCTATGCCGGGTCGGTGCATCTGGATACCGATTCCGTGCTTTTGGGGGAACTGGCCTTTGCCCCCTTTGACCGCATGATCGTAGGCGGTGTGGATATCGGTGCAAAAGCAATTTACACAACGGGAGTTCTGCTGCTGATCAATCTGGCGGTGATCACTCTGTTCTTCAAGGAACTGAAGCTGGCCACGTTTGATTCCATGCTGGCCGCCGTAGTGGGCTTCTCTCCGGCTCTGGTTCATTATGGCCTGATGACGCTGGTCTCTTTGACTACGGTAGGCGCGTTTCAGGCGGTAGGCTCGGTGCTGGTTGTTGCGTTTATGATCGGCCCCCCGGTAACGGCTTATCTGCTGACGGACGATTTGAAACGCATGCTGCTGCTCAGCGGCGCGATCGGCGCGGTCAACGGGGTTCTCGGCTATCAGCTGGCGGCTTTGCTGGATGTTTCGATTGCGGGGAGCATGGCTGTGGTAACGGGCCTGGTGTTTCTGCTCGTGTTTATTTTTGCCCCTCACAGGGGCCTGATCAGTGCCCTGCGCAGACGGAGCAATCAGAAGATCGAGTTTGCCAAGGCGACGCTGCTTTTTCACCTCTCCAACCACGAAAACAGCGAGGAAGAAGCGGCGGAAGCGGGGGTTGACACGATACAGGTACATCTGCGCTGGACTCCGGAATTTACGGCGAAGATCATGCGGTCGCTGGAGCGCGAAGGGAATATCCGCCTGCTCGACGGTCTGGCCAGACTGACGGACGAAGGCCGCCAGACCAGCATCCGCAACTACAATACCTTATTTTCCAGATAAGGTTTTATCATTCGGTTTAACTAAAGAAGAAAAGGCAGGGAAACATTTTGTTTCCCTGCCTTTTCTTCTTTTTGGTGGTTCTGGGGCGGAGCACATCAGCGCGCAAAATACTGTGTAAGCATGTGCTCAATTTTTTGCTGCATTTCTTCTACCGTATGTTTTCGGGCCCGGGCACATTCCCATACATCCGCGCCGCAGATCAGGCATTTGCGCGCGCTTCCCCGCGAGAGCTTTTGCCCATCTGTCCCGATGATATCAATGTCGAACAGGCGGCCCAACGGGTGCTGCTCTTCAATGGCAGAAGTCCGCTCTTTTAGCAGCTCTGCGTCCTGCCGGATACACAAAATCCATTCGTCCCCGGTCGGCTCGTGGATTTCTGTCTCTTCCAGAGTGATACAATCTATGCTTTGCAGCACGGCGGCGATTTCTTTTTGACCATCAAAAAACAGCCTTTGAATTTCGGGAGAGGTCTTGATCGGCCCCGGGATATTCAGGCAGAAAGAGAGCACCGGCAGATGGTGTTTTGATTGGTACCGGGCCTGAATGGCGGCGCGCTGTTCCCGGCAGTCCAGCATTTGCTCCAACGAAACCTCTTGCCCCAAAAGCATAACATCCCTTCTTTCTCTGAATGGTCAATAATGGATCACATGGTCAGCGGCTTTGATTTTTTGAATAATAGGGGCGGCTTCTTCGCTCAGGAAAAAGCGGTAGGTGCTTTCGGGTACCAGAGACCGCACGGCGGAAAGGTTCCCCTCTTTGATGGCCTGGCGCACGGTTGAGGCGCTGATGGGTTTGCCTTGTGATTCCTTTCGCGGAATCACAAGGCATTCAATCCCGGCCTTTGGGAGTTCTTCCTGCATGGTGCGGTTGTAAATTGCCGTCACCTGACTGGTCGGCTCCTCCCCGACATAGCGGCGGGTGATGCCAAGCACCTCCGCAATTTTGATAAAGATCGTCAGATCGAGCAGAGCGTGGCTGTGAATGACCGTTTCGGCGTCCTTCAGAAAATAGCTCGGAAAGGTGGCGTTGCTGATAATGTACGGCCCGCTGTCGTGGTAACAGATGTTTTTCAAATGGGCGGTTCCCTCCATAACCAAGCGCTTTCTGACAGAGAAGGGTACCAAACTGACGTCCTCGCTGACAATGAACAGGTGCAGCACCTCGTTTTCCGCGGCGGCCTTCTCCACTAGGTACAAATGCCCTAATGTAAACGGGTTTGCATTGACAACCAAAGCGGCCGCTTTTTGTCCGCTCTTTTTCTGCGTGCCAAGGTTTTTCAGGTAATCTGAAAATCCGGTGCGCTGATTCTCCATAAAAACGACGCGATCTGTAACCCGGGCGATTTCATAGAATCCCAAATCTTGAAAAAACTTGGCGGAGCTGCATTTGGTGTACAAAAACAGGCGGGTGTTCCCGCGGGCGAATTGAATTTCGGTCAGGTGGGTCACGACTGCATTCATCAGCCCCTCGCCCTGGTGGGCGCTGTCTACCGCCAGGCAGCGAAGGGTGTTCCCAAAGCAGCTGCCGGTTGCGATCAGGCTGCCGTTTGCATCAAAGATTCCGCAGGTGTAGTCCAGGTTCTGGTCGCGGCTGATTCCCTCCGCCTGCAAAAGCGCGTCTACCAGCCGGTTGCCCTTGATGTCGCTTGCGTAGATGCGCGAAATGGTATAGTCGATTCTCATGTTCTGATTATCCTCTCTGTTTTTTCACCGTGTCGATAAAAGCTTTGACCTGGGGAAGAGCAACCACGGTGTCATAATACATCAGGTATGTGGAGCGGACAAACGGCTCCCCGTTTTGAAAGGAAAGCGGAAAAACCGAGCCGGTAAAGTTTTTTAGGCAGATTTCCGGAACAATAGACCACCCAAGCCCTCGGGATACCAGCTCCACGCAGGTGGTGATGTTATCTGCGTAGATGCCCTGCCGTTCCGGTTGAAAATGCTGCTCGCGCATCCACTGCGCCATCTCGCGTTCAAACATACGGTCAGTCTTTCTACCGATATACGGGAGCTGATGAAGCGGCAGGATCTGCTCCCTGCCGGGGCAGATCGCGCAGATGTTTTCGCGGCCCAGCAAAATTTTACTTCCGGTCCATTCGTATTCGCCGCGCAGGATCGCGACGTCGATCGCACCGCTGAGCAGCCGGGTATATAGATTTCGGCTATAATCGGTCTGAATGTGTGTGATAACGTGAGGATACCTTGTCTGATAGTCGGCCAGAATGTCCGGCAGGCAGTACAGGGCGTAATTGATGGAAATGCCCGCGTTCAGAGTGCCGCATACATAGCCCCTGCTTGCGTCGATGGTTTCCCGCATCAGCCTGAGCTGGTGCGCGGCCTCTGCGGTGCGCCGCAGCACCTCTTCGCCCTCCGGCGTAAAATGGATGCCCTGGCGCGAGCGCAGGATCAGGGTGACGCCCAGCTCCTGCTCGATCGCGCTGATCCGTTTGGAAAGGGAGGACTGCGTCACATACAGCAGATCTGCTGCGTGAGTGATGTTCCGGGTTTCTTTCAAAGTGGCCAGCAGCTCAAAATCACGTTCGTCCATTCTGATCCTCCCCAAAAGTGTTGATGTGTAATAGAATGCATTCGGAATCGATCTCGTAAGGATTCCATTCTGAATCAGAATCCTTGCGCTTTGCCGAATCCTCAAAGAGTATTCCACGAAAAGCGGCTCCGTGCGGAATTACAGAAGTGTTGCTAAGCTTATTATACAAGGCTTCGGCAATTTGTAAACAAATTGATGTATTCTGAATTTGCATGGAAATCGAGGCAAAAGAGGACTTTTACATTTCGTTCTGATTGCTGTTAAATAAAGAAGAAAGAAAAAATCGTTTCCCAATTGGAATTGTTCAACTGAAAATACATAAAGGAGTTGGAATGAATGGAAATTCAGAAGCCGGCCATCGCCGGAACGCTGGAATCCAGCGATGCACAGATTGTGGTGGAGCCGTTTACAGACGGGATCCAGCTGTCGATTGAAAGCAGCGTGATGAATCAGTATGGCCGCCAGATCAAGGCGACCGTTTTAGAAACACTGGAACATCTTGGCGTAAAGAACGGCAAAATCACCGTGAACGATAAAGGTGCGTTGGAGTGCACCCTCAAGGCGCGCGTGGAATGTGCGGTGTTCCGCAGCTGCGGCGCTTCCGAGAAAAATATCCCGTGGGGAGGTGTGGTCAGATGATCAAGCGTCCGAAACCGCAAAAATTCCGCCTGCGCAGAACCATGATGTTTATGAACGCGCAGAAGCCCGGCCTGATCAAAGACGCCTACATTTATGGGGCGGACAGCATTATTCTGGATTTGGAGGACGCCGTAGCCGAAAATCAAAAGGACGCCGCCCGGTTTTCGCTGTACCAGGCCCTGCAGAATGTCGATTACGGGGATACCGAGGTGATCGTGCGCATCAACGGCCTCGATACGCCCCACTGGCAGGAGGATATCCGCTGTGTGGTGGCCGGCGGGGCAGACGGCATCCGCATTGCCAAATGTGAAAGCGCGCAGGATGTTCTGACCGTGGAGGAACACGTGCTGGCAGCGGAAAGAGAATTCGGGGTCGAAGAGGGAAGAACCCTTTTGATGGCCGCGCTGGAGAGCCCGAAAGGGATTCTGAACGCCTACGAGATCGTCACCGCGTCGGACCGCATGTTCGGCTGCGCCATTTCGGGCGGCGACTTCCGCAAGAGCATGCACGTTCAAATCGAAGAGGGCGGCATTGAAATGCTGTCCGCCAGAGGGCAGATGCTGCTGGCCGCGCGGGCTGCGGGTGTGCAGTGCTTTGACACGATGTTCCCGTATCTGGACGACACGGAGGGCTTTCAGGCCGAGGTCATTCAGAACCGCAAGATGGGCTTCGACGGCAAGAGCGTGATCAACCCGAAGCAGATTCGTTTTGTACACGAGACCTTTGCGCCCACTCCCAAAGAGATCGCTTACGCGGAAAAGCTGGTTCGCTCCTTTAACGAGCAGGCGGAATCCGGCGTGGGAGTCTACACCGTAGACGGAAAAATGGTGGATATTCCTTTCTTTGAAGACGCCAGAAGAGTGATCGCTCTTGCGAAAGCGTGCGGCGTTTACAAAGGTGATTTATAACGAATCGAGGAGGAAGCGATACAGTATGAAAAACGCAGTAAATCGGGAAATCCCCGAAGAACTCCTGAAAGACGGCAAAGAGGTCTATCAGGGAAAATATTATATGGACGGCAAATACATCAAAAGAGATTCCCCCAAAACCCGCCGGTATGTAAAGCCGCAGAGCAGCAAGCTGTGCAGCAGTATCAGAAAGGCATGCGAGCGCTGCGGCGCGCACGACGGAATGACCGTTTCGTTTCATTCCGAATTTCGAGAGGGAGACTATGTGGCCAGCATGGTCGCCAAAGTTCTGGTGGAGGAGATGGGCCTGAAGGATATCACCATCGCGGCGACATCTCTTGGCAACGCTCAGGACCTGATTGCGGATTATATTGAGCAGGGGAAGGTCATCGGCATTCAGACCTCCGGCGTCCGCGGGCGGATCGGCGAAGTGATCTCCGCCGGAAAACTCGCGACCCCCGCCATTATCCGCAGCCACGGAGGACGTCCCCGCGCGGTCGAGGCTGGAGAAGTGCATATCGACATCGCCTTTTTGGCCGCTTCCACCTCAGACTGCTGGGGCAACGCCAAGGGGGTGGGCGGCAAAAACAATTGCGGCTCGATGGGGTTTGCCATTCACGATTCCCACTACGCCGACCATACCGTTATCATCACCGATACGCTGGTGGACTTCCCCAACCGGCCGTCCTCCATTTCTGCCGAAAATGTGGACTGCGTGTGTGTGGTAGACAGCATTGGCGACGCGACGAAAATCGCCACCAAAGAAGCCCGCGTCACGGAGAACCCGCGCGAGCTGATGATGGCGGAGCATGCGGCCGAAGTGATCGCCGCGACCCCGTATTTTACAGACGGTTTTTCATTCCAGACCGGCGCGGGCGGCCCATCTTTGGCGGTCAACCGTTTTATTGAGAAACGCATGGTGGAAAAAGGGATCAAAATGAGCTTCGCTCTGGGCGGGGTGACAAGCGCAGTATGCCAGTTGCTGGACAAGGGCCTTGTCGGGGCGATTCTGGATACGCAGGATTTCGACATGGGCGCCATCAAGCACCTGGCCGAACATCCAAAGCATCACGAAATCAGCATGAGCGAGTACGCGAATCCGGCCAACAAGGGCGCTTATGTCAATCAGCTGGATTTTGTGGTTCTGTCCGCTCTCGAGATCGACGTCGATTTTAACGTGAACGTCATCACCGGTTCCGACGGAATCCTGCGCGGTGCGCCGGGCGGCCACCCGGATACGGCTGCGGGCAGCAAGTGCTGCATCATCGTCACACCACTGACCCGCGGACGCATGGCAACTGTGTGCGACGAGGTGGTAACAGTCACCACGCCCGGCGACTGCGTGGATATTCTGGTGACGGATTACGGTATCGCGGTCAACCCCCTGCGCAACGATTTGGCACAATGCCTGGATGCCGCCGGTATCGAACACGTGACGATTGAATGGCTGCGCGACAAAGCTTACAGCCTGGTGGGAACTCCTGATGCGCTGGAGTGGGAAGATCAGGTTGTTGCCGTTGTGGAAGCGAGAGACGGCACACTGCTGGATGTCGTCCGCAAGATCAGGCCGCTTCAACTGGATGGATGATTCGTGATTGGCGGTGTCGACAGGGTTTCCCCTGCCTGCGGCCGGAACGGATTTACGCCATTTCGGCGAACCAATGCAAAGAAACCGCCAGAGCGAGGCGGGAAGAATCCTCTGAATCATGATAAAAAGTGCATGGATTGGCCGCTGAAAAGCGGTTCCATGCACTTTTTTACTGTCTGCCGTTTCTCAGGGTGCGGCTGTTTCGGAATACGCCTGCAGTTCCACGAACTTTATGGGGAGCCATTACCTAGTGCTTGTCCGATTGGCGGCTGTATTTTGTCTATAATATGCGGGAAATTTCCTGTTGCTACTGCTCAGAGTTGAAATTGTGAGGATAACCCAATATAATAAAGTCAAAGATTGGGAGCGCGGCACAGAGTACCGCAGGCCGCCTCCGGCTTGCGAAGGGGGATGCGTTTGAAGACTTTGCTCAAATCTGCAGGAATCAAGGCGGTAAAGGCGGCGGCAGGGGCCTGTGCCGCCATTGCCTTGGCACTTGCGCTGGGGCTGCAATACCCCACGGCGGCAGGCATCATTACGCTGCTCAGTCTGCAGGAAACGAAGCGGGAAACGCTGATCACCGCGGGGCGCCGTATCCCGATTTTTCTGGCGGCGACGGCCATTGCGTTTTTCAGCTTTCAGCTGCTGGGCTATACGGTTGCGGCCCTTGGTATTTATCTGCTGGCGTTTGTTACGCTGTGCCATACGTTTTCCGCCGCTGCGGATATTGCCATGTGTTCGGTGCTGGTCACCCATTATTGGGTAGAGCGCTCCATGGCGCTCGGGCTGATCGGCAACGAGCTTCTGCTCCTTGTGATCGGCGCGGGCATCGGTATTCTGTTGAACCTGTTTTTACCGGTCGGGCTCCATGCCATCCGCGAGGCGCAGGGGGAGATCGATTCTGCGATCTGCCGGGTGCTGGATCAGATTGCGGATGCGATTCAGGGCCATACGGTTTCCCATCTCCCAAAATTTTCGGAGCTGGAGCGTCTGCTGGAGCAGGCGCGTGCGCAGGCAAACCGAGCTGCCGACAATGCGCTGACCCTCGACCTGAATTATTACCGGGAATACATCGACATGCGTACCAACCAGTTTCTGGTTCTTCAGCGCATTCAGATCGGCCTTCTCCGGCTCAACGGAGCGCCGTCCCAGGCGGAGCAGATTGCCGTATTTCTGCGCAGGATTTCTTCTACCTTTGGGGAATCGAACAACGCGGCGGCGCTGCTTGACGACGCGAACAAAATTCGAGCGGAATTCCGCGCCAGCGAGCTGCCCCGTACCCGCGAGGAATTTGAAGACCGCGCCGCCCTGCTGCACATTTTTAATGAGCTGGAGCATTTTCTGCTGCTGAAAAGCACCTTTGCCCAGTCGCTGACCCCGGAACAGAGAGCGCGTTACTGGAACGAATCATAATTGCTTTGCCGTTGAGCGACGGCCTGAATTGAGAGAAAAATAAAATGAATTTAGATAGGAGATATTACTATGAAAAAGAAATTCGCATTTGTTTTGATGGGAGGACACTATACGCCGGAACAGCACCAGGCCCATTTTGAAACGGAAAAACAGATCACCAGTATTTTTACGGTGAACAACTACGAGCAGGCACGCCAGAAGCTGACGGAGCTGGAGCAGGAGGGCTTCGGGGCCGTGGAGCTTTGCGGCGCGTTCGGCGAGGAAAAAGCCAAAGAGCTGATTGCGCTGACGCATGGGAAAATTGCGATCGGCTTTGTAACGCACCTGCCAGAGCAGGATGAGCTGTTCGCCCGCTTTTTCGCAAAAGGCTGATATTTAATCTCTGAATGAAACAGAAAGAACTCCCTCGTTTTTGGCGAGGGAGTTCTTTCTGTTTCATTTCATTTTCTATGTCTTCAGGGCGGCAGAACCACCGCGTAGCCGGAAAGAACGAGCTCCTGTTTCTGGTTGCGGATCTGTACCCGCAGGCGCACCTGCCCGTTTTCCGGGTAAATCTGCGCGACCCGGCAGGCGGCGGTGACAGTGTCGCCGCAGAATACCGGGCGGATGAAACGAAGCTCCTGACTGACATAAACGGAGCCCGGCCCGGGGAGCTGTGTGCCGATCAGCGCAGAGATCATCCCGGCCAGCAGCATGCCGTGAACGATGGGCGCGCCGAAACGGCTTTCCCCTGATTCCAAGGTGTGCAGGGGATTCTGATCGCCTGTCAGCCGCATGTAGTCCTCAAGGTCCTGCGGTGAAAAGCTTCTGGTGCGCTCTGCACAATCCCCAATGGATAAAGGTGTCATCATATTGTTTCCTTTCGGTTACTGCTAGGAAAATTCAACGCTGCGGCTCATAGCACGGATCAAATCGATTCCGTCCCATACCAGAGAAAACTGCATGCTGCTGCCAAGCGGAACGACACGGTCAACTCCCGCGGGACGTGCACGACGCAGAAATTCCCGCAGCTCTGCCGTTTCGATTCCATAATAGCAAAGCGTCTGGCAGCGTTCCCCTAAGATGGGGAGCAGCGCATCGAGTGTCTGTGCATGGGTTTCCAGAAACAAGCCGTCGCCGGTCCAAAGCTCCAGCAGCTCCGGAGTCAGGCGTGGCGTCAGCACCCGCACGGCATGGTTGCTTTGCGCGCACAGGCGGACTTCCGGGTTTTGGGCCGCCATCCGGCAGAAATGCTCCCGCTTTTTGACCGCGTGAACCGGCAGAAAATCCGCCCGGTTTTGGCACAGGCGTTCCACCTCTTGCCACAAAATTTTTTGGGCCGCTTCAACTTGTGTGTTCTCCCCCAGCCAAAGCAGAGCGCGGGGAGAGGTGCAGGCCCATTGTCCGGCAAAGTAAGCGTCCGAATAAAAGCGTTCCGAAAGCTGCTCCGGGTTCGGGTCGCTCAGGAATGCCCCTGCGTCGATGACGCACACGGAATAGCGGCTGGCAAAGGAAAACTCCACCGCACGCGGAGAAAGCGGCAGCTGCCGGATTTGCCGGATCGCCTCGTCGCCGCCCCACAGAACGCGCACGCCGCAGCGTTCCGACAGCCGCGCCAGAACCGGGTGACCGTGTTCGCACTGAAAACAGGTGATATAGGGCAGAAGTCCTCGAAATTCAGCGTGCAGCAGTGCGTCCATTTCACGGCACAGCAGCCTTGCCTGCGGAAAATCACGTGAGGAAAGGCGAACCGCGCAGGCGCACCCTGCCAGCAAACCCGCCGCCAGCGAGTACGCAAAGTTCAGCGGAACGTTGCCGGGGCACACATGAAACGCCAGCCCGCGGCCGAAGCACAGGCTCTCCGTATTCTGACCCTTTGCGAGCTGCCGGAGATGGCTGCCCCGGCACCAGAACGCGAAGGCGGAAAGGTCGGGAAAGGGGTGTGCTTCGGGGTTTCGGCGCAGCCTGATGCTCAATGCGTTCAGGAACTGAAGCACCTGCTCCTCAAAAATGGAGAAAGGCGGCATATCCTGCTCTAAAGAAGACAGCTCCCCAGTGAGCAGTACAAATTTCTTATCCTGCGTAGACATCGCTGCACCCCCTGAGCTGCGCCTGCTGCAGGCGGCCGCTGACCAGAAAGTTTTTCCCCAGCCTGCCGCAGGGGCAGTCATCCACACCCAGAAAAACGCCCTCGTCCTCCGTTAGCAGACTGTGGCCGGGGTAAGAGCGCGGCAGCAGAGAAAGAACCTGCAGAATACCCGCTTCTCTCGGCTCGCACAGGGAGAAATCCTCCGCCCTGCGCACGAATACCTCGGAAAGCTCGCTGGCATGAAAGCGCCCAGCCTCGCATTGAAAAAAGACGGAACCGGCCTGCTCTGCCATACCGTAATAATTGTAAATGCGATGCAGCCCGCAGCACTCATTCAGGGCGCGCTGGAATTCCTCCGGCGGCACGGCCTGATCGAGAAGCTTCTTCCAGCCGCCCCCGTGAATGAGGATTCCGCCCGAAAAATCCAGATGTTCCGCAGAGTCGCGCAGCGCCTGGCAAAAATATTTCCACACCATAAAGGTGAAGCCGAACAAAAGAAACGGCCCGCCGTTTGCCTGCTCCAGAAACGCGCGGATGGCCGGCAGATCAAGCGTTAAATCCTCCCGCAGGGCAAACACGCGCCGCCGGGCAAAAATAGAAAAGCCCAGGATTCCGGCGGCCCGTGCGGAAAGCCCGCTGCCATAAGCAAGGATGGACGGCTGATCGAGAATCAGCATCGGCAGGCGCGCTCCGCCGATGAAATCTGCAGCAATGTGCGCCAGTGCGCGCTGCTGGTCGGCGGAGGTCTCCCGGTCCAGCTCCACATGAACGGTCTGGCTTCCTGTGGTACCGGAGGAGGTAAGGGAGCGGGCGTATTCCTGCTCGGAGGGAACGCTGCTCAGCCGCATGGATTTGAACAGGCCGCTGGGGAGAAAGGGCAGCTCCTGCGTGCTGTGGATCGTTTCGGGGTCAAATTCCAGCGCGCGCAGAATATTGGCATACGGCTCACAGTGGGCGCTGTGGTAACGGGTCAGCTCCAGTGCCGCGGGGAAGAACAAGGCCTCCTTTGCCGACTGCGGCAGAGAAAACGGCGGTATTTCCAGCAGATGTGCAACATCCTTTGTCATAGCAGCTCCTCCAGGCGCGGGTATTGGATTTTCCCGGCCTCGTTTCTGGGAATTTCCGCGATGGGATGTGCGCCAAAGGCCCACACGGGAAAACGAAGGGTTTCAGACAGATAAGTAAGCGCGTTCTGCGCGGTGCAATCCGAGGACTCGGTGACGAACAGATCGATATGATCGTCGCGCCCCAGGCACGCGAAATCCGCGCCGCCGAACTGCTCACGCAGCAGGCGCTCGCATTCGTCCAGGCTTACGCGGCTGCCGAACAGCTTTACCATCCGCTTCTTGCGCCCGGTAACGGTATAGCAGCCGTCCGTATCCCGCATGGCGAGGTCGCCGGTAAACAGCATGCCGCCGAAATCATCGCCCCGCGCCAGATCGACCGGGCCCTGCGCATAGCCGAGGGTCACGTTCGGCCCCTCATACACCAGCTCGCCCTCCCGGTACGGCTCCGTGATTTCCTCCCCGCTGTCGCCAACTAGGCGGAAGACCCCGCCCGGTATGGCAATTCCGATGGTGCCGCATTTTTCTTCTGCCAGCCGCCAGGGCAGGTAGCTCATGCGGGCGGTGGCCTCTGTCTGGCCGTACATCGCGTAAAAACGCAGCCCGCGTTCCCGGGCAAATTCGGCACAGCGCTGGTGCATCCGGTGCGGCAGCTTGCCCCCGGCCTGTGTAAAATACCGCAGGCTCGGCAGCTCGCGCTCAAAGAATCCGGCGCGCTCCAGCAGGGTGTAGGTCATGGGTACCCCGCTGATGCTGGTGGCTTTTTCGCGCTCAAAATAATCCCAAAACTCCTGCTGGATCACACTGTACTCGCTCAGCAGCACGGTCCCGCCTGTCAGCAGGTGGCTGTGCAGAATCGAAAGGCCAAAGGTGTAATGCAGCGGCAAGGTCAGGATCGGGCGCTCAGAGGTGGAGTTGAGCTCCAGATACTGCGCGATTGCCTCGGCGTTGGAAAGAAGATTGCGTGCGCTCTGGCGCACCAGCTTGGGGCTGCCTGTTGAGCCAGAGGTGGTCAGCAGCAGCGAGAGCTCCGGGTGCAGCTGCGGGCAGTCGGTACAGTCCGTTTGCAGCAGGGTGTAATCATACAGTGTCTGTACCGGCGTGTATTTGGAAAACGCGCCGGATTTTTTCTGCGGAACCCACAAAAAGCTGGGGCGGTACAGTGTAATCAGGCGGCTTAGAAGCTCCGGGGTCAGCTCGCTGTCCAGAAGCAGGGGCACCGCTTGCGTGGACAAAAAGCCCACATATCCTGCAGTAAAGCCGATGGTGCTGCTGGTCAGGCAGAAGATCAAAGTGCGCTGCACCGGCCATTCCGCCACATGGTTTACGGCAGCCGCGAGCTGAGAATAGGTCAGCACGGCTCCGTTTGGTTCCACCAGCGCGGGCTGCTCCGGCGGATGCTGTTCCAATGGAAAAAACATGGTCAGACCTCCACGTCGTATTTCCTCAAAATCTCTTTTCCTTTTTCATAGCTGTTAAACAGGATGACGTCGGTGGAGTTGATGGAAATATTGAAGGTGTCCTCCATCATGGTGATCATCTCGATATGCTGCAGGGAATCCCAGTTGCCGCGCAGATAAATCAGTGAGGGGAGGTCTTCCTCCGCAACGCCGAACAGCTTCATAAATATCTGATTGTATTGTTCCAAATGAGTCATGGTGTCAATTTCCTCCAGAGAGTGGCAAGTGGTGCCTGCCGCCTTTTTCGGCGGCCTGCGTATTATTGTAGAAAGCGCACCGGAGAGGCCGGAGCCTCTCCGGTGCCTTTGGTGTGGGAGAGTGTATCGTTGAAAGATGTTATACTCCGAAACGGCGATGGAATTCTTCCATCAGCTCATCCCGGAAATCCGGGTGAGCGATTTCGATGAGTGCCTTCGCGCGGTCGCGCAGGGTTTTGCCCTTCAGCTTGGCAACGCCGAATTCCGTGACGATATAATTCACGTCGTAGCGGGAGGTGGTCACCGCCGCGCCCGCATCGATTTGCACCGCGATTTTGGAAACGCGCGTGCCGTCCTTTTTTACTAAGGATGACGGCATGGCCATAATACTCTTGCCGCCGCGGCTCAGGTTTGCGCCGCGCACGAAATCGACCTGGCCGCCCACGCCGGAAAACTGCCGCGGGCCGATGCTGTCGGAAACGACCTGGCCCATCAGGTCAACCTGAATGCAGGAGTTGATGGAAACCAGACTGTCATTTTTCGCGATGACAGCGGGATTGTTGACATAATCCACCGGATACATTGCGACAGACGGATTGTTGTTGACATAATCGTACAGGCGCTTGCTGCCCATCAGGAAGGTGACGACGCATTGGCCCTTGTGCAGGGTCTTGCGGCGGTTGGTGATCACGCCAGCTTCCACCAGCTCGACCACGCCGTCCGAGAACATTTCGGAATGAATTCCCAGGTCTTTCTTTTCCTTGAGGAACAGCAGAACCGCGTCGGGAATCGCGCCGATGCCAAGCTGCAAACAGTCTCCGTCCTGAATGAGCGAGGCGCAGTGCTCCCCGATGGCGCACTCGGTTTCTCCAATTTTTGCCTGCCCCAGCTCAATGATGGGGTCATCCACCTCTACGATGCAGTCCAGCTCGCTCACGTGGATGAAGCTGTCGCCGAGGGTGCGGGGCATGTTGGGGTTGATCTGGGCGATGCGCAGGTCCGCGATTTCTGCGGCGGGCTTTGTATAGTCCACCGAAACGCCGTAGCTGCAGTAGCCATGTTCATCCGGCGGGGAAAGGTGAAGCAGCGCCACATTGGGATGCAGCTCTTCGCGCAGAAGGTCGGGAATCTGCGAGAAATATACCGGGGTGAAATCCCCGCGCCCTTTCGCGATGGCGTCTCTGGTGGACGCCCCTAAAAACAGACTGTTGTGGCGGAAGTTCTCCGCGTATTCGGGCAGGCAGTATTCGCCTTTGCCCATTGCCACCATGTGAACAATCTCCACATTGCGGTAAGCGTCGGCGTTTTTTACCATCGCGTCGATCAGTGCGCTGGGTTCACCGGTGGCGTGAGCCACGACCACGCGGTTGCCGGATTTGATATGAGAAACGGCCTGCTCTGCCGTCATCCGCTTTTGCTGATAAAACTCCTGCCAGGACATATTACGTCACTCCTTGTTGATTTTTTGTGCCGGTATGCCGGCTGGTCAGAAACTCCCGCGCCTGCCGTAAAAGAGAATCGCTGACGCCGGTGTCGAGCACGACGTGCCGGATCTGCGGGAAACGGCTTTGCACGGCGGAGGCGATCAGCTCCTCGGTGGTCAGGGAAGCGGACGGGCAGTTGGCACAGGCGCCCAGGAGGCGAATGGTCAGCACGTCGTCCGTCAGGCTGATGATGCTGAGGTTCCCCTGGTGCAGGGCAAGCTGCGGACGAACCTGTTCTTCCAGCAGGCGTTCGATTTCAGTCAGTTGGGTCATGAAAAACACCTCGATTGGTTGATTCCGATTCCCCGCCGCCCGGGGGGTAGCACGGGCGGCGGGTACAAAACCGGAAAACACAAGCAGATTAGTCGATATGCGCGATGGCCTTGGCCAGCTTCTTTTTCGCGCTGATATTGCCCTGGCGGGCGATCATGATGCGCTGCGCCTGCGGGGAACCCGCGCCATGCATGGATTCGGTGCGGTAGCCGACAGCCGCCGTGCCGAGAGACATATTTTCGATCAGGCGCAGAACGCGCAGACGATTCTCGGTGGAAACCGCGTTGACGCCGCGCAGGTATTTGTCCACATAGGGGCCTACCACTGGGTCGCGCAGGTCTTTTTCAGACGGAGCGGTCACCATCAGGCCGCCGGCGATATCCTCGGCCAGCCGCACAATTTCATAGGGGAAGCGGGTCACGTTCTGCTTACAGACGTTGGCGAGCAGCAGATCGATCAGGTAGTTGCCGGACGGGGTGGGCTTGCCCTCCGAAGAGCACGCGATGCCGCAGGCAAACAGGGTTTCGTTCAGGTGCACCATCTCGATCAGCTTATCCTTCACGGCGGAAGCGCGCTCTACGCCGTTGTACTCGGCAGCCAGCGCAGCCGCGCCGATCAGAACGTCGCCCACGCCGACCTTACAGCCGCCGTAGCTCTGTCTGTGGTAACCGGCAAAGCGCTCTACCAGCATTCCGGCAAACTCGACTTCGCCGTTGAGGAAAATGCGGTCGTTCGGAACAAACACGTTGTCGAATACCACCAGAGCCTCTACGCCGCCGAACTCGCTGTTGCCCACGTCCATCTCGCTGCCTTCCAGCTTGCGGGTGTCGCAGCTCTGGCGGCCGATAATCATGAAAATGCCCTCGGCGTCGGTCGGTACGGCAAACGAAACGGCATAATCCTTGTCGTCTGGGCCCATCGCGATGGTGGGCATGACGATCACTTCGTGGGAGTTGATGATACCGGTCTGGTGTGCTTTTGCGCCGCGCACAATAATGCCGTCGGGGCGGCGCTCCACCACATGCAGGTACATGTCGGCGTCAGGCTGTGCGTGGGGGGCCAGCGAACGGTCGCCCTTGGGGTCGGTCATCGCGCCATCTACCGTCCAGTCGTTCTCTTCGGTGGCGATCGCAAACTTTTTGAAGTTCTCAAAATAATTGGTTTTGTACTGCTGGTCGGTCTCAAAGGTGGTGGAATAGAGCGCGTTGAACGCGTCCATGCCTACACAGCGCTGAAAACAGGAAGCGGTTTTCTGGCCGAGCAGACGCTGCATTTTCACCTTGTTTACCAGATCCTGTGTGCTGTGGTGGATATGACAGAAGCGGTTGATCTTGTTCCCAGTGATCGCAGAGGTAGCGGTCATCAAATCCTCGTACTGGGGGTCCTGCGCCAGATCATAGGTCATGCGGACCGAATTCAGCGACGGGCGCAGAATCGGGTGATCTACCGGGCTCTCAATTTTCTCGCCGAACATGTAAATCTGCAGATTCAGCTTGCGGATGCTTTCGATATATTGTTCTCCGGTCATAAGTGCCATGGTGAAATTCCTTCTTTCTGAGATAATGGGCCGAATGGATTCCTTCTGTGAATGATTCAAATTGATTCAAAATGTGAAATGGCTGGCGTGTGCGTCAGTCGTAGTAGTGCGGGGCGGTCTTTAGGGTCTGGAAGAACTCATAATCGTGGGCAAAGACCACCTTGCCGTTGTATTTTTCTTCTAAATCGTGGACCTTCTGAACAGACTGGAAGTGCGCCAGGCTGTCGTACAGCAGGCCGGACATTTTGGCGGGCGGGCCGTAAATCTCGGAGGTGTATACGGCGTCCTGCGGCAGAATGAAGGTGCTGTTCTCCATATGTACCACAAGGCCGAGCAGTCCGGGAGTATGGCCGGGCAGGTTGACAACGTCCACACCGGGAACCAGCTCGAAGTCGCTGTCGATCAGGTGATACTGCTTTACGGAAACGTCCATATCACCCTTGACATAGCCGCCGTGCGTGGTCGGGTCCGGATTCAGGTGTACCTGTGCCTGCGCATTGAGGAAGTCTGCCTTCGGTACATACACGTCTGCATGGGGGAACAGATGCAGGTTGCCGGCATGGTCAAGGTGCATGTGAGAAACGACGACCGTCTTGATGTCCTCGGGCTTTACGCCGACCAGAGCAAGCTGATTTTCGAGGCGCTCTTCCTCTTTCTGGTAGAGGGGGTACACTTCCTGCAGATTCTTGGGCCAGTAGCCGTTCATGGCCTCCGGGTTGCTGCCGGTGTCATAGAGGATGTATCCGTCTCCGGTATCGATCAGAAAAGCCATGACGGGCAGTTTAATCCATTTGTTGGTGACCTGCGGCTGGCTGTAGGTTCCGATGGTGGAACAGGCGACTACATTGTTTTTGTCTGTCTCCAGATAACCGGTGTTCAGGATGTACAGTTTCATTTTGGTTCCTCCTTATAATTTGAGTTGGCTCTTGTGGAAAGCCTGTTGTAAAAGAGTTAGAGCAAGTTCCGTGCCATATGTGATGATTCGTGTGCGTTGATTTGCCGATTCTACGAATCCGACAATTTTAGATCGGTCTTTTTTGGACTTTCGTCAATTGAATTTTGAGAATAGAAGAGAACTTAAATTCCGAACCGGAATGAATATTGGAAAACGGCATAGTAAATTGAGTGAATTTACTATTTTTTTATGAATTCGACATAATGGATCACGTGTTGTTGTTTTATTTTTGAAACACCGATGCTGATATGAAACAAACCAGCGCCAACAGAAGCGGAGCTTGTGTCGGCGCTGGTTTTGTATGTCAGAACCGGAATCGGGCTCTGTTTTATTTTTGATATGGCAACAACAGACTTCGAAAAAAGTTATTGATTTTCTCTTCCGCAAAAACGTGGGAGAAAACCGACGTTCTGAAATTCGTTCTATTTTAGTTTTACATTGTATTTCTGGCGCTTGCGCACATAGGTAGCCGGATCCATGCGAAGGCTTTGCGCGGCTGAACGAACATTTTTTTTGTTTTCGTATGCTTTATCGATATACTCTTTTTCAATTTTTTCAAGATACGCCTTCAAATCGAAGTCCTCGCTGCTGTCGCCGGGGTCTGGACAGAGCCGCGCGTTTTGCAGCATCAGATGCGCGCTGTCGATTTCGTCCGCGTCGCTGATGATGAAGGAACGCTCCATAACGTTTTTCAGCTCGCGCACATTGCCAGGCCAGCTGTATTCCAAAAGGCTGATGAAGGCGCTTTGCGTAAGAGATTTATTCTGGTTATATTTTTTATTCAGGGTTTCCAGCATGTTTTGTGCCAGCTTTGGAATATCGTCCTGCCGCTCGCGCAGCGGGGGAATGTGGACCGGGAACACATTCAGCCGGTAGTACAGGTCCTCCCGCAGTCTGCCGCTTTTGACCATGCTCTCCATGTCGCGGTTGGTGGCGGCCACGACCCGCACATCCACCTTGATCGGCTTGCCGGTGCCCACGCGCACGATCTCCTGCTCCTGCAGAACGCGCAGCAGCTTTACCTGCAGGCTGGCCGGCAGCTCGCCCACCTCGTCGAGGAAGATGGTGCCCTTGTCGGCGATCTCAAACAGGCCGGCTTTTCCTTCTCTGTTGGCACCGGTGAAAGCGCCGCGCTCGTAGCCGAACAGCTCGCTTTCGGCCAGAGCCTCCGGTATGGCGCCGCAGTTCACCTTGATGAACGGCCCGTCTCTTCGGGGGCTTTTCTTATGTAGGTAAGAGGCGACCATCTCTTTGCCGACGCCGGTTTCCCCAAGCAGCAGAACCGGCGTGTCCAGCAGGGCAGCCCGCCCTACCATGCGCAGCAGGTTCAGCATTTTTGCGTCGGCCACCACCATGTCGCTGGTCTGCATCAGCTGCTTGCGGATGACCTCGATTTCTCCTTCGTAGCGCTGGGCCTGCTCCTGCTTTTGCGCCAGCTGTTCTTTCAGATTGTACAGCTCCGAAATATCGCGCACGTTGGTAACCACCATGATGATCTCGTTTTGCTCGTCGAAAACGGGAGTGCTGGTGACGATGGCGCGTTTTCCGGTACGGAAAGTCTGATCGATGGTGATGGTGTTTCTGCTTTTGAGGGCCATCAGGGAAGCGGAGCGCGAGATAATCCCGTATTTCTCCAGCTCGGTCATGTTTTTACCGATTACATCCTTTTCGTTCAGACCCGAAATCACTTGATAAGAATGGTTGATCCAGATGGTATTGGCCTGTCCGTCGGTGATGTAAATCCCGTCAAAGGAGCTTTCCAGAATGGCGATCAAGGCATCGGTCGTGTTCATGGCATCCGGGAAGTTTGTCGTTTTGTGCACATGCACAGGATTTCGCTGCATACGTCCTCCTTTGTCAGACAGACGGGATGTTTCTCCGACGCGGCTGATCGGGCCGGATTCTCCCGTGGTGTAGTTTGTCTGTTTTGCATCGGCATGGCTTTTCTGCGCTATACTCTGTGATGCTGACAGAATTCACTGTGGATATGATACCACAGGCGCAGAGCGCCGTTGGGGTATTATTTTACCAATTGGCATGATAATAGCCGCTTGTGGCCATTATAACAAAAATTTCTGTAAAATCAAATCCATATTTGGCATGTATGCGCCGCGGGTGGAGTAGGGAGCAATTTCTACCATTGTGCTGGAACTTGATCCGTCACCCGTTTTATCCTCATTTCTTTCAAAACCGTTATCTTTTGTAAAAGCTTTGTTCATTTACTTTCCCTTGCTTTCGCAGTATAATAATGATCAATATACTGCCGGTTTGGAACCTTGCGGCACAAGAAGAAAGAAGATCGACGGGCGGCCGGGGAAGCACGGAACCGTGCGGCAGAACTGCCCGCGCGGCATCCCGTGGATCAACATTGTGAAAGGATAGAGCACAAATGGAATATAAAAGATTCAAAGATTCGATCATAGCCAGAATCGATCCGGGTGAGGAAATCCTGGCGTCGATTCGGGAAATTGCTTTGAAAGAAGAAATCAAGCTGGCATCCGTCAGCGGGTTGGGCGCCGTTAACAGCTTTACGGTAGGCGTTTTCAAAACAGCCGAAAAGGAATATAAAGCAAACGAGTTTAACGGCTATTATGAGATCGTATCGCTCACGGGAACGATCAACACCATGAAAGATGAGTTTTACTGCCATCTGCACATGAGCGCCGGAGGAGAAGACGGCAACGTAGTGGGCGGCCATCTGAACCGGGCGGTTGTCAGCGCTACCTGCGAACTGGTCATCCGCATAATCGACGGCAGGGTGGACAGAAGCTTCAGCGAAAAAGTAGGATTGAATCTGTTTGATTTTCACCGCTGACTTTTGAGCGATTCATGCAAAATCTTCTGGCAGGTACAAAAGGCAGGTACCCATCAGGAGATTTTTTATGTCGCCGGCTTCCATATTTCATCCATCTCAATGGACTGAAAATGGATCAGCCTGTGGCATAATAACCTCACACTGTTTTTTTAGATGATAGAGCGCTTTTTCTCTGTTTTCCGGTCATCTGGCAAAAGGGGACAGGCGTATTGGAATAAAGAAAGGGGGATTCGCTTGCTGGCCCAGATCATGGAGTTTTTGGGGACCGCGCTGACTGTCATCCTGTTTGCATTGCGGGTGCTGATACCGGTGCTGTCTCTGGTGGTGCTGTGGCGCTGCTTTGTGTCGCTTCGCCGCGGCCGCCGGCGAGAAGATCCGGTCATTCTGCTCGAAGAAATGACGACGCATGTCAAAATCCCGGTGCTGTATTGGGAAAATTCGATGGGCCGCAGCCGCAGCTGCGACATTGTGCTGCCGGACAATACCGCCAGCCGCGACCACGCTGTGCTGATGCGCCGGGAAGCCGGCTGGCTGATTACAGATACGAATTCCAAGGCGGGAACGTTTGTCAACGGAACAAAAGCGGCGCCGACCCTGTCTGTGATGCCGGGGGATGTGATCGCCATGGGCTCGACCGCCCTGATGCTCAAACGGACAAATGAGGGCGACTTTAAAAAGAAGCGCACGCTGTTCCAGTCGAATCGCCGCCTGCCGTCGCCTCTCGGCTTGATGAGCATGGTGTTCCTGATCCAGATTTTTCTGGCGGCGCAGCTCTGCTTTGGCGGAGAGGCGTTCGCCTGGCAGCCGCTGATCCCGTTTGGCGCGCTGACGGTTCTGGAATGGGGTTTGTACTACTACTTTATGCGGGTACGAAATCATGTCAGCTTTGAGCTCGAAACCATCGGCTTTCTGCTGAGCGGAATCGGAATTATGCTGCTTGCCGGTGCGGATGTAAAGCTGGCCTATACGCAGCTGGCCGCAATGGCGGGCGGGATCATCCTGTTCTGCATGCTGATTTCCTTTATGGGCGATCTGGACCGCGTGACCAAGTGGCGTATTGCGATCGGCCTGTTCGCGGTGGCGCTGTTTGCCGTAAACCTGGCGTTCGGCGTGGCGTCTCACGGGGCGAAGAACTGGATCAACCTTGGGCCGATAACGGTTCAGCCGTCGGAATTTATCAAGATTGCATTTGTGTTTGCCGGTGCTTCTACGCTTGACCGGCTGCAGACTGCCAAGAACCTGACCGAATTCCTGGTGTTTTCAGGAATCTGCATCGGTTCTCTGTTTTTAATGAAGGATTTCGGTACGGCTTCCATCTTCTTCATCACGTTTCTTCTGATTTCATTCATGCGTTCCGGCAGCCTCAGAACGGTGATTCTGGCCTGCTCGGCCGCTGCTTTGGGCGCGTTCATGATCTTGCAGTTCAAGCCCTATATTGCAGACCGCTTCGCTGCGTGGCGGCATGTGTGGGAATATTCGGACGGTACCGGCTACCAGCAGACCCGCGTGCTTTCTTATACCGCGAGCGGCGGTCTGTTCGGCGCGGGAATGGGAGAAGGCTATTTGAAAAATGTATTTGCCGGCACCAGCGATCTGATGTTCGGCATGATCTGCGAGGAGCTCGGGATGGTTCTGGCAGTGGTCGTCACACTTTGTATTGTGATGCTTGCGCTTTACACCAAGCTCGACGCAACGCGCAGCCGTTCCACCTTTTATTCCATCGCGGCCTGCTCGGCAGCGGGCATGCTGCTGTTTCAGGCGGCGCTGAACATTTTCGGCGCGACAGACGTTCTTCCGCTGACCGGCGTCACGCTGCCGTTCCTCAGCGCGGGCGGCTCGAGCATGGTGTCTGTGTGGGGGCTGCTGGCGTTTATGAAAGCGTCGGATGAACGAACGTATGCCGCAAGGAGGAAAAGCACATGAAAACAACCGGAGGCAGAGCCGGTATCCTCTATTTGATGATTCTGGGCTTCTTTGTGGGGCTGGGTGTATTTTTGTTTGGATTTGTCAAGGACGGCGGCGCGTGGGCGATGCAGCCGTTCAATAAATATGCTTCGGGCGACAGTCAGCTGACCACTGCCGGAGATGTACTGGACCGCAGCGGTGTGGTGCTGGCGAAAAGCGAGAACGGCAAGCGAGTATATAGCAGCGATGAAACGATCCGCCGCGCGATGCTGCATGCCGTGGGGGATACGAACGGCTATATCTCTACCGGGGTTCAATACCGCTACCGTTCAGAGATCGGCGGGTACAACCCCATCACGGGGCTGACCTCACCCACGGGCAAAAAGCAGGGCAGCGACATTACGCTGACACTTTCCAGCGAGCTTTCCAAACTCGCGTATAATAAGCTCGACGGCCGCCGCGGCGCTGTGGCAATGTACAACTACAAAACGGGTGAAATGCTGGTGATGGTCAGCACGCCCGATTTTGATCCCGCCAATGTGCCGAAGGATATCGACACGAATTCCAAATATGAGGGAGCATACCTGAACAAGGTGCTTTCCGCAAGCTATACGCCCGGCTCCATCTTCAAGATCGTGACGACGGCCGCCGCGATCGAAACCCTTTCGGATTGGGATACCAAAACCTTTACCTGCAAGGGCAGCACGACAATCAACGGCAATAAGATCACCTGCGACGGCGTTCATGGCACGATTAATATCAAGCAGGCGCTGGCAAAATCCTGCAACGTGGCGTTTGCGCAGCTCGCCGTGGAGCTTGGCGAAGAGAAAATGACCGCCGAAGCCAACACCATGGGCTTTAACCGCAGCTTTTCTGTTGACGGGATCGATACCTCGAAAAGCAAGTATGACGTCAAAGGGGCAGAGAAGCAGGCGCTGGCCTGGTCGGGCATTGGACAGCATACCGACATGACGAACCCTTATCACATGATGCTGCTGATGGGCGCCATCGCAAACGACGGAACGCCGGTGCAGCCTTATTTCATCAAGCAGATCAAAAATAGTCTGGGGATTGTGCAGCAGCAGGGAAAAACGGAGCTGGGTACCCAGCTTGTCAAGCCCACAACCGCCCAGACGCTCGAGCAGCTGATGCGCAACAACGTGACGAGCGACTATGGCGACGACATGTTCCCCGGCATGAGCGTATGCGCCAAAACCGGTACCGCCGAGGTTGGCGGAGGCAAGAAGCCGAACGGCTGGATGATCGGTTTTTCGTCCGATCCCACAACGCCCTACGCTTTCGCCGTTGTAGTGGAAGAGGGCAACTACGGGCGCACCTCCGCCGGGCCGATCGCCAAGGCGATTATGACGCAGGCGAAAAAGCTGGGCCTATAAAGGAGTATTGCTTTACACCCTTCAAAAATCATTTTTTATTAAGAAAGAACCGCAGACCAATGATCTGCGGTTCTTTTTTTGTATTTGATTTTTCGGTGTGCGTGAAGGAAAGCGCGAGACTTTTCTCAGCCAAAAACAAAATGCCCGGGCAGCACTTCCTGCAAGGTACCCGATTTCGGAATACAGGCCGGGTCAAACTCCAGAACCCGGCGGCTCCGCTCAGAAATAGGGTCTGCGGCCGGAACGGCGGAGAGCAGGGTTTTGGTGTAAGGATGCAGCGGATGTTCGAACAGCTCTTCGGTTTCAGCCAGTTCCAGCAGACGGCCCTCCCGCATCACAGCGATCGTATTGCTGAGCAGGCGGATGACGGAAAGATCGTGCGAAATGAGCAGGAACGCAAACCCGTACTCCCGCTGAAGCTGCTGAAACAGCGTGAGAATCTGCGCCTGAATCGATACGTCGAGTGAGGCGGCCGGTTCATCCGCAACCAGCAGCTGCGGATTTGTGCTGATGGCTCGTGCAATCGCCACGCGCTGGCGCTGTCCGCCCGAAATCTCGTCAGGGTATTTTCCGCGAAAGCTCTCGTCAAGTCCAACTTGCCGAAGCAGCTCATTAATCCGAATATCTAGTTCGCGGCCGGGGCAAAGGCCGCAGGCCTGCAGCAGCTCGGCAATACTGTTCCGTACGGTCATTCTGGGGTTCAGCGCGGCGGCGGAATCCTGAAAGATGATCTGCATGTTTTTCTGGATGTACCGGCGGTTCTTCCGGTAAATCTTCGGGTCCGATATTTTCTCTCCCTGAAACCAGATTTCTCCGCCGGTGAGACGGTACAGCCCCATCACAGAGCGGGCCACCGTGGATTTGCCGGAGCCGCTTTCGCCCACCAGGCCAAAAATTTCTCCCCGCTTGATCTGAAAGCTGATGTCGTCGACCGCGCGGATCGTCAGGCGCTTGCTGATCGGAAAATACTGCTTTACATTCCGGACTTCCAGAAGCGTTTCCTCATTCATCGCCGCGGCCCCCTTTTCAGAAAAGCGGGCGGTTCGATGCTCGGGGCGTTGGGGTGCAGCAGCCAGGTGGCCGCGAAATGCGTCGGCGTGATCTGGAACAGGGGCGGCATTTCTTCATAATCAATTGCCAGCGCGTGTTCGTTGCGCGGTGCAAACAGGTCGCCCGCCGGTGGATTCAGCAGGGAGGGGGGTATGCCCGGAATGCTATGTAATTGCTTTGTCTGTACCGCCAGCGCGGGCTGCGCCCCCAGCAGCCCCCAGGTATAAGGGTGGCGCGGGTCGTAGAAAATCTCTTCGGCCGTGCCGATTTCAACGATCTTCCCGGCGTACATCACGGCGACCCGGTCTGCGATTCTAGCGACCACGTTCAGGTCATGAGAGATAAACAGCACCGCGATTCCGGATTCTTTGCAGGTGGACAAAATCAAATCGAGTATTTTGGTCTGCACCGTCACATCCAGTGCGGTAGTCGGTTCGTCCGCCACCAAAACCTTCGGGCGGGAGGCCAAAGCAATCGCCAGAACGCACCGCTGGCGCATTCCGCCGGAAAGCAGGTGCGGCTGCATCTCGAAGCGTTCCTCCGGGTGATCGATTTCCATCCGTCTTAAAAGCTCCAGAGCCTGCGCTTTGGCGGCTTGTTTCCCGATTTTTTCATGCTTTAAAATCGCTTCGGTGATTTGCTTGCCAATCGGGATCGTGGGGTTCAGCGTTGTCATGGGGTCCTGAAACACCATCGAAATCTGTTTTCCCCGCAGGGAGCGCATGCGGCGCTCTGAATACGCGGTGATGTCTTCGCCGCAAAGCGTAACCTGCCCGCTTTTTACCACCGCGTTTTTCGGCAGGAGCCTCAGCAGCGATTTACACAGCACGGTTTTCCCGCAGCCCGATTCCCCGACGACCGCGAGAATTTCCCCTTCCTCCAGCGCAAACCCGACATTTCTGACTGCTTGTATTTCTCCCTCCGGCGTGTCAAAGCTGAGGGAATAATCTGTCACTTCCAGTACCGTTCCCATTGGCAACCTCTTCGTTTATTTACTCAGTGTCCATTCCTCGATGTTCCACAGCACGCCGACTGCATGGTGTCCCAGAAGCCGCGTGGTGTCGAGCCCATCAAGGCCCTTGATGCTGACGTAGCAGCCGTCCAGAAACGCAACCAGAACCACGCCGGGCTGCTGCGCGTAGACATCCTCAAATTCCTGATAAATCTGTTTTCTTTTGGACTCATCCTTTGTGTGGCGGCCCTCAGACAGCAGTTGATCCACACGGGCGTTAGAGTACTTCATTGTGTTGTCGCTTGCTCCGGTCACGTAGTTTTTGTAGAACATATCGGGGTCAAACTGTGCCGCGTAGCCGGACAAAAAGCCGTTGTAGCCGGCCTTCCAGTCGAATTTTGTCACGAGCACAACCTCCATGTCCACACCGGCGGCTTTGAGCTGGCTGGCGCACAGGTTGGCAATATCCACGCGTTCTTCCTCATAATCGCGCACCTGAATGGTAAAGTGGAATTTTTCGCCGCGGCGCTCATAGATGCCGTCGCTGCCCTTTGCCCAGCCCAGCTTTGCCATCTGCTGTGCGAATTGATTCAGGTTATATGGGTAAATATCTGCCGCGGTGCTGCCGCCGAGGCGATTCAGCTGAATCGGGCTGTACGCGGCAAGGCCGCGCCCGGCCAGCACGCTTTTTACAATCGCTTCTTTATCGATGGCGTAGTTCAGCACGCCGATCGAGTCGCCATTTTCCTGCCAGAATTTTGTGCCGAAATCCATCGAGATGCCGCGGTAGTCGGCGGTCTTGAAATCAATGTTTTGATAGCCGTCCTTTCCGCGAAAGGTGTCGGCGTATTTGGCGTTCAGCCAGGCCAAATCTGCCTCGCCGGACTGCAGCATGGTGGCCTTGGTGCTTTCGACAGCAACGGTTTTATAGATCACGCGCTCAATGTTCGGCACCTTGCCGTAATAAGCGCTGTTTCGTTCCAAAATGATTCTGCCGCCGGCGGTATCCCATTTCACGAATCGGTATCGCCCTGTGCCGACGGGGGCCTGATTAAAGGCCATGGTGTTGATGTCCTGCCCTTCGGTCAGGTGCTTCGGGAGAATCCCAATGGTAAAGTAATCGAGCATGGCAGCGTTGTATTTGCCGAGCCGGATGACAACGGTGGATTTGTCTGGCGCCGCTGCGCTGACAATGTCCTCATAGTTGCTCGTGATGGTGGAGGACAGAGATTTGTCCTTGGTCAGAAGATCATACGTGTAAACCACGTCGTCCGCCGTGAACTCCTTGCCGTCGTGCCACTTGACTCCGCTGCGCAGACGAAAGGTGTAGGTGAGGGTTGCATCGTCGTAATCGTAGCGTTCCGCCAGATCACAGACCGGCGTACCGCTGCCGTCATATTTCATCAGTCCCGAGAATATCAGGTCGGGCAGCTCGTCGTGATTATTCAGAACAGGGTTGATGGTGCTTTCCGATTCCCCCGCGTATACCAGCGTGTTGGAGAGGTCCTCCGACTCCCCGGCGGCAGAAGCGGAGCCGCCCGTCTGACTGTCCGAGCCGGTGCAGGCTGCCAGAGAGAACAGCAGACAGAAAGCGAGAAGCAGAGAGAATCCTTTTATTGCTTTTTTGCCTATCATTTCTTTTCCTCCTCAAATCGTAACATAGGAAATCCCGATGGATCACAGGTTGCTGTGCTTTTTGTTGGTTTCCTTGCGGTAGAAGTTCCCCAGACTGGTAATGCAGTTCAATGTAACGAGCAGAAAAACGCCGGGGATAATGATGACCCACCAGGTATCCAGCAGCAGCGCCCGGTTGGCAAGTGAGAGCATACTGCCCCACGAAATGACATCCACCGGCAGCCCAAGCCCGAGAAAGCTGAGGGTCGATTCCATCGACATGCTTGAGCTGATGCTGGAGATCACGACAAACAGGATGGAAGAAACAAAGTTCGGGATCAGATGGCGCGTCATGATATTAGGGAAGCTGATGCCCATGCAGCGTGCGGCCAGAACATACTCGCTGCTGCGGATTTGGCGCACCTCGCTGCGTACGATACGGGCCAGCGGGAACCACCCTGTGATTCCGATAATGAAGGAGAGGGTAAAGGTGTTCTGCTTTCCAATCACGGATACAAGCAAAAGAACAGTCAGAAGATTCGGGATGCTGCTTGCCATTTCCGCAATCCGCATCATGATCGCGTCCACCCTCGTGTTCGCCAACCCGCTGATGCACCCGTAAGGGATGCCGATGATGCAGATGATCGCCATGCTCATCAGGCCGATGGAAAGGGATATCCTGCCGCCGTACCAGATCATGGAGTAAATGTCGCGCCCTAGAGAATCGGTTCCAAAGTAAAATTCGGAATTCGGCGCTTGATTCAGGTGCTGTAAATAGAATCCGGCGGGGTCGTGATTTGCCAGTCTGCCGGAGAATACACAGCCCGCTACAATCAGAAGCAGCAGAATCAGCGCCGGAATCGGCTTGCCCTTCAGACGTTTTCGCAGCGTCGGCTTTTGAATGACAGGCTGGTGCTCCTTCCAGCCGGGGCCGACCACCCGGAATCGAGGATCGTTTATCTCTGCCACGCGGACACCCCCGTTTCTTTCATGCGGGGATCAATGACCTCGTTGACCGTCTGCGCCGCCATGCTGCTCAGAATCACCAGGGCGCCGGTGATCAGCACCAGAAGCATCAGCAGATTGTAATCGTGATATTTTGCGCTTTCAATCGAGAGCGCGCCGATTCCAGGGTAATTGAACACCGCCTCTGCAATATAAGTACCGCTCAGAACATGGGGAATCGAGATGGCCATGATGCTGACAATCGTAGGGGCCACGTTGCGCAGGCAGTGCTTCCATACAATCTGCCGATTCGTCAGACCCTTGCCCTTTGCCAGAAGAACGTAGTCCTGCCGAAGCTCGTCCAGCAGCTTGCCCCGGATCATATAGGCGTAGTACCAAAGATGGCTGACAATCATGACCACGAGGGGCAAAACCATGTGCCGGAGGCGGTTCAGAATGTCCCTGGCCCTGCCGATGTCGTAAGCGCCGCTGCTGGGGAACCATTTCAGGTGAATGCTGAAGATCAGGATCAGAACAACGCCGAGCCAGAAAGAGGGGAGATAGTAAATTGCCGTTCCGATCTTACAGATCAGGCGATCGGCAAAAGAGTCCTCATGCAGGGCGCAGGCCACCGCCAGCAGGGTGGCAAGAAGAAACACCAGCAGATAGGAGGTTAACCCCAGAATCAGCGTGTTGCCGATCAGCGGGGAAACAACGTCCATCGCAGGTTTTTTATATTTCAGAGACAGGCCGAAATCCCCCTGAAAAGCGTTCCCGATCCACCGGACATACTGGGTGGTAAGGGGCGCGTCCAGCCCCAAACGGGTACGGGCAGTTATCAGCTCCTCCGAGGTCATCGATTCCACCGCGTCGCCGTAAAAGGACTGCAGCGGATCACCCGGTGCACATCTTGCAAAGCAGAATGCCACAACCGAGAGAATCAGCATCGTCAGCGCAAAGCCGAGCAGCCGCAGCAGGATTTTTTTCAGGAAGGACAGATGATCGTTTTCCGGCATTCAAAATGCTCCTCGCTTCTCTTTTTCAATACCACGTTTATTCCAGTGTTTGAAAGACCAGGCGTTCAAACAGGTTTTTGTGGGTAAAAAGAAGAGCCGCCAAAACGCCTGCTGGCGTAATAGCGACCCTCTTGGTCACACATTCCGAAATATACAGTCATGTTATTTCCGAGGTTCAAGGCACGCTTCTGCGTGCTGGTTCCCCCATATGATTGATTTGGCTGGCCAGATACCCGGCGCCAAATCCGTTGTCGATGTTGACCACGCTCACGCCGGAGGCACAGGAGTTCAGCATGGATAACAGCGCCGCAACTCCCCCGAAGCTTGCCCCATATCCGACGCTGGTCGGCACGGCGATCACCGGACAGTCGACCAGCCCGCCGATCACGCTTGCAAGGGCTCCCTCCATGCCCGCGACGGCAATCACCACCCGGGCGGTCATCAAGGGCTTTAAGTTGCTGAGCAGCCGGTGCAGTCCGGCCACCCCCACATCGTAAACCCGCGTCACGGAGTTCCCCAGAGCCTCTGCGGTAAGGGCGGCTTCTTCCGCTACGCCCATGTCGCTTGTACCGCCGGTGGCCACCACAATGGAACCGTGCTTCTCTGTCTCTTCCGGGAACGCAATCGCCAGTTTTGCCAAAGGCTCGTAGGTGATTTCCGCGTCTTTCGCAATCAAATCCGCCGTTTCCTGTGTGATACGGGTGACAAGGATGTTTTTGCAGCCGCGCGACCGAAGAGCCCCCAGAATTCCGGTGATCTGCTCCGGCGTTTTTGATTGCCCGTAGATCACTTCCGGCACTCCCTGGCGCAGGCCGCGGTGATGGTCCACCTTGGCATAGCCCAAATCCTCAAAGGGCGAAAGTTTGAGCTGAAGCAAAGCGTCCTCTGGCGGAATGGTTCCGTCGGCCACATGATTCAGCAGAGATAGAACATCTCTTTCTGTATCCATAAAGGGTCCTCCTCATTTGCCAATAAAAAGGGTATGCCCTAAAAAAGGCATACCTTCAGGTACGATACTTCAGTAAAATTTCACGCATACCGCGTAGGATGAATCTCAACACGGCGTGATTTGTTTTTGCGCTATGGGAAAATACACAGGCTCTTCAGAGTCCGTGAGGGGTCTTCCAGGCCCCAGTATGATTTTATAGAATATTGTTATTATATCAATTTTTTTGCCTTGTGGTCAAGTAGCGATGCGCATGATTAGGAATGCCGCTTTGAAAAAATTTTTAATTTCGTCCCCGCTGTAGGAGAAGAGAGAAATCGCTGTACGTGCATCAGGCCATTTTCAAGTGAATTGATGGCCTTAGATGATTCAAAGAATTTTCCTGAAAAGATTGACAAATGGAGCAGAACTGTTTAAGGTAAGGTTGAGAAGAAATTCCGGGCTTGAAAAAGCCGAATTTACAGCAAATGCTGAGGCAGGATAGGGAAAGCGATGAAACATGGACGGATACAGGTGGCTGTTGTGGACGGACAGGGCGGCGGCATCGGGAAAGCTTTGATCGAGCGCTTTAAACAGGTTCGTCCGGACATTGCCATCATTGCGTTGGGCACCAATGCTGTGGCTACCGCGAACATGATCAAAGGCGGCGCGAATGACGGAGCGACAGGGGAGAATGCGGTCGCGTTCAACGCTGCAAAAATGCACATTCTCGCCGGGCCGATCGGGATTTTGATGCCGAACGGTCTGCTTGGGGAATTAACGCCTAAAATGGCGGAGGCGATCGGCGCGAGCGACGCGGTGAAAATTGTGATTCCCTCCCGCCAGTGCAACATCAGGCTGGCGGACGGAACAAACCAGAGCATCAAATTCTACCTTGAGGCAGCCGCACAGATTTTTGAAGAAGAAATTCGGGCTCTGGAGGGACTGTAAGAGGGTTAAAAGCAAAAGGGGCAGGGACAGGTCTATCTAACCGATAGGACTGTCCCTGCCCCTTTCAAATCAGCGAAGCGAACATCAGGGCTTCAGATAGGCGTAGCCTTCCCGCTGGCGCAGGGCCAGCTCCAGAACACCGGCGGGTACCACCTCGGCAAACGGAACAAGCTCCTGCGGGCGAATGCCGAAGCTGTTTAAAGAGTTGTTGCACGCTGCAAAATGAACCCCCTGCTCCGCAAGCTTCTGCATCATCGGCAGGGCGGAGCCCGCGGACTGGGGAACCAGCTCGCGCACCGCCTCCGAATTGGCCACAATCCTGATATCAGAATCCGGTGTGTCCACCATTTGGATCAGATGAGAGGCGTTCCGGAGTACCAGCTCCCATTTGGCGGATTCATCAATGTGAAAAACAACGTTGACATTCATTGGATTTCCCCCTTCCACTAAAACACAAGTGCCGTTCGCCGCGGAATGACACTGCTTTCGCCTGATACAGGATAAAGCGAAAAAGGCAGACGCACTGGATGATACATCTGCCTTTCCTCCATTGATTCACAGGCTGCTGTTACGCTTTTGCGCGCAGTTCCTTGTAATAACGGCCGAGTGCGTCCGCGCCGATGATGGCGTCGCATACCATCTGCGGGGTGACGGCAAACGGCATGTTGCCCATGGTATCGTTTGGCGCGCAGGCCAGCTCGGCTACCTTCATCAGCTGCTCGCGGTTGACTTCCTGAATTCCAAGGTCAGACAGCGTGGTGGGCAGGCCGACATCCAGGCAGAAGCCGTAAACCTCGTCCAGCTCCGCTTTGCTTGCGTTTTCCAGCACCAGCTGAGAAAGCGTGCCGATCGCGACCTTTTCGCCGTGGTAATAATGATGGGTTTCTTCGATCGCGGTAAAGCCGTTGTGAATCGCGTGGGCAGCGGCGATACCGCAGCTTTCAAACCCGATACCGGAAAGGTAGGTGTTTGCTTCCACGGTGTTTTCCAGCGCCTTGCTGCAGGAGCCGGCCTTGACAGAGAGGAGAGCCTTCAGGCCGTCGGCCAGCAGTGTATCATAACACAGCCGCGCAATCGCCATGGAGGTAACGGTGTATTTTCCACCAAGGAAGTTCGGACTGTCGGATTGTTTGCAGGCACGGGCCTCGAAATAAGTAGCCAAAGCGTCACCCATGCCGGAGACCAGCAGTCTTGCGGGCGCCTTGCTGATAATATCAATATCGACCAGCACAATGTTGGGGCTTTTCGGCAGGAACAGATATTCCTCGAACACGCCGTCGTCTGTGTAGATAACAGACAGCGCGCTGCAGGGAGCGTCTGTTGCGGCAATCGTGGGAACGATCACAACCGGCGAGTTGGTATAATGAGCAACCGCCTTGGCCGTGTCGTGAATTTTGCCGCCGCCGATGCCGACGATCACGTCACTGCCCGAATCCTCATAGGCCTTGATCAAACGGTTGATCTCGGTGCGGCAGCATTCTCCGCCAAATACTTCATAGGTCAGCGGGGTGTTCTGTTCTTTTGCACTTTCCGCAATCGGTGCTTCCACGCGCTTTTTCCCGGATGCGCTCACCAGAATAAAAGGTGCCTTACCGACGCGTTCCACGTGCTTGCATAGCTCTTTCAGAACTCCTCTGCCCTGAATGTAACGTTCCGGGCTGCCGATAATATTTGCCATAAAAAAGCCTCCTTTATTTTAGTTTGCCAGAAAAATATCAATCTGTTTTCCATTATTTTACTCTGGTCAGTAATGAATGTCAATATCAAAGGAAACGGACCGAAAAATATGAATAATCACCAAATAAAAGGCGCGAAATGAAAACATACTTGTTTATCAGTTCAGGTAGGCTTTTGCTGATTTGTTGCTGGGTTGTATGTTATAATAACCTCACGGCACAAGCCAAAGCAAAGCTTTGGGTGCCTGAGAGAGCATTGAAAGCAGGATCTGCCCTTGTAGGATAAGAGGCTTTTTCAAAGACCGCAAAGCAGACAGGAGGTTTGAGCATGGATGTTGTCACACTGGGGAAAACGGGAATCACTGTGAATAAAAACGGATTCGGGGCCCTGCCGATCCAGCGCATTTCAAAAGAGGAAGCCGTTCATTTGCTCCGAAAGGCGTATGACCACGGGATTCGTTTTTTCGATACCGCCCGTTTTTATACAGACAGCGAGGAGAAGATCGGCTGCGCGCTCCACGATGTTCGGGAGCAGGTTTTTATTTCGTCCAAGACCATGTGTCAACGGGCGCAGGATTTCTGGGATCAGCTGCGGGCCAGCCTGCATGATCTGAATACGGAATATCTGGATTTGTACCAGTTCCACAATCCCGCCTTCTGTCCCAGGCCCGGTGACGGCAGCGGGCTGTACGAAGCGATGCTCGAGGCCAGGGAGAAAGGGCTGATCCGCCACATCGGCATTACGAACCACCGGCTTTCCGTGGCGCACGAGGCGATTGAGTCGGGCCTTTATGAAACGCTGCAATTTCCGTTCAGCTACCTTTCCTCAGAAAAGGACATGGAGCTGGTGCGGCTGTGTCGGGAGCACCGGATGGGCTTTATCGCGATGAAGGGGCTGTCCGGCGGACTGATTACGAATTCCGCCGCAGCCTATGCGTTTCTGGCGCAGTTTGACAACGTGCTGCCGATCTGGGGCGTGCAGAAGGAATCGGAGCTGGACGAATTTCTTTCTTATATTGATACCCCTCCGGTTTTGAATGAAGAACTCTCTGCGGTGATTGAAAAGGACCGCAGAGAGCTGGCCGGGGACTTCTGCCGCGGGTGCGGCTACTGCATGCCGTGCCCACAGGGAATTGAGATTCCAACCTGCGCCAGAATGTCGCTGCTGATTCGCCGCGCGCCGCTTTCGGTTTACCTCAATGAAGAGAACCAGCGGAAGATGGCCCGCATTCACAGCTGCATCCACTGCAACCGCTGTCGCAGCCATTGTCCCTATGAACTGGATACTCCGGCTCTGCTGGAAGAAAACCTGCGGGATTACGAAGATTTTCTGGAAAAGAGAAAGGCTGCCGGCTGCTGATCACCCATCCATCACTTACCGCAAAACAAATTTGCGGTTGCAAATTGCACAGCAACCGCATCACGACAAACAAGAGAATGCGCCTTGATCTGGCAGAACACGGATCAAGGCGCATTTTTGTACTGTTTTTCGGCAGGTGAACTTTGCACCGGCGATTTTTGCCGCGGCGATCGATGCTCTTTTACGGTTGGGGAAGCGGAGCGTGCTGCGGCCGCGTTTACCGCGGGGGAATACCGGCACGGGTCATGCGCGGTGCGGTTCCAAAGGGCGATTTCAGGCCTTTATGAGGGCCACTGCGCTTTTCCGCACAGCTTCAAAAAGCGCTGCATGGGAACGGTGAGAAATTTGTTCGTGCGGTAAATGACAGAGAGCGCCCAGGGAAACTCCGGGTTTTTCAGGTGAAGCTGATGTACGCGGTCGCTGTAAACCTTATCGACAAGGGGCTTTGGCAAAATGCTGATGCCCTGATCGTTTGCGACCATTTCCAGCAGCAAATCCCACTGGGAGCTTTCAAAAACAATGTTCGGGGTAAAGCCCGCGGTCTTGCAGCGCTCCAGCACAAGGTCGTGATACATATAATCCGGCGTGACCATGAGAAAACGCTCCGGCTCCAGCTCCCGGAACTCCACACACCGCCTTGCGGCGAGCGGGTGCTGCTTTGAAACCAGCAGCACGGCTTCCGAAGAATAAACGGTTTGGCGGAAGAACTTGCTGTCTGAAAACGGCTCGATCACCACCCCCAGATCAAGCGATCCCTCGTCCACAAGGTCGCGCACCGCTTTGGAGGTGATTTCCGTAATCTTCAAATCGGTTTCCGGATAGGCTTCCCGAAATTGATACAGCAGGGAAGAAAAGTAGATGAGCCCGGCCGTGGGGGGAAGGCCCAGCGTCAGCGTGCTGTTCGCGCAGTGCAGGTGCCGGTACAGCTCCTGCGTCTGCGTGTGGTAATACTCCAGCAGTTTGGTTGCGTACTCGTAAAATACCAGGCCGTCCTCTGTGATCTGCAGGTCTTTTGTGCGGCGATTGATGAATTCTACCTGAAACTCCTTCTCCAATGCACGAATGGCTTTGCTCAAAGTAGATTGGCTGACAAAAAGCTTTTCGGCCGCCTTTGTAAAATGATGCTGCTTTACCACTTCGACATAATAGGCCAGCTGGATCATAGTCATTGGGGAATCTCCTCCTCACTCATCGGTCTCTGCCTCTATTATACCGTAAAAATGTTCAGCTTCAATCCCATTCTTTTTTCGGTTAGGGAACAAAAAGCGCTGCCGGCTGCCAACCTGCGCTCCAAAGGACGTTTTTGTGGGAATTCATAGTTCTTTTGCACAAGAAACACCTGAAAATGTATAGTTGCATGAATCGGTTTCATGGCGGTATGAAAAACATGTATTTCTCTTTTCTCATCCCCCATGCTATGATAACGGCGGAAAATGCTTTGGCCGAAGCAGGAGGGTAACACAATTTCACAGCTTGTGTGTCTGCACACAATCGAAAGGGGAATCCTTTATGGAAGAGCAAAGGATAAAAATCTCTTCAGGCAGGGCCGTACTGATTGAAACGATTATGTTTTTTACATATGCGTTTTTTGCGGTCAACTGGATCGCCGGCAGTACGCTTACGCCGCAGATCATGGATTATTTTAAGCTGAAGACATTTGCTTCGGCAACGTTTATCTCCAACGCCATTACCATTGCAAAAATCGTCGGCAACTTTATGGCCGCCGGCATTCTGATCAAGCTGTTCCCCAAAAAGGCGATCGGGCTGGGCTCCGGGCTCATCGTCGCCGGCAGCGTGCTGGCGGTGCTGGCGCCGCAGTATTGGATCTTTGTTTTGGGCCGCTTTTTCATGGGCTTTGGCGGCGCGCTGTATGTGGTGTATTTCAGCCCGGTGGTCATCCACTATTTTGCCCCTGAAAAGCGCCCGACCGTAAATGCACTCAACGGTGTGGCATACAACGTAGGCGGAATCATCGCAATGCTGATCGTCGGCCCGGTCATCCGCTGGCTGGAAACCTGGCAGTACAGCATGGCGTTTTTCGCGGCGGTCAGCGGCGTGCTGTTCCTTGCGTGGCCCGCCGTGGGGCAGGATTTTGAGCTGAACCGTTCTTCCGGCACCGTGGCCGAAAAGTACACGGCGGGGGATGCGCTGAAGGACAAGTTCAATTGGTTCTTTCCGCTCACCTATTCCGGGCTGCTCACCTTTTATATTGTACTGCTCAATATTTTTCCCATCTCCGGCACAACCGCAATCAACTCCAAAACGCTTAGCACGCTTGTGGCGTTCGGCGGCGTAGCCGGCTCCATTCTGGCGATTCTGCTGGCCAGGGTATTTTTCAGGCGCCTGCCCGTAATCCGCTGGAGCGGCCTGGCCATGACCCTGTTCGGCGTGCTGATGTTCCATACCGACAACGGCACGCTCTCTATGGTAGCCGCGTTTGCCATCGGTGTGTTTATGTTCCTGCCGATCACCTCTCTGGTGATGATTCCGCAGGAGCTGCCGAACATGACCCCCGCCAAGCTGACCACCATTATGGGCCTGTTCTGGGCGCTGTCCTATATCATTGAATCGGTGGTCTATTATCTGATCGGCGTCGTGATCGACAAATCCGGCTATTCCGCCGGACTGACCATCGCGCTGGTGATGAGCGCAACCTTCTTCCTCGGCTCGTTCCTTCTGCCGGAAACCGGCCGTGCGTCTAAAAAATAAAAGCATTTATCTGGCGGCGACGGCTGCGGGGAGTGACTGCGCAGTCCGCCGCCCGAAAGGAGTTATCTTATGAAAGCATTCGAGCAACTGTACCGTGAAAAGAAGATGACCGCCAATCAGGCACTGGAGCTGATCCGGGACGGCGACTATATGTTCTCCGCTCAGGCGGCCGGTGAGCCCCAGGCCCTCCTCGAAAACCTGCAGCACCTGAAAGAAACCGGCGTGAAGGATACCATTCTGAATACATGCCTGCCCCTGAAATATTACGAGGCGTTCAAAGACCCTGAACTGCAGGGGATTCTGTCACATAACGGCTGGTTTTTCAGCGCCGGCCTGCGCGACGCGCAAAAGAAAAAGCTGGTGAGCCACATGCCGCAGAGCTCTACCTCCATTCTGCGTAAAACCCTTGACCGCATTGCCTTCGAGGGCCGCCGGCCGGTTGTGCTGGCTACCGTATCCCCCATGGATCAGCACGGCTACATGTCGCTTTCCGTCAGCGCCATTTACGAGCGTGACCTCATCAACAAAGGGGCGCTCGCCATTGTTGAGGTGAACCCCCATTTTCCGCGCACTTTTGGCGACACCCAGGTTCACATTTCCGAAGTGGCGGCGGTCGTAGAGTCCGACCGGCCCATCCCCATCGCCCAGCTTGCCCCCTACACCGAGACGGACGCCGCGATCGGCAGGCAGATCGCCTCTTTGATAGAGGACGGTTCCACGATTCAGCTCGGCATCGGCAATATTCCCAATGCGGTGGCGGCGGAGCTGAAGACAAAGCGCCATTTGGGCATTCATACCGAGATGTTTACGGAAACAATGGTGGATCTGATTGAGTGCGGAGCGGTAGACAATTCGCAGAAGGGTTTGCTTAACGGATACTCGGTCTGCTCTTTCACAATGGGCAGCCAGCGGCTGTACGACTACATCGACAATAATCCTTCCGTTCTGTTCAAATCCTGCACCTTCACCAACGACCCGTATACCATTGGCAGAAACAACCGGTTCGTTTCCATAAACGCCACGCTGGAGGTCGACCTCACCGGCCAGTGCGCCTCCGAAACCGTTGGGCATACCCAGTGGTCGGGTACGGGCGGGCAGTCGGAAACAGTGCAGGGGGCCCAGATGTCCCCCGGGGGCAAGTCGATTATCGCCATGCATTCCACCTATACCACAACAGACGCCGACGGCAAAAAGGAACTTCATTCCAAGATTGTGCCGTTTCTGCATGAGGGCGCGGTTGTCACCACCTCCCGCAACGACACGGACTATGTGGTGACCGAATACGGCATTGCCTGGCTGCGGGGATTGAACGTGAGACGGCGCGCGGAAGCACTGATCAACATTGCGCACCCCGATTTTCGCGAGGAGCTGCGCCGACAGGCCGAAATCAACGGGATCTGGTGATTCCTGCCAGAAACGCTTCCCCTGCGCCCGATGAGTGTGGAGCAGGCGCAAACAACAAAAAAAAACTCCCGCCAGGCGCGGGAGTTTTTTTGACGGTAACGATACGGTGTGCGGCTGTGAAGGAGGAACGGGCGGCCCAGGCGGGCAAAGCCTGTTCCCCAAAGGGCTCCGTGTACCGCTGCAATCAGCCGAAATACCGGCGCTGATCGGAGTTGGGGATGCCCATTTCCCCCCGGTATTTTGCAATTGTTCTGCGGGAAATATGGATTCCCCGTTTTTCCAGCTCGGCGACCAGAGAAAGGTCGCTGTAAGGCGCGGATTTGTCCTCTTCTGCGATCAAATCCCGAATCTGTTCCCGAACGGCGTCCAGAGAAGGCCCTCCGGCCTTTTTCTGCTCGCTGCCGCCCGTGACGAACAAGTCCTTCATCCGCACGGAGCCGTACTGGAATTGCAGGTATTTTCCGCGGATGGCACGGCTGACGGTCGACGGGTGAATCTGCAGCGCTTCGGCCACCTGCTGCATCGTCATAGAGGTCAGCCCGCCCTGATTCAGAAAATAGGGCTGCTGCCGGGCGATGATCTCTTTGGTGATATTCAGAATCGTTGTGCGGCGCTGCTCCACACAGCGAAGCAGAAAGCGCGCCCGTTCCAGATGATTCCGAAAATAAGCGTTCAGCTCGCTGTCGGCAGAGCTTTTCATCATGCGAATATAGTACTGATTCAGCTGATACCGACCCATCCATTTGTCGTTGATGGCAATTTCCCACTCGTCATTCTTGCGCTTGACCAGAATATCGGGGACAATGTATTCCGTCTGTGTTTCCTGCGCGTTCATAATGGGGCGGGGATTCAGCTTGCCGATCTGCAGCAGGTACTTGCGTACGGCGGCGGTGCTCAAATGCAAAGAGCGCGACACATTGCTGATCTGTCCCTTTAAAATATCCGGAAGATGCTCGCGCACGATCGTCAGCAAAATCGGGTCCTCACAGCCCTGATGTTCAAGCTGCCTCAGCAGACATTCCGAAAGATCCTTTGAGAAGATGCCGATCGGCTCCAGCTGCTTTAATGCCTGCAGACAGCGCTGTACCATCGATTCGGGACAGCGGGCCAGAAGCGCGATTTCACCCGTATCCCACGGGAAAAAGCCGGAGTCGTCAAGACAGTCGATCAGCAGGGGAAACAATCGCCATTCCTCGGCGGAATAGCGGTCGCGGCTCAACTGCATCAAAAGCTCTTTTTTCAACACATCGACAGGCTCGGAGGGAATATCGTTTCTGCGCGGTTCCTCCTCTTCCTCTCCGTAGGGTGTGCCCTGCGGGAAGGACGAGCTGGTCTCGTACAGCGTATCGATATTGGTGAAAAAATCGTCCCGCTGGGAGCCGGTATGCTCCAGCATTGGATTTTCCGCGTACTCATTTGCCAGCAGATCGTCAAGCTCCTGATTGTTGCAGGCCAGTATCTGTAATGACTGCAGCTGCTTTTGAGAAAGAATCTGCCGCTGTTCCAGCGTAAGCTCATTGCCAAAGTCCATACATCGATCCCCCTTTCTGTCTTAATACGACAAAAAATCACCAAATCTACAATTATTTTTGCAATTTTTATTATACAGTAGTTTGGCCGGAAGTCAAATGGGTTTATAAAGTAAAAAGTTACCATCTGGCTGTTTTTAGAGGGAAAAAGCGTTTGCAAAAAAAAATTATCGCTGTATTTTGCAGGGCGAGTATGGAATAAATGCGTTTGACAAACAGAAGAAAGCGGCAGAGAATCCAGTTGCAAAGGTCCCTGCCGTTGATTGCTTTTATAAATGTTTATGCGGAGCAGGCAACAATTTTGTTTGAATGCCGGTCTTTTTTTCGGATGCTGCTTTTACTGTTGTAGGCGCAAGGGCAAAATCAGTTGCCAAGCATCATGTTCAGAATCTCTACATCTGTGGAGCGCATTCCTTCCCGTCCCATCCGGCCAACATTGGCGATCGTGTCCTCCACGTTTTCTTCCACCAATCCTTCTCCCGGCTGGAACACGCGCTGCTTGCTGGCCATTTGCCACCCCGTGAGCGCCGCCGTGACGGACGCTGCGATTTTTGCCGCGCAGCTGGATTTTGCCCCGTCACAGACAATGCCGCCTGCGGTACAGATCGTGTTGGTGATGGTCTGGCTGATTTCATCGTAGCCGGCGCCATTCATATAGGCGATTCCGCAGGCCGCCCCGGCTGCGGCGCTCACCGCACCGCAGTAGGCAGAGAGGCTGCCGATATACTTTTTCTGATGAATGCTGACAAGATTCGCAACGCACAGGGCGGCGTACATTTTTTCTTTTGGAATTTGGTATCGCCTGGCGTAAGCCACAACGGGCATCGTGATCGTAATCCCCTGATTTCCGCTGCCGCTGTTGATCACCACCGGCAGGGAACAGCCGCTCATGCGGGCGTCGCTTCCAGCAGCGGCCGCGGCTGCGGCAATCACCTTAATGTCTTCTTCGCGGCTGTTTTCCACGAGCGTACGGCCTACCTGAGCCCCCCACGGGTCTTTCAGGCCTTCTTCCGAAATGGCGGTGTTATAAGCGATCTGTCGACCGATCGTTTCTTCAATATCCTCCATCCGAACACAATCCGCGAATTCGAGGATATTCTTCAGGTTTAAAAGAGTCTTGTCGCCCTTTTTTACATTCTCAGTCTCGCTCTGCTCGTCCTTGGAGTATAGCACAGCGCCGTCCTTTACCACCTTTGTAATATTATTGTGGTAGTCTTTGATCTCGACCTCTGCGCTGCGGCCTTCCGCGCTCACCGAGATGAGGATATAAAGGTTCTCCACGCCTTCTGCCAGCTCGCAGGTGCAAAAGTCCTGTGCCAGCAGGCGGCGCACGGTCTCCACATCCTCATCCTTCACGCTTTCCAGAACGGCCAGCTCCTGCGAAGCATCGCCGCCCACAATACCGAGGGCCGCGGCGGCATCCATGCCGCGCATTCCCTGCGACTTCGGCACGACGACGCCCTTTACATTCTTAATGATGTTTCCGCTGCACCGAACGACACAGTGCTCCGGCATTTGGCCAAGCGTTTCCCGGGCCTTGGCCGCGGCAAAGGCAATGGCGATCGGTTCGGTACAGCCCAGTGCGACAATCAGCTCGCTTTTCAGAATGGCAAGGTGATTTTGGTATAATTTCTGATCCATATGCATCCCTCTTTTCCAGTGGTGCACGGGTCACTGCTGGCATAAACAGCAGGCCACGTAATGTTCGCCGCCCAAATGTCTGAGTTCTGGCACGCCTTCGGCGCAGCGGTCGCAGGCATAAGGGCAGCGGGGGGCAAAGCGGCATGTCTGCGGCGGGTTGATGGGGGAAGAGATTTCCCCTGTCAGCGGCTGCATTTCGGTACGCTTTTTCAGGCTTGGTACCGGGATGGCCGACAGCAGCGCTTTGGTGTAAGGATGCTGCGGATGCTCGAACAGCTCGACCGCAGGCGCTTTTTCCACTACCTGACCCAGATACATCACCGCAATTTCATCTGCCAGGTGGTTGACGACCGAAAGGTTATGGGTGATGAAAATATACGTCAGGTGCAGCTGCTCCTGCAAATCCTGCATCAGGTTCAGAATCTGCGCCTGAATGGAAACATCCAGTGCCGAAACCGGCTCGTCGCAGACGATGAAGCTGGGCTGCAGCACAAGCGCGCGGGCAATGCCGACGCGCTGCCGGCGGCCGCCGTCCAGCTCATGCGGATAGCTGTTGATCAGGCGCTCCGCCAGGCCGACGGTTTCCATGATGCGCTCCACTCGCTTCTCGCAGTCTGCCGAGCCGGAACAGAGCTTGTGCAGCCGGAGCGGTTCCGCGATGATATCGCTGATCGTCATGCGCGGGTTCAGCGAGGAGTAGGGGTCCTGAAAGATGATCTGCATCTTCTGACGCATCTGGCGCATTTCGTCTTTGCTCAGCCCCAGTATGTCGCGGCCCTCGAAAAGCACCTCGCCAGAGGTGGGTTCGAGCAGCCGCAGAATGGTGCGCCCGGTGGTGGATTTTCCGCAGCCGCTTTCGCCCACAATGCCGAGCGTTTTCCCGCGCTGTATGCTGAAGGAGACATCGTCCACCGCATGTAGCATTCCCTTGGGAGTTTTAAAGTACTTCTTCAGGTTGCGCACCTCAAGAATCGGATGTTCTTCTGCCATGCTTTATTCCTCCTTTTGGCGCAGAATGCACGAAACAGAATGCGTGTCGCTCAGCTGTATTCTGGTGGGCAGCGCTTTGCTGCATTCCTCTACCGCGTAGCTGCAGCGGGGGGCAAAGGGACACCCGGGCGGCAGATCGGTCGGGTCGGGCATCAGGCCGGGGATCGGGATCAAACGGTGGGCGCGGGCATCGATATTCGGGATCGAATGAAACAGCCCTTCTGTATAGGGGTGCGCCGTATGCTCGTAAATATCCTCCAGCGTGCCGTGTTCCACCACCCGGCCGGCATACATGACGGAAACCTCGTCGCATACCTCGGCCACAATACCCAGGTCATGCGTGATCATCAGCATCGACATGTCATATTTTGATTTCAGTTCCTTCATCAGCTTCAGCACCTGGGCCTGAATGGTCACATCCAGCGCCGTGGTGGGCTCGTCTGCAATCAACAGCTTCGGGTTGCAGGCCAGCGCCATCGCAATGACGACTCTCTGCTTCATCCCGCCTGAAAACTGGTGGGGATAATCGCGTCCGCGCGAAGCGGGAATGCCGACCAGCTCCAGCATTTCGCCCGCTTTTTTCGCGGCCTCCTGCTTGTTGATGCGCTCATGCAGAATGTAAACCTCCGCAATCTGTTCGCCCACAGGCAGCACGGGATTCAGGCTGGTCATGGGGTCCTGAAAGATCATGCTGACAAGGCTGCCGCGCATTTTCTCCAGCTGGTGCTTGCTCGCGGCAAGAATGTCCTCTCCGTCAAGCGTGATGCTTCCGCCGGTGATCACGCCGGGCGGGTCCGGAATCAGGCGCAGAATAGAAAGCGCGGTCGTTGTTTTTCCGGCGCCGGTTTCGCCGACCAGGCCAAGCGTTTTGCCGCGCTCAATCTGCAGACTCATGTCATTGACTGCCTTTACGACGCCGTCGTCGGTGCGGAACTCAACGCTCAGGTTCTGGATGTCCAGTAATGTGTTGTGATTGTTCATGGCAATACCTCTTTAACGTTTGAGCTTCGGATCCAGTGCGTCGCGCAGGCCGTCGCCCAGAAGGTTCAGCGACAGGATCGTGATCATGATCAGAAGGCCGGGGATGATGACGATGTGGGGCGCGTCGCGGATGTAGGCGCGTCCGCTGGCCAGCATGGCGCCCCATTCGGGGGCGGGGGCCTGAATACCGAGCGAAATAAAGCTCAGCGAAGCGGTGGAAAGAATCGCGGTCGCCACGCGCAGCGTTGCCTGAACAATGATGGGGGAAAGACAGTTCGGCATAATGTGGCGGAGAATGATGTGATTGTTTTTGGCGCCGATCGCTCTTGCAGCCTCCACAAATTCCTGATCCTTCACGCTCAGAACAGAGGCGCGCACGATCCGGGCGAAGGTCGGCATGCTGGCAAGGCCGATGGCGATCATCAGGTTCAGCATGCTCGAGCCCAGTGCGGCCACGATCATAATAGCCAGCAGCAGAATCGGGATCGACAGGAAAATATCCATAATGCGCATGATGACGTTGTCAACCGTGCCGCCGAAATAACCGGCGATTGCCCCGAGGATTCCGCCCGTAACCAGTGCGATGCAAACGGCGACCACGCCGACCAGAAGGCTGATTCGGGCACCGTGCACCAGGCGGGCGAAGATGTCGCGGCCGAATTCGTCGGTTCCGGCCCAATGCTCGGCGCTGGGCCCCTGCAGGCGCTCGACGACGTTCTGTTTGATGGCCACGGTGTTGTAATCGGCAATTTGGTTTGCGAAGATTGCAACAATAATCAAAATCGAAACAATGACAAGGCCGAACATCGCCAGCCTGTTGCGGCGCATTCTGCGCCAGATTTCCGTCATCTGGCTGCGCTTGCGCTTTTTGGACTGCTCTTTTCCCATAGTTGCCGCGGCAGTGGAATCTTTCATACTTAGCCCTCCTTTCAGCGGTACTGGGATTTGATCCGGGGATCGATGTACGCGTACAGAATATCAACGAACAAATTCACCAGACTGAACACGACGGCAAAGGTGATCAGACACCCCAGCACAACCGGCTCATCCTTTTTGTTAATGGAATTGATCATCAGCATGCCGACGCCCGGCAGCGAAAATACGGTTTCGTTGACCACCGCGCCGCCCAGCAGCGTGCCGATCTGCAGGCCGATCACCGTGATGACGGGAATCAGCGCGTTGCGCAGGGCGTGGCGCAGAATGACCCGCTTTTCATTCGCGCCCTTGGCGCGTACCGTGCGGATGTAATCCTGACGGATGACCTCCAGCATACTCGAGCGCGTGGTGCGCATAAAGTTTGCCGTTGCGCCCACGCCCAAAGTGACGGCGGGCAGAATGTAGCCCTGCCACGAGGTGACGCCGCCGCTGGGCAGCCAGCCAAGCTGCAGCGCGAATACCAGAATCAGCATCAGACCCAGCCAGAAGTTCGGCATGGCAACGCCGGTCAAAGCCAGCAGGGTACTGATGTTGTCCAGTATGGAATACTGCTTTGTCGCCGAGATGATCCCCAGCGGAATCCCGATCAGCACGGCCACCAGAACACCGGCAAACGCCAGGATAAAGGTGGTGGGCATGCGGGAGAGAATTTCTGAAAATACAGGCTTGCCGGTGGTGTAGCTGTTGCCCATATCGCCGTGCAGCATGCCGGCCATGTAATCCACATACTGCTGCAATACCGGCTTATTCAGCCCCAGCTCCTCCCGGATCTGCGCGACGGTCGCTTCGTCCGCTTCCGACCCGGCCACAACACGCGCGGGGTCACCCGGCGTCATCTTTAAAACCATGAAAACCAAAAGCGATACGCCGATGACAACGGGAATCATCATCAGGATGCGCTTGAAGATATACTTATGCACGGCACTCCCTCACTTTTGTTTTGAATCCACAGGTGTGTACTGATTCGGGTTGGTTTTGTATACTTAACAAACTTCAAAACAAGACCGTTTTGAAGCGCATGGGGAACCGTGCGGCGCCAGCATAGCTGGCGGTTTGCTGCCGTTCATAGTCAATGAGCACCTGAAGGTGCGTTGCGGGGAATTCCCCCGCAACTTGAAAACCAGACGGTTTTCAAGTTCATTGACTATATCACAGCACAGCGCCCGATTCCCAAGCAGGCGCTGCCGGCAAGAGGACTTGCAGCAGCGCCCCACTCGGACTCTTGCTATTTCGAACAGGACTTCTCAGGGGGAAAGCCCTTACTCATAGGAAAGCTGATCAAACACGTCGTTGCCCAGCGGATGTGGAGTGTAACCCGAAAGATCGCCGCGGATGCCGACAAGGTTCGGCACGCAGTACAGGGGAACCCAGACGGCCTGTTCGGTCAGTGTTTTCTGCAGCTCCGCGTAAATTTTCATTCTGGCGTCGGCGTTTGTTTCCACACGGGCAGCCTCCAGCTTCTGATCCACTTCGGGAATGTTGGTAAACGAACGATTGCCCGAGGAAGCGGGAACCTTGGAATTAAAGAGCATGTACAGGCTGGTGTCGGGGTCGCCGGTGGTGTTATTGTAGCTCATGATAAACATCTTGTAGCCGCCATTGTTGATCTGCTCGAGCATCGCGGTGGATTCCGCCGTGTTGATGGTGACGTTGATTCCTACCTCGGCCAGATTCGCCTGAATCAGCTGAGCCTCCGTATTGCGGGTATCGCCGGAAACCAGGATGGTGGTTTCAAAGCCGTTTTCGTAGCCGGCCTGCTTGAGCAGCTCTTTCGCTTTTTCCGGGTTGTAGTCATAATGGGCGACATCGTCGGTGTAACCGCTGATCTGCTTGTTCATTACGGAGTCGGTTACCTCGCCGTAGCCGGCGGTTGCGACTGTGTTGAGCGATTTGCGGTCGATTGCGTAGTTGATGGCCTGACGGACGAGCGCGTTGTCAAAAGGCTTTTCTTTCTGATTCATCGAAACATATTCAATCTTGGGACTCATGCTCGTAACAAGCTTTACGCTGTCTTCCTCGCTGATCCTCTTTGCATCGGAGGCCGCTACGGTCAGGTTCAGGTCAACCTCGCCGGTCTCCAGCGCGATGGTGCGGGCCGAGCCTTCGCTCATCAGCTTAAAGGTGAGAGAAGTGGGCTTTACCGTTCCGGCGAAATAATCCGCGTTTTTCTCCAGAACGATCTTGTCGCCGGAATCCCATTTTACAAACTTGAACGGGCCGGTGCCAACCGGGGAAGCGGAAAACTTATCGCCCGCTGCTTCCGCCGCTTTCTGGCTTACAATAGAGTTGGCGGTGTGACACAGGTTGGACATCAGCGGGGCATAGGGAATATTCGTCTTGATGGTGACGGTGTAGTCGTCGTCCGCTGTCACAGAGGCAATGTTGGCGGTAAAGGTCTTTACCTTTGCACTCTTCTGGGCGCGCTCAATGCTGTAGACGACGTCGCTGGCCTTCATTTCATCGCCGTTGTGGAACTTCACGCCGTGCTTGAGCTTGAAGGTGACCGAAGTATCGGAGGTGAATTCCCAGCTTTCCGCCAGATCGCCCACGATTTCCATTTTGTCGTTCAGCTTGACAAGGCCGTTGTACAGCTGGCGCATAATGTACAGGGAGTTGCCGTCCCAGCCGTCCTGGGGATCGAGTGTGACCGCCTCGGCGGCCGTCGCAATGACCAGATCTGTTTTTCCCTTGCTGGATTCCGATGCGGCTGCCGCGCCGGACGCACCGCTTGCGGCGGAAGAGCTGCCGCAAGCGGTGGCACCAAGGAGCATCGCAAAGGTCAAGAGCATCGCTAAAATCCGTTTCATAACATTTCTCCTTTTTCTTTTCTTGCTCATATCACATGCTGCCGCACAGCGTCGGCAAACAGGATGGATGGGGATATTTCGGGACTACTGCATACTGTTCAGAACCTGCTGGTCGGTGATCAGGCCGATCGCGGTGAGCACCATGGCCTTGACTGCCTTGACCACATATGTATCCCCCGGCGCGCTGCCCGCGGCCTCCCGGAACGCGGTGGTGTGCGTGTTCTCCTTTGCCAGGAACAGATGCCCATGAATCGCCGGCAGACGCTGGGTAACGTTGCCCATATCCGTACTGCCGATTCCGTGGTCGCGGTAGCGCGGGATGACGGTTTCGCCCAGGTGCGTAAATGCGGCCGCCATGTGCTTTTCGAGCGTTCTATCGTTGCAAACCGGCTCGTAGGCAAAGGTTTTTTCGCTTTCCACCGTTACGCCAAACGCTTTTGCGGCGCACTCGGCGCAATTTTCCACAATAGCGACCAGCTTCTGATGATACATGACGTCGTCGCTGCGTACATTATACTTTAGTTCGGCAAAGTCCGGTATCACATTGGTGGCTTCTCCGCCGTGCGTAATATTGGGGAAAACCCGGCTGTAATCGCGGAACTGGCTGCGCCAGGCGTTGACCATGTTCACCGTTTCTGTCGCGGCGGCCAGCGCGTTTGCACCGAGCCACGGACTGGCGGCACAATGCGCGCTGCGCCCGTGATAGCGGAAGGTGATCGTCTGCCCGGCCAGCGACCAGTCCTCCACCATGGTGGAGTCGCAGGGGTGGATCATCATGGCGTAGTCGATGCCGTCGAACATCCCGGCGTCGAGCATCTTGATTTTGCCGCCCCCGCCTTCTTCCGCGGGGGTGCCGAGGAAGATGCTGTTGGCGGGCAGATCGCATTGGCGCACCAGCTCGTCGAATACGATGGCCGCCCAAACGCCGGAGGCTGCGATCAGGTTGTGTCCGCACGCATGGCCGTTCGGCAGGGCGTCGAATTCTGAGATGAACCCAATGTTCAAAGCGTCGCTCCGCGGCTTGTGCTCCGCGCGGATGGCCGTTTGCAGCTCTCCGGTTCCGCGGACTGCCGTAAAGCCATGTGCCTTTACGGTGTTCTCCAGAAGCTCCGCGGACTGGAATTCCTGAAACGCCAGTTCCGGATTTTCAAAAATAGTATGGCTGACTGAGAGTATTTCCGGGGCCAGCTCGTCAACCCGCTGTTCGGCCCGTTTGATCAGATCTTCCCGCATCATTGCTGTTGCTTCATCCTCTCCGGCATTGTGAATGGTACTGTTATTTGCAGGGGGTTCCGTCCTTCCAGGTCTGCACCACGCGGGCGAGACCGTCCAGACTCTTCGTCAGGTCGCCATCGAATGCCGCGATGTTCGCGAGACGCCCGACCTCCAAAAGTCCCATGTCGTCGCGCTTCGCAATGATTGCGTTTGTGCCGGTCGCGCGGCCGATCGCCTCTACCGGGCCCTCGCCGAGCGTGTCTGCGATCATGGCGATCTCGTCACGGAGTGTTCCGGCAGTATCGGTGCCTGCGCCGATGAGAATGCCGGCTGCCTTTGCCCAGCGCATGCCCTGTTCCTGTTTGCTGAACACGCGCTCCTGCAGCATATCCCAGTATTTTGCATTGGGGCCTGCCTTGGCTGCGCCGCGGATTCCCGTCATGGTTGGGTTCAGGTGGGTGCCGCGCTTGGCCATTTCTTCGATCAGGTCTTCTGTCATCATGCAGCCGTGCTCAATATGATCGATTCCGGCAAGCACCGCGCGGCGGATTCCCTCGTTGGAATAGGCGTGAATCGCACAGTCGCGGCCCAGATCGTGCGCGGCGTCAGTACCGGCGCGGAGCTCTTCGAGCGTGAACTGCGGGATGCTCGGGTCCTCCTGCGGAAAATGCTCCAGCCCGCCGCTGCCCATGAATTTGATGACATCGGCGCCCTTATTGCACTGAATGCGCACGGCGCGGCGTACGGCGTCGGGGCCGTCGCACTCTATGCTCTGGCGATAACAGTGCCCGCCGGTGATGCTGATGGACATGCCGCAGCTGCTGATATACGGCCCCATGACAAGCCCCTCTTCGATGGCCTGCCGCAGGTTGATGCAGGTGTAGCCGGTCAGGCCCTGGTCGCGCACATAGGTGATGCCCTCGTCTTTCAGGTAACTCAGCATATTGACATAGCTGTGCAGAATCAGATAGGGCAGATCATTGCTCATCAGCTTGGTCGCACATTCGCCGAAGGTTTTGCCGGGTGCCGGGAAGCGCAGCGATTTGCGGCTGATGTGGTCGTGTATATTCATCAGGCCAGGGGTCAGGGTGATGGATTCGTCAAATTCCCGGGTGTTTTCCGGTGTGGCGTCCAGGGGCTTTTGGGAATCCACATAGGTGATGAATTTTCCGTCAAAGCCAACCCATGCGGGGATCAGGACGGTTTTTCCGTCGCCGGTGATTGCTCTGCTGGCGTGAAGATAGGTCATCTTAAATCACAATCCTCTCTTTTACTTTGCTGTGCGCCGCTTAGCGCAGAGATTCTTCTACGCTGGCGCGGAATGCGTGCAGCTCGTCGTCCTGTGTATGCACAGAAACAGAACAGTCCGGAGCCAGCAGGAACGGTTCGTTCTGCATCTTCTGCAGAGTAGTGCGGGCAAGCCGACCGATCTCTTCGGCCTTGTTCTGGCCAAAGGGACGCTCATCCACGCCGCCCATCGCAATTTTTCCGTTCAGCCACGCTTTGCTTCCCCAAATGGGCGGGCAGCCGACCGCACTGGAGGCCCAGTGGATCATGTTGATCGGCCACGAGGTAAAGCGCTCGGGGTTGCCGTAAATGCCGCAGGTGTGAATGATCACCTGAGAACCCTTCAGGGCCTCCAGAACCATCAGATCATATGGTTCGACAAACTCCTTCCACTCTTCCAATGTAAAGTAGCCGCTGCGCGCCATACCGAGGCACGCGTAAAATACACCGTCAATTCCGGTGGTGAGCAGCTTCGAGCAGTAGTCGGCCATCGTTTCGGCTATGTTCTTCAGTGCGTGCTTTACTTCATCGGGGTGGTCAACGCACAGATCGATCAGCGGGCTTTCCTCTCTGGGGGAGGGGCGGTAGCGCCCGACGCTGCGCATGCCGCACAGGTTCAGAAGAATGCCGATCGGCGTAAACGCCGACTGGATAATGGGAACGTCGCCGCCGCTGTCTTGTACGATCATTCTGCACATGTCCAGCTGTTCCGCAAAAACTCCCTGATCCCCCGGCAGCACCGAAACTTTTTCCAGGTCACGGTAATCGTGAATCAGTGTTTTTGTGCGTGTGGGAACCACATCGTTGTAGTGGTCATAATCATACTCATTTCCCCACGCCTCGTAATAGTAAACGGCACGGGGGTTAATCTTCATCACGTCCCAGTCATATTCCCGCTGGAACTCGAGCAGCTTATCCGCCATTACGCGCGGCCCGCTGTGTTCAAATTCTGTGTGGTGGCGGTATGCTGTAACCGGCACACGGTCGGCCAGCTCCCCATTCATCACAGCCCGAAAACGATCGCGTTTCGTCCAAGCCATTGGTCAAACAACCTTTCTTTCTCCAAAATTTTATCTGCATTCAATAACTCATGCCGTCAGCCCGGGCGGCGGCTTTGGGTTGTCAAACGTGCCGGGATTATGTTAAAATACAACAAAAAAGGGGAGGGAGCACTGTGATCAGCTTTTTGCAGCTTCGCTATTTCATGGTGGTTGCCGATTCCCGCAGTTTTTCTTCTGCGGCAAAGCAGCTTTACATTTCGCAGCAGACCCTGAGTGCCCACATTGCGCAGATGGAAGCGGATCTGGGGGTCATCCTGTTCGAGCGAACACGCCCGCTCACGCTGACGGCAGCCGGGGAACAGCTGTATCAGCGCACGGATGAACTTTTGTTTCTGCACCGCCAGCTGGAACAGGAAATGTGGAATTTCTCTGAAGGAGAATGCCAGAACCTGCGCATCGGAATCGCGTCCTCCTATGCCCGAACCCTGCTGCCGCAAATCTTTCCGGATCTGATGAAAAAGTGTTCCTATGTAAAGCTGGAGCTTTACGAGAGAAATTTCTCGGATTTAAGCGAGCTGCTGCAGAAGCACAAGGTCGATATGATCATGACCCGTCCGCCATACCCGAACAATACGGTGGCTGTGCCGGTGCTGGAGGAAACCATCAGCATTTATGCGCCAATGGTTTCTCTGGAAAACATGTTCCACGAGAACGCGCAGGAGGTTGCGCTTGCACTTTCCCGCTCTGCGGAGATCGAGCTGCTGAAAGAGTGTCCCTTTATCCTTCCGCGATCGGGCAGTGTGCGCGATTCCTGCAACGAGCTGTTCCGCCGCCACCAGATCACTCCCCGTATCGTAACGGAAACAGATTTTCTGGAGACGGCCATCGCCTTTTGCCGCGCCGGCATGGGAATTACCCTGTCGCCGACGGGAATGCTGCAGGACCTGACGCGGCAGTCCTCCGCAGAAGAGCCGTTAGGGATTTATCCCATCAATGAAAGGGACACCCGCCGCAGTCTGGCTATCTGCTATTTGGACCGTGCGGTCGTGTCACGCTCTATGCAGCAGTTTATTTCCATTGCGAAAGCGAAGCTTGGTCAACACGTTTTTTAACAGACAAATCACAGAGCGGCAGACAAAGAGATCGCTGGTTCAGCCAACGCCTTTGTCTGCCGCTTTTTTTGATCCAGACTGTACAACGTTGGCAAATTGGATAAATTTCCAATTTATGAGTCCCATTCTAGCAAACACCACAGGGAATTCAAGCAGTTTTTACCTTGATATCCACAGTGATATGCTTGTGATTTCCGGCGTTTTCTCTTAAAACAAAAATGGCGGAGGAAAATTAGGGTTCCGGGCTGAACAAGGGCTGTCATCCAGAATGAATGAGAATTTTGCGCGGAAAGCTGCTGTTCTGCTTTTCTTTAGAGGAGAGGCGGCAGCTGTCCCAAATGGAAAAAAGAAAGATTTTTGGAGTCGGTTTGACCTGAAAGCTTTATTCATTCTAATCATATATGAATTTACTATTTAATACGGTACTACGTTTTTGAAATGATGTCAAGGAACCCTTTCTGCCGCTTTCAGGCGTAAAGCAAAAAATGATGATTCCATTTTGCTTTTGAAAAATAAAAAATTGGTATCCATTGGAAAAGAGTTGCCGCATACCTTTTAATATCAAAGCGAGGCAGCTGCCGGCAGCAATTGCGAAAAACACAAGGCCGACCTGTGTTTTCAGGCGAAAATGAAAACGGCAAACAAAGCAGTGACTGATTCAGCCAACTTCTTTGCTTGCCGTTTGTATTTCCTATTGGAGGGACTGCCCTGTATTTGTCTTCATTTTATCACACCAGGTCGAAGAGATAAAACTGGATTTTGCTTGTATAGCACAAGTAAAATTCTGTAGATCGGTTTGTATACCGCGGTGTTTCGTGTCAAAATTTGCGTTTTGGAAAGTGAACCGGTTTTTTTTGTGCGAGTGTAATAAAAACAAATGCTTTCCCCTTGGCAACTTTGGGGGCGGTTGGCCCGCCTTCCAATGCTTTCTGAATACAGAAACGCCACTGAAAATAAAATAGTTCCGTTTGCAGTGCTTTTACCGGATCAATCGGACAGCCAGCTCTATAAAGCTTGAGATCGTGCTCCAGCGGTACGCCTGCCCCAGCCACCCGAATCGAATCTGATACCGTGTGGACTCACTGAAGTGAAAGACTTTCAGGCCGGAAATCTCTTCTTCGGAAAGGGCGGTGCGGACTAATTTTTCAGGGCAGAAGCAGGCGCCTACGCCTCTGACGCACAGATCGAGAAGTGTTTCGATGTTCCCGGCCTGCGCCTTTACGGTGGGGATAAAATCTGCCTGCGCGATCAGATGGTGGCCGATTTTTCCGGCGATGTCCTCCCGGCTGTTGAACAGGAAGGGACAGTCGCAAAGAACAGACAGATTTTGTTGGGCCTGAATTGTTTGGATCGCAGCGTCGGTTTTCGCTCCGAAAAGCCTGCGCAGAAGCGATTCCGCAATCAGCAGGACGACCTCTTCCTCATAAAAATCCATCAGCTCTACCCCCGGAATCTGATCAGGAAAGTTGGCAATCGCGAGATCGATTTCGGCCTTGAGCAGGTTTTGCTGTAATACGTCGTTTTTGGCTTCCATTACCTGCACGGTGATCTGGGGGTAAATTTTCTGGTATTCGGTGATCAGCTCCGGCAAAATAGTGCGGCCCCGAGTATAGGCGATTCCCACGCGCAGAACTCCTTTCTGGTTGTGAGAGATATCGCTGAACTCCTGCTCCATAGAACGGTACTTCCGCTGAAAATCCAAAGCGTACTGCAAAAAGACTTCTCCGGCGTAGGTCAGCTCCAATGGGCTGTGGCGAATGAACAGCTGGCACCCCAGCTCGCGTTCCACCGCAGCGATGTGGGCGCTCAGCGTCTGCTGGGTGATATGCAGCTGTTCGGCGGCTTTGGTAAAGCTCTGTTCTCTGGCTGTCGTTGTAAAATAAGTCATGCTCAAAAAGTTCAACGGCCGCCCTCCTTTTCAAAATTACAGTATTTACACTGTATCATATATCAAAAATAACAGTTATACAATAAGGCGTTTTTCTTCTATACTTAAATAATACAGTAAAAGCGCTTGAAAGCCCTGATTCTTCCTCTGCCCTTGCAGACGGAAGAGTTGAAAATTTATCTTTCTAACAGGGACAGAGAATGGAGATAATCGGAAGGGAGATTACAGAATGAAGCGGTTCTTTTCGAAACAGAAAAAACAAGAGTTCAGCTTCCCCGCTGAAAATTCAGAGGTACAGGGGCTGCGCAGGCAGGTGGAAGAGTTAAATGTGTTCTGCCGCCAGCTGCAAAATGAAAATGACCGCCTGAAGAGGCTGCTCTCCTCTATACAGGAGCTTGTGCTCCCCAAATGAATCAATCAGCGTTTTTCTCATTCGCTTTTGGAAAGAGAGGCTGTGAATACATATGAGAGTAATCGATCTGTTCAATTTGCAGGGAACCTTGTTTGTGATGATTCTGGCCGGCGTCGTGCTCAAACGCCGCGGAATCATCGACGAGCCCGGCAAAAAATGCCTGACAGACCTGTGCGTAAGCATCATCATCCCCTGCAATATCATCAAATCGTGTCTGATCGCCTTTGACATCTCCGTGCTCAAAGCGTGCAGCGTGCTGCTGGCTGTCGGTATCCTGATCCAGCTGCTGTGCGTTTTTTTAAATCGATTTTTGTTTAATGGCTATCACGAGCAGCAGAAAAAGGTGCTGCAATACTGCACTATCGTTTCAAACGGCGGCTTTCTGGGGAACCCGATCGCCGAGGGCGTTTACGGCAGTCTGGGGCTGCTGTACGCGTCGGTTTTCCTGATTCCGATGCGGGTCGTCATGTGGTCGGCCGGAACATCTTATTTCGTCGCGGGTTCCACAGACCCGAAAAAAGTCATCCGCAATATTCTGACGCACCCGTGCCTTGTGGCGATCTATATCGGAATGTTTCTGATGGTGACACAGATTCAGCTTCCCGTTCTTCTTGTTTCCTCCATTCAAACTATCGGGAACTGCAACTCCGCTATCACCATGTTCATCATCGGTACAATATTGGCGGATGTCAATGGAAAGACCATCGTCAACAAAACCACGCTCTGGTTCAGCGTGCTTCGCCTGATTCTTCTGCCGCTGATTGCGTTTGGTCTTGGTTTGCTGTTTGGGCTGGACCCTACCGCAACCGGTGTCGGCGTGATTATGACGGGAATGCCCGCGGGCGCGACGGCGGCGATTTTTGCCGCACGGTACAACAGCGACGCCCCTTTTGCGACCAAATGTGTTGTGCTGACCACGCTGCTTTCTATGGTGACGATTCCGATCTGGTGCTATATCATTGGCTGAGCGGAACGGTTTCACCTCAAAACTGCTTTTGTTTTCCAGAACAATATCAAAAGACCTGCGTTGCTTTTTTTGGACAATATGCTAATATAAAAAGCGTCTATTGATTTCTAAGTTGAGAATCCGGACCTTTCAGCAGAGCTTCCAATCAAAAGCAAAGGAGACGAAAGCGGTGAATTTTGATAAGGAGATTCTTTATCTGGGGTGTTTTGCCCTGTACTCCATCGTTCTGTTGATCGTGGGGAAAAGCAGAACGCAGCAGCAGAATACCCTGCGGCACTTTTACCTGGGGAACCGGCAGCTGAGCCTGTTCCGCAGCACACTGACTTTTATCGGAACATGGATTTCCGCCGCGACGATCCTTGGCTTTACGGGGAACGTGTTTGAAAGCGGGCTGGCTCCGCTGCTGTATTCGGTGGTGCCCTGGTTTTTCGGGGCCTTTCTGCTGCAGATGATCAGCGGCCGCCTGTATGATTACGATGTGCTGACCATTCCCGAGCTGATCGGCAAAAAATACGGCTCCAAATGGCTTCAGATTTTATTTGCGCTGGTCATGATGGTGACCTATACGCTGTATATCATTATCCACATCAAGGGTTTCGGCCTGGTGGCGTCCGGTCTGTTCAATATCCCCTACAACGTGGCGACGCTGATGATCTATCTGTTCATCCTGTACTCCACCTTTGGAGGGTACCGCGCGGTGACGCGGATCGATGTGGCGCATATCCTTTTGCTGACAGTGGGCACCGCTTCGGTGTATCTGCTGGTGGTGGGGCAGGCCGGGGGCTTTTCCGAGTTGTTCCAGAAGGCGGGGGAGGTTTCCGGCTACGCGCACGGCGGCAGCGTTTCGGTCAACCAGCCGGGCGATCTGTTCCGCTTGTTCGACGGGGAGAAGTTTACCCCGCGCATGAGCACCACCATGTTTTTTGGGTGGGGGCTGGGTCTGGCCAGCAATCCCCAGTATATGATCCGCATGCTTTCCGCAAAGGACAAGCGTGCCGCCCGCAACACCGTGCGCAGCGCGCTGTGCTACCTGGCTGTTTTCTATTTTGCCCTTCTGACGATCGGGCTGGGGATGCGCGTGCTGTTCCCGTCGCTGGCCGCTGTTACGAACGCGGACGACGTGGTGGTGTACGTTCTGAACGACCGTCTGTTCACGCCCCTCAATACACTGTTCCTGTTTGCGATTCTGGGGGCGTGCGTTTCCGTCGCAAATTCACAGCTTCTGCTGTTTTCCACTTCGTTTGCCTACGATGTGATCCGTCCCCTGTGCCCGAGGCCGCCGCGGGAGTACACGACGATTCTGCTGACGCGCCTTGGGGTGCTGATCGGCGGCACCTTGTCGCTGCTGTTTTCCACACACCCTCCGGCCAGCCTGCTGTCTTACGGCGGCGACATCTGGGGGATTTTCGGCGTGATCTTTTTTCCAGCCCTTTATGGCGCGTTTTTATACCCGAAGGCGACACGTCAGGGCGCCTGGGCGGCGCTTTTGGTCGGGCTCCTGGCGATCGCGGTGTTTTACCCGCTGTACTACAGTCAGATTCTGCCGGTTCATCCGGCGTTCCCGGGAACGATTTTGTCCTCGCTGGGATTTTTCCTCACGTCCCGTCTGACCTGGAAGGAGGGAGCCGCCGATGCGCCGCAGGCCGATCTTTGATATTGAGCGAAAAATATTGATCCCGTTCCTTCTGCTGGGGATCATCTCTACCGTAATGTTCGGCGTGATTTTGTACGACACGAGCCGAAGCACAAAGCTGGCGAAAGAACGGAATCTGGCGGAGAACAACATTTCCCTGATTGAATTCGATATCGATTATTCCGTGCGGATGGGTGAGGTGCAGCAGCTGCGGGAAAAATACAGGGAGATCCCACAGTTTCACATCCTGATTGAAGACCAGGACGGCACCTATATCGGCGGAACCCCAGCCGGAACGGGCGAGGTTTTGTATTCCAGCAGTGATAACCAGCTTGGCTGGAAGATATCGTACACAGTCGACCAGCAGGTGTTCACGACAGAGCTGCTGCATGAGCAGAAGTATACTGTTCTGGCGATCATTGCTCAGCTGATTCTGGTGCTTCAGGCCAGTATTTTGATTGCCGACAACATTTCAACGCCCATCCGGCGGCTGAGCTACGCCTGCCGCACTGTCAGCGAGCAGCCGCAGGAGCCGTGGGACGTAGATGTGGAATTTACCAACCGCGGCGACGAGCTGGGCCAGCTGGCGCGCGTATTCCAGGGAATGCTGCGGAATCTTCAGCGCTATACGGCCGATCTGCGCCGGGAAAAGAACCTGAACCAGACGATCGTGGAAAGCCTGCCGTTGGCCGTCATCGCTTACGATCAGGATCAGAATATCCTGCTGAGCAACAGTCGAGCACAAAATCTGCTGGCCAAAACCGAGTACCGGCATGAGGGAAAACCGCTGTCGGCCCTGTTGGAGGAATGCCTCGAAAACCAAAAAGTATTTTACGATCCGATCCAGCTGACGGACGAAGAAAATCATCGGCTGGATGTGGAGCTCGGCGTGTGGCGGCTGATGGATGAAAACCAGAAATCTTGGGGTGTGCTCTGCACGGTGGACGATATCACCTACCGCAAAATGATGGAGGAGCAGGCGGTGCAGGATGAAAAGCTGATCTATACGGGGAAGCTGGCCGCGGAGCTTGCGCACGAAATCCGCAATCCGCTGGCGGGAATCCGCGTGGGGGTGCAGGTGGTGGAGCGCCATTTGACGCAGGATAACGACCGCGTTCTATGCGAAACCATCGTCGGCGAGGTGGACCGCATCAACCTTCTGGTAGAGAATCTGTGCAGCCTGAGCCGGAAACGGGAGCTAAAAAAAGATCTGATCCCCGTGGACGAGCTGTTTGAAGAAATCCTGCTGCTGTATTCCAAAATCGCGGAAAACAGCCATATCAGTCTGCGGTGCGAGGCGCCGAAGGACGTCCTTTTGTATGCGGATAAAAGCGCCATGAAGCAGGTGCTGATCAACCTGATCAACAACAGTATCAAGGCGATGAAAAGCGGAGGAGAGATTCTGATGAAGGCCGGTGTGCAGGAGGACTGCGTCTGCCTGTGGATCATCGACGACGGGCCGGGGATAGCGGCGGAGCACCTGGGCGAGGGAAACCGCGACGGAGGGATGGGTCTTTCGATCGTGTCGCAGCTTCTGCGGCAAAATGACGCCGCCTTTCAGATCAAGAGCGCGCCAGGGCAGGGGACAAAAGCAAGGATCACCTTCCGCCGTTAGAGCGGAGTGCGGAAGAAAGGAAACGAACCGATGCAAAGTAAAATACTGATTATTGATGACGAGTACCTCATCCGCATTTCGCTGCGGGAAGGCCTGACAGACCTGGGGTACCTGACGCAGGAGGCCGAGACCATCGAGGAGGGCCTTCGGCTGGCGGAGGAGTTCAAGCCCGATGTAGTGATGCTGGACAACCGGCTCGGGAACGTGCTGGGTATGGAATATATCGAAACCATCAAAAAGCTGGATGAGGATATTCAGATCATCATCATTACGGCGTACAGCTCCATTTCGCAGGCGGTGCAGGCCATTCGGCGCGGGGCCTACGATTATGTGCAGAAGCCGTTTGATATCGACGCTATAGATATCGTCATCCGCCGCGCGCTCGATCAGCTGAAAAGCCGCCGCAAGCTGGAGCTGCTTTCTTCCGGCGGGCCGCCCGATCTGATCGGGGTCAGTCCGCAGATGCAGCAGATCAAAAGGCAGGTGGAGCTGCTCAGCGCCAAAGACAACGTAGACCTTCTCGTGCGCGGCGAAACCGGCAGCGGTAAAGGTGTGGTGGTGGCGCAGATTCACCAGAAAAGTGCGCGCCGGAATTTTCCGCTGGTGAAAATCAATTGTAGCGCCGTGCCGGAAAGCCTGTTTGAAAGCGAGCTGTTCGGGCACGAGAAGGGCGCGTTTACCGGGGCGCTGGCCCGAAAAAAAGGCCTGTTTGAGCTGGCGAACGAGGGAACGGTGTTCCTGGATGAAATCGGAGATATGCCGCTCCCGATGCAGGCCAAGCTGCTCACTTTTCTGGAGGATCGCAAATTCCGCCGGGTGGGCGGGCTGAGCGACGTAGAGGTAAATGTGCGGGTGATCGCCGCCACAAACCGCCCGCTGGAACAGGCCATTGAAGAAAAAACGTTTCGGGCCGATCTGTTTTTCCGGCTGAACGTCGTGCAGCTTTATCTGGCGCCCCTGCGCGAGCGGCCGCAGGATATCGAGCCGCTGTGCCAATACTATCTGGATTTTTTCAACCAGAAGCTCGGCAAAAACATCCGGCAGATTTCGCCCGCCTTTATGCAGAAGCTCAAGGAGTATTCCTGGAAAGGGAATGTGCGTGAGCTTCGCAACGTGCTCGAGCGCGCTGTGCTGTTCTGCGACGGCGATGTGCTGGAGCATACCGGCCAGCTGCTGGAGGAAAGCGGCGCTCCACAGGTATCTGTGCCGCAGAGCGGGGAGCTCTGGCCCATGCAGGATTTGAGCAGCCCGATCGATTTGCAGAAAGAGCTGGAGCGGCTCGAAATGGCCTATATCGATAAAGCGCTCCGGCTGACTGGGGACAATTATTCTCAGGCGGCAAAGCTTTTGGGGTACAGCCGGTTTTCTCTGCGCCGCCGGCTGGAGCAATAGAGCCAATTTACGAAAAAGAGCGGCATCAAAGAAAATCGGTTTCTTCCTTTGCCGCAGGTGAGGGAAGAAACCGAAAGTCCGTGATCAGATGAAGTGAGTATGCAGTCATTTCACTTTTAAAAAACGATTGATTGCTTCTCCTGCCTGCGGCAGGAGAAGCAATCTTTGCGTTTCTATTCAATTTTTCTAAGTCAATGAATAACAATAGTTCAAAATCGCACATTGTGCGAAACTGAACAGGTCGACCGTGCGAATTCGCACGGTCTTTTTTATTTTCTATGCGAAAAAAGAAATGGATTTGCAGCAAAATACAGAAAAATACGCGAAACAACAGGTTGGCACGCTTATTGCTATAACATTTCAGCGGCAGATGTCTTAATTACATAAAATTTTGAAAAAAGGAGCAAGAAAAATGAGCAGAATTGATTTGAACTGCGATTTGGGAGAAAGCTTCGGCGCCTATACCATCGGCCGTGACGAAGAGGTCATCGCGTATATTTCCTCCGCAAACGTCGGGTGCGGTTTCCATGCGGGTGACCCCTGCGTGATGGAGCATACGGTGCGCCTGGCGAAAGAAAAAGGCGTCAGCATCGGGGCACACCCCGGCTTCCCTGACCTGATGGGCTTCGGCCGCCGCAACATGAACATCACCCCCGCAGAGGCCAAGGCTTACATGAAATACCAGATCGGCGCGCTGAACGCGTTCTGCGTTTCGAGCGGAGTGCCGCTTGCCCACGTAAAGCCGCACGGCGCGCTGTACAATATGGCCGCCAAAGACATGAAGCTGGCAATGGCGCTGGCAGAAGCGGTTTACGAGGTAGACCCCAAGCTGATCTTTTTGGGCCTTTCCGGCAGCAAAATGCTCGAAGCCGCACAGCAGGTGGGCCTGACCTGTGCCAGCGAGGTATTTGCGGACCGCGCCTACAATGCGGACGGCAGTCTGGTCGCCAGAGGAACCCCCGGTGCGGTGATCCACGATGTGGATGAGTGTGTGCGGCGCATCATCAGCATGGCCAAGGACAATGTGGTGACGGCGATCACCGGCGAGCAGATTTCGCTCAAACCACAGTCGATCTGCGTACATGGCGACAATGCCGAGGCAGTTGAGTTTGTAAAACATATTCGCGAGAGCCTGACCAAAGAGGGAATTGAGATTGCCGATCTGCGGGCCTGCACAGAATGATAACAGGGTTTAGGAGGATTTGTTAATGGACGGTGAAACCAAAACCAAAACCAAACGCAGTCAGGCCATCGGCGGCGTATTTTTGATGGCGGCCTCGGCGATGGGGCCGGGCTTTCTGACACAGACTGCAAAATTTACCAATGATTTTCACGGCAGCTTCGGCTTCGTCATCATCGCTTCGCTGCTTCTGTCCCTTATCGTGCAGATCAACGTGTGGCGAGTTCTGTGCGTGGCGAATATGCGCGCGCAGGATGTGGCGAACAAGCTGCTGCCGGGCCTGGGATATTTTCTGGCCATCTTCGTATTCGTGGGCGGCCTGATTTTCAACATCGGCAATGTCGGCGGCGCGGCCCTCGGCCTGAACGCCATGATGGGACTCGATCTGCGGGCCGGGTATGTTACGGCAGGCGTCATCGCGGTGATCGTATTTTCCGTGAAAAACGCGCAGGGCGCGGTGGATAATATCGCAAAGATCCTCAGCATCCTGAAGATCCTCATCATTTTAGGAGTCATGATTGTCGTTCAGCCCCCTGTGGGCATGGCGCTGAAAGAGACCTTTGCGCCCAGCACAGGAGTCCCGGCGCTGTTCCCCTCCATTCTCACTCTGGTGGGCGGTACGGTGGGCGGCTATATCACCTTTGCCGGCGCGCACCGTTTGATCGACGGCGGCGTTGTGGGCAAGGAAAACGAGAAGAGAATCGTAAAGAGCGCTTGCGGCGGCCTGGGGATCGCGGCTTTCAGTCGCTTCTTCCTGTTTATGCTGGTTTTCGGTGTGGTAGTCAAAGGCGTTTCGCTCGACCCCACGAACCCTGCGGCCGATGCCTTTTTGCAGGGCGGCGGAGAAATCTGCTACCGCGTTTTCGGCCTACTGCTGTTCTTCGCCGGGATCACCTCGATTATCGGCGCGTCGTATACCTCGCTTTCCTTTGTCAAATCGCTGAGCAAGACGGTATCCAATCACAATAAGGCCGTGACGATTGCTTTTATCACCTGCGCCACTCTGGTCATGCTGCTGCTTGGCAAGCCGGCTACACTGCTGATCGTCGCGGGCGCGCTCAACGCGCTTGTGCTGCCGCTGGCTCTGGTGATCAGTCTGGTCGCTGCATACCGGAAAGACATCGTGGGTGAGGAGTATCACCACCCCATCTGGCTCACCGTGACCGGCATTGTTTCGGCGATTTTGTTCGCGTACTTTGCAATCGTCGGAATGGGCAGCTTATTTTAATCGTCAGGAGGAATTTTATGTATTCGCAGACGAAATATCTCATCGCGGGGGACTCGGCGCTGGTCGTTGAGTTCGGCAACGAAATCTCCCCGCAGATTAACGAACGGGTTCGCGGGATGTATCTGGCGATTGAAAAGGCCGCGCTTCCGGGGATCGTGTCTTTGACCCCTACTTACCGCTCTCTGCTGGTTCAGTACGATCCGCTGACCGTGCCGTACCGCGAAATGCTGCAAACCCTGCAGAAGCTGGAAGGCAGCCTTGAAAAAATGGAGCTGCCAAAGCCCAACGTGATGGAGATCCCCACGCTTTACGGCGGGGACTGCGGCCCCGATCTGGATTTTGTATGCCAGCACAGCGGGCTGAGCCGCGACGAGGTGATCCAGATTCACTCCTCGCGCGAGTATTTGATTTACATGCTGGGCTTTGCCCCGGGCTTTCCTTATCTGGGCGGAATGGATGAGCGCATCGCAACGCCGCGCCTGAAAACGCCGCGAACCAAAATCAACAGCGGCTCGGTCGGAATTGCCGGGCAGCAGACGGGCATTTACCCACTGGCCAGCCCCGGCGGCTGGCAGCTCATCGGCCGCACGCCGATTCTGCTGTACGATCCGCAGCGCAATCCTCCCATTTTGTACCGCACCGGGGATTACCTGAAATTTGTTCCCGTCAGCGAAAAGGAATACGGCGAGATCGAACAGCAGGTGGCGCAGGGCAGGTACCAGTATCGCCTGTACCCCAAAAAGGAGGCGAAAGAATGAACGCAGTAAAAGTGATTTCACCGGGCGCCCTGACCACTGTTCAGGATGCGGGCCGGTTCGGATTTTTGCAGTCGGGCATTTCGGTGTCCGGCGTAATGGACAGCTACAGTCACCGCGCCGCCAACCTTCTGGTGGATAACCCGCAGGAGGAAGCGGTGCTGGAAGTAACCCTGATGGGGCCGGTGCTGGAATTTCAGTGCAGCACGCGGATCGCAGTGACCGGCGCCATGATGCAGCCGAAGCTCAACGACCAGCCGGTTCCCATGTGGCAGACCATCCCGGTGGGGGAGGGCGACCGCCTGTCGTTTTCCGGAATTCAGGGCGGGTGCCGCGCCTATATCGCGTTTGCCGGTGGGCTGGATGTTCCGGTCATCATGGGCAGTAAATCCACCAACCTGAAGGCGCAGATGGGTGGATTTGAGGGACGCATGCTGAAACGGGATGATGTGGTGCCGCTGAAAGCGCCGTCTGGGGAAGCAAAGCTGTGGGCCGCCAGTGAGGAATGGATTCCGAAATTCCCCACACAGATCACTCTGCGGGCTGTGCTTGGGCCGCAGGAGGACTTGTTTACCGAAGAGGGCATCGCCAGCTTTCTGAATACCGAGTACCTTGTCACCCCGGCGAACGACCGGATGGGATACCGCCTGGAGGGGGAGGAGATCACCCATAAGGCGGGAGCGGATATTGTGTCTGACGGCATCGTGATGGGTGCGGTTCAGGTACCCAGCAGCGGCCAGCCCATCATACTGATGGCAGACCGGCAGACCACCGGCGGATATACCAAAATCGCCACCGTGGTAACGGCAGACCTGCCCCTGCTGGCGCAGGCGCAGGCCGGTACCAAAATCCGCTTCGAACGGGTCAGCGTAGAAGAAGCACAGCAGCTTCTGCATGAATTCCATGAGCGCCTCCAGGCATTTGCCAGAACCCGCCGACCGGTAAACGGCTGACGGATTCCCCCGCAGTGCGGGAAGGAGGGACAAAGCATGAACAGCGCAGTCGTACTTTCCCCGGGGCTTTTCACCACGGTGCAGGATGCGGGCCGGTTCGGTTTTCTGGAATCGGGAATCTCCCCTGCCGGGGTGATGGATGATTATAGCTTTCGGGCGGCAAACCTGCTGGTGGGCAATGCGCCTGATGAAGCGGTGCTGGAGGCGACGCTGATCGGCCCCAGCCTGCGGTTTCAGGATCGCTGCCTGATCGCGGTGACCGGCGGCGAGGCGGAAATGAAGATCAATGGGCACGCCTTTCCCATGTGGCAGTCGGTCTTGGCGGAAGCGGGGGATGTTCTCTCCTTTGCGCCGATGCGCCGGGGCTGCCGGCTGTACATTGCCTTTGCGGGCGGAATTGCCGTTCCCGGTGATCTGGGGAGCAAATCCACCTGCTGCAAGGCGCAGGTCGGCGGTCTGCACGGGCGGCCTTTGCACACGGGGGATGAGCTGCCGCTCGCGGAGAGCGCAAATACTGCCGCGCTTGCGGCACGCACAGAGCTGGTGCCTGATTTTCCGGTGCAGGTTTCCCTGCGTGTGGTTCTGGGGCCGCAGGAGGATGCGTTTACCTCACAAGGAATCCGGACATTCCTCAGCGGCGACTATACGGTAACTCCCGTCAGCGACCGCATGGGGTACCGGCTGGAGGGGCCGCAGATCGAGCAGAGCGCGGGGGCGGATATTATCTCCGACGGTATTGTGATGGGCGCGGTTCAGGTGCCCGCCGGCGGCCAGCCGATCATTATGATGGCCGACCGGCAGACAACCGGAGGGTATACGAAAATCGCGGCGGTCATAACGGCGGATCTGCCCCTTTTAGCGCAGGCCCGGCCCGGGGACACCATCCGTTTTCGTGCAGTCAGTGTGGAGGAGGCGCAGGAAGAGTTGTTGGCATATCGGGAAAAAATAGAGAATTTCAAAGAAAGCATGCTGCCGGTGCAGGATGCACAAATGCAGCTGTCTGTAAACGACGTCATGCGGCTGATGCAGGAGTTTCAGAACAGCCGGATCGGCGTGCTGCGCCTGTCCAATCAGCAGGGCGAGCTGTATCTGGAAAAAAGCAGTCCCGAGAAAAGCGGCGGGACGGAGACCGCCGCAACCCCTCAGGAGGACTGCCGAGAGTCTGCGCAGGACAGCGTGGTGATCTCGCCGCTGGTCGGAATGTTTTATGCGTCCGCCGCGCCGGATCAGCCGCCGTTTGTTCAGGTTGGAACAGCCGTGAAAAAAGGCGACCCGCTGTTTGTGATCGAATCCATGAAGATCATGAATGAGATCGTCAGCGAGCGCGACGGCGTCATTACGGAAATCATGGCGCAAAACGAGCAGGCGGTAGAATTCGGTCAGCCGGTTCTGCGGATGAAATAAGAGCTGTTTTGGGCAGCGTGGCGAGGGATAACAATGTTCGAAAAGGTGTTGATCGCGAACCGGGGTGAAATCGCGGTACGAATTCTTCGTGCATGCACAGAGCTGGGGCTTGGTACGGTGGCGATATGCTCCCAGGCCGACAAAAACGCCCTGCATGTTCAGCTTGCAGACAGGTCGGTTTGTGTGGGACCGGCCCCGTCGGCGAAAAGCTATTTGAATATGGATGCGATTCTGTCTGCGTGCAAGATAACCGGGGCCGATGCGGTGCATCCCGGCGTAGGCTTTCTGAGTGAAAATGCGGAATTCGCCGAACGGTGCGAAGAGCAGGGAATCTGCTTTATCGGCCCGAAGGCCAAAGTGATCCGCAAAATGGGTGACAAAGCCAACGCCAAGCGCGCGGCTGCGGCCGCGGGCGTGCCGACGATTCCCGGCTCCCCAGGCGTGGTGCGGGAGCAAAAGGAAGCCGAGGTATGTGCGCAGAGCATGGGGTTCCCGGTTTTGATCAAGGCGTGCGCCGGTGGCGGCGGGCGGGGGATTCGGCAGGTGGATTGTGTGGGCCAGCTGCCGGAGGCTCTGGCCGTCACCCGGGAAGAAGCGCTGCGGTTTTTCGGGTGCGGAGATGTTTATCTGGAAAAAAAGCTGCTGAATCCCCGCCATGTTGAGGTTCAGATTCTGGCGGATTCATTCGGCAACATGGTGTATCTGGGGGAGCGCGACTGCTCTTTGCAGCGGCGGCACCAAAAGGTGCTGGAGGAATGCCCTTCCCCCAGCACGGCCCTTACGGACGAGGTTCGCAGAAAAATGGGGGAAGCCGCTGTTCGTGTTGCCCGGCAGGTGGGCTACACAGGTGTGGGGACAGTGGAATTCCTTCTCGATCACGACGGCAGCTTCTATTTTATGGAGATGAACACCCGTATTCAGGTGGAGCATCCTATCACGGAGCTGGTGTGGGGCGTGGATTTGGTGGAATGGCAGATTCGTGTGGCCCGTGGGGAAAGGTTGACCTTCGGGCAGAGTGATCTGCTCGCCAGAGGACACGCGATCGAGTGCCGCATCAATGCGGAAACTCCCGAAAAGAACTTTGCCCCTTCCGTGGGCACGCTGACGAATCTGCGCCTGCCGGGCGGCAGCGGAATCCGGCTCGATACCGCGGTGTATGAGGGCTACTCCATTCCGCCCTACTACGATAACCTGCTCGTCAAGCTGATTGCCCATGCGCCTACCCGGGAGCAGGCCGCGGCGAAAATGAGGCAGGCCATCCGGGAGTTTTCGGTATCCGGTGTGGATACCAACGCGGCATTTCAAATGCGGTTGCTGCAAAGCGAAGCGTTCCAAAGCGCGCAGTACGATATCTGCACGCTGGAATCGGAAGAAAGCATCGCCGCGCTTGTGTAGAGCCTCCTGGGGTGGAGGATCATCGTCGTTTTGCAGAGATTGTTTTTTTCGCTCATTCCCAGACAGATGAAGGAGGATCGTTATGAATTTGTTTCATCAGGAACCCAAAGTAGTCCGTCAAATGATCCGGGAGGGGAAAATCACCTCTCCCACCAGCGGAATGTGTGCCGGGTATGCACAGGGGAATCTGGTTGTGCTGCCCAGGGAGTTTGCATACGATTTTCTGCTGTTTACGCAGCGCAATCCAAAACCCTGCCCTGTTCTGGAGGTCAGCGATGTCGGTTCACGTGAGTTTTCCATTACGGCAAAAGGGAGCGATATTGCCAGAGATATCCCCAAATATCGGGTCTACCGCGATGGAGTGATGCAGGGAGAGTATGAGGATGTTTCCTCCTTCTGGCGCGATGATTTGGTCAGCTTTCTGCTGGGGTGCAGTTTCAGTTTTGAAGCGCCGATGATCGAAGAGGGGATAGAGGTACGGCACATTACGGAAAACTGCAATGTACCTATGTATATTACGAATATCCCATGCCGCCCGGCAGGCATTTTCAGCGGGCCTGTTGTGGTCAGTATGCGGCCGATCCCCCACGAAAAGGTGGTAAAAGCCGTTACGGTGACCGAGCGGATGCCGCAGGTGCATGGCACACCGATCCATATTGGGGACCCCGAATACATTGGAATCCGCGACATCCATCATCCTGATTTTGGCGACCCGGTCACCATCAAAGAGGGCGAGGTTCCGGTTTTTTGGGCCTGCGGTGTTACCCCGCAGGCGGTGGTTATGAATGTAAAGCCTCCGTTTGTAATCACACATGCGCCGGGACATATGTTCATTACCGATATGAAAAATTCTCAATTGTAACAGTATCAAACATAATAAAATTTTGAACTAAAAAGGAGTTTTGACAATGAGTGCAGAAGCAACAATGATGAAGGCAGAGTATCCCGGAAAAATTTTGGATATCATGGTCCACGAGGGTGACAGCATAACAGCCGGTCAGCCGGTTGTTTTGCTGGAGGTTATGAAGATGGAAAACGAGCTGCTTGCTCCCGCGGGCGGCGTTGTGGAAAAGATCCACGTTGAGAAAAATAATTCCGTCGGTGCCGGTGACGTTCTCCTCACCATTCGGTAACCGTTTCGATTCTGCTAACTGTAAAGGCCCTGCGGCGCTCCCGCAGGGCCTTTGCATAAACAAATAACATAAAATGGAGGCAATGATTTTTATGAAAAATAATACCGCATATGGTGTGGACTTTGATTTTATCACAGGTACGGCGCAGCGTCTGGGGGCTTCCGCGGGAAAAACACCGGGGGCTGATTTTGATGCCGTGCGCATGTATGGCGGAAGAAAGCGCTGCAACCTGACCGACGACGGCACGGTCGTCGCCTACTATGGCGACGAGGGGTATTCAGAATCCGGCACACTGCATACTCCAATTGTTAAAGACGGAAAAACCTACCCGGCAGGGACTCCCGTTCAGGTAATGGTGGAACAGCCCAAGTTTTACTACAAAGTGGAGCCCGTTGCTTTAGAGCCGATTGAGGGCGGTCAAGGGCATCACATTCGCAGGGCCCGCTGGTGGGTCAGCGAGGATGCGCAGCCGGGCTTTCGGGTGTACCCAAGCTTTTTGCGGCGCGGCGTTGAATACGACTTCATATACTCCAGCGCTTATGAAGCCAGTATCTACGACAAGGAAAAGGCAACTTATTATTACGAGGATGAGAGTGTTTTTACTGCCAACCCAGGCTCAACGCTAACGTTGTCCTCCATTGCGGGCACAAAGCCGGTCAGCGGCGCGAACGGCCAGATGCTGAACCGCGCGAACGCACGCGTTTTGACCGCCAATCGCGGGGATGGCTGGCAGCTCATTGATTTTCTGTCGCTCAACGCCACCGAATTGCTGATGCTGGTGGAATACGCAAGCTTCGACTCGAAAAAGGAAATCGGAAAAGGCGTGGTGAACAAAGAGGTCGGCGAAGGCGGAAACGGAGCGGAAAAAACCGGGCAGACATCGCACCTTGGGAATACCTCCGGCTCCGGCGGCCCTGACGACGGTTTTTCCTCGGTTACATACCGCGGGGAGGAAAACCTGTGGGGCAATATCTGGAAGCTGGTCGACGGTCTCAACTTTGAATGCAGCGGAATCAATGCCGTTTGGTGGAGCGACGGGGAGTACCAGGACGACTATAAGGGTGCGCCCTACCGCAACACCGGCTTCACCCTTTGCAAAGAGAATGGCTTTACTTCCGCGTTTGCGTACAGCGAGGAATGTGATTTTATGTTCCTGACCTCAGAGGTGAAAGGTACGGAGGAAGGCCCAGTGGGCGACTACTTCAAGCAGAACAATACGTTCGATGGATGGCAGAGCTCGATGTTCGGCGGGCGGTGGTGCCAGAAAACATGGCCCGGTCTCTTTTTCTGGTATGCCGATCTGGCGACAGGAAGAGCCTCAAGTAATATCAGTGCTCGTATCATGTATCTTCCGGTGCAAAAATAAGCCCGAAAAGGCCCGCGGAATTTCCGCGGGCCTTTTGCTGTTAGTAAGACGGTTTTCAACCGAACTTAACTAGATTGTGGAATCATTTCTATTCCATTGTTCTTGGGGTCAAGGCCGTCTTCTTAGAAATTGAATTCAGCGGACCAGTCAAACTCCCCGCTGGTTTCCACATTTTTGGGCCAGTGAGCGCACCAGGCCGGAACGCCCGGGTGCTCCACGCGGTCCAGGCTGGGTGTATAGGGCTTGATGTCCAGAATCGGGCTTTGATCCAGCGCGTCGAAATAGGCAAGGCCGATGATCCCTTTTTCCATCTGCAGATACGTTACCTGCGCGCAGGTAAGCGCAATGGGGTTCGGGCGCTCTGGTGAGCGCGTGGCAAAGGTTCCCAGTAGCGCCGGCCCCTTAGAATAAGGCTGCTCCTCCGTCAATACCGATCTGCTTTCAGAGTTGTCGCAGCGGTCGAACCACCAGAAAATATTCAGATACTCAAAGCCCTTCAGCCCGGTCATGGCCTCTCTGTACTCCGGATTCAGTTCAATCCAAAAGCGATGTTCGTCTGTGCGGGCGATCCCGATTTGTTTTACTGTCAATAATTCCATAAAGAATCTCCTCATCTGATTTGATTTTTACGGTACCGTATTTTCAGTATAACAAAGTGTATGAACACTACAAGCGTTTTTTATAAAAACACATCATTTGTTGTGGAATGGATGACTTTGCCGTTCAAGAAAGCCTCCTTTCATAAAAAACACCTGACCCCACAAATAAATGGGGTCAGGTGTTTTTTTAATGCAAAACCTCCCGGATCGCCGGGAGGTTTCTCTTAAAAATCATAGTTGCCGGGAATCTTTGCAGAAAACAGCAGTGCGGATTCCTTGCGGCCCGGTTCGCTTCGATTTCGATTCAGAGCGTCAGCATACGGTAGAGCATGCCGCCATAGCGGTTCTCCAGTTCTTCCAGACTTTTGGAATCATACACCTTACAGGACGAATGACTCAAAGTGGAATCCAGGTATTGGCTGGCGGCCTGAAGCAGCGTTTCGTTCTGCACCGTATAAAACAGCGGCCCTTTCTTTGTTTGGTAAGCGGCGGGATTTTTGAGAAATAGTTTTTGGGGATTGATGTATACGGAAAAGGTAGGGGCAAAGCTGGGGGAGAACGTGTCGTCATCCAGAACGATAAAACGGATTTCAGGGTTGTGCATGACCTGCTTCTTTACATTTTCCAGATGTTCCAGCCGTTCCGAAGGGGACATTTGATACATGATATCAGCAAATAAAAGATCACCGGATTCCAGATACCGAAGAACAGAGGATTTCAGCAGGTAAAAATCGATATGGCTCTTTTCAAAAACTTCTTCCCAAGTGATAAAAAGTCTCCGGATGAACTTGGAAAGAGCGGGGTTCGGCGCGTCGGCCTCCCCTGCCTGAATGAGTTTACTGCAGATGGACTCCGGAAGAAGAAATTCAAATCCATAGGGAGAAAAAAACTTGTATTGATCCCGACTGTAAAAATCGGTTCGGTAACCGTTGTTGTTCATGCTTTCCGGCGTGGCGGGCGAAAGCAGCAGGGGACACTCCTTTAAGCGGGCCATTACCGTCCTATAAAGCTGGTTGGCGTTTTCACCGGGCTCCAGCACCAAAAGAGCGTCCAGCTCCCCTTTTGGGCTCAGCGCCGCCATAAGCGCACCGCCGTTTTTTGCCGCGATCATCCCTTCCCCCTCCAGTCCGGAGCCATCATAAAGCGTGAGGTAAAACGTGGGATAACGGGTCAAAAAGCCGTAAAGGAGGCCCAGGTTTTTCATCGGGTCTTTCTGAAAGCGCTCCATATTCAGTGCGGCGTGAAAATGAAGTTCCATGTCACCTGCCAGTTGATCCAGCACGGTAAAGTCCCGGCTTTTCAGCAGCGTGAGCAAATCGATGCTGCAGAATACCTCGCCTCCCGCCGTAAGGCGATGACGGGCAAATTCCTGTAAAGAGCTCAGCATCTGATTGCGATGAGTCAGCAGCTCGATTTTGGAAGAGGCGGAGGTTGTCTTTGTGTGGGCAGACGCTTCATAAGCCTTTGTCAACAGGGTACAGATGTGCTGCTCTACCGTATGCCCGGATTCGCAGCCCGGGAACGCAGTGAAAAATTCATTCTCACGCCCGTCCTGCTGAATGCTGGTGGCAAAAAAACAAACCAAAATCTTATTCACCGTGGCTGCTGTTTTGGGCGCAGGAAGAAGGTCCTTGTTGCACCACTTACTGACGTACGAGACATCGTATCCTATTTCGTCGGCGACAGCATAGAGCTTACTTCCAGTAAAATCGATGAAACGCCGCAGCATGATTCCATAGTCCGTCATCGTCATTCCTCCCAAATTAATTCCTGTTTAGAATACCATAAATAGCAAATAGTTTCAAATGGAATGCAATTTCATTCAAAATAAATCCATTGCATTTCATTTTTAAAAGGCAACGGCGATGATACAATATACACAAAATTAATCAACAAACGATAGGAAGGATGAGCGATTTGAAACCAATGCGCATGCATCATGTGGGGGTCGTTTTGCCTACGGTAGAGCAGGCGGAACACCTGATCGATCTGCTGGGGCTGGAGGTGGACTACCGCGGGTATGTCAAAAGCTATCACGCCGATCTGATCTTCACCAAATATGGGCCGATGATGGAAAGCCCGATTGAATTCATCATTCCCCACGAAGGAGTGCTGACCAAATTCAATAACGGAAAGGGAGGCATTGCCCACATTGCCTTTGAGGTAGAGGATGTGGAAGCCGCCAGTCAGGAGCTGCGCGGCAAGGGCCTGGAGATGCTGGAGCCGGAGGCGGTGGAAGGCACCTCAGACATCATTGTCAATTTCCTGCGGCCGCGGTATTCGGAGGGCATTCTGATTGAACTGGTTCAAACGGTAGCCCCCATTGATCGCGGTGCAGAAGCAAACAAAAGCCGGTAAGCCGATGGAATAGGGAAAGGGGAAAGCTGCCGCATGTATACGATGGGCATCGATATCGGTTCTTCTTCCTCCAAGGCGGTAGTTCTGCAGGACGGCGTCAAGGTGGCTGCCGCCGCCGTCGTTTCAGCCGGCACCGGTACCAGCGGCCCCAAACGGCTGCTGGCTCAGATTCAGGAGCAAAGCGGTCTCTCGCCGGCAGATATGACTTTCATCCTTTCCACCGGATACGGCCGATCGCTGCTGGCGGTTGCCGATCTGCAAATGAGTGAAATTTCGTGCCATGCCAAAGGGGTGTTTTTTCAGAATCCCGCGGCGCGAACCATCATTGACATTGGGGGCCAGGATGTCAAGGCGATTTCATTAGACAGCCAGGGCAACATCCATCAATTTTACATGAATGACAAGTGTGCCGCAGGAACGGGGCGGTTTCTGGAAGTGATGTCCCGTGTGCTGGAGGTGAAGCTGGGGGAAATGGCAGAGTATCATTTCCGTTCCAAGCATCCGGCTTCGGTAAGCAGCACCTGCACCGTATTTGCAGAGTCGGAGGTGATCTCTCTTCTGTCCCAGGGCAGATCGAAAGAAGATATTATCGCCGGCGTCCACCACAGTGTGGCGGCAAAGGCCTGCGCGCTGGCGCAGCGGGTTGACATTGAAAACGAGGTAGTATTGTGCGGCGGAGTAGCGCTGAACAGAGGCGTTGCCGACGCGATTCAAACGGAGCTTGGCGAAAGGCTTGCGATTGCGCGCAGCCCCCAACTCACCGGTGCGCTGGGAGCCGCCCGCCTGGCTTATGAAGAAGCAAAACGAAAGGGGAAATCAGCATGAGTGAAAAAGCAATCAGCCAAATGACTGCAAAAGAACTGCTGGCCTACTATCAGGCTAAGCTGGATGAGGAGGCCCGACAGGCCAAAGCCAATGGAAAACTGGTCTGTTGGTCGGCCTCTGTGGCTCCGCCAGAGATGTGCGTGGCCATGGATATTGCAATGGTGTACCCGGAAACACATGCCGCCGGCATCGGCGCGCGAAAAGGCTCGCTGGATATGCTGGAGGTAGCCGACCGCGACGGCTATTCCGTGGACTGCTGTTCCTACGGCCGGGTCAACATGGGCTACATGAAGCTGCTCAAGGAAGAAGCCGTCACCGGCAAAACCCCGGAGGCGCTGGCCAACTCCCCGGCTGCCCGTGTTCCGCTGCCAGACCTGGTGATTACCTGCAACAACATCTGTAATACATTGCTCAAATGGTACGAGAATCTGGCCGCGGAGCTGAACATTCCCTGTATCGTGATCGATGTTCCCTACAATCATACCATGCCCGTTCCCGAGTATTCCAAGGAGTATATCGCCGACCAGTTCCGCAACGCCATTTCTCAGCTGGAGGTGATCTGCGGGCGTCCTTTTGACTATGAGAAATTCCACGCAGTCCGCCAGCAGACGCAGCGCTCCATTGCTCAGTGGAACCGGATCGCCTCGATGAGCCGGTTTAAGCCCTCTCCGCTCAACGGCTTCGACCTTTTCAATTACATGGCGCTGGTCGTTTGCGCGCGCAGCCGGGATTATGCCGAAATCACTTTCCGCAAGTTTGCGGATGAGCTGGAGGAGAAATACAAAAAAGGCGAATACGCCTTTAAGGGAGCGGAACAGAACCGCATTACATGGGAAGGCATTGCGGTATGGCCTTATTTGGGGCACACCTTTAAATCCCTGAAAAACATGGGAACCATTATGACGGGCTCCGCCTACCCCAATATGTGGGATTTAACTTACGACGCCGAGGATGAATCGCTGCATTCCATGGCCGAAGCCTATACGCGCACATACATCAATACGTGCCTGGAAAACAAGGTCAATGTTCTTTTGGGAATTATGGAAAAGAGCCAGAGCGACGGGGTGCTCTATCACCTGAACCGAAGCTGTAAGCTGATGAGCTTCCTCAATGTGGAAACCGCGGAACTGATCTATGAGAAAAATGGTCTTCCTTACGCCAGCTTCGACGGCGATCAGACCGATCCGCAGAATTTTGCCCCCGCCCAGTACGATACCCGTGTGCAGACGCTGGGTGAGATGATGAAGAAGCGGTCTTCTGCGGCAGATGCGGAATAAGGAGAGGAGAAAACAGCATGCAAAAGATAAATACAGTATTAAAGCAGTTTCGGGACATTGCCGCCAATCCCCGCAAAATGATGGAGGACTATCAGGCTGAAACCGGGAAGGGCGCCATCGGCATCATGCCCCTTTATTCCCCGGAGGAACTGGTTCACGCCACGGGCTATTTGCCGATGGGGCTTTGGGGAGCGAACCGCCCCGTCACCAAGGCACGTGCATACCTGCCGGCGTTTGCCTGTTCCATTATGCAGCAGGTGATGGAGCTGGAGTGTGAGGGCGCTTATGACGACCTGGCTGCCGTCGTTTTCTCTGTCCCGTGCGATACCCTCAAGTGTATGAGCCAGAAGTGGAAGGGGAAATCCCCGGTACTGGTCTTTACCCACCCGCAAAACAGAGGGCTGGAGTCCGCCAATCGTTTTCTGGAACAGGAATATCTCATCCTGAAAGAAAAACTGGAGAAGATCACCGGCGTGCAGATCACCAATGCCGCCTTAGAAAATTCCATCCATATCTATAATGAAAACCGGGCTGTCATGCGCGAGTTTTCTCAGTTGGCGGCCCAGTATCCCCAATTGATCTCCGCCGTTGACCGTCACGCGGTGTTCAAATCGCGGATGTTTGTAGAAAAATCCCGTCATACGGCCATGGTGCGTTCCCTGATCGATGCTTTGAAGGCGATAGAACCGCAGCCATGGGACGGCAGGAAAATCATCCTGACCGGTATTCTGGCGGAGCCCGACGGTCTGCTGGAAATTTTTGATCAATTGAAGCTGGCCGTTGCGGCGGATGATCTTGCGCAGGAATCGCGTCAGATCCGCGTGGATGTACCGGAAGGGAACGAAGCTCCGCTGTACCGTCTGGCCCGCGTTTGGCAGAATATGTACGGGTGTTCACTGGCTGTCGACACGAAGAAAAGGCGCGGCCCCATGCTGGTGGATATGGTACACAAAAACGGTGCGGATGCCGTGGTGGTGGCAATGATGAAGTTCTGTGACCCGGAAGAATGGGATTACCCCATCTATCGGCGGCAGTTTGAAGAGGCCGATATTCTTCACCTGATGATTGAGGTGGATCAGGAAGCCACTGCTTTCGAGCAGGCGCGAACCCGCCTGCAAAGCTTCGCAGAAATTCTGTAAGGAGGCGGTGATATGGAGAAGGTCAAAATCATTACTGCCGAAGAAGCGGCGAACCTTCTGCAGGACGGCGACACCTTGACCACCAGCGGTTTTGTCTCCAGCTGTATTCCGGAGGCGCTCAACAAAGCGGTGGAAAAGCGCTTCTTGAATACCGGGCATCCGAAGAGCCTGACCTATATTTACGCCAGCTCTCAAGGGAACAAAAAGGGCTGCGGCGGCGAGCACTACGCGCACAAAGGACTGCTCAAGCGGTTTGTCGCCGCTCATTGGGCCACCGTTCCCAGCCTGGGGGAAATGGCCCTTCGCAATGAGTTCGAGGCCTATAACCTTCCCCAGGGCGCGCTGTGTCACCTGTTCCGCGACATTGCGGGAAAGAAGCCCGGCACCATTACGCAAGTGGGGCTTGGCACTTTTGTGGACCCGCGCAACGGCGGCGGGAAGCTGAATGAGATCACCACGGAGGATATGGTGGAGCTGATCCGCATTAAGGGCAGGGAATATCTTTTCTATCCGTCCTTTCCCATCCAAGTTGCTTTTCTGCGGGGTACCTACGCCGATGAAACCGGCAATGTGTCACTGGAAAAGGAGGTCGCCACTTTAGAGGCGACTTCCGTGGCGCAGGCAGTGAAAAACAGCGGCGGAATTGTGGTGGTGCAGGTTGAGGCGATCGTGGCAGCCGGTACGTTAGACCCCCGAATGATCAAAATACCGCGCATTTATGTGGACTATGTGGTAGTTGCCGCAGCCGATGATCACGAACAGTGTCTGGGCTGCAGCTACGATCCGTCCATCTGCGGCGAACGCCGTGTTCTGGCCAATATCGCCGCCTCCGCTTCCTTCCCCATGAGCGCCAAGAAAATCATCGGCCGCCGGGGAATGCTGGAGCTAAAGCCCGGGGACGTGGTGAATCTGGGCGTTGGCGCGCCGGAATATGTGGCGGCTGCCGCCGCGGAGGAGGGCATCGGCGATCGAATGACTCTTACGGTGGAGAGCGGCTTGATCGGCGGAATTCCGCAGGGCGGGCCTCGGTTTGGCTCGTCGCAAAATGCGGAAGCGGTGCTGGATCAGGGCTATCAGTTCGACTTCTACGACGGCGGCGGTCTGGATTTGGCTTTTCTGGGGCTGGCGGAATGTGATGAGAAGGGCAATATCAACGTGAGCCGGTTCGGCCCCAAAATTGCCGGCTGCGGCGGATTTATAGACATTTCTCAAAACACGGGCAGAGTATGCTTTTGCGGTACCTTTACCGCCGGCGGCTTAAAGGTTCGCATCGCCGATGGAAAGGTACATATTGAGCAGGAGGGAAAGCAGAAGAAATTCCTCAAGAAAGTAGAAGAAGTGACCTTCAGCGGCGATATGGCAATCAAAAACGGGCAGCATGTCCGGTATATCACCGAGCGCTGTGTCTTGGAGCTGAGGGAGGACGGCCTGCATCTGATTGAAATCGCGCCGGGCATTGACCTTGGGACCCAAATTTTACAGCAGATGGAATTCTCACCGATTCTGGACAAAATCAACGGAGAAATTCCGCTGATGGATTCCCGTATCTTCGACGAGGGAATGATGGGTATGGCCTAAGGGCCGTATTCTGATTCCCGTTCACATACAACTTTCTCATTGGTGTTGTGTTCATTCGCTTGTTACCTGAAAAGAGCATCGGCATTCCGGCGTCTTGGCGGCTGCAACCCCGCCCTCGCATCGGAATGCCGATGCTCTTTTGAACTGCCTGCAGCAGTTTGATTTGCGGTGCACGCAGGATATGTGCAGCGCTTCACATTGACAAATGGAGAATGATAAGCGAAAATGAAGCAAGAGAAGGATAAAATCAGGAGGGAGAGAAAAGCAATGACAGAGGTGGTCGCCGCCCTGATCTGGGACGAGAACCGGTTCCTAATCTGCCAGCGCCCGGACAGCAAGGCCCGGCCGCTGCTGTGGGAGTTTGTTGGGGGAAAGGTTGAGCCGGCGGAAGCAAAAGAGCAGGCTCTGGTTCGGGAATGCCGCGAGGAGCTGGGGATTACGGTGCAGGTCGGCAGCGTGTTCTGCGAGGTGACGCACGAATATCCCGATCTTACGGTACATTTAACTTTGTTCCACGCTGTGATTTCGTCGGGAACACCGCAGAAGCTGGAGCACAACGATATCCGCTGGATCACGCCCGGAGAAATCCCGCAGTACGAGTTCTGCCCGGCGGATGTGGCAATACTGGAGAAGATCATCCAATCCAGTAAAAGCATCTCTTGAGCGGAGCCGTTTTAAAAGCGAAAGGAAGTGTGCTTGATTTTTTCTCTACTGGAATAGAAAAAACGTATAAATGATAACAGCAAAGAAGGGTGCCATTGGGAGCACCCTTCTTTGCTGTTATTGGAAATTGTTGTAGGAGGCAAAATTGATTAGATTGCAGCAGAGCCGCGCTCTTTGGTGCGGATGCGGATCGCATCCTGCACGTCATATACAAAGATTTTACCGTCTCCGAATTCGCCCGTATAGGCAGATTCCACAATGCTGTCGGCAATAGCAGAGATCCGGTCATCCTCAGCGACGATTTCAAGCTTGATTTTATGGAGGAAGTTGTAGTCTACCTCTGTGCCGCGCACAATTTCCTTCCATCCCTTTTGGGTACCGAATCCCATGGTTTGTGTCACGGACATTCCGGTTACCTTTTGCTTATTCAGAGCCTCTTTGACATCTTCCAGCTTTTCGGGACGAATATAGGCTTCGATTTTTTTCATAAATGGCCCATCCTTTCTTAATCAGTCCATACCGTCGAATGCGGGGTAAGCGATCTCACCGTGTTCGCAGTGATCCAGACCCATATCTTCTTCTTTCTTAGAAACCCGGATCCCCTTGGTCAGTGCAGAGGCGATTCCCACCGCAATGAGCGTGCCTACAACAGCCACGCAGATCGTGACGCCGATTGCGCCCAGCTGGCGCAGGAAGAGGTTCGCGTCGCCAAAGAGAAGTCCATCCCAGGCGGCCGCGGGGTTAATGGACTTAAGAGTGAACAGGCCTGTTGCAATGCCGCCCCAAATGCCGCCGACACCATGGCAGCCGAATACATCCAGCGCATCGTCGTAGCCAAACTTTGCCTTGACGACCGTGATAAAGAAGTAACTGATGGGACTGGCCAAAAGGCCGATAATAACCGATGCCCAGATCGGCACGAAACCGGCCCCGGGGGTAATGGCAACAAGGCCGATCACCGCGCCGGTAGAAGCGCCTACCAGAGTGGGCTTTCCGTTTTTGAGCTTGTCGATCAACAGCCAGGAAAGCATGGAGCAGGCCGCAGCCAGATTCGTCGTCATCATGGCGTGAATCGCCAGCTCATTCATAGCCAGTGCGCTGCCGCCGTTAAAGCCGAACCAGCCGAACCACAGCAGTGCAGCGCCCAAGAGAACAAATGGAACATTGTGGGGGTGGTAGGTCGCTTTGCCGTAGTGATTCCGTTTCCCCAGTACCATAGCCAGCACCAGAGCGCTGACGCCGGAGCTGATGTGAACCACGTTGCCGCCCGCAAAATCAACAGAGCCAATATCAAACAGAAATCCGCCGCCCCAAACCATGTGGGCCATGGGGTAGTAGACAAGAAGCGACCAAAGTGTGACAAAAATCACGAGGGAAGAGAACTTCATTCGTTCCACGATCGCGCCGGTAATCAGTGCAGGGGTCAGAATGGCAAACATCATCTGGAAGAACGCGAAAGCCATCGTATTTGGCGCAAGAGTGGAATCGGACAAAGGAAAGTTCAGGAAGAACCAGTTGGCATCGCCAATAATACTTCCGCTTCCGCTAAAGGAAAGAGAAAATCCGACCGCAAACCACAGCAGAGCTGCGATTCCCATCAAAACAACCGAGGACATGATGGTGTTGACCATGTTTTTTCGTTTGGCAAGGCCGCCGTAAAAAAAAGCCAGCCCCGGGGTCATGATAAAAACGAGCACCGAAGATACCAGAACCCATAATACATCCGCACTATTCATAAAAGTAGAACTCTCCTTTTCTGATAGAAATGGGGCCAGCAATTAACTGCACCGCCGCACAGTATCGCTGACCCCATTGTCATTTATTTATTTTTGGAAAAGAAAATCAGCCCTGCCTGCTGAGCCGGTGGCACAGAAGGGTGGGGCTGACATCATCGCCAGAAACGCCTGATATAGAATTGTATTGGAATCGTGAATAGAAAAGGGCGTTTGCTTACGACAGATAAGTGGTGTAAATGGAGCGGTAGGGGTTGTTTGTGTTCGGCTCCAGAACATAGAAAGGCTTCTCCAGGATTTGCTCCTTCTCTACGCTGAAATGCTCGCAAAAGCTTTTCAGGTATCCGTCAATGTGATCCAGATCATATTTCGTCGCTTTTCTGGAGACAACCTGAGCGGGGAGATCCTCCGGCAGGGAATCACAGCGCAGGAAAATGCAGCCGCCGTGCATTCCGGTGCAGCATTGTGCGCCCACCGGGGCTTGCTCCTCTTCGTTCAGGCCCAGCACAATGATGGTGCCGCCCGCCTGGTACTCGCCCAAAAAGCTTCCGGCTTTGCCGCCGACCACCATGACAGGGCTGTTTTCCTGATAAGCCTTCATATGAATACCGGCCCGAAAACCGACGTTTCCTTTGATATAGATTTCACCGCCGCGCATGCCGTAGCCGGTCGCGTCGCCGCAGTTTCCGTGGATCACGATGCTGCCGTTGTTCATCGTGTCGCCGGTGGCGTCTTGGGCGTTGCCGTTTACCTCAATGTCGGCGCCGTTCAGGTAAGCGCCAAGGGCATTTCCGGGCGTGCCGTTGATGGTCAGCTTCCGTTGCCCCATGCCGCTGCCGATGAATCGTTGCCCCAGGCAGTTGTCGATAATCACGTTTTTGTCTTCCGTGTTTCTGATTTGCTCGTTGAGCACCCGGAAATTCAAATTGTTCGTTGCGTTGATTCTCATAACCAGCACCTCCTGTAAAATTGTGTTTTTGTCATACTGTTTCAAAAGCGGATGATCGCTTCTATCAGGGTCTGTTTTCAGGGGAATGGACTGCTATTCCCCGGCGTGTTTGATGCCAAGAATGTCGAGCTCTTTTTGGTTCAGTCCGATTCCGCGGAGCATCAGGCGGTTGCCCTTGAGCGCTTCGATGGAGTTGATACCCATGCCGCCCATCATTTCCATGATCTCGTGCTGCCAGGCGGATACCAGATTCACCAGCCGGCGGGTTCCATCGTCGGGGTCCAGGCGTTCCACCAGGTCCGGGCGCTGGGTGGTGATGCCCCAATTGCATTTGCCGGTCTGGCAGCTGCGGCACATGTGGCAGCCCAGCGCGATCAGCGCGGGGGTCGCGATGTAAACCGCGTCCGCGCCCAGTGCGATGGCCTTGAGCACGTCGGCGGAATTGCGGATACCGCCAGAGACCACCAAAGAAATGTTGTTGCGGATCTGCTCCTCCCGCAGGCGGTCGTCCACCGCGGCCACTGCCAGCTCGATGGGGATGCCCACATTGTCGCGGATGCGGGTGGGAGCGGCGCCGGTGCCTGCGCGGAACCCATCGATGGCGATGATGTCCGCGCCGCTGCGGGCGATGCCGCTCGCGATGGCCGCCACGTTGTGAACGGCGGCGATCTTGACGATGATCGGCTTGGTATAGGCGGTCGCTTCTTTCAGCGAATAGACCAATTGGCGCAAATCCTCAATGGAATAGATGTCGTGGTGGGGGGCAGGGGAAATCGCGTCGCTGCCTTCGGGGATCATGCGGGTTTTTGAAACCTCGCTGCCCACTTTGTAGCCCGGCAGATGTCCGCCGATGCCCGGTTTTGCACCCTGGCCGATCTTGATCTCTATCGCGGCCCCGGCGTCGAGATAAGCCTTGTGAACGCCGAAGCGCCCGGACGCCACCTGAACGATGGTGTTTTTCCCATATTTGTAAAGGTCCTGGTGCAGACCGCCCTCGCCGGTGTTGTAATAGGTGCCAAGCTGCTCGGCGGCCCGCGCCAGACTCTGGTGAACGTTGTAACTGACCGCGCCGTAGCTCATGCCCGCGAACAGAATCGGAACCTTCAGCGCCAGGTGCGGCGGAGCCTTCTCAAATTTCAGGCGGCCCTGCTCGTCACGCTCCATCTTGCTCGGCTTTTTGCCGAGAAAGGTGCGGGTCTCCATCGGCTCTCTCAGCGGATCGATCGAGGGGTTTGTCACCTGAGAGGCGTTGATCAGTATCTTATCCCAGTAAATGGGGTAGCTGCGGGGATTGCCCATGGAGGAGAGCAGCATGCCGCCTGAACCCGCCTGCTGGATCACCTCGTTGATGGCGGAGGAAGTCCAGTTGTCGTTGAGCTTGTAGGTGTTGTCGGACTTGACGACCTTCAGGGCCAGCGTGGGACAGAATGCCACGCACCGCTGACAGTTGATGCACTTGGTACTGTCGGCCCTCATGGTCTTGGTTTTCGCGTCGTAGGTATGTACGCCCAGCCCGCATTGCTTTACGCAGATTTGACAGTTGGTGCACAAGTCCTTATCGCGTACGACCGTATAATCAGGATATAAAAAATCCATAGACATCACAGCTGCGCCTCCTTGTTCAGTGTGTAGATCACCGGCTCGCCGTATTTGGGAGCAAAAATATGGTCTAAATTCGGCTCAATGGCGCGAATGGCGCATTCCTCGCTGGCGATGTAAACCATATCGTCTTTTTCCGCCGCCACAAGCGAGCGGAGCTTCAGGCGGTCGTTCAGGGCCATGATCCCGCCCTCAAAGCCCAGCAGAATCGAAAAAGGGCCGGTAATCAGCAGGTCCGAGAAGATATTGCGCAGATAGGTGTAGTAGCGCCTGCGGTCCTCCGGCATGCGGTCGATCTCTTCCCAGAAGGGGGCGGCGATCACGTCGGCTACCTCCGGCAGGGTGAGCTGCTTGCGCCGGTGCAGGTAGTCGATCATATAAGTAATGACCTCCGTGTCGGTCAGCAGAGCGCATTTGTAGCCGTACATTTCGATAAAGCGCCGGTTGGCGTCGTAACTCGAGATTTCACCGTTATGTACGATCGTGTAATCCAGCAGCGCGAACGGATGAGCCCCGCCCCACCAGCCGGGTGTGTTTGTGGGGTAACGCCCGTGAGCTGTCCAGGAATAGCCCTCGTATTCCTCCAGTCGATAGTAGCGGCCCACATCCTCGGGGTACCCGACCGCTTTGAACACACCCATATTCTTCCCGCAGGAAAACACATACGCTCCTGCAATATCGGCATTGATTTTAAAGACGCATTCCACCACGAGTTCCTTCTCCTCCAGCTCCTTGTCTTGAAGGAAGTGGGGGGCAGGAACTGCAAAATAGCGCCAGATGATCGGCGCGTCGGTGATCTGCGGTATCGGCCGTGTCGGGATCTTTTCCGATACGGAAATTTCAAAATATTTTAACAGAAGCTTTTCGGCTTCTTCTTTCGCTGTTTCATTATCATAAAATACATGGAGCGCGTAGCATTCCTTGTGTTCGGGGTAAATCCCATAGGCCGCAAAGCCGCCGCCCAGGCCGTTGCTGCGCACACGCATCGTTTCAATGGAATCAATGATTTTTTCTCCGCCGAGCCTTCTTCCGTTCCGTGAAAAAATTCCGGAAATCGCACATCCGGATGGAATCCGGATTTGGCCCTCTTTCAACATGTTACCAACCTCCCTGACTTGTAAAGCGATCTTTCTGATTTTGCATGATTCGAATTAAAATCCTGCAAAATGAAGCACCCCCATCATATTCCATAAAATTTTACTTGTCAAGGTGGAAATGAAATATTTTTGATTTTATAATTCATATTCGTGATTGGATTTGAATTTTTTTGAATTTTTAAATAATTATTGTGTATTTTATGAAGGATTGAAACAGTTTAAATGCATTGAGGGGACGAGCCTTCTCCTTGTAGTTGCAGTATGGTGAAATAGATTCCGTATGATGGAATACTAAAAGAACCGGCTGATTTTCTTTTTTATATGTTCACAATACTGCCGGCGCAGGGAAAGAATCCTTAAAATGCAAAAAAAGAAGGCCTCTTGGTATAGGGGCCTTCTTTTCTGTGCCGCTCCGTTTACTTTTTGGGTTCGCCAAACACTTTTCGCATAGAGGTTTTCATGCTTGTGATCGTTTCCGCAATCACACGAATTTCTTTTGGGGAGCAGTCGGCGGTGATTTTGGAAATTTCATTTTGGAACACGTAAGCCGAATGGTCAATGTTTCCGCAGAGCAGTTCATCCGGTGAAACTTCCAGCGCATTTACAATCGCAATAAAGGTTTTGAGGCTGGGGATGGTATTGCCCGTTTCAATATGGCTGACGTGAGTTGTACCGGTGGAAATGAGTTCGGCTAATTTCTCTTGCGTAATGCCTTTTGCGGTTCGAGTTTTACGAATCCGCTTCCCAATATCAAGGTAGTCCACCATAATCTCTTTCCCTCCAAAATAATATTTGTTACTTGTATTGTATGTGCAGTTTGACCGTGCTATAATGGTCTAAAAAGGCAGTTAGACCAAATAGTTTAATAACTAAAAACTATTATTCTCTGGCGGTAACGGTAAACTTGATTGTGGAGATGACAAAAATGAATGATTTGCCGGGATCTCACCTGACCCTTGACCATATACTTCAAATAATGCCCCATAGTCTGTTTACACACATGAGCCGTGTAGAGCTGTATACCAGGGTGTTTTGCTTTGGGATCGCGTCCAACCGGCACCCGGAAGTGGGCCTAGAAGACTGCCTGATGTTTGGACGAGCCGCCTTTTTCCACGATATTGGCAAGCTCTGGATAGAAAATTCCATTTTGGAAAAACCGGACAAACTGCTGCCGGAAGAGATATTGATTGTACAGCAGCATCCGATTTATGGGAAGGACATTCTGGAATCCCTGCAGATGAATCCCAACAGCTTTCAGGATGAACGGTTCTTCCGCTTGGCGATAGAAGCGGCGCTGGGCCACCATGAACGGTGGGATGGCCGGGGGTATCCATTTGGGATCAAGGGGAGGGATATTCCCATTGTCGCCCGGGTGACTTCCATCTGCGACGCCTTTGATGCCATTATCAGCGGGCGGCCGTATCGTCATAAGCGGCCTGCGGACGAAGCGTTCTGCGAGATTGCAAGGTGCGCAAACACTCAGTTTGATCCCGTCCTTTCGGATTTGTTCCTGCAAAATAAAGATTTGATTCTGAAAGCGGTTTGGGCGCAGATGCAGCTTGTTCAAAGCAATACTGAATAAAGAGAGGAATATTTTACCTTTGAGTTTGTTGTAACTAACATGCTTTACAAGCGCCCGCACGTATTCTTTCTTTATTTTTAAATCATAAACGAAGACCCCTGAAGTTTCTGGTCGGATTAGGCCCGTCCTCCAGAACATAAAAAACTGCTCAGAGCAATTCTGAGCAGTTTTTTATGTTTTTAGTATGAGACACATGGAATTGCTGAGAGAAATAGTTCGGGCCAGGACTGATTCTCCGCATTTATGCCAATCCAGAGCAAAAAATGGAGAGCGCCAAACAAAAAGGCCGAGAGATGTTTGAGCATCTCTCGGCCTTTCTATATATGATATGGCTTTACTTCAGCTTGCAAAGCTCGCAGGCAACCTTCGCGCCGAGCGCGGCGTTGTTGTATACCAGATGAATGTTGGCATCCAGGCTCTTGCCTCCCGTGATCTTCTGGATTTTATCCAGCAGGTAGGGGGTGGTGTCCTTTCCTTTGATACCAAGCTTATGCGCTTCCTCGCAGGCTTCGTCGATGGACTTTGCAATATAGTCGTGATCCATGGCAAATTCTTCGGGGATGGGGTTGGTGACGAGCAGGCCGCCCTTCAGGTTCAAATCTTCCTTGGCCTGGAAAATGCTGGCCAGCTCTGCCGGGGTATCTACGCGGTAATCAACTTTGAAGCCGCTTTTGCGGGTATAGAACGCGGGCAGCTCCTCTGTCTGGTAGCCGAGAACGGATACGCCTTTTGTCTCCAGGTATTCCATCGTCAGGCCGAGGTCGAGGATGGATTTTGCACCGGCGCAAACCACCATCACCGGGGTGACGGCCAGCTCTTCCAGGTCGGCGGAAATATCCATGGTGGTTTCGGCTCCGCGGTGAACGCCGCCGATGCCGCCGGTAGCAAATACAGAAATTCCCGCCAGAGCGGCGACGATCATTGTAGCCGCAACGGTGGTCGCTCCATCCTCGCCGCGGGCAGCCAGTACCGGCAGGTCCCTGCGGCTCGCCTTGGTTACATCCAGTCCCTTTTTGCCAAGGTAGTCGATCTCTTCTTTGGAGAGACCGGCGCGCAGCTTGCCGCCGATCACCGCGATGGTCGCCGGAACAGCGCCGTTCTCACGGATAATCTGCTCCACCTTCAGAGCGGTTTCTACATTCTGGGGATAAGGCATGCCGTGAGAAATGATTGTAGATTCCAGCGCGACGACCGGCTTATTGGCTGCAAGAGCCTCTTTGACCTCGGGAGAAATTTCGAGATATTGTTTCAGTTGATTCATGATAATACTCCTTTCAGCGGTGCTTCCGGCTTATGGATACTCATTTCACTTGAAAAAAGGGCCGTCGGTTGATCCTCCGCCTGCGGCGGGGAAGGAACCGCTGTGTTCGTAAAAGGCCTTTTTTAAAGCAAATTGGCGGTATCACTTTGCGGGAGCGTTGTTTCTCTATGTTTCATTTTGTGAAGTACGTTTTCACTGCTCATCTGCGGGCTGATGGTGGCCGTGCTTTCAATGCAGATGGATGCGGCGGCCATTCCGGCGCGGGCGCAGTCTTCCATCGGGAAGTTCTGCAGCCAGCCCCACACAACCGCGGCCATCATGCTGTCTCCGGCGCCCGTGGTGTTAACGATCTCACTCTGGTACGGGGGAACAGTGACATGCTGCTCGTGGTTTGCGCAGTACACGCCGTTTTGCCCCATCGAGATAAATACCTGCGAAAGGCCGGTTTGCAAAAGTGCGTTCGCTGCCTGCTCCAGCGAATGTTCATCGTGAATTTTCACGCCGCTGAGCAGCTCGGCCTCGAGAAGGTTCGGCTTGAGCGTGTGGATTTTTCCCAGCAGGCCGGAGAGTTTCCCCGCCTTTGCGGTGGAAACCGGGTCGCAGAACAGCGGCACATGAAAGGTTTCGGCAATATAGCGGATCGTCTCGGCGGTCAGGTTGGTATCGATCACACACAGGGCTGCGTTGCTGATCAAATCGGCACGGCGTTCCAGGTACTGCGGGGTCAGGTTGTCGTAAATCTGCATGTCAGAGATAGCAAGCTCCATATCGCCGTGTTCGTTTGTGATGAACACGTATGTGGAGGTCGACCCGCCCGGCACGGTCAGCGATTCAGTAATGTCGATGCCCGCGCTTCGGCAGCTTCCCGCCAGCTCTGCCGCATAGGCGTCCTCGCCCAGCGCGGTGATGAGCTTTACCTCTACGTCGAACATGGCGAGGTTCTGCGCGATGTTTCGTCCCACACCGCCGGGGGAAAGCGATACCCGCCCGGGGTTCGAGTCTTTCTGCACCAGAAGGGCAAAGGGCTTTCCGGCAATATCGATATTCGCACCGCCGATCACAACGACATACGGCGTTTTTTGCAGAATGTAGCTCTTGCCGAGGATTCTCCCTTTTTTCATCAGGTTCGAAATATGCACCGCCACGGAGGAACGTGAGATTCCCGCTTTATCCGCCAGCTCCTGCTGTGAAATGGTGGGGTCCTTTTCAATCCATTGAAGAATCTGCCGTTCTCTTTCTGTTATCATCTTATCACTTCCCTTTTCATGAGAATCAGAATGTTCTATCCGCAAGCGGCGGGTATCCCGTTCCGAGTTTCAAGGTTCTCTCAGCCGTCGGCAGTTTGCTGTCGCAAATATTATAAAGCTTTGTAATCAAATGTTTATTAACGTAATCTTATGCTTACGTGATTTCAAGATTTAGTTTAGCAATCAAGCTCTAAACTGTCAAGAACAAAATGTGGAATTCCAGAAAAAAGCATGATTACCGTCATTGTGCACAAAATAGGTTTATGCGAATAGAAATTATGCTATATTTCACAAAACAGGACACATGTCCTTTTATTTCTCTCTTCTGTTGATATACAATACAATTCAGAAGGGAGGGTGTATGGTGAAGGTCAGTGAATATTTAGAAGCGGAAAGCGAACCGTTCCGCAAGGAACTTCGCAAGATGCTGGCGAAATATCCGGCAGACGGCCAGGTGTACCCAATCACCCTTTCGGCGGGCGAAAGTCTCATTCATGAGGACGATCCAAGCAATATGGTCTACTACCTTATGAAAGGCCGTGTGTCCGTTGTTACCAACCAGACCGGCGTTTCACGCTACACCCTGACCGAGGCCGCGGCGCCGGAGTTTTTTGGGGAATATGAGGTGCTCGGCGGAATTCCCCGTTATATTGCCGAGGTTCGCGCGGTGACCCCGTGCAAGCTGGCTGCTTTCCCGGTGGATGCCTATCTGCTGTGGATGCGCTGCGATCAGGAGCTGTTTTTCCTGCATGTTCGCTGGATTCTGAACAGCTATATCAACCAGACGGCCAATGAACGCAGCCTGCATTTTCTCGATTCGGACGGGAGGGTCGTCCAGTTTTTGATCCGCGCGTATGAAAAATGCGGGGATATGCCCGAATCCGTAAGGCTGACGTACACGCGCATGGAGATTGCCGAAACGACCGGCAACAGCGTGCGTACGGTGAACCGGGCCGTTTCACGGCTGGTGGCAAAGCACCTGGTGAGCGTGAAAAACGGAAAGCTGCAAATCACCGCCGCCCAGTACGAAGCCCTGAAAAAAGAGATGGAATCTTTTCTTTTGAAATAATCCCTGCGGCAGAGCGGACTACCGCCTGCGCGCACCGTTTCCGCACAGAAGATCGGAAAGGAGAAATTGTCATGATTGATTTGGATAACACCTATCAAACCCTTACGTCCCGTGAGCTGACCCATGAACAGAAGCTGATGGGTCTGGCCAAATGTGCAGAGAATGCGCTGGATGTGCTGAACATTCCGCCGCGCACAAAGCATTTTTTTGAAACCGGCGCGATCAACGACCTGTTTGAAGGGGGAGCACCGTACCGCCCGCGTTATATTCTGCCCGATTACGAGAAATTTGTTGAGCAGGGCAGCGAGTTTTTAAAGCTGAGTCCGCCCAAAACGCTGGATGAACTGATTTTCTCCCTGATGATCCTGTATCGCCATGTGCCGTCCATTACAAACTTCCCAGTATATCTGGGCAGTCTCGACAAGATGATGGAACCGTACCTCGACGGCCATACAGATGAGGAAATTCGCGAAAAGCTGCGTCTGTTTCTCACGTATCTTGACCGCACCATCACCGACTCGTTCTGTCATGCCAATCTTGGGCCGGAGGATACCCGTGCGGGCCGCCTGATTCTGCAGGTGGAAGCGGAGCTGAAAAATACGGTTCCCAACTTTACCATTAAATACGACCCGGCCATCACGCCGGATTCCTTTATGGAGCAGGCGATCCAGTGCTCGCTGGACTGCTCGAACCCGGCTATCTGCAACCATGCGGCCAACCGGGTACCATTCGGCGACCAGTACGGCGTAGCGAGCTGCTACAACATCCTGCCGACGCAGGGCGGCGCATACACGCTCACCCGCGTCACGCTCACCGAGCTGGTGAAGGAAGCGAAAAACGAGGAGCATTTCCTGAATGAGCTGCTGCCGGAATGCCTTGGCCTGATTGCCGATTATATGAACGAGCGAATCCGCTTTATTGTGGAGGAATCCGGCTTCTTCGAGTCAAACTTCCTTGTGAAGGAAGGGCTGCTCTCCAAAGACCGTTTCCTCGGCATGTTCGGCGTTACCGGTCTCGCGGAGTGCGTCAACGCGTTGCTGCGTGAGCAGGGGAAGAAATACGGGCAGGATCCGGAGGCCGACGACCTCGGCGTGCGGATTATGAACAGAATCAACGAACTTGTACCGCAGTATAAGGCGCTGTATTCTCCGGTCTGCGGCGATCAGTTCCTGCTGCACGCGCAGGTTGGGCTCGACAGTGACCAGGGCATTACGTCCGGTGTGCGCATTCCGATCGGCGATGAGCCGGTTTCCTTTGCCGACCATCTGCGCCACAGCTCGAAGTTCCATCATTATTTCCCTGCGGGCGTAGGCGATATTTTCCCGATCGCAAGCAACGTCCACCAGAATCCGGCAGCGCTGCTGGATGTGGTGAAGGGCGCGTTCTCCCTCGGCGTTCAGTACATGAGCTTCTATTCCGCCGATACCGATCTTATCCGCATTACCGGATTCCTCGTCAAGCGCAGCGAAATGGAAAAGTACAGAAAGCATGAAGCGGTTCTGCAGAATACCACACAGCTTGGCGCGCCAAACTATGATAAAAATCACCTTGCTGAAAGAAAGGTTCGAATGGCATGACAAAAGTGCCTGTCAACCAGATCATTCCGTTCAGTACAGTCGACGGCCCGGGCAGCCGCACCTCCATCTTTTTGCAGAAATGCAACATCGCGTGCGGTTACTGCCACAATCCCGAAACGCAGAATCTCTGCAACAACTGCGGCGTCTGTGTGCCGCGATGTCCCGAGGGCGCGCTTTCTATGGTGGACGGAGTCGTGGTGTGGGACGAATCCAAATGCGTATCCTGCAACACGTGTATCGAGGTGTGTCCACACCATGCATCCCCGAAAATCCGCTGGATGGATGCCCCTGCCGTGATGAAGGAAGTGGAAAAGAATATCCCTTTTATCCGCGGGATCACCGTTTCCGGCGGTGAGTGCGGGCTGTACCCCCAGTTTTTGCAGGAGCTGTTCATACTGGCCAAAGCAAAGGGCCTTACCTGCCTGCTGGACAGCAACGGCACCGTGCGCTTTTCGAAATACCCGGAGCTGATGAAGGTCTGCGACGGTGTGATGCTGGATGTAAAAGCGTGGTCGCCGGGTGTATTCCGGGCGCTCACGGGCGGCGATAACGCCGCCGTCAAGGAAAACCTCTTGTTCCTATCCTCCTGCGGGAAGCTTGAGGAAGTGCGTATTGTCAATGTGGAGGGGCATGTCGACGCGGAGGACGCGATTCGCGGCACCGCGGAGCTGCTCGGCCCGCTGACCGGCAATACGCGCCTGCTTTTGATCTCCTTCCGGAATAACGGCGTGAAAGGCCCGTTCGCGGCATTTTCCTCCCCGTCTGCAGAGAGGATGAAGCAGCTCGCGGAGCTGGCCGCTTCCGTCGGGTTCCGCAATATCATTGTAAAATAGCGGCAAGTGGCTGTTTTACGCTTATCTGTAAAATCAATGTGCTTCGGCACAGATGGCCCGTTTCGAAAAATGAATTTCCTCCGATTGCGCCCCGGCCCGTTCTCCCGAAAAGGCGGGCCGGCCGGCCCGATCCGTTGAAAATAATTTTTTCTTTGCATAATTTCATTTTAAGTTGCATTTTTAGAAAATTTCCATAAAATTTCATAAAATTAATTTACGAAATGGCAGAAGTGGTTTATAATATAGACAAACAGACCATTCAGGCCGTTGAATGAAACCGGTTTCAAGCTTTGTGGTACCAGCGAGCATGTTTTTGCAGGCAGGGCGGGCGTTTTATAATTGCCTGCCGCTTCCCGTATGGGGAGCAAAACTTTGATACATAGAAGGTTTTGGGTGAGCATTTTGGTTCATATCAGCGATATTGCCCGCATGGCCGGCGTTTCCAACGCAACGGTGTCGCGCGTGATCAACGGTACGGCTAAAGTGAGCGAGGAAAAAACAAAGCGGGTGGAAGAAGCCATCCGCAAAACAGGGTTTAATCCCAACGAGATCGCGCGCTCTCTCTACAAAAAATCCTCCCGGCTGATCGGTTATATTGTTCCGAGTATTCTGAACATTTTCCTCAGCGAGGTCGGGCGGGCGATTGAAGACGAAGCGTTTCGCAGCGGCTATAAAATGATCCTCTGCAATTCGGATGAAAATCCGGAAAAAGAGGCATCGTATATTAAGATGCTGATGGGCATGAATGCGGACGGCATCATCATCACCGCGAACAACGAGCATTTAGAGGAAGAAATCCGCAACTGCCCGATCCCGATCGTGCTGATGGACAAAAGCGCGGATGCCTTTTACGCGGCCTCCGTTCAGTCCGACAATTACACCGGTGCGCGGATCGCCACAGAGCACCTGATCGATTGCGGGTGCAGAAAGCTGGTTCTCATGCGCGGGCCGATTCAGTATTCCAGCAGTCAGCAGCGTTACCAGGGGTATGTGGATGTCTGCAGGGAGCATCAGATCGAGCCGCTGTTTGTCAACAGCAGATACAGCTATGACGAGGGTGTTCAAAGTGCGCGGGAGCTGTTCGAGCGGTATCCCCACACGGACGGGATTCTCGCCTCTACCGATCTGGTGGCGTTCGCCCTCTATAAAGTGCTTTATGAGCAGCACCGCAAGGTTCCGGACGACGTGATGATTGTGGGCTACGACGATGTGGGTTTGAGCCGCCTGATGATCCCGACCCTGACGACGGTGGCGCAGCCGATTGAAGAGATTGGCCGGCTGTGCGTACAGCTCATCGTGGAGCAGACGGAGCATGGCACGATCCAACAGCGGGAAAATATGCTGCCGGTTTCTTTGAAAATCCGGGAGACAACGAGACGAAAAGAAGGAGTTTGACCTATGAATAAACGGGTGTTTTTGATTGTTCTGGACAGCTGCGGCATCGGTGAGGAGCCGGACGCTGCGGAATACGGCGATGAAGGCAGCAATACGCTGGCCGCGTGCGCGGCCAGTCCATATTTTCATATGCCCAATCTGCAGAAGCTCGGCCTTTTTAATATCGATGGGGTAGACTGCTGGCCGAAGGAGAGCTCTCCCACGGGCGCTTTCGGACGCTTGCAGGAGGCTTCTAAGGGTAAGGATACCACGATCGGCCACTGGGAGATTTCGGGCATTTATTCCCCGAAGCCCCTGCCCACCTACCCGGAGGGCTTTCCGGAGGAGGTCATCCGTGAGTTTGAGGAAAAAACAGGCCGCCGCGTACTGTGCAACAAGGCCTATTCCGGTACGGATGTCATCCGCGATTACGGCAAAGAGCATGTGGAGACCGGTGCGCTGATCGTCTATACCTCCGCAGACAGCGTGTTCCAGATTGCGGCGCACGAATCCATTGTCCCGCCGGAGGAACTGTATCGTTACTGCAGAATCGCAAGGGAAATGCTCAAAGGCGAGCACGGTGTGGGCAGGGTGATTGCGCGCCCGTTCACCGGCGAGTACCCGAACTTCACGCGCACCTCCAACCGGCACGATTTCTCGATGGAGCCGCCGGCCGTGACGATGCTTGACCAGCTCAGTGAGAAGGACTTTGATGTGATCGCCGTGGGCAAGATCAACGACATTTTTGTCGGGAAAGGCGTTACTGAGGCGATCGGCACCAAAAACAACGCGGATGGAATTGAACGTACGCTCGGATACCTGCAAAAGGACTTTAACGGCCTGTGCTTTATCAATCTGGTCGATTTCGATATGCTGTACGGCCACCGCAACGATGTGGACGGCTACGCAAAGGCGCTTGCCTATTTTGATGAGAAGCTGCCGGAACTTCTGGCGGGCCTGCGCGATGATGATCTGCTGATGATCACCGCCGACCATGGCTGTGATCCCTCCACACCGTCGACCGACCATTCCAGAGAATACATTCCGTGGGTGATTACCGGCAAACAGGTCAAAGCCGGCGCAAACCTTGGGACCAGTCCCACCTTTGCCAATATCGGCGCGACGATTCTGGAGTATTTCGGAGTAGAGCCGCGTATTACAGGTAAATCCAGCCTGAACGAAATTTTACGTTAATACGGAGGGAACAAAGATGTCAAATGTACCAACGCCCCATAACGCCGCGAAGAAAGGCGAGATTGCCAAAACGGTTCTGATGCCGGGCGATCCGCTGCGCGCGAAATTTATTGCAGAAACTTATCTGGAGAACGTCACCTGCTTTAATACCGTTCGCAATATGCTCGGTTTTACCGGCACCTACAAGGGGCGCCCCGTCTCTGTGATGGGCGGCGGCATGGGCATGCCCTCTGTTGGAATTTACACCTACGAACTTTTCAACTTCTATGGAGTAGAGAATATTATCCGCATCGGCTCGGCGGGCGGCTTGGCCGACACCGTTCAGCTGCGCGACGTGGTGGCCGGAATGGGTGCCTGCACCAATTCCAGCTTTGCAGAGCAGTACCGTCTGCCCGGCACCTATGCACCGATTGCGGATTACGGTCTTTTGAGCCGCGCGGTCAAGGTGGCGGAAGAACTGGGAATTCCGATGAAGGTCGGCAACGTCCTTTCCAGCGATACTTTCTATGACGACAACGAAGATGCTCTCCCGGCATGGAAGAAAATGGGCGTCCTTGCGGTGGAAATGGAAGCCGCGGCGCTTTACATGAACGCGGCCCGCGCAGGGAAAAATGCTCTTTGTCTGCTCACCATTTCCGATCGTCCGTTGGCTGGGGAATCCCTACCGGCCGAGGAGCGCCAGACCGGCTTTACCCAGATGATGGAGATTGCCCTCGCCCTTGCCTGATCGTTCCGTTTGGTTTTTAAAGCTGACCGCCCGGCCGGTTTTGGCGGCGTTCGGCTTCCGGAGATTCTCATTCCCCGTCCTCAAAGCCAGAAATACCGCTTTCCGGCGGTATATCATATTCAAAAAAATATCAGGAGGAAAATGTATGAAAAAGATTCTTGCACTTTTACTCGCAGCGTCGATGGCGATGTCTGCCACAGCCTGCTCCAGCGGAGCAGCAACCTCGAGCGCCGCACCGGCGTCCTCAGGCGAAACTTCCAGCGTGGCAAAAGCGGACTTCAAGGTTTCCATGGTTACAGATACCGGCGGTGTCAACGATCAGTCCTTTAACCAGCTTTCCTGGGAAGGCCTGCAGAAATTAAAGGCCGACAACGGCGCGGACGTCAGCTATGCAGAGTCCAAGCAGGAAGCCGACTATGCGACAAACCTGGATAAGGCTGTCGATGACGAAAACAATCTGATTTGGGGCGTTGGCTTTGCAATGGGCGACGCGATCCTGAATGCGGCAAAAGCAAACCCGGATGTTCAGTTTGCAATCGTAGACAACGCATACGAAGAGACCCCCTCCAACCTGACTGCGGTTGTGTTCCGCGCGCAGGAGCCCTCCTTCCTGGTAGGCTACATTGCGGCGAAAACCACCAAGACCAATAAAGTCGGTTTTGTGGGCGGCGTAAAGAGCGACGTAATCGATCAGTTTGAATACGGCTACAAGGCCGGCGTTGCTTACGGCGCAAAAGAGATGGGCAAAACCGTTGAGGTAGTTGCTCAGTATGCCGAAAGCTTCGTCGATTCCGCGAAGGGTAAGGCCATCGCTTCCAAGATGTTCTCCGGCGGATGCGACATCGTATTCCATGCCGCGGGCAACGTGGGCACCGGCGTGATCGAGGCTGCGAAGGAAGCAAACAAATACGCGATCGGCGTTGATAAGGATCAGGCTTTCCTTGCTCCCAACAACGTTCTGACCTCCGCTCTGAAGAAGGTTGACAAGGCTGTTGAAGAAGTCTCCAAAGAGATCATGGACGGCAAAGCAACCGGTGGCACCACCATCAGCCTGGGCGTTAAGGAAGAAGCAGCCGGCATCCCCGAGGAGCACAAGCTCATGGGCGAAGAGACCTACAAGGCCGCTGCGGCTCTGCAGGATCAGATCAAAGACGGCAAGCTGGTTCCCCCTGCAAGTGAAAAAGACTACAATACCTTTGTTAAAAACCTGAAATAATTGATTGCATCTGCACTTTTTTACGGAGGGGCGCCTTCGGGCGCCTTTCCCCGTAAAAGAGGGAACGGAAGGTTAGGGGAGATTTACTATGGAAATCAGTCCGGAATACGCAGTACAGATGCACGGTATTGTGAAAACATTCGGCTCCTTTTGCGCCTTGGATCAGGTGCATCTGGATGTCAAAAAAGGATCGATTCACGCCATTTTGGGCGAGAACGGCGCCGGTAAAAGTACCCTGATGAATGTGCTTTACGGCCTGTATCAGGCCGATGCCGGGGAAATCTTTTTAAACGGTGAGAAAGTCGCCATCAAAAATCCGAACGATGCCATTGCGCGCGGCATCGGAATGGTGCACCAGCATTTCATGCTGGTAGACAATTTTACGGTTACGGAGAATATCATTCTCGGCAAAGAAGTGACCGGCCAGTTCGGTGTTCTCGACATGAAGAAAGCGCGCGAAGATGTTCTGAAGATCGTGGAGGAATACGGTCTTGAGGTAGACCCCGATGCAAAAATTGAAGATGTTTCCGTTGGAATGCAGCAGCGCGTTGAAATTTTAAAGGCGCTGTACCGCGGCGCGGATATTCTGATTCTGGACGAGCCGACTGCGGTTCTTACCCCGCAGGAGATAGGCGAGCTGATCGAGATCATGCGCGGTCTGGCTGAAAATGGAAAAACCATCATCATCATTACCCATAAGCTCAAAGAAATCCAATCATCATCCGATGTCTGCACGATCATTCGCCGTGGCCAATATATTGATACGTTCCCGGTTCACGATGTGAGCGAAGAAGAGCTTGCGACAAAGATGGTGGGTCACCAGGTCAAGCTGGTGGTAGACAAAACACCCGCCGAGCCTGGCGATGTTGTTTTTGAAATTGAAAATCTGACAGTAAAGGACGAACGCGGACTCGAAGCGGTCAAGAGCCTTTCGCTTCGCGTGCGCAGAGGCGAGATTGTCGGAATTGCCGGCGTTGACGGAAACGGTCAGAAAGAGCTGGTAGAGGCAATTACCTGTCTGACAAAGGTGGAAAGCGGCACCATTCGGATCAATGGAACCGAAATCCAGAATACGACTCCGCGCAATGTCATTGAACATAAAATTTCAACCATACATGAAGACCGTCAGCGCCGTGGACTGGTGATGCCGTTCACCGTGGCGGAAAACACCGTGCTTGAAAAATACCGCAGCAGTCAGTTCAGCAGACGCGGCATGCTGCTGCTGGATAAAATCACAGCCTTTGCAAAGCGCCTTGTGGAGGATTACGACATCCGCCCGGCCGACTGCGAGGGGCACCCGGCGCGCGGGCTTTCAGGCGGCAACCAGCAAAAGGTGATCATCGCAAGAGAAATCTCGAACGACCCTGATCTGCTGATCGCCGTGCAGCCCACCCGCGGTCTCGACGTGGGCGCGATCGAGTATGTACACAAAATGCTGGTACAGGAGCGCGATAAGGGCAAGGGCATTCTGCTGGTTTCGCTGGAGCTGGATGAAATCCTGAATGTGGCCGATACCGTCTGCGTGATTTACGGCGGGGCGATTACCGGCACCTTTACACAGGAGGAAGCCGACGAAAACACGGTTGGACTATTAATGGCGGGAGGCAAGCGGAATGAAAACGCTGGTTAAGATACTGAAAAAACCAATCACCTCCACGCTGATTGCCGTGCTGTTCGGCTTTCTGGTAGCGGCGATTGTTCTGATTCTGGCGGGATATAATCCCATACAGGCGTTCGGCGCCCTGTTCAACGGGATTTTCTCCAAGCCCAAGTACATTTCGAATGTCATCATCAAGGCGACGCCTATTATCCTGACGGGCCTCTCTGTGGCGTTTGCCTATAAAACGGGCCTGTTCAATATTGGGGCCGAGGGGCAGTACATTGCAGGCACCGTGTTTTCCGTCCTTGTGGGCGTCAAGCTTGATCTGGCCCCGGTGTTCCAGATTCCGATCGTTGTGCTGGCCGGTGTGCTGGGCGGCGCTCTGTTTGGCGGGATGGTCGGTCTGCTGAAAGCAAGGTTCGGGATCCACGAGGTCATCACCAGCATCATGCTGAACTGGATCGGCCTGTATCTTTGCAATTTTATCGTGAATTCAGAGGCGTACCATAAGCCGAATTCCACCGCCAGCCTGCCGGTGAATGCGTCGAGCTACACGATGCTGCTTCCGCAGTGGAAAGCCTCCCCTGAGGGGATAGCAGTGCTGAAACCCCACCAGTGGCTGTACGATATGCTGGTGCGCACAGACGTGAATTTCGGGATTTTGATCGCGATCGTGATGGTCGCGGTGATCTGGGTTCTGCTGTACCGTTCCACAAAGGGGTATGAGCTGCGCGCCGTTGGCTTTAACCGCGACGCGGCGGAATTCTCCGGCATCAATGTCAGCCGCAACATCATCGACGCCATGCTGATCGCCGGTGCTCTTTCGGGCCTGGCGGGTGCGCTTGCAATTACGGGCACGGCGCCGCACGGCATCTCTACGCTGGCTGCGTTTGAAAACAACGGCTTCAACGGTCTTTCGGTGGCCCTAATCGCCGGTTCCTCTCCGGTTGGCTGTGTGTTTGCCGGTTTGCTGTTCGGCGGGCTGCTGTATGGCGGGCAAAGCGTTCAGCAGGTGGTTGGCGCACCGACCGAAATTATCAATATCATGATCGGTACGATTGTATTCTTTGTGGCCCTGACTCGGATTGTTCCGATTCTGGCAGACAGACTGGGAAAGAGGGGTACCGAACATGCTAACTAGTATTTTGCTTTTGGTTGGAATTACGATGATGTATTCCACCCCTCTGGTGTTCGGCGCGCTGGGCGGCGTGATTTCGGAGCGTTCCGGCGTGATCAACATCGGTATTGAGGGCATGATGACGATGGGTGCCCTGACCGCGGCGTCCGTCAGCTACTATACCGGCAACCCCTGGCTTGGCTTTCTGGCCGCAGGCGCAGCGGGCGCGGCGATTGCTCTGCTGCACGCCATCGCGTCCATTACCTTCAATGCGGATCAGACGATTTCCGGTATTGCTATCAACCTGCTCGGCCCTGGATTTGCGCTGTTCTTCTGCCGCCTGCTGTTTGACAATGCGGCAATGACGCCTCCCGTAAAAACGCTGCCGAAGCTGTTCGGCGAAAACGCGTTTCATGGCACACCTGCAGAGAGCCTGAATGTGGATGTCACCGTTCTTCTCGCTCTGATTGCTACGGTAGTCATCTGGTTTGTGCTTTACAAAACCAAATGGGGTCTCCGCATCCGCTCGGTCGGTGAATACCCGGCGGCGGCGGATACCCTCGGAATCAACGTCACCCGCACGCGGTATCTCTGCGTTCTGATGTCCGGCGTGATGGCGGGCTTCGGCGGCGCTTCCATGACGCTGGCGATTATCTCTCAGTTTAACCAGACAGCCATCAGTGGCCAGGGCTTTATTGCGCTGGCGGCGGTGATCTTCGGCAAATGGACACCGTATGGCGCGTACGGCGCTTGCATGCTGTTCGGCCTCGCGCAGGCCCTTACGGTCGTGCTTGGCGGCAGCGACAGCAGCGTGACCCTCCCAAGCCAGATTCTGGCCATGCTGCCGTATGTATTAACAATTATTGTGCTGGTCCTCTTCGTCGGTCGTTCCGTTGCCCCGAAGGCAGACGGAGTGCCCTACGAAAAAGGCGAACGCTGACAGAAGGAGAAACGTATGGAACTTGCTAAAATTGTCGGTACGGTAGACCATACCCTGCTCAAGCAGGTGGCCACATGGGAGCAGATCAAAGAGCTTTGCGACGATGCGATGCATTATCAGACGGCATCGGTCTGCATTCCGGCTTCTTATGTGAAACAGGCCAAGGAATATGTGGGCGACGCTATGCGCGTCTGCACGGTCATCGGCTTCCCGAACGGTTACTCCACCAGGGCGGTAAAGGTGTTCGAAACACAGGACGCCGTTCAGAACGGTGCGGATGAAATCGATATGGTCATCAATATCGGATGGGTCAAGGATGGGCTTTACGATCAGGTCACGGAAGAAATCAAACAGATCAAACAGGCCTGCGGCGGGCGTATCCTGAAAGTGATCGTGGAAACCTGCCTCCTGACGGAGGAGGAAAAAATCCGGATGTGCGAGGTCGTCACACGCTCCGGCGCGGACTTTATCAAAACCTCCACCGGTTTTTCCACCGGCGGCGCAACCTTTGACGATGTGGCGCTGTTTGCAAAGCATGTTGGCCCCGGCATCAGGATTAAGGCTGCCGGCGGAATCGCAAGCATGGAGGATGCGGAGCGCTTCCTTTCGCTCGGCGCTTCCAGACTGGGAACCAGCCGAATCATCCAGATCCTGAAAAACGAAGATTCCAGCGGGCAGTATTAGTACGGTCTGAATGTTTTTTCAGCAGGCAAAGGGCGGATCACAATCCGCCCTTTGCCATCACAGCAGAAAGAAGGAGCCTTACATGAACGACAAAGAACTGGTGAAAGCGGCGATCGAAGCGCGTGAAATGGCCTATGTGCCGTACTCCGGGTTTGCTGTGGGCGCAGCGCTTCTGACTGCCGACGGGAAGCTGTACCAGGGCTGTAACATTGAAAATGCGGCCTATACCCCCAGCAACTGCGCGGAGCGTACGGCCTTTTTCAAGGCGGTGAGCATCGGCGAGCGGGACTTTGCTGCGATCGCGATTGTCGGCGGGAAGCACGGGGCGCCCATCAGCGAGTACTGCGCGCCCTGCGGCGTATGCCGGCAGGTGATGATGGAATTCTGCGACCCGGATACCTTCCGAATTCTTCTGGCGAAAAGCCCGGAGGAATGGCAGTCTTACACGCTGAAAGAGCTGCTTCCGCTTGGTTTCAGCGGCAAAGACCTTGACAGGTAATACGGATTTTCCATCAAACAGGCAAACAAAAGTGTTTTCTGCTATTTCGTGAGAAATCAGCATCAATATCGTTGCTCCACTTTCAAAGTGATGCAGCGATTAGTCCGACGATTCGATTTGGAAAAGGGTGACTCACAGTGAGAATGTATGATATTATTGAGAAAAAGCGGGACGGCGGGGAACTGACCAAGGAAGAGATCGAGTTTTTCATCCGCGGCTATGTTTCCGGCGATATTCCGGATTATCAGGCCTCCGCGCTTTTGATGGCTATTTATTTCAAAGGGATGACCGAGGAGGAAACGGCCACGCTGACGATGAGCATGGCGAATTCCGGCGATACGGTCGATCTCTCCTCCATCCCGGGCATCAAGGTGGATAAGCACAGCACCGGCGGCGTTGGGGATAAAACCACGCTGGTCATCTCGCCGATCGTGGCGTCGCTCGGCGTTCCGGTTGCGAAAATGAGCGGACGGGGCCTTGGGCATACCGGGGGAACGGTCGACAAAATGGAGTCGATCCCCGGCATGCAGACCTTCCTTGACCGTGAGCGCTTCTTCGATATCGTCCGCAAGGTCGGCGTCAGCGTGATCGGTCAGTCGGGCAATCTGGTGCCCGCCGATAAAAAGCTGTATGCCCTGCGCGACGTTACCGCCACGGTAGACAGCATCCCGCTGATCGCCTCGAGCATCATGAGCAAAAAGATTGCGGCGGGCTCCGACTGCATCCTGCTGGATGTCAAGGAGGGCAGCGGCGCGTTCATGAAAACGGTGGACGATTCCATCCGACTGGCCGAAGCGATGGTCTCCATCGGCGAGCATGTCGGCCGCAGGACGGTCGCGCTGATCACCGACATGAGCCGCCCGCTCGGCAATGCTATCGGCAATTCGCTCGAAATCTGCGAGGTGTGCGATACGCTGAAGGGTCACGGCCCCGCCGACCTGACGGCGATCTGCATTGAGCTGGCCGCCAACATGCTGTATCTTGCGGGCAAGGGCAGCATTGAGGAATGCAAGCGCATGGCACAGGGGCAGCTTCATAACGGTGAGGCCTATGAGCGCCTGAAAGAGATGGTGGCGGCGCAGGGCGGCGATATCGCTGTTCTGGACGACAACAGCAAATTCCAGCAGGCCAAGGTGCGCCACGAGGTTTACGCCCAGCAGGACGGCTGGTTCTACGCCATGGATACCGAGAAATGCGGAATTGCCTCTGTAGAGCTTGGGGCCGGGCGCGAGAAGAAGGATGACCCCATCGATTACAGTGCCGGAATCATCCTGAAAAAGAAGGTGGGCGACAAGGTGCAAAAAGGTGAGCCACTCGCCGTGTTTTACACGTCCGATCCCTCCCGCTGTGCACAGGCAGAGCGTCTGTTTGAAAGCGCCGTCACGATCCGTGACGGGGCGCCGGAAGAGATTCCGCTGATCTACGCGCGCGTTACGCGCGACGGTGTGGAGCGGTATTAACAGAGGCGGCCACGTGTAAAAAATCAATCTGGTCTGCAGGTGTTTGACAAGTTCATCATCAGATGATTTGCATTTGCACCTGGCAGCGCAAAAAAGGCTGAGAAACGAGATCTCGTTTCTCAGCCTTTTGCTGTGTTTAGAATATTTGGTTTCATTGTGCGGCCGCAGACCTTGAACTGATGGGAATCACACAGTGGAAGGCTTCGTTCTCCACCTCCACGCTGCGGATGCACACCCGAACCGAAAAGGCCCGGTTCAGGTTTTCTTCGCTGATGACCTCGGTGCTTTCCCCGTAAACGCAGGTACCGTCGCGGTTTAAAATCAGCGCGTCGTCTGCAATCTGCAGGGCGTGATCGGGGTAGTGCGTGTTGATCACGGCAGAAATCCCGCGCTGCCGCGACAACTCCTGAATGCAGTTTAAAACGGTGAGCTGGTTTTTAAAATCGAGGTTCGATTCCGGCTCGTCTAAAATCAGCATGGCAGGGTTCGAGGTCATGGCGCGGGCAATCAGCACCATCTGCAGTTCACCGCCGCTCATTTCGTTGCACTGCTTGTCTTTCAGGCCGAGAATGCCGATCGATTCCATGCAGGCGAGCGCCAGCTTTTCATCCTCTGCGCTTGGCAGCTCAAACATTTTTAAATGGGCCGACCGGCCCAGTGTGACCATTTCTTTTGCCGTGTAAGAAAATACGGAGGTTTTCGCCTGTGGAACATAGGCGATTTTCTGCCACAGCTCCCGTTCCGGTATTTGCCGCAGGGGGGTACCGTCCAGCAGGCTCTCGCCGCTGTTCCATTTCAGCATCCCCATCATGCAGCGCAGCAGAGTGGTTTTTCCCACTCCGTTTGAGCCGAGAATGCTCAGAACCTTGCCGCTTTCCACATGCAGGCAGATGTTTTGCAGCACCTGCCGTTCTGTACCGGGGTAACGGTAGCAGCCGTTTTTTACTTCAAAAGTCATAGCTGAGTTCCTCCCGTCTTTCTCAAAAGAACAATAAAGAACGGAGCGCCGATGACGGCGGTCAAAATGGAAATCGGAATTTCGGCCGCGGTGGCGCTGCGGGCCAGGGTGTCGATCACCACCAGAAAGATGGCGCCAAAGCTGATGCTGACCGGCACCACATTTTTATTGTTGCTGCCGAACAGCATTCTGGCAACGTGCGGAACAAGAAGCCCGACCCAGCCCACCTGCCCGCACATGGAAACACACGACGCGGTGACAAAGGTAGCGGCAAACATGATCATCAGCCGGATTCGCTTGACGTTGACGCCCAGAGAGCGGGCTTCGTCGTCGCTGAGCGCCATGATGTTCAGCCGCCAGCGCAAAAAGAAGATGACCAGCGTTCCCACAAGGATAAACGGCAGCCCCAGCATCAGGCTGGAATAGCTGATTCCCGTTAGACTGCCCATCAGCCAGTAGGTGATGCTCGGCAGAACATCCTGCGGATCAGCCACATATTTCACAAGAGATACCAGGGCCTGAAACAGCGACGAAACCACCATGCCGCTCAGCACGACCATGATGATCGTGCTTTTGCCCTTCTGGCGGCTGATGAGGGTGGTCAGTATGATCGCGCACATACCGAAAACCAACGCAGAGATTTGAACCGCAAGCAGATTTTTCGAGAACATCAGGGCCAGCGCCGCGCCGAAGGAAGCGCCGCTCGCAACCCCGAGCGTATCCGGGGTCGCAAGCGGATTGGTGAACAGTCCCTGAAAGGCCGCGCCGGAAACAGCCAGTCCCGCGCCGATGAACATCGCCAGTATCACGCGCGGCAGACGAACGCCGAACAGCACGGAAAGCTGTGTGGAGTCCATTTCCGCGGCGGTTCCCGTCAGGGGAGAAAACAGAACTCTCACGGTATCCGGAACGCTGATGAAATACCGGCCGATGCCAAGGCATATAACCGCAACCACAAAGGGAAGCAGCAACAAAAGGAGTTTGCTCCGAATACTCAGTGCTGCTCTGCTCATTTCTTCAAACCGGAAGCCTCGCTGGAGGGATGGAAGATCTGGTACATTTCATCCTCATTCAGATCGTAGTGATAGAATCTTTTATAGTACTCCTTGACTTCCTTCTCCATGTCGACATCCTTGAACAGCTCCGGCTGGTTTTTCGTGGCGAGCCACTTCATGGCCAAAGGCGTGTCGGAGGCCGGCGGGAACCAGCGGTACATGCCGAGCGGGAATTTGTAGACCTTTTTGTCCTGAACCGCCTTTACCTTGCTCCAGTCAAAGCCTTCGATGGAGTTGTTGTACAGGTCGTCGGGCTGGTAAGGGGAAAAGTTCGTGATGTAAATCATATCAGGGTTCCACTGATAGATCTGTTCCATATTGATTTCCGCCTGGCCTTTCAGGTCTTTTGCCACGTTTTCCGCGCCGGTAGTGTCAAGCCAGTACTGGCCGAAGAAATTGCTGCCAGAGGTTTTGATGGTGCCGTTGTCATAGCGGAACAGAATCAGCACCTTCGGCTTTTGGATAGAGTCGCCAGCCGCCTTGATAACGCTGGTGACCTCGTCCTCCACCTGATAGCCGTAGTCCGCAATCTGTTTGGCTGTGTCGGCCTGGCCGAGCACCTCGCCGAGCAGCGTGACCCAGTTGTCGAAGGTTTCTACCGTGTTAAATTTGAATTTGCTGGTGCTGAAACCGACCGCGGGGATCCCGGCCTTGGTCAGCGCTTCGTAGTCCGCTGTGTTATCGGCGGAGTAGAATACAACGTCGGGTTTCAGCTTTAACACCTCTTCAATGTTGAGGTTGCCGTCCTTCAGAAAATCTGTGGTCGCATTCAGAATTTCAGGATGGATATTCGGCAGAATGGAGTTTTTCGCCGCCGCCATGGAGGAAGGATCCATGCCGACCACCTTTTCCGCTGCACCGTCGAACAGGGCCACAACAGAGGGGAGGGGCATGATGGAGGAAATGACGATGCGATTGACTTCAGCGGGAAGCTCGATCGTATTCCCCGCGTGGTCTGTCACCGTGCGGGTACCGCCTGCCTGTGCGGAGGAAACCGCCTCAGACGGAGCGGCTGCCTCAGAGGAGGTCTGGTTTGCAGTGCCCGCGCAGCCCCCAAGGGCCGAGGTCAGCATGATTGCGCTGACTGCCGCGGAAAGGATTCTTTTTGAGAACTTGAACATGTTCTACCAACTTTCCTGACCGGTGCCTGCCTGAATGCAGAGTGAGAAAATGCGTTCAGGCCGTCGCCGGTTTATTTTTTATTATAATAAACGCCTTTCGGCGATCATTATCGTATTTCAGCAAGGAACGCGTTGAACCATTCCCCAATGCAGCTGACCGGCGACATGCCGGACATTTTACTGGAGATGCAGTACGAGGGCAGATCGAAAAAATCCACCTCTGTTTCCGGATGAATCAGCATGCGCAGCATCGGGTCGCCAATGATCCTACGGTATTTTCCGCAGGTGATGGCCTCTTCGATTTTCTGCTCGTCCTCTAAATTCAGGATGTTTGTTTCCGGGAGTTCGGATTCCGTGCCGAACAGGCAGCCACAGTCGGCGGTAAGGCCAAAGTCGGCTTCCAGCCCCAATTGAACGCTCCGGCAGAGAATTTCGTCCCCCAGCACGAGGATATCGGTTTCTCCGCCCGCTGCGCACGGAACCAGGGATTTCTGTTCGTTCAGACAATTATGTACGGCTTTAAGCCAATTCTCCTGCGCTTTTCTCCCGATTGGGATTTGAACAAGGTAAGGGATGCCGAACCGCTGTTCCATATAGCGGGCGGGCTGCAGGCCGGACTGTGAAACCACCAGATTCAGAGAAGCCTGTGCGGCATTTTGAACCGCCTCCATCGTCAGGCCGTCGCAAAAGCTGGAGATAAGCTCCAGACTATTCTGCGCAAGGGCTGCCTTGAGGTCGCTCGCCGCACTGCTCCCAAAATCCAGCGGGGTCAGCCCCAGCAGATTCACTCCATTCGGTATCTTCTGCTCCGGCATTCGAGTAAAGCGTTCCATCAGCGCAAGGCAGGCCTCTGCAATTCCGTCGGAATAATATCTGGTTCCGGTGGTGTCAAAGCCAAGGCACGGAATCCCGGTGCGTGCCTCAATATCGGCGGCAATTCCCTTCATGTCCGTTCCGATCACCATCGGAACCGGGCTGCCGATCAGCACGATCAGCTCCGGATTCAGGCTTTCGGTAGCGTCCAGCACCTTTTGGATCATTTTTTCATCGTCGCCCAGAATCGCATCGATTTCGCGCAGGCCGGAGCAGAAGATCGCGGTTTTCGATCCATACCAGCGCGGCTCGTCATACCCGGTATAATTGCCGGTGCAGCCGGAAGCGTCGTGGATCACCGCAACGCAGTTCAGATCAAAAATCGCAGAGCATACCCCCGAATAATCAGGTGAAAATGGGGGGAGCTTCACGCAGAGTTTACCCAATTCTGATTACACCACCAATCCATAGTCTTCAATCAGCACGCGCAGGTCAATCACAGTATCCGCGGCCTCTTCCATCAGCTCCATCAGCCTTCGGATGCCGTAATACCCGAACAGACCCTCGTCGGCAAATAAGTCGATCACATGCTCAGAGCCGGAAATGTAAGCGGCGTTCACGCCGATGGAAAGGCTGCCCGGAAAGCGCCTGTCGAATTTCACGATGTCGTTGTGCTCCGGCTGTAAAATCTCCACCGTGGGCATATGCTCCGTCACCCATTCAAAGGCCTCGCGGTCAGACGGAATAACCTCCTGCGCAAAGATTCTGTGAACGGTAAAGCCGTATTTGCCGAGCGCCTTTGCCAGACTGAACGGGCGCACCACGGCGGAGGAATCGAGAATCAAGGGCAGCTTGCCCAGCTTTTTTACCGTATGTTCAACGGCCTTTTCGGCGGCTTCTCTGTCCGCGGTTACATCATAAATGGGGGCGGTGTTTGGGCGAAGGAACTCGTGAATGCCCCGATATTGCTCAGCAACCACATCCAGATCGTAACTGACCGGGAAAAACCGATAGGGGATTCCACAGCGCGCTTCCATTTCTTTTGCGGCCTTCATTCCGGGAGGCATTAATACCAGATTGGCGGAGCTTTTGGCCATTTCTTGCCACTTGTCAAAATCCTGATACTGGCTGACGTGACGCAGGCCGGAAACGCCCTCCTGCGTCAGCATTTTGTGCAGCTCGCATTCTAGGTCGACCGCAACCAGATTGCCGATGCTGTTGACCCCGCCGTCACGCTCAGGCTGTTTTGAGAGCAGGCTGTAAATCCTTTTTTGAATCCCGATCGGCGGCGGTTCGTCCGAACCAAGAGTGATCGGGTTCATGTGCGCCATGCGGAACTGAATATCCGGGTGGCGCAGCTCCAGTTCGGCTTCTGCTGCATCGCAGTCCGTGCCGATCAGGTCGTCCAGGCAGCTGACAAACACAAACATGGCGCGCGGGCGTTTTTTCAGCACACGCAGCAGTTCCTCCACTGCGTTTAGAATCAGATCGTCGTATCCGTTGATGATGTCGCTCTGATCCACATAATAGTAAGAAATCCGGTCTTTCAGTCCCTGCTTGAGTGCGCCCAGCGCGCCGTGCCGGCCGCAGGCAAAGGGACAGATGAAAAGCTGGTAGCTTTCTGGGGCGAGCATCCCCATGCGGACAACACCCCATCCGCCGTGGGCAGGGGTGGCATAATGCAGCGTGGATTCAAAGCACCCGCAGCTATTCATGGCCGCACACCTCCATTACCTTTGAAGCAAGGTCTAAGTATTCCTTTGCCATTTCGCAGTCGGGGAACGCTTCAATCACTGTTTTTCCATCGTTTTCGGCACGCTGTACATCCGGGCTGCGCGGAACCACTTTTACAATGTCGGTTCCGATTTCCTGGGCCGCTTTCTGTACCAGCTCCAGCTCGTTTTCAATGTTCCGTGAATTGAGAATCATGCCGGAAAATTCCGCGTAACCGCGATTCCCGAAATTCTTGATCGCCTGCGAAATATTGCAGGCGGCATATAAAGACATCATTTCACCGGAGGTCACAATAAAAACGCGGTCTGCGTATCCGCCGCGGATGGGCATGGCAAAGCCGCCGCATACCACATCTCCCAGCACATCGTAGAAGACGATATCCGGCCGATACACCTCGTAGGCGTTCAGCTCCTCCAGCTTGTTGAAGGCCGTAATAATGCCGCGTCCCGCGCATCCGATGCCCGGAGTCGGCCCGCCGGATTCCACACAGATCACGTTGGAAAATCCGGAGAACGCAATATCCTCCAGCTTCAGGCCATTCCCTTTTTCACGAATCTGATCAAGCACGGTAGGGATCCGGCGGCCTTTCATCAGGTTTTTCGTAGAGTCGGCCTTGGGGTCGCACCCAATCTGCATGACCCGGTAGCCTTGCAGAGCCAGTGCGGCGGAAAGGTTCGAGGTTGTTGTGGATTTCCCGATTCCGCCCTTGCCATAAATGGCGATTTTATACAAGTCTGTCACATCCAATCCTGCACATCACTGGGTTAGTTAAAACTAACATTCAGACACAATAAAATGAAATTGTGTCCGCCCTCATAATCAGAATGGATAGAAGAAAATCAATTCAGATGAATTTTGTTAGCTATACCTAACTTTATAAATTAGCATAACAAAGCGTTTTTTGAAAGTCAATGTCCAAATCAAATAAATTCCATTTTGACTATTTTTATCCAGATTTGGAGAGCGGATATTAGATAATATGATCATCAGAGCGCGGTTCCCTTGACAGGGATAAATAGCTTCGATAAATCTGCACCTTCGTGCTCCAGCAGCCGGATTTTTTTATCGATGCCGCCGGCGTAACCGGTCAGGCTGCCGTTTGACCCCACAACCCGGTGGCAGGGAATGATGATCGAGATGGGATTATGACCCACAGCTCCGCCGATTGCCTGCGCAGACATGTGCTTCTGATTCATCCGGGCCGCCATTTTTTTGGCGATCTCCCCGTAAGTGGTGACTTCGCCGTAGGGGATTTCACAGAGAATTTCCCATACCGCTTTGCGGAACTCGCTTCCGTTCGGGGCCAGGGACAGCTCGGCAATTGCGGGCTTTTGGCCGGAAAAATACTTGTCCAGCCATTCTTTTGCGGCGGTGAAAATCGGCAGATCGGGGCTTTCGGTCATGGCTTGCGCTACGCTGCCGCCAAAGTACTTTTGATCCTGTATCCACAGGCCGACAAGGCTGTTACCGTCGCTTGCCAGCGTAATTGTCCCTACGGGTGATGAATGCTGTGTTGAATAAAACATATTTCCCTCCTGTTTTTAGAAAGAGTTCCATAGATTCACCGTCGCATAGCTGCGCCAGGGCCGCCACGTTTCGGCCAAATCCAATATTTCCTTTGATGTACGGGGGGCGAGTGCTTTTTGAATGCCATAATCCGTGTGCGGGAAAGCGTCGGTCCATCCCATCGCGCGCATGGAGATGTACTGTGCCGTCCATGGCCCAATACCGGGAAGTGCCATCAGCTTTTGCAGCTCTGCTTCCGGCTGAGGGCAGAAGCTGAAATCGATGGTTCCCAGCAGAAAGGCCCGCGCCAGCTCCAGAATCGTATTTGCCCGCGCTCCGGTAATTCCGAGCGGGCCGAGATGATCGCCGATCGTTCCGTAAAAAGCAAGCATTGCTTCCGGTGAGGGAAAGGTATGAGTCAAGCCCTCAATATCGGTCTGAATGGGGGTGCCGTAAGCCGCCACAAGCCTTGCGGCTAACGTGCGCGCACCTTTTACGGTAATCTGCTGCCCGAGCACTGCCCGCACAGTCATCTCGAAGGGGTCAAAGCTGCCGGGTACACGGGTGCCCCGAACGCAAAGGCCGGGGTGGATCTGGTTCATGGAAGCAAGACCTTCGTAGACCGCATCCGGGTCACAGTATAAGTCGAACAGGTGACGAATCCGGGAAAGCACTTGTGGCAGCACAGGCAGCAGGGAATCGTTCATTGTAACAGTGAGCGCGTTTTTTTGCGGCTGATGGCCTATCCGCACCCAGCCATACACCTGCCGGTCACCGGTTTTCAGGCACACGGTGCGCAGGTACTCCCCGTTGCTGACGATTTCCACACCGGGGATCGCGCGCAGCGCCAGAAAGTCCAGCATCTGCTGCCACTGATAGGGTGGGCGGTACCCTAACGCTACGGTCACATCGCTGTGCGGTTCTTTTTTGCCCGCAGCCTGTCGGCGAAGTGCGGTAGGCGCAAGCCGGTAATGCTTTTGGAAAAGGTCATTAAAGCGCCGTAAACTGCCGAAGCCGGAGGCCATCGCAACGTCGATGACCGAGAGCTCTGTGTCCGTCAGCAGATTTTTGGCGAGCAGCAGTCGGCAGGTTTGCAGGTATTGAATGGGAGTGACGTGATACTCCGCTGCAAATGCCCGGCGCAGGTGGCGGTCTGTGCAGCCAAGCTGCCCGGCCAGCTCCGCTATGCTTTGCTCGTTCCCGCAGTTTTCTTCCAGCAGCCTTGCAGCCCGGTGCGCAAGAGAAGAAACGGCGTCCACACGCGCGTTGCCTGGGGCAAGCTCCGGGCGGCATAAAAGGCAGGGGCGAAAACCGGCCAGCTCCGCCGCGGCTGCGGTGGTATAAAAAGAGCAGTTTTCGGGCTTTGGCAGCTTTGCCCGGCATACCGGGCGGCAATAAATGCCCGTCGTGGATATTCCCACGAAAAAGCGTCCGTCAAATCGTGCGTCTTTGGATTCAAATGCCGCATACCGGGCCCTGTCTTCAGCTGTCTGCATCATCACGCCCCCTTTTGACTGGAATGAATATCATGAATTTGAAATTGCTCTTCAAAGAGCCTTGAAATCATCGCGATCACCAAGATGATTCAATGCTCTCTCAGTGCCCGAAGCTTTGCTTTGGTTTGCACTGTGAGGTTATTATATCATCTATTTCTTCAAAAGCCAGCCATTTTCGGACATGCATATACAAAGATTTCAATTGTACCTCCGGCGCTCACTGCCCTGTGTGGGGGTACAGTCAGAGTGCACATTTCAGTGAACTGCATCATTCAGCCAAAAGTATTCCTGTTTTACAAAATTTTATAAAAATGATAAAGTGAAAAAGAGTAAGTTTGGTAAAATTAGGCAATATAAACAATGGCGAGGACCCAAAATTCTATCTTCTGAAAACGTTCCATATATTGAAATCCTTTTGAAAACAATATACTATAGTGAGTAAATGGATTGTTATAAAAATATCCATCACAGACTACCAAAATCATATCAAGATAAAGGAGAGAAGAAAATGGGCAGATTAGACGGAAAAGTAGCAATTATTACCGGAGCGACTTCAGGCATGGGCAGAGATACGGCTTATGTGTTTGCGGAAGAGGGCGCGAAGGTCGTGATCACCGGAAGAGATGAAGCGAGAGCGAAAGAAGTCGTGGAGACAATCAAAAAAAGCGGTGGAGAAGCATCCTATGTCATCGCCGACCTCTCCGACAGGCAGTCGTTGGATCAGATCGTGGACGAGACACTTGAAAAATATGGAACGGTGGACATATTATTCAATAACGCCGGGCTGCTCAGCATCAAGAGCTCCATCGATGTTCCCATTGAAGAATGGGATAAGATCATGCAGGTCAACCTGACGGCCGCTTTGCTTTTATCGAAGAAGGTTGCCCCCATCATGAAAGCGAAGGGACAAGGCTATATCATCAATACAGGGTCTATCGCGGGAACCTCGGCAAGATGGGGCGCGGCGGCCTATTGCACCTCTAAGCACGCGATGAACGGATTGACAAAAGCACTGGCCCGTGAATTGGGGCCGGAAATCCGGGTGAACGCCATTCTGCCCGGAGCAATCAGTACGGCAATGCTCGACAGCGCAGGCGGAGAAGCCGCTGTAGGAGGGATGAAAGAAATGTCCCCCCTGAAACGGATTGGTCAGGGCAGAGAAATCGGAACCGTGGCGCTGTTTTTTGCGACGGAGGATTCCTCCTTTGTCACAGGGCAGCTTTTGCGGGTTGACGGCGGAGTCGATTGCTGATGTGATCTGCAAAACAGCGATATTTCATTCAAATCATATGGTTCCGCCCACTCTTCTGACATGTTAAACTTTCCAGAACGGGCGGCGGAATCCAGATAAGAGGGGCCAAAAAGAGCATGCTCTTTTTGGCCCCTTGTGTTATTCGTGCTTCTGTAAACGGTTGGCAGCAGTCAGCAGGCTGCATTCCTTTTAGCTGTTCGGTTGATGGGTCGAGGTCAGGTAGAACAGCCGATCCTTCACAATGTTCTTCACAGGGGTCGGCACTTTTTTACACTCTTCAATCGTATTGAGTACCACGTTTTTGACGCTGATGCGGGAATGCCCGACTTTTTTCATGGCTTCAATCGCGGTGACCTCTGAACGCGAGCTTCGAATCAGCGATTCCATCAATCTGGGAAAGGAATCAATGTATTCCTTCCGGATTCCATAATTCACATCAATGGCGACATAGTTCTGAAAGTTCAGAATTCTGCTTCCATTGGGGTTGCTCTGAAGAACGATCAATTCGATTTCGCCAGAGTATTTCCAGTTCAGCCGGCCTTCCAGATTGTTTTTAAAGTCGACAAAGGCTTTATCGCTGAAATACCAGTCGGCGCCGTACTTTCGGTCCAGCTTGCGATACCCGTTCGTCTTGGCCAGCTCCGAATCATTGGTGTATCCCACTGCGTAAATCGAGCAGAGCTTCCCGGAATTGTAATGGATATAATCAAATTCATCGATGATCTCTTTGGCGCCCTGCAGGCTCGGCCGGACAAACAGCAGGATCACGATGTGCTGTTCCCCAAGCTCGCGCTCTATTTTTTCGATCTGTTCATAGGTGTTGACTGCAAACATACGCTTCCTCCGACCAAGTATGTTTTTTGATGCCAGGGGCTTTGTTCCGCTTTGGAAAACAGGGATTACCCAAATTGTACCATAGAAAGGCAGGCCTGTCACTTCATTTTGCTAGGGAGTAGCCCTGCGGGATTTGCGGCCCGAACCCGCACCGGGTTTGAGCCGCAAATCTGCCTAAGAGCGAATCAAAAGCCCCAAAACGAAGGTTCCGTTCCGGGGCTTTTCCTGAATCATTTCTATGCGACGCCCTGATAGATCAGCAGTTCCAGCAGAGAAGATAATACATTGCCCTGCGTGATCAATTCAAAGTTGGGCCCGTGCTCCTCGCGGTAAATGCGCAATGCCTGCAAAATAGCGATTTTGTTGTGCGGCTCCGGCTGAACCTTAACGGCATACTCCGCGCCATTGATGGTCATCGTGACGGTGTAGCTTGCTTCCAGCGGTTCGGAACGGGCTTTTCTGATCAGGGAGCTGTGTAGGCTTTCAAACTGGTCTTTTTTTAGCTGCCGAATAATCATTTTAAAACTTCCTTTCTGTATGTCGCCCGACATTGCTTGAAAGGAACTGCAGTGTATGGTACAATATTTACACTGCATTTGCCCTTGGGCATTTGTCGGTTGGGGAAGTGGCGTGTGACTTTGTTGAGTGTGCGCCGCTTCCTTTCATTTTTTGAGGTCATCCTTCAACTTCTTAATCCCGCGCCGGGCGGCTTCCATTTTGTTGACGTTTTCCTGCTCACAGTAAGCATCTAAAATCTGTTTGCACTCTTCGTCATACTTCACTGCCATTCGGTACAGCTTTGGATTATCTGTTTTGGGGCCTCTCTTTTTACCCGTTTCCAGTATAACACCTCCCAGTAGAATAGGGTCACCTTGATTATAAGAGCGGGTGACCCTATTTGTCAACTGTTTATTTGGAATATTTTGAAAAAAACAAAAATCCGAACTACTCGCTAAAGGGAGACCGTGTTGGAGAGTGATTTCTTTCGCTGCCAAATCATCCTCTTTCTCCTTCCTTTCTGTATGTCGTCCGACATTGCTTGAAAGGAGTTGCAGCGTATGGTACAATATTTACACTGCATTTGCCCTTGGGCAATTGTCGGTTGGGGAAGTGGCGGCTTGCTTTGCTGAGTGTGCGCCGCTTCCTTTCATTTTTTGAGGTCATCCTTTAACTTCATAACCCCGCGCCTGACCGCTTCCGTTTTTGGAACATTCTCCTGTTCGCTGTAAATCTCGAGGATTTTGATACATTCATCGTCGAACTTAACGGTCATTTGATGCGCTTTGGGGTTGTCCGTTGGACGGCCCATCTTTTTTGTTCCCAAATTATCACCTCACTTCGGGACTCCTTAAGCATAGCACTTACGGAGTCCGAAAGTCAAGATGATAATAGGATAAATTTGGAAAAAAGAGAATTCTGTTTCTTCACGGGTGATTTTGGCTTTATGTACTGTAAATTTATATGTTATACCTGCCCTTGAGAGGGATGGACATAGCAAAAAAGACCGCCGATGAAATCGGCGGTCTTTTCTTGGTTGGAGTAGGATGATAGGACTTGAAGAAATCCAGTAATATCAATGAGAAGTAAGCAATTCGTATTACAAGAACAAATACGATCAATATTTTGTGGAAGGCTTTTGATATGGTTTATAATAAGTTTGGCGAATGCATTGCTGTAGTTGAATTTCATTACATGCATTTATTAAGTCCACAGGTGCTTCAAGAATACAGTTTGAATAAGGCATGAGAATGTGACTTTCCGTGTTATCAGGGGGACATAGAACGATACATAATTCATCGGAAATTGGGAAAAGAATGACACAATTTTTATAAATAGGCCCATATTCTACTATATTACAAGATTTTGAAGGAATATGGTAGAACGCCACAGGATTATCACTCGTTTGAAAAGAATTTGACTTGCTTGCCGTTCTATATACGAGCCAAATCATACTAAGCAAAGATTCCATTTCTGATAAAACAAAATCATTGGAATTGATCATTCGTAATAAACGCGACCGAATTTCTTTATTTGACAGCAAGTATGACCCTTCACGGGAAAGAAACCTTTCCCTGTTGACCTGTGAACCGTAATTTAACCATGTTTGATAGGCTTTATTTGCGCGTATTATCTGTGAAAATATTATATAAGATAGTTTCACCCTAAAATCACTATTCAAAATTTTACATGCGTTGTCAGTACAATAGTTGGCAAATCGAACCATGTCAAATGTATGTGGTATAAGTGGCTCAGCTTTTCGTGCGTAAAAATGCTCCCAATAGAATTCATCTTTTAAAAGAGTATCACGATAAAAATCCCTTTTTGCAGCAATATTGTGAGTAGTCGTTTCAAATCTTTTTTGAGTGCTTTTATCAAAAACTCCAATTTTTCCGTCATATGCAGAAAAATACCTCAAATATGTTTGTGGTACAAAGTGATGATTCCTAGGCTGAGCCATAAAATCCACCCTTTTAGTTTTATTATTAATTTAGAAGTATACCCCTCCAAAATGTAATTACTTACTTTTGGGAGAGCGTCATTATAGTATTGGTTGCCAACAAAGCAGATGGATAAAGATAAACTGAAAGGCCGCCGATGAAATCGGCGGCCTTTCAAATTGACAATAGATGTATTGGAATTTACAGCACGCCTGCTATTCTTTTTTGGCCTTCCTTTTCAGAATCACAAAGCTCAGTCCGGCTGTAATCAAATATACTGCTGCAAACACAACGCCGGTGGTGATCTCTGTCGGATACGGCGCGGCGATACTTCTGAAACAAACGGCGACAATCAGACTGAGCGGCATAAATACGGCCAGCAGAATATTCAGCCAATTTATCGCAAACGACGCTTTTGCGCCTGATAACAGCGTGCCGATGAAATATCCCGCCACGCCAACGGCCTGAATAATCATAGATCCCCAAATAATGTCCGCCGTCTGCTGTTCATACCAACCGCCGAACGCGCAAAACAGGCCGATCGCAAGAAAGGCAGTGGATGCGATGTACAGGATTTTGCTGGTTAAAACGGCGTGCGCTCCCTGGTCATTGACCGCCGGCTCGATGCCCCTGAGGATATAATCCGTCGTCACATCAAAATATTCACTCATAATGATGACCTTATCCAAATCGGGGACGCTCTGCTCGCTTTCCCATTTGGATACGGCCTGACGCGATACGCCAACCTTGTCTGCCAGTTCCTCCTGTGAAATTCCCTTTGCTTTTCTTAAGTTTTGAATTCTGTCTGCGATGTTCATGACTGACACCCCTTTCGTTTGGTAATGTCATTATAAGAAATCCGGCAGTTGCGTCGCCACCATCTGCACTTGGAGATCTGTCAACCGGTGGTTGCAACGGCGTTTTTATGCCGGATGATCCATAAATCCCGGCTCAAAACTGCTCGACAAATTTTATTTTGTCCGTATCGTGTGGTTATATGAAGCTGACATCTATCATCATACCATACCTTCCCGAATGAAAAAAGACATCGCTTCTCCTTGACGGAAAGCGATGTCTTTTTGGCGTTCAGAATGATTTCGGATATTTCTGTACGTTATCAGAATCCGGAGGCCGAGGGCGTGTATGGGCAAAGTGAACGGATAACCAGTGCGCAGGCGGCGCCAAGTAAAACGCCAGTCTTTCGGCTGGTATTTTTACTTGGTCGGGACGGGGCGATAGGGCTTGCAGAAATCCGGTCATATCAATGGGGTACAGGCAGCAACGGGCGGTAGCTATATCAATTGATTCGTTTCATATAGATGCGGGCACTGCACAATCCTCTTGCAAAATCATTTCTTCTGTTAGTTTACTGCTTTCAGATGATAACATCATCCATCTGACGAATCGGTTTATGGAAGATCGCAATATGCGCAACAGGAATGATAATGATGAATATACTGTATTATCATTGTGCTTTTTGCACGCTTTGGAGGAGTGTACGTGAACAACAATAACGGATGGTTTCGATTAGAGCAAGAGAAAGCCATGCGCGAAGGAGGCAGACAAAACCAGCAAATCAAGCGGAATCAATCTCAATCGTCTTCTCCGGGGGCCAACAGGAGCAGTCAGCCGACGGCTGCCGAAACGCCCCGCCCAAACGCAGCACCCGCAAAAACCGGGAGTCCGGATGTAACCCATTCGCAGACAGTGGGTGTACGGGGGCCTGTTCTTGTGCAGGATACCGCCCTGCATGAGACTTTAGGGAACTTTGTATCCTCCACCACGCTTCCACGGCGCATACATACAAAAGGGTATGGCGCTTTTGGCTATTTTCGCACCACTCATTCAATGAAGGAATATACCAAAGCCGGTTTTTTGCAAACGCCCGGTCAGCAGGTACCGGTGGCGGTGCGCTTCTCTCTGGCGGCGGGCAATCAGGGAACGCCGGACACCTTAAGGAATGTGCGCGGGTTCAGTACCAGGTTTTATACCGACGAGGGAAACTTCGATCTGCTCTGCAACCATCTTCCTGTCTTTTTTGTACGCGATGCGATCCGTGTACCGGATGTTATCGCCCATCTTTCGCCCTCCCCCGTGAATAATCTGGCTGATCCGGAGCGGGTCTGGAGTATGTTTGCCAAATATCCCGAGGCAACCAATATGCTGGTATGGTTTTTTTCGGATTTGGGAACGATCAAAAGCCTGCGCCATATCCGGGGGTATAGTGTGAGCACCTATGTCTGGCAGAATGCGCAGGGTGTTCGGCGCTATGTAAAATATATTTGGATTCCTGCAGCGGGGCAGGAGTATATTGATCGCAAGGAGGCCCAGCAGCTGGCGTGCAAAGACCCGAACATCGCCGGGAGCGACCTGTATGACAGTATCGCGCAGGGCAAGACCGTCGAATACGAGCTGCGTGTACAGCTGATGGACCCCGAGGATGCAAAGACGCTTCCGTTCGATCCCTTGGACGATACCAAGGTGTGGGACGAAGCGCGGTATCCCTCTATCCCCGTCGGGCAGATGGTTTTAAACCGCAACCCGGACAATTATGCCGAGCAGGTTGAAAAATTGGCCTTCAATCCGGCGAATCTGCTTCCCGGGCTGGAGTTTTCCGATGATAAGATTCTGCAGGGACGTACCTTTATTTATTCGGATGCTCAGCGTCATCGGCTGGGCCCCGATTATCGCAATATCCCCGTCAACAAACAGCCGGGGTGGTCCCCCGCATCCATGGTGTCCAGCGGGGAGGGCAGACATATCTCCGGCGAGATTATGCGCGCTGAAATCCCCAACCCGGATAATTTTACGCAAGCAGGCCAGAGGTACGAGGCTTTTTCTGATGTGGAAAAGAAGAACCTGGCGGATAATATTGCGTCGGAACTTGTGGCGGCGCAGCCTGATACCCAACGAGCCGTCTTGCGGAACGTGGAGCAGGCTTCTCCCGCGCTCGCAGAGGCGATCAGAAAGCAGATGCCTTTGTATACCCCAAAATAATCCCTTCTTCATGACAGAGGTTTCAAAAAGCAAAAGAGCCGCCTTGACAGGCCGCCGATCTTTGTCCTGAAATGCGAAACAGGCCCGTAATACCGCACCTGTTCGTGCGTCAACAAGGGATTGATCGTAACGTCTTAAGGTGCATATCAAAGTGGGTTTGTCAAATAAAAGCACCGCGTAAGAAACTGCATTCTTATGCGGTGCTTTTTGTTGATCCGAGTAAAAGAATAGGACTTGGAGAGATCCAACAATATCGATGGTTGGAAGGTAATTCGCAAGTAGCATTGACATCAAAACAGCAGAAAGCTATGCGGGAATCATGCCGTCGGCGCAGCCGGCCGGGTCATAAAAGAAATTTCTTTCTTTTATGAGGAGGAAAATTGTCAGCACAATCAGCAGAAGCGTTTGAATGACTTTGCTGTGCGGATCCGTCATGAAGATTTCGTTAAACAGGTTTGCGGTGATATGAAAAACAATCGCCACCAAAATATTGCGCTCCGTTTTGTAATACAGCCAATTCATCAGGATCACAAAGGGGATAATGCTAATTGCATAGTTTGCGGTAAACAGCCAACCCGACGCAACCAGATTGCTTTGATAATAATCCTTGATGAAGCTGAGCGGAATGTGCCATGTGATCCAGATGATTCCGAACAGGATGGAAGCACTGAAAAGGCTGAATCGCGCCCGCAGGCAGTCTGTGCCATAGGTATGCCAGGCCATCTCTTCCAATAACGGTGCAAGGATCAGGATAAACCATGCTGGGTAAATACCTGCGGAAAAGGAAAATGTCCCCGAAAAGCGGAATTGATCCGCGCTGAATCCAAACAGCAGGGAAATGGCCTGAGCGAGCAAAATACTTGCAAGCATCAGAAAACATGCCGCCAAAAGATAGACGGGTTTGATCCCTTTGAAGTTACAGAACCTGCCAAGAAAATCATCGCGCAGTTCTTTGTCCGGGAGGATGAAAAAGGCGGCGACGACCATGGGGCCTGACAGACCAATGATTCCAAATACGCTTGCCAGCGTTGTATTTAAATCGTTGCCCGGCGTTATGTGGCTGACATAGGCTGCGATAAACCAAAACACCCAGGGGATTCCTACGGCTAAACCGTAAAATAGAATCGGACGACGATATTTATTTACGCTCATAAAGATGCCTCCCTCGTCTTTTCCGGCAGCTTGGTGTACTCGTCGATCCTGAGTTCTGAATTCATCCCGCTCAGTTCGATCCGACGATCCGATTGAACGTCCAAAACGGCTCGATTTCTTTCCCGTCACGCGTAAACAAGAGATGGTTCGAACGTCCCTTCGCCTTTGCAAAGTAACTCGTTCCTGAAGGAATATGGATCACAGAAGCGGCGGAGATTTGGTTGACATCGATTTGACCATGAAGATCGCCGCAGGTGATTTCCATATTGCAGGAAGAGTCCAGTTCCAAATGGCCGTGAAAATCGCTTATTTGAACGGATTTTACTCTGCCGCTGAACTCCATCAATCCGATTTCAACGCTGCGAATCGTTAAGACCGATGCAAAGGCTGAAATTTCGAGACCTGCAAGAAACTTTTGCGGTAAAGAGAGGATGACATAGAGCGCATCTTGCGTTTGTGCTTTTCCGACGTCAATGTTTTTCACGTTGATGTCGATCCGGTTTTTGCGGTCATCCAGTTTGATTTTATATTTGCTTTCCAGCTTGTCGAGCAGCTTGGATGCCAGCCGCACCTTTAGTTTTTCCGTATCGCTGCCCTGAATTACCACTTCATGGGCGTCGCCGATATGAAAATCATAGTGCTTTGAAAGGTCGATGTCGTACTCGGTCACGCTTTCATTCAGAAACACGTCAGAATGCTCTTTCAGCTTTTCCGCAGACAGAAGCTCATCAACAGAAATATGGAACAGCGCTGCGATGGAAATAAGATTTTCGATATCCGGCAGACCGCCGCCCGTTTCCCATTTGGTAATTGCCTGCCTTGAAACACCGATTTTGCCCGCGACCTGTTCCTGTGATAAATTGTATTGCCTGCGCAGCTCTTTGATCTTTTCCGCTAAACTCACTTTTCATCCCCCTAAAAGATTCACTGCATTCATGATATGCTTTGTTCCATCAAGAAACAAGCAATCATCGCTTGCATCTGATGAAAAATCTGCTACTTTGCGTAGCAAACGTGCGATTAAGTGATTTCCGCCCTTAAAACAGCATTTGATTCCGGAAGAACAAGCGTGCAGCTCCGAATTCTTCTGATGGATTAGGTAAGTGTTTCTGATCGATTATAGAATTATAAATAATCTCATCCCTCAATTTTGCTTTCGAAATGTATCCGTAGGAATTTTGGCGCGTCCAAAATCCGCATAAGCACAGACAAAACAAAAGACCGCCGGCAAAACCTCCTGTTTTTATTGATATGTGGTTATCAGGACAGAGAAACAAAAGCCCCTTTCTCTTTTCGGCCTTTGGCCCTCACTGTCCATATTGCACGGAAAGCCGAAAAGCACGTTCCGTAAAAAGAATGCAAAAAGCAGCCCCCATCCGGGACTGCTTTTTGCTGAGTGATTAGAAGGAATGTTATCGTTATTTTTGCATGATATGGATGGCAAAGCCGCCAAACTCGCCGTCCAGGTAGACGTTCTTCAGCTTGCCCTCCTCGGTGTATGCGGCAGTATCCATGTTGAAGGAGAAGCCCTTTTCTTTGAGCTCTTCCACGGCAGCGGTCAGATCCGGCGTGCGCATAGCGATATGACCGTTTGTGCCCAGAAAGGGAGCCTTCATACACTCGAAATAAGGGCCGCTGAATTCGGACTTTTGTCCGTGACGGGGCTCCAGGTTAAACATCATGCTCAGAAGCTGGGCAAGCTTTGCCGCCTCCTCCGCATTGGGGGTGTTGATGCCGATGTGTTCCAGTTCGAATTTGTTGTTCATAATCATACCTCTTTCTCCGAATGTCGGAAAATGATCCTTTTTATGTAAAGCTGGATATGATTTTCGATATACTGCAAAAGCGTTTGGTTACCGCCGGTTTGGCCGGCAATTCACTTGGGCGATATGTGGAGGACCTGTAGGGCCCTCCTATGCAGGAAAGAAGAGAATGGATCAGAAGATTACTGTTCGTTGCAGTCATTCAGAAGCTTACATGGGGAACATCAGCAGAGCTCCGGCAGACAGAGCCAGCAAACGGATAAAGTACATCGGAACGGTGAATTTCCAGAACTCGGTCAGCTTGTATTTGCCTATGCCCATGATCATAGCGGGCATACCGTCGATGGGCAGGAAGTGTCCGTTCCAGCCGGAAACCACGATGGCGGCAGCGGCAGCGGTAGGGTTCAGACCCAGACTCAAGCAGGTGGAAATGGCCAAAGGAGCGAAAACATAAACGGTACCCAGAGTGGACCCGGTGAGGGTTGCCAGAACACTGGTCAGCACACAGAAGGCGAAAACAAGAACGAAAGGATTGATGCTGTTGCCCAGCATATTCGCTACACTCTCACCAACCAGAGCGGTCAGGCCGGTATTGCCCAGTGCATCGGCAACACCGATCACACCTGCGGACATCAAAATGATGGGGGAGCAGATGGCGTCGCGGATCTCCTTGAAGTCCATGGCGCCAACGGCCAGCAGCAGAACAACAGCCAGGCCGGGAACCACATAGCCTGCATCGCCGACCTTGCTCTGAAGGATCATGCCGACAACGGCAGCCAGAAAAGCAAAATAGGTGGTGTACTCTTTCCACTTGGGCATTCCAGCAGCGTTCTCGCCCGGGGCCTTGGCATCCTCCGTTGTCTCTGCAATGGGATGGTCCGGCAAAGATTTGTACGCAACCAGGCACCATGCCAGAAAAGCCAGAGAAAGGATGAGGTTGACAATTGTGAATCTTACGATGTTAACCTCGCCCACAGCAGCGCCGGCACTTTGCAGAACAGCGACAACAATGCCGTACTGCAACGCCACATTCAAAGGAATCAGGGGATGGTTGGCAGCGAAGCCGGCAGACATGATGATTTTTGAACTGGGCAGCTTTGGATTGTAAGGGATGGCGGAGAGCAAACCCAGGGTCAGAACATAGTATGCGGTGGAGCCGGTGCCGAACAGGCTGGTCCCCAGCATAACCACCAGAACCAGCAGTACATAGGACTTATAGCCACCCTTGCTGGCCATGTTGTACATCGTGTTCTTGAAGGCAGTAATAAAGCTGGTCTTTTGCAGAGCGGCTATGATTGCCATAAAAGAGGCAAGCATAACAATCGTGGCGTTAGAGAAGCCCGCGAAAGCAGTTTTGATATCGGCTACGCCGAAAAGCACCAGAAGCAGGCAGGCGAGCAGGGGAGGTGCACCGAAGGGGAGTTTCTCTGTCATGATCAGGATAATCATGAGCACAGTGATTGCAAGAGCAATAATCATAGGGACTGTCATTTGTTTAATCTCCTCTCTACTATTTTGGATTGTTTTTTGCGGGAGACACTGTATGAATCCAAGCTTCCAGTTCGGCGAGATGCTTGATCACTGACTGAGAGAAATAGTGGGCTGCCTGATTTTGCAGCCCACAGCAGAACATAGACTGTAAAATATTAGCGTTCTTGCTTAGCATTGGCCATGCGGATGGCATAATCCATGGCATTGATCAGGCTCAGCTCGTTTGCATGGCCGCTGCCTGCATGGCCGAAGGCGGTGCCGTGGTCCACGCTGGCGCGGATGATGGGCAGACCTAGGGTCACGTTAATCCCGGCGACAGCCTCCCAGTGCTTTTCCTCCCGATTATAGACAAAGCCCTTCACCTTCAGGGGGATGTGTCCCTGGTCGTGGTACATGACCACAATGATGTCATACCAGCCGCCTAGTGCCTTAGAGAACACAGTGTCAGCAGGGACGGGCTTCTGATCAGGGATATTAATGCCCTCAGCCAGGGCGATATCGATGGCTGGCTGGATTTCTTCAATTTCCTCCGTGCCGAACAGGCCATTCTCGCCGCAGTGGGGATTCAGGCCGGCGACTGCGATTTTGGGCTCTTTGATTCCCAGCGACTTGCAGCCTTCGTTGGCAATGCGGATGCACTCCAGAACACGATCCTTTTTCACCAGATCGCAGGCCTGACGCAGAGACACATGAGTAGAGACATGGACCACTCGCAGCTCGTCGTGAGCCAGCATCATGCTGTACTTGGGGGTTTTGGTGTAATCCGCATAGATCTCGGTGTGACCGGAGTAGTGATGGCCGGCAATATTGATGGCTTCCTTGCTCAGTGCATTGGTCACCGTAGCGTCGATCTGACCGTCCATCGCCAGCTGGATCACCTTGACGACATACTGGAAGGACGCTTCGCCGCCCAGAGCGCAGGCGCCTACGCCAAAGGGTTTGGGCTCTTTCAGTTCGGAGGTATCCGGGATCTTGTCTGCGGGCACCAGTCCCAGATCCATCAGGTCGATGGTGCCGCAGGTGTATTTGCCTTCGGCGGGGGAAGAAACCACATTCAGCTCCAGATGGATACCGTGAAGCTTCTCGGCCACCTTCAGAGCGTAACGCATGGAGGTCTCGTCGCCCACCACTAGGGGTTTACAGCGCTGGTAGATTTCTGCGTCCGCCAGTGCACGAACAGTGATTTCGGGGCCGTTTCCATAGGGATCACCCATAGAAATACCAAGAACAGGTCTCAATTGCATCATGATATTCTCCTTATTAGCGCATGCCCTTGTCGGCATTTTCCTTTAAAACCAGTTTCAGAGCTTCAATGCCTTCGTCGCACAGGTAATTGAAGGGACGGCGGCAGTCGCCTACGGGGTAGCCCAGCAGGGAAACTGCTTTTTTCACAACGGTGTTGGGGTTGCCGTACTTGAATACGGCACGGAAAGAAGCGATGGAATCCTGAGCGACCTCGGCTTCTTCCAGCTTACCGGCCTGGAACAAATCATAAATGGATGCCAGAACATGGGGATATACGTTGGCGCATCCTGCGATGCCGCCTGCACCGCCTGCTTTCAGGCAGGGCAGAATCAGGGAGTCGTTTCCGGACAGAATGCGGAAGTCCTTATCCAGCTCCTTCGTCAGGGTGATGTAGGCCAGAAGGTTATCCCAGTCACCGCTGGAGTCTTTGGCGCCCATGATGACATCTACATCCTTCGCCAGCTTGGCAACGGTTTCGGGCAGCAGCTTGTTGCCGGTACGTGCGGGAATGTTGTACAGCACGATGGGAATATCCACATGCTTGGCAACCTCCACATAGTGGTCGTACAGCTCTTTCTGGGATGCCAAAGCGAAACTGGGGGTGATGATGGACAGCACGTCGGCGCCCAGCTCCTGAGCCTTTTTGCTCATGCGGATGGTGTCGATCGTAGAAATGCAGCCGCTGCCTGCGTACACAGGTACACGACCCTTCACCTGGTCGATGGTAGCCTCCAGAACCTCAATCTTCTCCTTTTCGTTCAGGATGTAGCCTTCGCCGTTGGTACCGAAGGGGAACAGGCCGTGAACACCGCCCTCCAGCAGACGGTCGATCTGGTTGCGCAGCTCGTCTAAATGAACCGATTCATCGGAATTCATGGGGGTCAGAATAGGAGTAATAATGCCTTTCAGTTCAACATGCTTCATAGTAGCGCTCTCCTTCTTAAAAATTATTTACATGATTTCCAAGTATAGATTTCTCGCATCCTCGGCAGTGACAGGGCGCATGTTGTTTACCAGCAGACGCTGCACCTGCATACCGGCCGCAACCAGGCCATCCAGATCCTCACGGGGGACGCCGAATTCCTTCAGGCTGGTGGGAATGTCCAGATGACGGACAATGCGCTCCAGCTGCCCGATGATCCATTCTGCCTTTTCCTGCGCGGTATGGCAGGTCTTTAAGGTGTCGTGGCAGCAGCGGTCGTAGGCCTGAGCCAGACGATCCTGGCAGACTGGTGCGTTGAAACGCATCACCGGCGCCAGCAGGATGGCGTTGGAAACGCCGTGGGCAATGTGGTACTTGCCGCCCAGAGGATAGCTTAGGGCATGAACAGCGGTGGTACCGGAAGCCGTGATGGCAAGCCCGCCGTAGTACGCGGCAATTTGCATCCGGTTTTTTTCGGCCATCGCTTCGGGGTCATCGCAGGCTTTTTCGATGTTATTCAGGATGAGATCGAGCCCTTCTAGTGCATACAGATCGCTGAAAGGATTGGCTTTGTTGCTGGTAAAGCACTCAATACAATGCGCCAGAGCATCCACACCGGTAGATGCGGCAATCGGTCTGGGCAGGTTTTTAATCATCCGGGCGTCCAGAATCACATAATCGGCAATCATATTCTCATTGACAATGCCGACCTTCAGCTCCTTTTCCGGAACGGCGACGATGGCGTTGGGGGTTACTTCCGCACCGGTACCGGCGGTGGTGGGAATCAGAATGATGGGAACGCACTTTCTGGCGCGTCCGGGCTCATCCAGCAGTTCCTTTACACCGTATTCCTCGGTGACAAGCACGCTGGCCAGCTTGGCGGCATCCATAACACTGCCGCCGCCGCAGGCAACGATCATATCGGCGCCGCTTGCCTTGAACTGATTCACAATGTTCTGCACCGCTGCGTAGGAGGGTTCGGGAGGAATCTCATCCAGAACATAGTAATCGGCTCCCGCAGCCTTCACCGCAGCTTCCGGCAGAGCAAACAGGCCAGTGGCCTGAATTCCCTTATCGGTGAACATGGCCACACGCTTCACCTGATCATTTTTCAGGATGGAGGTAATATTGTCTATTGCATTTTCGCCGCCGTAAACAGCATGGGGCATTTTCAAATTGTATACAGTCTGCATCTCATATCACTCCTTGTAACAATTACTTGGCATCCCTCCGTGCGGATATCGTCTTATTTTGTACCCTCGCCGGAGGTGGGATTATACACGCCAATGCGCTCGCGCTTTGCACCAATCACGTCCTCTTCCGTAAAGCTGACATATTTGATGCACTTGCGGGTGTAAGCTGCGTAGGTCAGATGCAGTCTGCCGTCGGCACTCTGCATCAGGTAGGGGTACTCGTACTGCTTATTGTTGGTTTTGTTTTCCTCACCGATGTATCCCTCGCCGCGCTCCATCCAACGGATCAAGGGGAAGGTCAGGCCGTCGTCTTCGGACAGTGCCACGGCAACAGGGCAGCGCAGACCGGGCCATGCAGCCTTCCCGGGAACGGGAGAGGGCGTGCAGGTGGGATTGTATGCCACAGCAACACGACCACTCTTGGTGCGGATAGCGCTGATGGAGGAGTTGTTGTTGGGCAGAGGGGTGGGTTTTGGCTCAGACCAGGTTTCGCCCCAGTCCAGAGACTCGCTGCGGTAGACGTTGTCGGCCTCACGGCTGCGCATGAAAGCGACCAGGTGACCGTCATCCAGCTCCACAACGGTGGGATGGACACGACCGCGGCTGTTGGGCATCTCTACCATACGCCATGTCTTGCCCTGATCATCAGAGAGCTGAAACACGCTGGGGTCACCGGACAGGCCTTCCTCAGAGTCGGTGCACAGCCAGTTGCCGAAGATCCAGCGGCCATTTTTCAGAACCTGAATGGGCTGGCGGCAGAAGCTGCCCTCTCTGGGGAATATGGTCTCATAATCGCTCCAGGTCAGTCCGCCGTCAAAGCTCTTCTGGCAGCGGATTTGAGAGGTGAACTGCATGTTGTCCTTGCCCGCAACACGATCCAGCTGAGCGGTGTACATACACCAAACAGCGCCGTCAGGACCATAGAACAGAGAAGGATTCTGCTCGCTGCGCCGGGGATCACCGGAAACGGCGACCGGCTCCGTCCAGCGATCGGCGCCCTTGGGAAGGCGGGCGCAGACGATGTGCACGTCTGCATCCCCTTCATAAGTACCTGCAAACCAGCAGCACAGCATGTCGCCATTGGGCAGTTCCAGCATGGCGGGGGAATGGCAGGTAGCGAAGGGTCCGGGAGGCACCATGGATTCCACAGTACCCGTTTCTTCGTTGCGGAAGATTCGTCCGTCCAAAGTCAGACCGGGGAGAGTAGGATAATTCATAAGATGTACCTCCAGTTAATATATTGTGGATTTCCGGGAAATCCTTTTTGCCAATGTTACAAATAAATCCTGGTCGCCGAAACCGCCGGATTTTGAAATAATATGGTAGGTTTTTTCTTTGTAAACAAATTCGGTCAAAACAACGCCGGTTGCCATTTCACAAATGGGCGTCAGTTCCGAAACGCCGACCGCTCGCATCAACGCCAGCAGCGTGTCGCCGCCGGTGCACAAAAGAGTGGCCTTCAGGCCGTCATCCAGCATTCGCTTCATCAAAGCTGCCAGGTTCTCCGGAATCCGCACCCGAACCTGTTCCGGCGTCAGCCCCTGTTCCCGGGCGTAGAGTTCGGTATCCTCACACCCTTCCGGATCATTTGCATCCAGAATAAACCGCTTTTCCGCGGATGCCTGCGCCAGCCATTGCCGAACACATTCTCCGGCTGAATCACTGTTCACCCAACTCCGTTCCAGCTTCTGAACCGGGTCCAAATTGACATGGGGGAAGCCCTGTTCCCGTGCCGCCTTCATCTGGCGGATGGTGACCGGGTTGACGCTGCCGCAGGATATGAACAGCGTGCTTTCCAGCTCAGGCAGTTCCGGAGCCTGCCCCTTCAGATTCAGCAGATCTGCCAGAACCGCCGCAAATCCGGCGCATCCTGCACAGAATCGCAGCCGCTCCAGCCCCAGCTGCCTGCCGATGCGCCTCAGATCGGCATCCGTTTCCGCATCGAATATCTGGATGCCGGGATTCGAAATCCCATTGGTCTCCATCTGTGAGTGCATCACCACCGGTACAGCTGTCTGCCGTCCAAGAATCTCTGCCACCTCCGAGTCTAAAACCGGTTCAAAGGGATCCTGGCCGAACACGCTCTGGGCTACAGGTACGCCGTCGATATAGTGAATTCCCGCTTTGGTGATCCGGTTGAGCTTCGGAAGGGCCGGGAGAAACGGAAGGGCATCGACGCCTGCTGCATCCATCAGCGCCGTCAGTTCACTGCCCACGTTTCCCCGCAGCGCGGAGTCCGTCTTTTTATAAATGTAAGGAATCCCGGCTTGCAGTGCTTTGCGCACTGTGTGATACACAATCTCGTAGGCCTCCTGCGGCTGCAGGTGCCGGGTTTCTGCCACCATTACCAAAACTTCCGCCGTTTTTCCAATTGACCGGAAATCATAGGTCGAATCGGTGACCACAGTTGTGGCTGCTCCTTTGGCTGCAAACTGCACGCCGGTGTCAAATGCTCCTGTGAAGTCATCTGCAATGATCAGAAGCTTTACCATATATGCACCTCCCGGTCGTTTTATTTTGAAACAGATTAGAAGGCTTAATTCCATCTTTTGTTTATTTTGAAAATTATAAATCCTTATTTATCTGCTTTTGTGTTTATTTTACATATTTAACTGCTGCTGTGCAATCTTTTTTGATTCCTATAATCGTTTATATTTGAAACAAATGGAAAAGTATTGCTTCGTTTTTGTATGTTTGATATAATATGTCCATAATTGAAACGCATAATGGAGGCGTCCATGAAGAAGCATATTCGTGTTTTAGGCATTGCGCCCTACGAGGGAATGAAAATCCAAATGCTCAATCTGGTGGAAGAATATCCTCAGATCGATCTGACCGTCTATGTCGGTGATCTGGAGCAGGGTCTTGTCATCATTCAGAACAACTTTCATGGAGATTACGATGTGGTCATCTCCCGTGGTGCTACGGCACAGATGCTGCGGCAGCACCTGACCATCCCGGTGATTGAGATTGACATTTCCATGTATGACATTCTCTGTGCCATCAAGCTGGCCAACGGGCTGAAAGAAAAGACCGCCATGATCTTCTTCGCCAACATCCGAAACCAGGTGCTGTCCCTGTGCGATCTGCTGGAATGCGACATGGATATCTACACGGTAGATACCGTTGAGGCCGTGGAGCCGACCCTGCGCAGTCTTCAGGAGAAACAATATCACGCCATTCTCTGCGACGTGATTGTCAACACCACCGCCCAGCGGCTGGGGATCAATTCCTTCCTGATCACCTCCGGTATCGACAGTATCCGAAATGCCTTTCACCATGCGTTGCTGCTGTGTGACAGCCAGCAATACCTGCGGGATGAAAACCTGTTCTTCCGGGAGCTGATTCGAGGACAGATCGGACAGACCGTTGTCTTTGACAGTCAGGGAAATCTGTTTCTGTCCACCCTGGACGATCTAAAACCCGAACTATTGGAACTGCTGCGCGAGGAGCTGTCCCAATCTTTGCAGGAGGGAGATCGGCGGATCAGCCGTTCCCTGGGGGGCATGCTCTATTCCATTCGTGTCCGGCAAATTAGGAGCGGCGCTCTGCACTATACCGCCTTCTTCTTCGATGCCAGAAAATTGCCCGTATCCCCCAACCAGGTGGGGATACGTTTTTCCAGTCAGGCCGAGGCAGAGGCGGCTTATTACAACAGCATTTTCAGCTTCGCCGGGAACCTGCACGGTTCTCAGCAGGAAATTGACCAAATCAATCAAAGCACCGCCCCGGTCATTTTCACCGGCGAGGACGGTACGGGCAAGGAATCCATCGTCCGCATGCTTTACATTCGGGGGCCTCTGCGGAATAACCCGCTGGTATCCATTAACTGCAGCCTGTTGAACGACCGCAGCTGGGCTTTTCTCATGGAGCACCACAACTCCCCTCTGGCAGATGAGGGAAGCACTATCTACTTTGCCAATGTGGATGTGTTGTCTCGGGAGCGACAGTACCAGCTCATCGCCGTGCTGACGGAGATGGATGTATGCCGGCGAAACCGGGTGATGTTCTCCTGTGTTTGCCAGAGCGGCGAGTATATTTCTAAAGTAGGTGCTCTGTTCCAGGATAAACTCTCTTGTCTCTCGCTGTATCTGCCGCCTCTGCGGCAGATTTCTCAGCAGATTCCCACTCTGGTAAATCTGTGCCTGAGCCATATGAACGTCAACATGCCCCGGCAGATTCTGGGCGCAGACCCAGAGTCTCTGTCCCTGCTGCAAAATTACCACTGGCCCCACAACTACACCCAGTTCCGCCGGGTCATTGAGGAGTTGGCGGTGACGAGCGCCAACCAGATCATCACCGCCGACAACGTCCGTCGCGTGCTGCGGAAGGAGCGGCACGTCGGCGCCTTCTCCTCCCAGAAAGAAAATGCCGCCGCTCCTCTGGATCTGAACCGGACGCTGACAGAGATCAGCCAGGACATCGCCATCCGAGTGGTCGACGAAACCGGCGGCAATCATACCGCCGCCGCCAAACGCCTGGGCATCAGTCGTACCACCCTGTGGCGACTGCTGCAAAAATAAAGCGCAGCGAGAGAGCATTCTATTAAGCCGGATAAAGAAACGGTCCAAAGAAAAAAGATATCGCGTTGCAGAAGTCTGCGGCTTGTATAGGAGATATTTTTAAAAAAAATATTCATTTTACTCATTTCAGAAAAAAGTCGGTTTGCTAACGAAACTGTTTACAAATAGGAATAGCCCCAAAACGAAATCTTCGTTTTGGGGCTATTCCTATGGTGCGAGCGTTCATAAGAAACAACTTGGAAACCCGCATAAAATAAAGGCTTTTGGCATCAGGCAAACGGATATTGCATCACTATATTAGCCAAGTAAACCGACGAATTGAAGTTTGTCAGATTCTCATTATGCTTACACTCTTATTATTGATTTTTGAAATGAAGGAAGGATAAAATACTAACCGGTGTAAAATAAACACACCAAAATACCAATACTGCGGTTCCAATCCATTCAGCACCTTCCATACCAGTACGAAATAAACCTATTATCGGCAAAATAAAGCAGACAATCGCAAAAACTCCATGAATTAGCAACAACCATTTCAGCCATTTATCTGGCTTTGTTTTAACCTCTACGGCCAGTCCCGTGAAAAATGTTGATATGGCCATTAACCCATAGCCAAGTAAATCATAGCTAAAAAATAAACCAAACTTTGGATAAGAAAGGATTTGTATTGCCTGTTCATTCAGGTTATCAAGTCTCACTGTCGTCACTTGCGCAAAATAGACGAATAAAATAAATACAGCGTACATTCCTGCAAATACCATTGCGATATTTCCAGCAACTTTCTTTTCGAAACTGCTATAAAAAGTAAAAGTACAAATCATTGGAACAAAGCTAAATGCAATGAACATACAAACAAGGTAACTTCCGAAGTCGTTTCCTATCAGCATACAGAAAGCAAATGCTATTACTGCACATACATTTATTATGGAAGCATACATTCCGATTTTCTTGTTCATTCTTTTACCCCTTGCTTCGCCTAATATACATAAACGATAATTCAATTTCTATTTATATCAGTAACATTATAACTGATTGAGGAGCAATAAGAAAGAAAGACATATAAAGAAATATATGTAAACAAAAGCAGGCTGACATGGCATCAACTTTTTTGTCTTTATGAACACGTTTTATATTGCTCCGAATGACAGGGTTCGGGTGTTGACGCGTTGAACCCGCGTTCCGCAAGTCCCTCCATTTTTTCATATAATTGTTCCCGTTCCGTTTCTCTGCACCTGCACGAAGGTTCGACCCCTCAGCCCCGTGATACCAAAAGAAAAAAGACCCACAAAGGGGTCTTTTTCTTTTGGTCCGAGTGACAGGATTCGAACCTGCGGCCTGATGGTCCCAAACCACCCGCGCTACCAGCTGCGCCACACCCGGAAATATTTGATCAGGATATTAGAAAGCATACTTGCTTCGAAATTATAGCGGAAAATGAACGATTCGTCAAGCCATTCGGCGTAATGCGAAAAATGAAAGCTTAAAAATGAGTCAATAAATAAAATCTTGTGTTTTTAAAGTGGTTTTTATTATTTCTTTTTCAAAATCACTAAATTTTTTCGCAATAGGGACGAAATTACTAAATGAAGTTCTATTTTTTTCTATCCTTTTTGTCGACTTGTGCATGAAAGCCTATATCAAGGATAATCGGAACGAATTACATATGGAGGTTTTCCCCCACAACATCAGGTTAAGGGAGCTGGTTTATGATGAAAAGCATCCGTTTCAGAATCGCCTCAATTCTATTGGCAATTATTGTCTTGCTAAGTGTATCTTTTGGTACTATCAGTACTTTGGTAATCAAATCCGGGGCCGACGAAATTTTTTGGATCATTATTTTGACTGTGGTGTACTGTCTGGTAGGTGTTGTGGTTTCCTTTTGGATTGGGGGTAAAATTGCAAAACCGATTTCCATTTGTGCGGATCGCCTATATGCGCTGTCGGAGGGCGACTTGAAGTCTCCTGTGCCGCAGATACATACCAAGGATGAAACGGGACGCCTGGCCGACGCGACAGAAGTGATTGTCTCGAATCTGCGCGCCATCATTTCAGATCTCGTTTCGCTGCTGGAAGCTCTTTCGCGCTCGAATTTCAATGTGAGATCTCAGGCGCAGGATGCATACCGCGGAGATTTCAAGCCGCTGTCCGACCATTTTGAGAGAATCGTACTTTCTTTGAACGATACCTTGAGCCAGATCAATCAATCTGCCGGTATGGTGTCCAATGAATCCGAGCAGGTATCTTACGGTGCGCAGAATCTGGCGCAGGGCGCTTCGGAGCAGACGGCTTCCATTGAGGAGTTGGCCGCGGCGATCCACCATTTGTCCGACAAGGTGAAGGAAAACGCCCTGAATGCGGTTCAGGCCGGTGAATGGGCTACCCAGACAATGGGTGAGGTTGGTCAGTGCAACGATAAAATGCAGAGCATGGTGCAGGCCATGAAGCGCATTGAGCAGACCTCCTCTCAGATCAGCAACATTGTAAAGGCGATTGAAGATATCGCGTTCCAGACGAACATTCTGGCGCTGAACGCCGCTGTTGAGGCCTCCCGTGCGGGAGAAGCCGGCAAGGGCTTTGCTGTTGTTGCGGACGAGGTTCGCAGTCTTGCGTCGAAGAGCGCGGAATCCGCGAAGAGTACTTCCGCTTTGATTTCGGACTCTTTGAACGCGGTTTCGGAAGGTTCCAGAATGGTGGGAGAAGCGCTGGATGCCCTGCAGGCCGTGACAAAGAGCATGGCAGAAACGCAGAGAGAGCACCGCGAGATTGCGGAGGTCACCGAAGAGCAGTCCACTGCGGTAGATCACCTGACTACGGTAATGGATCAGATTTCTGCGGTGGTGCAGACCAATTCTGCCACAGCGGAAGAAAGCGCGGCGGCGAGCGAGGAGCTTTCCAGTCAGGCCCAGATGATGAAATCGCTGGTGTCTCAGTTCCAGCTTCGCTCTTCCTCTTCGGCACCGGCCAGAAATACCAAAGTATAATTCCGTGCAAGACAGCAATCAGATTTTAGATCAAAGCGGGGCGGGACTATCCCGTCCCGCTCTTTTTCCGGAATGGCATCCCTGCTTGATAGCAGGTTCTAATCCGCGATGAAACAGTGAAAAACAGGTGCCGCTTCTCGCCTTCAGCAGGGAAGAGACAATCGTTGTCATCCGGTAAGTGCGGGGCGCTTTGCAAAGAGTCGGAAAAGGTGCTATGATAAGGAAAAATCGCTGAAAAATCCGGCTCTTCGGGGCCGGCGTCATTTTATCACCGGAGGGATTTCCATGAAGTACTTGATTGTAGGAACAGGAGGAACAGGGGGCGCAATCGGCGGATTTCTGGCCGCGAGCGGCAAGGATGTTTCGTTCATCGCCAGAGGCAGTCATCTGGAAGCGATCCGTCAGAACGGGCTGGTAGTCGATTCTGAGCTGCGCGGACGGCTGCACATTGAGAATGCGCAGGCGTTCGATATGGAAAGCTACGAGGACAGCCCCGATGTGATTTTTGTATGTGTCAAAGGGTATTCGATGGATGAGGTCTGTCCGTTCCTCCGCCGCGTTGCACGACCGGATACCATGATTGTGCCGATTTTGAACGTGTACGGCACCGGCGGAAAACTGGCGGTGCGCATGCCGGGCCTTACGGTGGCGGATGGCTGTGTTTACATCGTGTCCTACATTTCAGCCCCCGGCGAAATCACGCAGAAGGGCCCGCTGTTCCGTGTTGTGTACGGCAACCGCGATTCGAGCTGCCCAGATATTTTCTATGACATTGAGAGCGATCTGCGCGAGAGCGGGATCGATGTAATCGTATCCACGAATATTATCCGCGACGCGTTTCAAAAGTTTTCCTGTGTTTCTCCTATGGCGGCCGCGGGTGTGTTCTTTCAGAATACCATGGGCGAGATCCGAGAAAATCCCAGAAAGAGAGCGGTTTTCGCCAGCCTGGTGGGGGAGATCGGCCAGCTTGCGCAGGCGATGGGAATTCCGTTTTCCACCGATGTGGTTCAGGAAAATCTCGAGATTCTGGATCACTCCGCACCGGACAGCACAACCTCTATGCAGAGAGATCTGCAAAAGGGCGGCCCGTCCGAAATCAACGAGCTTCTGTTCGAGGTGGTTCGCCTGGGCAAGCGCTATCAGGTGGAGCTGCCTACCTATGAAATGATCGCCAAGAGCATGGGCTATTCCGAAGCGCTTGAACCCATGTGGCTGGGGAACCTGCAGCTGCGGAATCATCTGGTGCGTTCCGCTACGCGCGACGGCGTGGAGAACGAGGACGGCACCGTGAGCGAACGCCAGCTGCAGATTATGCGCACGTTCGCATCGCATGAGGTGGGCATGATCATCACCGGGCATTTCTATGTGCATCCGCAGGGACAGGCCTCCCCCTCGCAGAACGGCATCTATGACGGGCGCTTTCTGCCAGGGATGCGGCGGATGACAGATGTGGTTCACATGGAAGAGGGCTGCATCGTCGCGCAGCTGAACCACGCGGGCGGCAACGCGGATGTGGAGGAGCCCGTGGCTCCGTCGGAGCGGGTGTATTCCAGGGGACGACTTGCACGCGCGCTAACAAGGGAAGAGATGGACGAAATCCGCGAGTGCTTTGCCGAAGGGGCTTCCCGCGCGTATCAGGCCGGGTTCGACGGCGTGCAGATTCACATGGCGCACGATTATCTGCTCGGCGAGTTTTTAACGCCGATGATGAACAACAGAACCGACGAATACGGCGGTTCCGCTGAAAATCGCTTCCGCTTCTGCGCGGAGATCATCGAGGCGGTACGGCGCGCCACCTCCGAGAGTTTCCCGATTCTCGTAAAGATCAACAGCAATGTTCAGGCAAACGATCGCCAATATGAAGAGGACCTGCTGTATTATCTGCAGCAAATGGAATCGCTCGGGGTTGCCGCCGCAGAGCTTTCGGGCTGCGATTTTACAAAGAAGAGCGCCAACGAGCGGACATACTATCTGGAAAGGGCGGCGCGGGTGCAGCAGCAGCTCAGTATGCCGCTGATTCTGGTCGGCGGGGTGCGCTCGCTGCAGGACATCGCCAAGGTGATCGATGCCGGTATCCCGATGGTTTCGCTCAGCCGGCCGCTGATCTGCCAGGGCGATCTGATCCCCCGCCTGCTTTCGGGGGAAAGGGCGCGGTGCATCAGCTGCAACCAGTGCTTTGCTTTGCCGCGCACCAGGGGAATCCGCTGTGTGTTCCATGCGCAGCAGCGCTGAACGATCAGCCGTTTGAAAGGGTAGGAAATGAATCGTAGACTTGAAATTATGAAGAGCGCGCCGGTCAGTAAGGCGCTGGCTTATTTGGGGCTGCCGACGATCGTCGGGCTTTCCGTAACGGGCTTTTATCAGCTGGCTGTCAGCTTTTTTGTGGCGCAAATGGGGACGCAGGCCATGGGGGCCATCTCCATTGTGTACCCACTGGTTCTGATTATGCCGGGTATCGGGCTTTTGTTCGGCAATGGCGGAGCGGCTTACATGGCGGAACTTTTGGGCGCAGGGGAAAAGGAAAAAGCGGAAACCGTGCTGGCCTCCACTGCGTTTTATTGTATTTTCTTTAGTATCATGACCCAGCTACTGCTGCCGGTGATGCCGGTTCTGCTCGTTCATATGGGCGCGTCTTCCGGGGTTCTGCCGCTTGCGGTGCAGTACGGTCAGATTCTGGTGATCTCGTTTTTATTCCACATCCCTTCCGTCTGTATGAATAATCTGGTGCGGGCCGAGGGTAACGCGTCGCTGAGCATGATCTCCCAGATGACCGGCGCGGTGCTGAACGTGGTGCTCACGCCGATTTTTCTGTTCGGCTTCGGCTGGGGAATCCGCGGGGCCGCAGCTTCGGCGGCGGTGGCACAGTTCACCGCGTTCTGCATTTTAGCGCAGTATTACCTGCGCGGCAAAAGCTATTTAAAGCTCGACTTCCGCAAGGTGCGTTTCCAGTGGTGGATTCTGGAGCCGGTTCTGAAAATCGGTGTGCCGCTTCTGTGCATCAACCTGTTCCAAAGCATTTCGATGGCGGCTGCAAACATTGCCGCTGCGCCGTATGGCGACGCGGTGGTGGCAGGACTCGGAATCGCCAACCGAGTGATCGGCATGACAACACTGGCGGTAACAGGTTTTTCCAGGGGTTACCAGACCTTTATTTCTTATTGCTACGGCGCGGGCCGGCCCGACCGCATCCGGCAGGCCACCAAAACGGCGTATCTGTGGGGCATGCTGGGCGGTCTCGCGATTGCCATTGTACAGATCGGTTTTTCCGGCGGAATCGTGTCCGCCTTTTCGAACGATGCCGAGGTGATCTCCGTGGGCATTCAGGCGCTGGTCGCGGGCAGCCTGCTGTTTTTCACCTATGGCTTTCAGTCGATGGCGACGGTGTACCTGCTCTGCATTCGGTACAGCAAGGCGGGCTTTGTATTCAGCATTTTCCGGCAGGGGCTGGCGTTTCTGCCGCTGCTGTTCCTGTTTGACCGCCTGTTTGCGGTAACAGGAATCCTGTACACGCAGGCTGTGGCTGATCTCGTTACCACAGTGCTGCTCCTGCTGTTTTTGGGGGTTACCAAACGCAATCGAACAACCGCTCTGGCACAGGCCGCTGAAAAAGCCGCATAAAATAAAAAGACACGCCCCGGTTTTTTTGCTGCTCTTTAAGGGAGAAACCGGGGCGTGATGCTTTCTGAAATCAATTACTGTAATAAGGATAAAACCTTTTTCTTTGTATCAAAAAAGGTATTCGTTTGATTTTTGTCCTGCAATAATATTTCGTATTCTTTTGATTGCTCATAGTCGATAGGCCAAGTGGGCTTTGCGTATTGCTCCGCTGTGGTAATGGAATCTGGGGACAGTTTCGCGTAAGGGCTTTCTATCATGGTGTAGGTTGGTATTTCGGTACGGTATCCTTTCGGCAGAAATTCCCTTAATAACAAAATGTAGTTTTTGCCGGGTGTAATTTTGGTTCTGGCGCGGTGTCCTCTTCCTTGCAGCATTTCCATGGTATAAAGCGGTTTTCCGTCTTTTTGGCTCGTTATTTTATTGAGTCGAATCGGTTCACAGACGACCAGAGTGGTGCCGATGAAGCTGCCGTCGTTTTTGTAGATTTTGTTGACTGTCATTTCGGTTAAAAAGGTTTTGCCTTTGTTTTCCCCTTCGGAATTGGCGGTAGCCGATACGATCACCGCCGCCTGATCCAGTATGGATTGTGGAGAAGCGGTAAAGTAAGCGTCCTTATCTTCGCGAAATACATATTTTATCCGATCCTGTGGCTGTGCAGGAACCTCTGCCCAAATATCGGTGTAAGAATTTCGAGTTGCAACTCCGGCCCCAATGCAGACGAGGTATAAAAACAGGCAGAGAAAGACCCAACTGTATTTTTTCATATTGTGTCCTCCGCTTGCGGAGATTTCTGTTCTGCCGGTGTCTCTTCCAAACGGCCCTCCGTCATTTTGAATTTTTTTTGGCACAGAAGATCTAAATCTGTTTTGTTATGGCTTGCAATCAGTACGGTGCATCCGCGCTGGTTTTCTTCGCGGATGATTTGATGTACCGCCTGAATTCCGTCTTCATCCAAAGCATTCGTGGGCTCGTCCAGCACCAAAAGCCGGGGCTGCTCCATCACGGCCTGTGCGATGGCAAGGCGCTGCTTCATGCCCAGACTATATTTTTTATAGCTTCTGGAATCTTTGGGGTCAAGGCCGACCCGTTCCAGAACCTGATTGATTTCCTGATCTCCGATTTTTTGTTTGATCGAAGCCAAAAATTTTAAATTTTCAAATCCGGTAAATTCATTCCAAAATCCTACGGATTCGATAACCAGTCCCAAATTTTTTGGGAACCTTTTTTCTCCTACTTTTTGTCCGAATACATCAATTGAGCCGGAGTCCAAATAAATCAGTCCGCAGATGGCCCGGAACAACATAGTCTTACCCGAACCGTTGGGGCCAAAAAAACCGTAGATTCCGCCCTCTTCCAGCTCCAAATTAATATGGTTGAGTACCAGACGTTTTTTCAGCGTTTTGGCTGCGCCGGTTACCGTAATCTGTTTCATATCCTTCTCTCCTTTGTTTTTTCATTCCGGCGGTCGTCATGCTTTTTGTGCCGCCTCCTGCACACTTAAAAAGTCTTTGCGGCGTACCGCGAGCCGGCACAGCGCAAAGAACAAAAGGAAAATGCCGGCCAACAGAAAGAAGGCAAACCAATCCAGGGTTCGTTCTTCCATCCACAAAGTATAATCGGTAATGGCTCGTCCCCAGCCAACGGATAAATTCACATTGAACGTAATTCCTTTATTGACCTCTAAAAATCCATAAAATGAGTCCCAACTGCCATAAAGAACAAGGGCCAAAAAGGCAACGACCGGGCTGTCAGACAATAAGTAAGCGAGAAAATAGATCAATGAAAAGGTCATATGCAGAATTAATTCCAGAACAAAGCTATACAGGTAGTAGGGGAATACCGCCCAGAAAACACCCCCTGCAATATAAGCGCCGATCAGGGCGGGAATATTCAAAATGGCCAGATAAGTGACTGCCAGACCGACGGACAGACAAAGGTAACGCAGCAGCCAGCTCGAGCGCGACTTTGTCCGTGTGCAGTATTTAATGTCCATGGAAAAACGTGTCATTGCGTAAATCCACATGGCATATACGGGAGTATGCATAAGAGCAGTAGCCATAAAATAAAAAAAGCTATAATAGATAAAGAAAGCGTCTTCTTCGAGTCCTGTAAATATTTCATTTTGAGAAATAAAGTTGTCATAAACATATAGGTAGGTTTCCCCAAATGAAATAGCCAATAAAGCGATCAATAAAAACCATGTCAGCTTTTGCCGCCGGAACAGCCGGTAAAAATAGTTCACAGCTCATCCACCTTCCTTTTGTGGATCCGTACCATAATGACAAAGGCAGAAAAAAACAAGGGGATTAGAAGATAGGCCCAAAAGATGGAGGGGTATCTGGGGCCGCTATACCAGGTAGGGTTCATATAAAGGTCGATTGAGATAGAATTTCTCCAATCCAACAGATTCGTTAGATTTCCCAAAAAGAGAAGCACCGCTGTTGGTAAAACGTAAATAAGGATTCGGCTGAACTGCAAAAAGTGGCTCAGGGTATATGAAAACAAAGCCCATGCTCCAGCAAGCATGCTGTTGTAAAAAATATAGATTAAGTTAGAAAGATGGGGGTGGGTGTAAAACAAATTGGGATACAACACAGCATTTTCTTTTATGTAGCTGAGCTCCAAAAGAGATCTTGTATTTGAAAATGGATTTATCATTGCTTCATGTGGAAATAACACAAAGCAGACGGGATAAAACATCAGAAAAGGAATAAGAACAAGTCCAAAGGCGCCCAAAAAACAAAGAAGTGCGCCGGAAAGATGATATGTGTCAGAGGAACTTCTCGTTATAATAATAAAATAAGCTCCTTCTTTTTGATCCGTTAAATAAAAATCCGCAAAAACCAGAGCGCCAATCGGTAGAAGCAGATAGTCTAAAAATTCAGCAAAAATATATGGATTCCATACGTCTCCTGTTCCTTTCGGCGTTCGGCCAATCCAGCCCAAAGCGGCGGAAGGGATGATGCTGATGTCCATACCGTAGTATCGAAAACAGATCTCTAAAAAAGACAGTGCAATAATGATAACGACAAAGAGAAATAGAAAATGAAAGCGTCTACGGCTTATCATATACTTAAACTGAAATCGGAATAATTTCGAAAAATACTCCATTCTAACCCTCGATTCTTACAGATTAGGTCCAGAGCCGCACGTTTCCGTACGGTTCTAGACCTTGTCCGGTTACTAATTGAACTGTATCTTTCCTTTGACTCTTGCGGTGTTTTTTTCAAAGTTACGCGCCTCAAGAGTAGCATTGCCGGTATACCCTTGGTTACCATAATATTTATATTCCATATTAAATTCTTCTTCACCAGCAGTATACCAATCAGTTCTTGTTTCTTTAGCCACAGCAACTCTAAAATCCAAAGTATCCACATTACGCAGTGTCTCAACAACGTGTTCTGCCACACTGGAATATTTCCCTTCTTTATTGCCTTGTACCAACGTCTTAGCATTTCCATTAGAGCTTACAGCTACCAGTTTTGTGTACCCATATTTTTTGTAATTTCTCGCCTGCAATTGCTGTGCGGCCGCAGATTCTCTGGTCAAAGCAATGGAATTCCCCTGTTGTTCCACAAGGGTTTCCGCGCTTGCGGGGACTAAGACAGCGCTCAGCATAACGGCCGCGCAGGCAAGGCTCAATACTCTTTTTGAATTTTTCATTGTTTTCATCCTCCGTTTTGATTGTTTGCGGTTGTTTCTGACTTTACGCAAAGGAAACCCCGCATTCAGCAGTTATTCGTACAAAGAACAGGATGCTGGGCGAAATTCATGGCATCACGCTTTCTCAATCAATTTTTCTATTACGGATATCCGGCCCGATTGGCAAGAATACAAAATTATTTAAATAAAATATAATAGTTACTAGTTATTTATCAATAATTAATAACTAGTAATCACATAATATTCCTCTTTCCTCTATTTTTCAACCCCTTTTTTAGTTAAAATGTTGTAACCAATACCTGTATTGATATAAAAAAAGACCCGCCTGTGAAAAGGCGGGTCTTTTTTTATAATAGTATGACGGGTTTATCCGCGGCTGAAATCGGTCAGCTCCAGTCCTTCGTTGCGCTCAAGCGCCCAGCGGATGTTCCATTCGCTGGTGAACAGCAGCAGGTGATGTCCCTTGAGGTCCTGTATCTTTTTCGTGTCGGAGGTAACCGTTAGCGTTTTGGGGTCGACAGCGTCGTTCGAAATCCAGCGGATATACTGATACGGCAGAGACTCCAGTCGGATGTCCACATTGTATTCGTGGTTTAAGCGGTATTCCAGCACATCGAACTGCAGAACGCCGACGACGCCCACGATCACTTCCTCCATGCCGCCCTCGAGTTCCTGGAAGATCTGAATAGCACCTTCCTGCGCGATCTGCGACATGCCCTTAACAAACTGCTTGCGCTTCATGGTGTCCATTTGGCGCACGCGGGCAAAATGCTCCGGCGCAAAGGTGGGAATGCCCTCAAACAGGATTTTTTTGCCGGGCGCGCACAGCGTATCGCCGATGGAGAAAATACCCGGATCGAATACGCCGATGATGTCGCCGGCATAGGCTTCCTCAATGATCTCGCGCTCCTGCGCCATGATCTGCTGGGGCTGCGACAGCTTGATCTTTTTGCCTTCCTGCTGGTGCAGGACTTCCATGTTCTTTTCGAATTTACCGGAGCAGATGCGCATAAATGCGATTCTGTCGCGGTGAGCCTTGTTCATGTTGGCCTGAATTTTAAACACAAAGGCGGAGAAATCCGGGTCAAAGGGGTCTACCTCGCCGTCGGTGGTTTTGCGCGGCAGCGGCGAGCTCGTCATGCGAAGGAATTCCTCCAGAAACGGCTCCACGCCGAAGTTGGTCAGGGCGGAACCGAAAAACACGGGAGAGAGACGCCCGTGGCGCACGGCGTCCATATTGAATTCATAGCCCGCGCCGTCAAGCAGCTCGATGTCGTCGCACAGCTGTTCATGCAGGTACGGCCCAATCAAATCCTTCAGGCCGGGGTCATCGAGGCCCGATACGGTGGCTTCAGCCTCATGCTTGCCGCTGTCGCCGCGGAACGAAATGATCTGGTTGTTGTTTCTGTCGTACACGCCCTTGAACTCCTTGCCGCAGCCGATCGGCCAGTTCATCGGGTACGTTTTGATGCCCAGCTCCTGCTCGATTTCCTCCAGCAGATCAAAGGGGTTGCGCGCCTCGCGGTCCATCTTGTTGATGAACGTAAAGATCGGGATATCGCGCAGCAGGCAGACCTTGAACAGCTTTCTCGTCTGCGCCTCAACGCCCTTCGAGGCGTCGATCACCATCACGGCCGAGTCCGCAGCCATCAGCGTGCGGTACGTATCCTCCGAGAAGTCCTGATGCCCGGGGGTGTCGAGAATATTGATACAATATCCCTCATATTGAAACTGCAGAACGGAAGAGGTAACGGAAATTCCTCTCTGCTTTTCGATTTCCATCCAATCAGAAACCGCATGCCGGGAGTTCTTTTTTCCCTTTACCGAGCCGGCCAGCGCAATTGCTCCGCCGTACAGCAGGAATTTTTCGGTCAGCGTTGTCTTGCCGGCGTCAGGGTGCGAGATGATCGCAAAGGTTCTCCGCTTTTGAATCAAAGATCGATAGTCACTCAAGTCAGGTTCCTCCGTCTATCCAGTATAGTAAATGAAATTTAAATATAGTATGATACAGGCACGGCAATCTCTTCCCCCGTCTGTGGTGAGGGAAGAGATTCGCACTTTTTAATTGAATTGACTACAATGTTGAAAATACTTTGACAGTATACCACGCGCCGCGTAAAATTTCAATTTTTCAACAGTCAAATGAGAAATTTATCGCGCTGCGGCCATCAGTCGGAAAGACCCGCAATGATTGACAGATAAAAAGTTCAGTGCTAGAATAAAAACACAAAATTTTGAATGGATACCGAGTGTTCATTATGCAGAATCCATTCGGATGGATCACGGCCAAATGCAGGTGATTCGTTGAAAAAACACCGATGACAGCTTTGTCAGCAGAAACTGATAGGAGGATGATACACATGCCGGCTTTTGCAAATCCATTTCAAGGGAATGTCGACCGTAAACTGAACAAAGAGGAACTGATTCAGGCGCTCCGTTTGGATATCGCGGGCGAGCTGGAAGCAATTTATCTGTATGATGCGCACGTTCAGGCAACCGATATAGAAATTGCCAAGAAAGTACTCGCGGATATCCGTGATGAGGAAAAGGCCCACATCGGTGAGCTGATGACGCTGCTGCGCACGCTTGATCCTCAGGAAGCGGAGCTATTTGCATCCGGCGAAGCGGAGGTTCGCGAAATGCTGAGCGAATTGGGGATCGCCGTTCCCGAGGACAAATCTGGTTCCGGCTTTTCTGCGCCTGCAACCGTGGGCAGTCTGCTCGATAAATCCTGAACGTATCGCTGAAGGAGGTTTTGACAATGAGTTACTTATCCAGAGAGTCTTCCCCGTTGCCGGAAGAATTATGGGAAAAAATTGACGCCACCGTCGTAGCGTCGGCGAGAAAAATGTTGACCGGAAGAAGATTTCTTTCTGTGTTCGGGCCGCTTGGCGCCGGCGTCGCGGATGTCGCTCTCGACGACATTGACGCGGTGGAGGAAGCGGAAACGGATGGTCTGATCACGACCAGGGGCCGAAAATTTGTTGAGATCCCGATGGTCTATGCGGATTTTACCCTGCTTGCGAAGGATCTGGAACGAGCGGAAGCATCCTCTCTCCCTTTGGATCTTTCCAGAGCGGCCAAGGCGGCGCAGGAATGCGCCATCAAGGAAGACAAGCTCATCTTTTTGGGGAATGAAAAGCTGGGATATGAGGGCCTTCTGACCGTGTCGGGCGCAAATCGGATCAAAAAGAAGGACTGGAGCGCCGGCGAAAACGCTTTTGAGGATATCGCCGCCGGGATCGCTTATTTTGCGGAAAAGGGCATCTACGGGGATTACGCACTTGTGGTGAGCCCCCGCCTTTTCATGCAGCTGCAAAGGCTGCAGCCGGGGACCGGGCTTCTGGAAGCCGACCGGATTTCCAGGCTTGTGGGCGGCCGTCTTTACCAATCTCAGGTTTTGGGCGCGGATCAGGCGGTGCTGGTCGCTTCCGACGAAAAGAACATGGATCTTGTGATCGGCCAGGATATGGCGACCGCTTATCTGGAGCAGAAAGATCTCAATCACAGCTTCCGCGTGCTCGAAACCGTTTTGCCGCGCATCAAGCAGAAACAGGCCGTTGTTGTCTTTGCGTGATTCGGGGTTTCCGTCCGGAGCCGGAAAGCTGCTTCTAACGCCCTTTCCGGAACAAGCGGATTTTATGGGTGCCGTATCGCGGGTTGCCCGATCCTGCCAAACGTGTTTTTAACAAACGGACGGCCTTTTTGCAGCCGTCCGTTTTTTGCCTGAGGGCTGAAACAGAAACCGGTAAAGGAGAGAATGATTCATGGAGTTCAATGAATGGAAAGACCTGCTGAAAAGCAGCCGCAGTACGCGCGGGTATGACGAAAGCCGCAGGGTCAGCCGTGAGGAGCTCACGGAGCTCGTAGACTGCGCGCGGTATGCGCCGTCTACCATGAATATGCAGCCCCTGCGCTACCGTTTGGTATTTGAGCCCGGCGAGGTGGCAAAGGTGCAGTCGCTCACCAAGTGGGCCGGCGCGCTCAAGGGGATTCACCTGCCGCACGAGGGGCATTGCCCGCCCGCGTTTATCGTGGTCTGCCACGATACGCAGATCGCCGCGGCTGGCCCGGGGTTTGTGCGCGACGTGGGGATCGTCTGCCAGACAATCGCACTCTCCGCCCGGGTAATGGGGCTTGGCGGGTGCATTTTGGGCGCGTTTTCCGCCGACGCGTTAAAGGAAGCGCTTGGCCTTCCCGCTCACCTGATCCCGATGCTGATCGTCGCCGTCGGCAAGCCGGAGGAAACCATCGTGCTCACGGAGGTGGAAAAAGGCGAGAGCGTCGCCTATTACCGCGACGAGAACGATGTGCATTACGTTCCGAAGCGCAGGCTGGACGATGTCCTCATTTTATCAACCGAAAGCAAACCGAAAGCCGAATAATTCCCGGGGCCTCTTTTCTTCTGGTTGGAAAAGAGGCCCCGTTTTTGATTTTTTGCCCCGGTTCGGCGCATACTCTACGGAGCGTTGATTGCGCTCGGAGCCGGGGCGCGTTACAATAATCCTGTACCGCCGTAGAATTCAACCTGCGGGAGCAGGAATATTGCGAGGGGATGGAGGAAAAGAGATGAAGGAAGCATCCAAAAAAGAAATGAAGAACCAATACAAGAACAGCAGGCAGATCGGCGGCATCTACCGCATCCGCTGTGATGGGGCGGACGAGAGCTGGGTTCGCGCGAGCGCGGATTTACAGGGGGCCAAAAACCGTTTCGCGTTTCAGTGCGCTACCAATCTGTGCCCCGAAACGGCCATGTCGCCGGCCTGGAAGCGTTACGGAGCCGCCGGCTTCACTTTTGAAATACTGGAAGAAATCAAGAAGAAAGAAACGCAGACGCCGCGCGAATTTTCAGAGGATATATCGGCTCTGCTGGAGCTTTGGAACGAAAAGCAGGGCGAGGGGAGGGAAAGCGATGGAACAGAATAAAAAGATCGCCCCCTTTTTGAATCCCGAGGGAAAAATTACGCGGCTGCCCCAGAAAAGCAGTGTTCGGTTTGCGGTGCTGGAATATCTGGCACAGAAATTTGAGCCGGGGCGCCGCTATACCGAGCGGGAGATCAACGCCATCTGCGAAGCCTCGCATACGTTCGGGGACTATTTTCTGATCAGGAGAGAGCTGATCGACTGCGGCCTGTTGTGCCGTAAGGCGGACGGCTCCAGCTACTGGAGGGCAAAGTCCGAATAAAACACCGTCTTTCTGCTGCGGCTGCGGAAAGACGGTGTTTTAATATCCAGAAGAAGCCCTCCTTTTGCCGCCAATACGGCCTGCCTGCCGTTTGGCGGACAAAGGGAGGCGTTTTGCTTGTTACAGCGCACTGCGAAGGGGATCGTCCGCCGGAAGTCCCCTCCCCATAGCGGGGAATCCCTGTGTTTTTCGTTCGGCTTCCAGATAAGAAACCAGCTTGCGCCAGATTTCAATCGTCTGCCGGAACTGCCGGGCGTGAAGCTCTACGTTTTGGTGGTAGCGTTCCAGCTCGTCGGCAATGCTCAAAAATTCCTCGCGGCCCAGGTAGGCGGCCAGCTTCGGCAGGGTGGCCGCCAGCTGGCGGCGCATTTCTTCGATTCTGCTTTCGTAGTTCTCGCGCTGCGTGAGGTAGAGCAGCAGGGGCTTGTAGCGCACCCAGCCCACGCAGGCGCGGCAGAAGCGGTCCGTCACAAAGCTCAGGTCGGCGCAGACGGGCTTGAGCCGGATCGGCAGCACGCCGTCCATCAGGTGGTCGTACGCGGAAAAGCCGTCGTGGAAGGTATAGCAGGGGATGCGAAGCACTTTGCTGTCTTCCAGCAGGGTGCTCAAAAAGGTGTCTTCGCCTCTGGCCCCGGGCGGGTTGTAGAAAGGATGAACCCGGGCGCTGTCCGTTAAATTGATGCACAAATTCGAGCCGGAAATGAATTTGCAGTGATTGACTGACAAAACCTCCTGCGGCTCATCGCCGGTCAGTATGGCGGTATCCGCATAGGTGACGCCGCCCTGCCGCATCAGCGATTCCAGCGACTGCCAGTTGATGATGTCGTTGCTGATCGCCTCAATAAAGTTCCGAAAATCCTCTTTTGTCAGCGAACTGCTGAATTCGATGGACGGGATCGGTGAAATATAACCGCAGTGGTGCCCGTGGGTGATGTCGGCTCCGGTGTCCATCATCTGCCGCAGGTGAGAGAGCAGAACATGCTGCCCGCTCCAAATGGCCCAGTTGCGGGTATTGGTGACCGCCATGGGGTATTCGTCGTCGTCCAGGAACAGCAGGTAGTCCATTCGCTGCTTCATCGCCCAGTAAAGGACGGTGTTGCGCTGCCCGGCGTAGCCTGCGCAGAAGAAGAGGCGCGCCTCTTCCGGCGACAGAACGCCGCTGCGCACCAGGCTGCGGATTTCGCGGGCCTGCGCTGTTTTCCCCAGAAAAAAGGTTCCGTTAAGGTCCCCGAGCAGGTGCGGAGGAATGCCGGTGTAGTCCGTTACCTTGGTATTCGCATATTTCAGGTCATATGCCACAAACAGATTCAGGTTAAATTTCGGGTTCTGTGTCAGTCCGCATTCCCGCCAGCTCAGTATGTTGGTTTTCAAAACCTTCCGAAAGCTCCTTCGCCCCGTGGCGAAGCCAATTCCTACGTTCACGGTATCTTGCTTCGACAATGTTCTCACTCCTTTTTCTGAAAGTAATCGTAAGCGTCTGCGAATGACCGGCGGAGAATTGGTCATTCCTGTCAAGTAACAACTTATATTATAAGCATAAGTTGCCTATTTGTCAATTCCTTCTAAAATCAAAAACAAATTGCAGGCACATTTCCTTATTTCCGAAGAAAATCAATTCTTTAGGAAAAGAAACTTTACGCAAAATCAATCTCTTTTTCGTTTTTAACGACTTCTAAATCGCGTTTAACCTAAATTTAACAATTGTCCTTTAAGATAAGAATGCGCAAAAGAGAAATTAAAACAATCAGGAGGAAATAGGAATATGAAACAAAAAATGATGGCGTTGCTTGCAATGCTGTTGGTGGGAGCCACTGCGGCGACAGGTTGCTCTTCCACGGTTGAAGGAAAAAGTGATGCACCGTCCGCCGCACCCGCACAGTCTACCGCATCCGCAGCAGAGTCCACCGCGTCCCTGAGCGGCAAGCTGACACTGAACGGTTCCACTTCCATGGCGAAGGTATGCCAGGCGCTGGGCGAAGGATTTATGGAGAAATATCCCCAGGTAACGGTAGAAAAGGGCGGCACGGGCTCCGGCGACGCGGTAAAGGCAGTCAACAGCGGCACCGCACTGATCGGCGATCTTTCCCGCAACCTGAAGGATGAGGAAAAGCCTGCTGATTTTGAGATCGTACAGATCGCGATCGACGGTATTGCTGTTGCGGTCAATCCCCAGAACAAGGTTGACACCTTGACCAGCGAGCAGATCGCAAAGATTTACACCGGCGAGATCACCAACTGGAAGGATGTTGGCGGTGCGGATCAGAAGATCACCGTCATCGGCCGCGAGGCTACCTCCGGTACCCGCGACGGCTTCGAGTCCATTCTGAAAATCAAAGAGAAAACCAAGCTGGCTGCCGAGCTTTCCTCCACCGGCGAGGTGGTTTCCAAGGTAGGCAGTGACCCTGCGGCGATCGGCTACATTTCTCTGGATTCCGTGAACGAGTCCGTCAAGGCGGTTACTGTGGACAATGTAAAGCCTTCGGAGGATACGGTAAAAGACGGTACTTACAAGCTGCAGAGACCCTTTATTGAAATCTACAAAAAAGGCAGCGACAATGAGCTGGTAAAAGCATGGTTCGATTTCATCGCTTCGAGCGAAGGACAGAAGATCATCAAAGAAGCCGGTTTGGTAATCAAATAAATGACTGACCCTGATTGAAAACAAAAGCACCCGGTGTATCTAAAAGGATACCCCGGGCTGCTTTGGTATCGGGCGAAGGAGGGTGCAAATGGATCGTACGATGGACGGCCAGGAGGGCCGGGAGCGGGAAAAAAGGCGCAACGCGGCATACCGGTGGATCGCCGCCGGGCTGGGAGCGGTAATGATTTTATCGTTCTTTTTACCGTATATCACCTTTGTGTTCCGCGGATTAACCTATACCGTCAGCGGGATTCAGCTGGCGTTTGTAAAAGGCTTCTGGGTGGTGGGCCCGCAGCAGAGCGGCCTTGTTACCATTCCGCTGGCCGTGCGGGCCAGCATTGTGCTGGGGCTGCTCTGTGCGGTGGGCGGGTTTGTGTTGATCCTGCTGAAGAAGCCGGTCACAGCCGGCCTGCTGTTTTTGCTGTCCGGTATTTCTCCGCTGCTGGTCATGGCGGCTTCGGGGGCGATTCAGACTGCGGTGACGAGCCTGAATGTCAGCCAGATTGAATTGCAGTTTTTATGGCCGTTTTTCTGCACGCTGCTGGGCGGCCTTATATCGTCTGTTCTGGCGCTGCGCACGCAGGGCACGGAGCGGCTGGCGGAATCGGTGTTTCAGGTGTTCGCCTGCGTTTCCATCGGTTCCGTGATCTTGCTGACGGTGTACATTATTTCCGCCGGTCTGCCGGCGATTCTGCAAATCGGCTTGACACAGTTCCTGCTCGGGGAGAGCTGGCGGCCCGCGTCCGACATCTTCGGCATTCTGCCGATGATCCTCTCGTCGATCGTCGGTACGATCGGCGCGATCGTGCTCGGTGTGCCGGTCGGAATTCTGACGGCGGTGTTTTTGTCTGAAACGGCAAGCCCTCGGCTGGCCATGCTGGTGCGCCCCGCCGTGGAGCTGTTGGCGGGCATTCCGTCCGTCATCTACGGCTTTTTCGGAATGCTCGTGGTCGTGCCGGTGATTCGGAATATGTTCCCGGAGCATACGATCGGCGACAGCCTGCTCGCCGTGATTCTGATTCTGGCGATCATGATTCTGCCGACGATCGTCAGCGTGACGGAAACCTCTCTGCGGGCGGTGCCGGCCGCCTACCGCGAGGCGTCTCTGGCGCTGGGCGCCACGCAGACCGAAACCATCTTCAAGGTAACGCTGCCCGCGGCAAAGTCCGGAATTCTGGCGGGCGTGATTCTGGGCGTGGGACGCGCCATCGGCGAAACGATGGCGGTCATCATGGTGGCCGGCAACGTGGCCAACATGCCGACTTTGCTTGGCACGGTGCGCCTGCTCACCACCGGCATCGCGATGGAGATGTCCTATGCGTCGGGCCTGCACCGCGAGGCGCTGTTCGCCATCGGCTTGGTGCTGTTTGTGTTTATCATGATCGTCAACCTGCTGTTTAACTACATTTCAAAGAAAGGGGTGCAGATTCATGCCGAATAAATCCGGAGTATTGGAGCAAAACGCCCCGAACGCGAATTTTGTCATGGAAGGCAAATCCCTTTATAACCGCCGCGCCAAGCCCGTGGACGTTGTTTTAAAGCTGCTGATCAACGGCGCGGCCTTTCTGTGCGTGGTGGTGCTTGTCGGCATTTTGGGCTATATTCTCGTCAACGGCCTCGGGTATGTCAGCTGGAAGTTCCTTTCCACCCCGTACTCCGAAACCAAGGCGAATCTGAAGGGCATTCTGCCCATGATCATCAATACCATGTACATTGTCGTGATCACGCTGCTGATCGCGGCGCCGATCGGCATCTGCTCTGCGATTTACCTCACGCAGTACGCAAAGCAGGGCAGACTCGTAAAGGCGATTCGTTTTACCACCGAGATTCTTTCCGGCATTCCCTCGATTCTGTTCGGACTGTTCGGGTATACCGTATTCTGCATCCTGTTCCGGCTGCAGATTTCGATTCTGGCCGGCTGCCTGACCATGACGCTGTGCATTCTGCCCACGATCGTGCGCACCACGGAGGAATCCTTGATTTCGGTGCCGTCCTCTTATAAAGAGGGGGCGTTTGCGCTCGGCGCGGGCAAGCTGCGTGTGATTCTCGGCATTGTGCTGCCGTGCGCCATGCCGGGTGTATTGACGGCGGTCATCCTTGCCATGGGGCGAATCGTCGGCGAATCCGCCGCTCTGCTGTTTACCTCGGGCCTTGCATACCAGATGCCCAAGGGCTTTTTCCAGCAGATTTTCAGCAGCGGCCGTACGCTGACTTTGCACCTGTACCAGACGGCCCGCGAGGCCACCACTCCCGACGCCATGAACATCGCCTTTGCCACTGCGTCGGTTCTGCTGATTCTGGTATTTCTGCTCAATCGCTTGGCAGGGCTTTTATCGAAAACTCTGCAGAAAGGAACCGAATAATTTATGGCAACAAATATGGCGACAAAAATTTCGATTCAAAATCTGGATCTGTTTTATAATGATTTTCAGGCGCTGCACGGGATTTCGCTCGAAATCCCGGAAAATCAGATCACGGCGTTTATCGGCCCGTCCGGCTGCGGAAAATCCACCTGCCTGAAAACACTCAACCGCATGAACGATATGATCACCGGCTGTCGTATCGAGGGGAAGGTCTCCATCGATGGGGAGGATATTTATGACCCCCGCACCGACGTTAACCTTCTGCGCCGGCGCGCCGGCATGGTGTTCCAAAAGCCAAATCCGTTCCCCATGAGCGTATATGACAATATTGCCTACGGCCCGCGCGTGCACGGAGTCAAGAGCAAGAGCCAGCTCGACCAGATCGTTGAAAAGTCGCTTCGCAGCGCCGCCTTGTGGGACGAGGTGAAAGACCGCCTGAAAAAGTCGGCTCTCGGCCTTTCGGGCGGTCAGCAGCAGCGCCTTTGTATTGCCCGTGCGCTTGCGGTAGACCCCGACATTCTGCTGATGGATGAGCCCACCAGTGCGCTCGACCCGATTTCCACACAGAAAATCGAGGACTTGCTCGACGAGCTTCGCGGCCAATACACGGTGATTATCGTTACCCACAACATGCAGCAGGCCGCGCGTATTTCGGACCGGACGGCGTTCTTTCTGCTGGGTGAGGTGGTGGAGTTCACCGAAACCAAGTTGATGTTCGAGCAGCCTAAGGATGAGCGCACCGAGCGCTATATCACGGGTCGCTTCGGTTGATTTTTCCAGGTCGGTCTGATACTATGAAAAGAGACAAGCGCCGGCGGCCTGCGGCGGAAAGAGAGGAATAGATGGCGAGGAAAATGTTTGAGCGCGAGCTGCAGGAGCTTGCGCAGGAAATGATCTCTATGGGAAACGACGTGGACGGCCGCCTGCTTGAAACGATTGAGGCCCTGCGCACGCTGGATCTGGAAAAAGCCCAGCAGGTGGCGCAGAGTGATGAACAGATCGATATTCAGGAGCATCAGATCGAAAAAATGTGCCTGAACCTGATCGCCCTGCAGCAGCCGATCGCGGGCGATCTGCGCATGATCGCGGCGTGCCTGAAAATCCTGACGGATATGGAACGTGTGGCCGACCAGTGTGCCGATATCTGCGAGATTGTCGCGGGCGGCGATTTCAACGGCAACAGTCTGGCGCTGTCGCATGTGGTGCGCATGCTGGAAGAGGCGCGCGGCATGTTCCGCCGCTCGATCGACGTGTTTATTTCCCGCGATGTGGAAGAGGCGAAAGCGATCTGCCAGTACGACGACGTGGTAGATTCCATGTTTTCCAAAATCATTCTGGAGGTCTGCGACATCATCACGCAGAATCCCCGGAATGTGATGTGTGAGGTCGACATGATTTTTATTACGAAATATATTGAGCGCACGGCGGATCACGCCACGAATATTGCCGAATGGGTCATCTACATCGAAAACGGCGTGCACCCTGAGCTGAATGAAAAGATATAGCAGATAGATCGTCCACGAAACCGAATCGTATTTTCGGGTGGCTGAAGAGCATTGAATCGTCGGCCGCATGATTCCGGAAAACGGGCGGAACCGTTATGAGTTTGTATCGGAATTTATCCTAAAATCGAGAGGAGAACAAGGAATGGCGCTGGTTTATATCGCCGACGACGAACCGAATATCCGTAAGCTGGTGGCCTTTGGCCTGAGAGACGCGGGGTACGAGAGCGCGGAATTTGCCGACGGAACCTCTCTGCTGGCGGCGGTGCGGCAAAAGAGGCCCGACGCCGTGATTCTGGACTGGATGATGCCGCCCCCGGACGGGCTGGCAGTTTGCCGCATCCTGCGGGAAAGCCCCGAGGGAAAGCATCTGCCGATTCTGATGCTGACCGCCAAGGGAGAGGAATTCGACCGTGTGCTGGGGCTGGAGATCGGCGCGGATGATTATGTTGTCAAGCCGTTCAGTATGAAAGAGCTGGCTGCCCGCGTGCGTGCCGTGCTGCGCCGCAGCGAGCGCGCAGCGCAGGATGTAGAGGAAGAGGTACTTACCGGCGGCGGACTGACAGTGGATATTGCACGCCATACGGTGACCAAAAACGGCGAGCTGCGCGAGCTGACGGCGAAGGAGTTTGATCTTCTCGTCATGCTGATGAAGCACCGGGGCCGGGTGATGACGCGTGACGCCTTGCTCGACAAGGTGTGGGGCGTGGAATATTACGGCGATACCCGCACGGTGGATGTTCACGTTCGCTACCTGCGGCAGAAAATTGAGGAAGACCCCGAGTCCCCCCGTCTGGTGCAGACGGTGCGCGGCGTCGGCTATAAATTCACGGAGCAGGAGTGACCCTTTTGCCCAAATAGAAACGCCCGGTAAATCCTTTGGAATCAGATTTACCGGGCGAGATATTTTGTTTTGGGGGTTGTGTTCCTTACAGTGCCGCGCGCTTCTGAGAGGAAGCCATGGGGGCGCTGACGGGAATCTGGATCACACGGCTGACGGGCTTCCACACGACCAGCGCGATGCCGAAGTCGATCATGCTGTGTGCAATCGTGCCCACACCGACCATCAAAAGGACGGAGAACGCGAAGCCCTTGTTGTAAAAGCCGCTGTTCAGCATGCCGCCAAAATAGAACAGTGTGACGACGAGCGCCTCACAAATGGCGTGAACGACCGCCAGAATCGAGTTGAACAGCACGGTAGACGCGGGCCGCAGAAGAACATCGGGGTGCTTTTTCAAAATCAGGCAGCCGACTGCCACAAAGCCGAGGTGGCTCAGCGCGCGCAGCGCAATCACCGGCGGTAGGCCCGCAAAGAAGAAGCCCACACTGGTGCCGAGCGTAACCGCCACCGCTACCGGCGGCGAAATGAACATCGCAATAAAAATCGCCACGTGACTGGCCAGCGTAAACGACATGGGCTCCAGTACGATTTTCGGCGCAAACATGGGGATCACAATACCCACCGCGCAAAGCAGCGCCGCGATCACCATCGTCAGAATTTTTTGATTCGTTTGTTTCATTTCAATCACCTCAAAAGTTTTTACAGGGTTGCCGCTTTCAAAAAGCGTTTGCTTTCCTCCCCGTATAGCCACTTCCATAACAATTGACTATACATGTGTCTTGACAGTATTCTAGAACAAAAAAACAAAGGTGTCAAGACACCTTTGTAAAAAATTTTGTTTTTCAAATCATTTAGTCGGATTCCCGCTGCTCAAGCAGATACCCTCTTTCAGTCAGTGCGGCCAGTGTGCGGTCACGGTCCTGCAAATTGGAAAACGCGACGGTATGCAGGTGGATGCCGCCGGTCAAGTCGGAAAGCGGGGCGGAATTGCTGGCGCTCAGGCGATTTATAAAATCCTGTACGTCATGGCGCGAACCAATGCGGAGCTGGCCGCTCAGCTGCCCGTAAACGGCGTGCTCCACCGTTACGTCCAGCACCCTGCCGCCGTTGTCCACAATTGTGGTCAGCTCATCTTCCATCTCACTGCCGTTGTGGCGGCAGGCGATGATCACACGGTATTCCCCGGCCGGAACATCGGATTCCAATACATAGCCCCGGGGCGTGGCCGCTATTTTTTCGTTGGCGGCGCGCAGCAGGGCAATATCCCCAACAATGATCTGCCGGCTGACCTGAAACTGCCGGGCGATGGCCCCGGCGCTGACCGGCTGGCGGCTGTGCTGCAAAAGCTGTAGGATTTTTTCACGTCGTTCGGCTGAAGTCATCGGACCACCCTTTCTCATTGTCATCCGCACATAAAACCGTATCTCTTTCCCTCTTGCCGGCAGCAAGGGGAAAATAAATACTTTCGCTCTTTCGGCTGAATAATATCATAGCATATTTTCGGGAAAAGTGATATGCTTTTCCCAATAGAAAAGGAGGGATTTGCGGGTGAAACAGAAGAACCGCATCCGTATCCATTTTTCAAGCGGCTCTGTCAAGCAGCGGCTGATGCTGTCGAGCTCCATCATCCTGTGTGTGGGCTTTTGCCTGGCGTTTGCGCTCGTGGCGCTGCTGGTACAGAAGCAGTATCAGGAGGAGTTTACCAAGCGGCTCGACGCTTCCCTTGCGATTATGGAGACGCAGGGCAGTAAAATCTGGGCGAATCCCCAGAAATATGCCCGGGAGGAAAGCGACCGTCTTTCCGCTGTGGGGCAGCAGATCCGCATTACGGTGCTTGATTCCAAAGGAAATGTGCTCGGGGACAGCGAACAGCCGGGAGATGTGGACGACGATACCGTCAAGGGAAACCACCTGAGCCGGCCTGAAATTCTTCAGGCGGATCAATCGGGGCGCGGTTACGACGTCCGCCTTTCTGAAAATGCCGGCGAGCGTTTTTATTATGCAGCAGTGCGGCTGCCGGATCAGGGATATCTGCGCGCGGCGCTTTCGATTGCAGATCTTGACCGTGTAACGCGGAAATTCTGGGTCGGCTCTCTGCTCAGCCTGCTGCTGGGCCTGATTTTGATTTGTACTGTCACATGGTTTATGGCAGACCGCTTTACCCTGCCTATCCGCAGCTTGACCAAGGTGGCGCGGCGGATTTCCGAAGGCGACCTTTCGGGACGCATGCAGGGACAGTATACCGGCGAAATCGGCGATCTGACCCATTCGTTCAATATTATGGCGGAAAGCACCGAGCAGGCGGTGCTGCAGACGCAGAAGAAGCAGGAGCAGCTGGAGGGCGTGCTTCAGGGAATGGATGACGGCGTGCTATGCGTTGACCGCAATAACCGGATCGTGTTCCTGAACCAGCGTGCGCGCGAACTGCTGAATGCCCGCGACCTCAAGGAAGGCGGTATTCTGGATGGAAGCCTGCTCATCCGCCAGCTTGCCGACCGGATGCGCAGCGCCGGAGAGCAGGGGGAAGAGGAGGCCGCGCGCCGTGAAACGCTGACGACCGGAGGCCCCAAGGAGCAGCAGTATAACGTGTATATCGCGCCGATCCCCGGGAAGCGGGAGGATGGCGAGGTGCTGGCCGTAATTGCCGATGTGACCCGTATGCGCCGGCTGGAGCAGCTGCGCAGCGAATTTGTGGCCAATGTGACGCATGAGCTGAAAACGCCACTGACTTCGATCCGTGGAAGCATCGAGCTGCTGCGCAGCGGCGACCGGGATGAAGAGACCCGTCAGTACTTTTATGATGTGCTGGATATTGAGGCGGAGCGTCTGCACCATCTGATCGACGATATGCTTGTGCTTTCCCAGATCGAAAACGCGAAAGAAGATCCATCCGCCCGCCGCTGCAATCTGAAGGAGGAGCTGATGGCCACCATAGAACGGCTGCATCCCGTTGCCGAAAAAGCTTCGGTTACGCTGGAGCTGGACGCAGACCCGTCGCTGTACTGCGATTGCTCTCCCACGCGCATTGGGCAGCTGTTTATTAATCTGATCGAAAATGCGATCAAGTATAATGTTCCGCAGGGCAAGGTTACTGTAACTGCCCGGCAGCAGCGGCATATGGCGATTGTGCGCGTGCGCGATACAGGCATCGGGATTGCTCCGGAGCATCTGGACCGGCTGTTCGAGCGCTTCTATCGGGTTGATACCAGCCGTTCGCGCGAAATCGGCGGCACGGGCCTGGGGCTTTCCATTGTAAAACACCTGGCGGCGCTGTATCATGGCGAGGTGAGCGTAGAGAGCGAGGTCGGTAAAGGCAGCACGTTTACGGTTCGCCTGCCGCTTTCCCAGGAATAACAGGCTTTTCTTCATCACTGCGTTTCGCGGTATGCAGAGTGAATTCTGCATGCCGCTGTTGTCATCGTTTGTTTTTTGCAGTTTGCCTGGTTTCGGATTGTGCAAATGATGATAAAATTTGAGAATTAATCCTATTCTTGCGAATTTTTGCAGGAAACGGGTCAAGCTTCATGCAAAAAAATATCGATTATCAAAGTCTCTTCTAAAAAGAATAAGTACAAGATACAGTGCCTTTGTTTGGCGAAAGCGGCGAGGCGCAGGAAAAAACGACAGATGGCATGATAAAAAGGCTGAAACCGGTAAAAAGTTACCGGTTTCAGCCTTTTTGGGGAGGAGTTGTATTGAAAAAGGTACGGCATCCGCCGCGGTCTTATAAGCAAATAAAATTTGGATATGGAAATATCTTTTTTCTTTATCCTTAGTATAAACCACTAAATACAGCAAAGTCAAGAAATTAACAAAAGGTTAATAATGAATCTGCTTTTTTCATAAATTGCATGGGGAAGCGATTTAATATTTATTATGATTGACACAATAGATTAGAATATTCAAAAAGGAAAAAATTTTTACAGAATTTTCTTTTCTTGTATTTATAGCATGAAAATGCTAAACTTTTGAAAGAATCTATTTGCGATCAAAAAGTGAAAACAGTGATATCTCCCCTGCCGAACGCGGGGGAGATATCACGATTATGATTTGTTGTTTTTATTAGAGATCGATATCAGAGCAAAAAACGATCGGAGAGAAAACGATGCTTCTGAAAAAGAATGAGATAGTTGAAATAGAAATCACAGGCATGACCGCTGAGGGCAGCGGCGTGGGCCGGGTAGAGGGAATTGCTGTATTTGTTCCGGGTGCGGCGGCCGGCGACCGTTTAAAAGTCCGTATCCTGAAAACGGCCAAAACGTATGCCTTTGGAAAAATAGAAGAAATTCTGGAGCCGTCTCCCGAACGGATCGAGTCGGACTGTCCCTGTTCTGCGCAGTGCGGCGGCTGCGCGTTCCGCCATATTACCTATGCCGGGGAGCTGCGGGCAAAGGAAAACCGCGTGCGCGATGCCATAGAGCGGATCGGCGGGCTGCAGAATCCGGATATCCGCCCGATTGTGGGGGCGGAGCATGCCGACGGTTACCGCAATAAGGCGCAGATTCCGATCGGGCAGGACAAGCAGGGCAATCTGATCGCGGGATTTTATGCGAACCACAGCCACCGCATTGTTCAGTGTGAGCGCTGCGCCTTGCAGCCAAAGCCGTTTGAGCAGGCGCTGGATGCATTTTTGGAATGGGCACGTAAAAGCGGAGAGAGTGCCTATGACGAAACGACGTATAAGGGGAAGCTGCGCCATTTATACCTGCGCATGGCTGAAGGTACCGGCGAGGTGATGGTCTGCGTGGTCGTCAATGGGAACGGCCTCAAAGGAGAGGATTCTCTTGCGGCGCTGCTCCGCGAGAGAGTGGACGGCCTGAAAAGCGTTTTGATCAACAGTAACCGGGAAGACACCAACGTTGTGCTGGGCAGGCGTTTCCGCACGGTCTGGGGGCAGGATTTTCTGACCGACCGGATGTGCGGCCTGCAGTTCCGGATTTCTCCGCTGTCCTTTTACCAGGTGAATCATGCCCAGGCCCAGCGGCTGTATGCGCTGGCGGGCGAATATGCCGGTCTCACCGGCAAAGAAACGGTACTTGATCTGTACTGCGGTACCGGTACGATCGGCCTTTCGATGGCGGGCCGCGCCGGACGGGTCATCGGAGTTGAGGCTGTAGCGCAGGCCGTAGAAAACGCCCGTGAAAATGCGTCGCTCAACAATATTGAAAACGCGGAATTCCTGTGTATGGACGCTGCCGAGGCAGCGCAGCTGCTGGTACAGCGCGGCGAGCACCCTGACGTTGTGGTGCTCGATCCCCCCAGAAAGGGCTGCGCGCCCGAACTGATCCGCACGGTGGCCGACATGGCTCCTTCCCGCATCGTTTATGTTTCCTGCGACCCCGCTACCCTTGCGCGCGATCTGAAGCTGTTCCGCGAGCTCGGCTACGCCGCCGGGCCGATCGCGCCAGTTGATCTGTTTCCGAGGACGAAGCATACAGAAGTAATTGTCGGATTAAGTCGTAATATATCATAAATTGGAGCTTGGAAATATATGAAAATAAACGTATTCACATTAAATTCTTTTGCTAAAACAAAAGAAGGCGGAAATCCAGCAGGTGTTGTTATGAATGCAGATTCATTATCTGAGGAAGAAATGAGAAAAATTGCTGCTGTTCTTGGATTCAGTGAAACTGCTTTTGTATTACAATCAAACGCGGCAGATTTTAAAGTGAGATTCTTTACACCGAATGAAGAGGTGGACTTATGTGGTCATGCTACGATTGCCACCTTCTATGCAATGTCAAGTCTAAATTTGTTAAAACAAGGTAAGTATGAGCAAGAAACCAGAGCAGGAATACTTGGCATTGAAATTCATAACGATAATTTTGTTATGATGGATCAATCGATTCCTGTATTTTCGGAAGTTATAGATAAAGATGAAGTAGCAGATTCCTTGAACATCAGTACTTCCCAAATTTCAGCAGACTTGTTGGTTCAAGTTGTATCAACAGGGCTTCGGGATATTATGGTTCCTGTAAGAAGCATTGAGATTTTAGATTCGATCAGACCGGATATGAAAAAAGTAAAAGAAATCAGCCAAAAGTACAATACTGTTGGATACCATGTTTTTTCTTTGAAATCCTTACATGGTGCTAACGCTTATTGTAGAAACTTTGCTCCCTTATATGGTATCCCGGAGGAATCTGCCACAGGAACATCGAGCGGTGCACTTGGTTGTTATTTGTACCACTATGGAAAAATCAACGAGGAGCAAGCTTCACACATTATTTTTGAACAAGGTTATTCTATGAAAAGGCCATCTGAAATCCGAGTGTCTTTAGGTGTAAAGGAAAATAAAATTTTTGAAGTTAAGGTCGGAGGGAGAGCGATGAATTTAACCTTAACGGAAGTCGAAATATAGAATAAGAGAAAGCAACTTTCCTCCAAGGTCCCACCAAGCTCAAACGGCATCTTTTTTGACCTCTCAAGGCATGTGGAGTGTGTGGTGCTGCTGCAGCGTTGTAGTTCGGAAAGCAAGCCGTAGGGTTTGATCACAAAATATTATGGATTAGGGACGATTTTGAGGTGAAAAAGAACTAAAGGAGCTGCTTTTTACCTCCTAAAAATAGGTGAAATATAGATGACATGAAGGAGACAAAATTATGAATGATAAAACTGTGGTATTAAATGCCGGCCTGGTCAATTATGATGGGAACGTTGATTACTCAAAAATTGCATCCGAAGTGGTAATCTATGATGAAACGTCCGAAGATAAAATTTTGGAGCGAGTCAACGGTTTTACAATCGTTGTAACGAAAGAAATGAAAGTCACAAGTGACATTATCAGAAAATTCCCTGATAGTGTAAAGATGATTTGTGAAGCCGGAACCGGATATAATAATATCGATTTGGACGCGGTACGTGAAAAAGGAATCATATTATGCAACATCCCTGCGTATAGCAGTGAACGAGTGGCCCATACAGCAATCCTTATGATTTTAAATCTGGCAAGCTCAATGCAAAAACAGATTCGTATGCTTTCAGAAGGGAATCATGATAATTTCCATAAACATTTAATGGTGAACCATGTAGAAGTAAACGGTAAAACACTGGGAGTTATCGGTTATGGAAATATTGCGAAAGAAATCGTCAAAGTAGCGCAGGCACTGGGAATGAAAATTTTAGTAACGACCAGAACTCCCAGAGCAGATGTAGAGAATATTCACTTTACAACAAATGAAGAAGTTTTCATGCAAAGTGATTTTATTTCTCTTAATTGCCCTTTAAACGAATCAACAAGACATATGATCAATAAAGAAACATTGGCAATGATGAAGCCGACAGCATATTTAGTCAATACTGCACGGGGAGCATTGGTTGATGAAAAAGCGTTGATTGACGCATTACAAAATAATGTAATTGCAGGCGCAGGATTAGATGTGCAGGAAGTAGAGCCATTAGATGATGCAAGTCCGTTGTATACAATGGATAATGTTATCATTACTCCGCACATGGGATGGCGGGGATTAGAAACAAGACAACGCTTGGTTTCATTGATCCAAGATAACATCAGAGCTTTTTCCAAAGGACAGCCGATCAATCGAGTAGACTGAAAAGTAAATTGAAACTGATATCCTTCTGAGCATAATGGTATGATATCAAATTCCAATTCATATAGAGAAATAATAAGCAGGAACGGAAAAATTGATTTTTATTAAAGAAGCTAATAAGACAAAAGCTCTCAGCACGCTGAGGATTTTTCGTCTTATTAGCTTTTCTCTTTACTAAATTAGATATCGAAAAATGAGCGTTGCATGTTATAATCAGTATAACGATCTTATAAAAATAAGTGTTGAGGATA
>NZ_CBYL010000001.1 GCF_000577335.1 Faecalispora jeddahensis | reverse complement strand
AAATTCCCGCCGCAAAAACAGCAGCAGCGAAACATTTAAAATTTTGCTGCATTCCATCGACGTATCCAGGCAGGGGATGCGGGAGTTAGGGATCGACGAGACGGAGATTGAACGGCAGCTTATCAAGGCCATCTTTTTTGCAAGCCTGCCGGTGTTCACTTATACCACCCTGGGGGATAGGCTGGCGGAGGATTATGGGCTGAAAAAGGAAATGATGCAGGAAGTTTTTACGCAGCAGATCTATCACTTTTCGGAAGAATACGTGGAATTCATCAAGGAGTACAACCAGGGGGCCAAAAGCGCCGGGGAACAGGGGCTTTCTTCTTCCGGCGGCTGATAAAGGGAGGAATCGCATTTGGAACCGATCATTTCCATCAAGGACGTCGTAAAAGAGTATGTGATGGGGGAAGTGAAAATCCGGGCCGCAGACGGTGTTTCCTTTGAGGTGAACCGGGGGGAGCTGGTGATCGTTCTCGGGCCCAGCGGCGCCGGGAAAAGCACGGTTCTCAATATTTTGGGCGGTATGGATTTTCCCACCTCGGGGGAGGTATGGGTCAACGGAAAGGATATTTCAAAGTTCAATAAAAATGAGCTGACGATGTACCGGAGAAAGCATGTCGGCTTTGTGTTTCAGTTCTATAACCTGATGCCGAATCTGACTGCTTTGGAAAACGTTGAAATCGCCGCCCAAATCTGCGACGATCCCATGAATTCCACCACAGTGTTAACGGAAGTGGGGCTGGGGGAAAGAATGGCCAACTTTCCGGCGCAGCTTTCCGGCGGCGAGCAGCAGCGGGTTTCCATCGCAAGGGCGGTTGCCAAGAATCCCACGCTGCTCCTTTGCGACGAGCCTACCGGCGCGCTGGATTATATGACCGGAAAATCCATTTTAAAGCTGCTGCAGCATGTGAACCGCGAGTTTGAGAAAACCATAATGATCATCACTCACAACAGCGCGCTCGCCCCAATGGCGGATAAGGTGGTCAGAATCAAAAACGGGAAAGTAGAAGCGGTGGAAAGGAACGAAGCCCCGGTTCCGGTAGAAAGGATTGAATGGTAATGTGGATTTTTTTGAAAAAATTCTACCGCGATCTGGGGGAATCGAAGGGGCAGTTTCTGTCCGTTCTGGCTGTGGTCATGATCGGCGTCATGTTTTATACCGGGATGAATACCGCGCTGATGGGCGTTGAGGGAGCCGGGGAAAAATATTTCAGCGAATACCGATTGGCGGATATCTGGAGCACCGTCATCCGCGCTCCGGAAGGGGCGGTGGATCGGATTCGGTCGATCCCCGGGGTGAAAACGGCACAGGGCAGAGTCGTGCGGGATGCGAGAATCGACATTCAGGACAGAAACGCGATCGTCAGGCTGATTTCCCTTCCCGAGCAAAGAGGGGAAATCCTCAATGATATCCTGCTGACCTCTGGCAGCTATTTCTCGCCGGAAGCCGGAAACCAGTGCATCGTATCAGAGAAATTTTTCAAGGCCAACGGCCTTGTGATGGGGCAGACGATCGAACCAATCATCAATGGCAGCCGCGTCAAGCTGCGGGTGGTGGGCACGGCGAAAAGCCCTGAATATACCTATGAGCTACGGGAAGCCGGCGATCTGATCCCCGACCCCAAAAAATTCGGCCTGGTCTATGTGAAAAAGTCCTATCTTCAGACCGTGCTGGATATGCAGGGCACGGTCAACGACATCAATGTGATGCTGGATCAGAACGGTGACGCAAAGGCCGTAAAGGAAAAAATGAAAGAGATGCTCAAACAGTATGGAGAGAGCAGCACAATAGAAAAAAAGGATCAGCTCAGCTACAGCATGTTCAGCTCCGATGTAGATGGATTCAAGTCGATGGGAACGAGCTTTCCCATGCTGTTTTTCATCGCGTCGGCGGTGATCATCTATATCACGATGACAAGAATGATCGAGAACCAGAGAACGCTGATGGGGGTTCTCAAAGCGCTTGGCTACAGCGATTGGGACATCATGCTCCACTACGAAACGTATCCTCTCATGGTCGGGCTTCTGGGGAGCGTGATCGGGTCGCTGATGGGGATTTTTGTGGTCGGCAGCGCCATGATGGATCTTTACAATACATACTACAATCTCCCGATCGGCGATGCCGTGATCCACTGGGATCTGGTGCTGCCGGCCTCTTTGCTGGCCCTGTTTTTCTGCGTGGTGGCGGGCTACAACGCGTGCAGAAAAGAGCTGCGGCTGATGCCGGCCGAATCCATGAGGCCCAAAGCCCCCGCTTCCGGCAGAAAGATTCTTCTGGAAAATTGGAAGCTGTTCTGGAAGAGCATCAATTTCAGCTGGAAAATCATCATCCGGAACATTTTTCGGTATAAAAAGCGCTCCGCGATGGCCTCTGTAGGAATCATCTTTTCCACCGTGCTGATCCTGATGGCGATGGGCTTTCAGAATTCCGTCGATTACCTGATGGATATCCAGTTTCGGGAAATTCAAAAATTTGATCTAAAAGTCAGCTTTTCAAAAATATTGGATGCCAGCGCACTGAATGATGTGCGGAGCATCGAACACATCAAATCGGCAGAACCGGTTCTGGAAAGCGGGATGGAGATCACCAGCGGGTGGAGAAAAAAGGACATCGGCATCATTGCACTGGACAGCGGGTCACAGTTGTATGGGGTTCTGGATGCCGAGGGCAGGCGGGCGGTCATTCCAAAGGAAGGGATTTTGTTGCCGAAGCGCCTGATGGATACGCTGGGAGTGAATGTCGGGGACGGGGTGTTCCTGCGCTCGTTTTACCCGGGCAAGAATGAAGAAATCGACAAACGGCCGGTGATCATCCGGGGAAACACCATGGAGCTGCTGGGACAAAGCGCGATCTGCAGCACGGAATATCTGGATTACCTGCTCCGGGAAGGGACTGTGATCAATGCGGCATATGTCCGGCTGGAGGATCTGGAGCATGAAAAAGAGGTCGTGCGGGAGTTGAAGGACAGGATGAACGTCAACACCGTGCAGTCAAAGGCGGAGATCGTTTCCAATATGGAGCAGACCATGGGCACCATGAACAGTATGATTCTCATCATGATCTTAGGTGCGGGCGTTCTGACCTTCGCGGTGATTTACAACATTACTAATATCAATATTTTTGAGCGCAGGCGCGAAATCGCGACACTTTCGGTCTTGGGCTTTACGACGGGCGAACTGAAAAGCCTGGTGTTTTATGAGAATTTCTTTCTCAGTGCTTTCGGCGTTCTCGTCGGTCTTTTGCCGGGGAAGCTGCTGACCCAAGCAGTCCTTAACATGTCGGCCACTGAAACGATGTGGTTTCCGGCGGTTTTGAATCCCTCCAGCTATTTCATCACCGCGCTGCTGGTCGGCATTTTTACACTGACGGCCAATTTACTGCTGGGGAAAAAGGTTCGGGATATCGATATGGTGGAATCGCTCAAGAGCGCGGAATAAATGGATGGGATCATCTCACTGTGTAGGGGGTTGGGAAATCATGAAAAAGAAAAAATTATTACTGTTAGGGATCGGCGTTGTGGCGGCTGCAGCTTTGTCGGCGCTGTATTTTTCCGATCAGGGCACCGAAGTACCTGTCGCAGTCGCTCAAAAAGCGGATATCCGCAAATATGTGGAGGATATCGGCACCGTAAAATACAAGGAGCTTCGGAACGCCAGCGTCGAGGGGAGCGGCCTGATTCAAGAGATTCCCGTCGATGTGGGGCAGCAGGTCAAGCGGGGAGACCTGCTTTTGTCCATGGAGAAAGCAGATTTACAGCTCCAGCTCGAGAATCAGGACGCAAGGATCCAGGAGATAAAAGCTACCTTTCAGGGCAGAAGCGAAGTAAAAAATTACGCGAGCAGCATTGAAAAGCTGAAGCTCGCGGTCACGGCGGCGGAGGATGCGTATGCGCTGGCGACAGACGACTATCATTATGCAAAGCTTCTTGCGGATCAGGGTGCGTTGAGCGCAAAGGAGCTGAAGGCGAAGGAAACGGCCATGAAGAGCGCGCAGGCTCAAATTGAGGGCGCCAAAATCGATCTGGAGCAGATGCAGGCGAATACCCCCGCAAGCGTAAAGGCGGTTTATAACGCGCAGCTGCAGCAGGCGGAGCTGAGCCGGGAAAGCCTATCCCGCAGTCTGGAAAAGCAGGAAATCAGATCGCCCATAGACGGGGTGATACTGGAAAAAAAGGTGGAAGTGAATACGGTCGGCGCCCCGGGAACCGTTGCGTTCGTGATTGCGAATGTAGATAAAATGGAGCTGGAAGCCTATATTTTGGCGGATGATGCGGTCAATATCCAGCTGGGGGATGAGACCGAAATCATCGACAGATCAGAAAACAGGCAGACGACGACAGGCAAGGTGGCGGCAATCGCGCCGAGCGCCGTGGAGATGACCTCTTCCCTGGGCGTCAATCAGAAAAGGGTGAAGGTGACCATAGAACCATCCGGCCCACTCCCGCAGATGAAACAAGGGTATGAGGCGGATATCCGAATCATTACCCAAAAGAAAGACGATGTTTTGACAGTGCCGCTCGCCGCCGTATTCGACTATGAGGGCAAAAGCTGCGTCTTTGCCATACAGGACGGAAAAGCAGTGATCAGGGCAGTGAAAAAAGGCATTCAGGATCAGGAATCGGTGGAAATTCTGGAAGGGCTGAAGGAAGGGGAAACGGTGCTGTCGGAACCGGATGTCAGCATCAAAGAAGGGATGAAGGTAAAGCCGAATCCATCTAAAACCTAAACGCTTTTGCAGGAACAGTGCCGGAAAGAAACGGCCAAAGTGATTTCGGGAGGGAAAACACATGAAAAAGTGGATTGCATTTCTGCTGACAGCTGTTTTGGCAGCGAGTTTGCCGGTCACCGCTTTTGCGGAGGAAGCGGCACCGGCCGCGCCGAATCCGGCGGCGGAGGTTTCCATGAATACGATTCAGACCATTATGGAGGATTACAGCCTGGAGCTGCAAAACCTGCTGAACAACCTCAAAATTGCCAAGGAGAAAAAAGAAGATCCGGATTACTACAATCTGTCGGAGGACGCCGCGAAGTACCAGTATAAATTGGCGCAAAAAGAGTACGACAGTAAGGTGCAAAATACGGTGCTGAACGCAAAGCTGGCTTACCTTGCCTACTGCGCGGACAGCGAGCGCCTTACCGAGGCGCAGACGGCCGCGGACAACGCTCAAAAAGCGTGGGGTACCGCACTGCAGGCGTTTTCTTTGGGCTATACTTCGCAGAAGGAGGTCGACTCCCTTCGGCAGCAGGCAGATCAGGCGAAGAGCACGCTGACCCAGCTGAGCGATCAGCTCACGCAGAAAAAAGCGGTCCTGCGCATGCTGCTGAATCTGCCGAGGGATATTCCGATGAATGTCAGTCCTCTTTCAGCCACGGATCTGGATTTTAAAGAGATTGCGGCCGTTGATTATGGTGCAGACGTGATCGAGATGTGGAGAAACAGCGAGAAAATCAAGGCGGCAAGGCTGACCTATGATTATACAGAGGAAAATTACGATACGGATTATGAGCTGGACAACGCGGAGATCGCGCTCCAGCAGGTGCGGGCCTCCGAGCAGGTGACATTTCAAAAGCTGTACGATGCACTGAAAAATTCCTACACGGTTTATCAGCAGAATCTCATCAGTGTACAGCAGAAGGGAAACGAACTTGCGCTGGAACAGCAGGCCTTTTTGCTGGGTTACTCCAGCCAGAAGGCGGTGGACGGAAAGACACAGGGATTAAGGGCGCTCCGCAGTGCTCTTGCTGATAGCCTGAGCGCGATGCTTTCCAATTATTTGAGCTATACCAATATGAAAAACGGCTATTCAGCGGGAAACTGAACTCATAAAGCCAAAGCAGGGAAAATGGAAAGGTGTCACAGGCGGCATATGACCTCCTGTGGCACCTTTTGGGCAAAAAGAAAGACATCCGGATTTGTTGGCCCGGATGTCTTTCTTTTTCTATAGAGGAGATAAGATGGCGAAATCTGTTTTGTCCCATCAACACAAAGAATACAAATGCACCCGGCAAAGCGTATCGCTCAATTCAGGCTGTTTGATTCCACGGGATTCTGCTGTATGTATTGGTCCATTGCTTCCGCCGCTTTTCTTCCGGCACCCATAGCGAGAATGACCGTGGCAGCGCCGGTAACCGCATCCCCTCCCGCGTAAACACCCTTTCGGCTTGTTTCACCCGTTTCTTCCTGGGTGATGATGCAGCCGTGCCTGTTTACCTCAAGACCATCCGTCGTTTTTCGAATCAGGGGATTTGGAGAGGTTCCCACCGCAATGATTGCAGTGTCGATGTCGAGGAAAAACTCGCTTCCCTTCTGCGCGACAGGCCGGCGGCGGCCGGATGCGTCGGGTTCCCCAAGCTCCATTTTGACGCACTCCACACCCCTCAGCCAGCCGTTTTCATCCCCGATAAAACGAACCGGATTGGTCAGCAGATTGAACTGTACACCTTCTTCCATAGCGTGCTCCACTTCTTCCTGCCGGGCCGGTATTTCTTCCATGCTGCGGCGGTAGATGATGGATACGGACTCCGCACCGATTCTCAGCGCGCTTCTCGCGGCATCCATCGCGACATTGCCGCCGCCCACAACAGCCACGGATTTTCCTTTCAGAATGGGAGTTCCATAATCCGGAAGATAAGCCTTCATCAAATTGATTCTGGTCAGGTACTCATTAGCGGAATATACTCCGTTCAGACTTTCTCCCTCGATCTGCATAAAAGAGGGCAGCCCTGCCCCAGAACCGATGAACACCGCCCGCATTCCCTGCTCAAACAGCTCATCCACAGAGATTGTTTTGCCAATGACAATATCTGTCTGAATCTTTACTCCCAATTTCTTCAGATTTTCAATCTCGTACGCCACGATCTTTTTCGGGAGCCGAAACTCGGGGATGCCGTAAATCAGTACGCCGCCCGGCTGGTGAAGCGCCTCGAATACCGTGACCTCATATCCTCTTTTTGCCAGCTCGCCGGCACAGGTCAGGCCGGAAGGCCCCGCCCCCACAACAGCTACCAGAATGCCGTTCGACTCTACGGCCTCTGTTTCTTCTGAAAAGTGCTTGCATGTGGTAATCTGCCGCAAACCGTTCCAGACGCCCGATCGCGACCGGTTCCCCTTTGATGCCCCGCACACATTTTGCTTCACATTGCGACTCCTGGGGGCAGACCCTGCCGCAGACAGCGGGGAGCGCGTTTGTCTCGCGAATGGTCTGATAGGCGGCCTCGTATTCGCCGCTTTTTAATTGACTGATAAATTCAGGGATTTTGACGCCGACGGGACAGCCGGCAATGCATGGCTTGTGTTTGCAGTTCAGACATCTCTGCGCTTCTTCCAGGGCCATTTCTACGGTGTATCCCAAAGCGACCTGTTCAAAATTGTTTTTCCGGATATCCGGGGCCTGAACAGGCATCTCTGTTTTTTTTATTGTGACCGGCATCTTACTGAACTCCTTTCATCAGACGGCATTCCATCGCATGCGACCGTTCCTTTTCCTCGCCGGAATACAGCTTGCTGCGGCGAATCGCCTCGTCAAAGTCCACCAGATGCCCGTCAAAGTCGGGGCCGTCCACACAGGCGAACTTCGTTTGGCCGTCCACCGCGATCCTGCATCCGCCGCACATGCCGGTGCCGTCGATCATGATCGGATTCATGCTGACAATGGTTTTGATGTGATATGGCCTTGTGACGGCACATATCGCCTTCATCATGACCAGGGGGCCAATGGCGATCACGGCGTCATACTGATTTCCTTCCTCGATCAGCCGACTGAGCACATCGGATACAAATCCTTTTGTTCCATTGGAACCATCATCTGTTGTACAGAAATATCTGGTGCTGGCCTTTTTGAACTCCTCTTCCAAAATAATGAGCTCCTTGCTGCGAAAGCCGGTCACCACATCTACATGGGCCCCCAGCCCGAACAGCTTTTTTGCCTGAGGATAAGCAATCGCGCAGCCGACACCGCCGCCGATGACCGCGACTTTTCCCAGACCCTCCAGATGAGACGCGGTGCCAAGGGGACCTACGAAATCTGCCAGATGCTCGCCCTCCTGCTTCTGTGCGAGGAGTTTGGTGGTAGCCCCTACGATCTGGAAAATGATCGTGACCGTACCCAGCTCCCGATCATAATCCGCTATGGTCAACGGGATGCGTTCTCCCGTGTCGTCTACTCTCAAAATGATAAACTGCCCGGGCTGTGCTTTCTTTGCCACCAATGGAGCATCGATGACCAAAAGTACCACAGTAGGATTTAACACCTGCTTTTTGACAATTTGATACATGGGTATTCCTCCAATGACTGTAACAGTGATTTGCGGTAATCAATTGATTTCCGGCAAAAGACTCTTGTCTGTTTTATTGTTATGATTGCGCGGGAAGCTGTCCAGCTGCAGCATTTTTAAAGGGACCATATAGTAGGGCAGATGTTTTTTCAGAAATGCTTTCAGGTCCTCTATTTCTATTTTGCAATTTGCGGTAAAATATCCACATAGGATATTGGTTCCGCCGCAATCGGTACACGCGGTAACGGCCGCTTCGGTGATCCCGGGATATTTCAGCATCGACAGCTCTACTTCATGGGATTCCACGCAATAGCCCCTGATTTTCAGCATCCAGTCTTTGCGGCATACAAATTGGAGATTGCCGTCCGGAAGCTGTTTGACCAGGTCATTTGTTTTATACAGAATTCGATAGGGTTCTTCCTGAGTAAATGGATTTTGAATGAACTGCTCCGCGGTTTTTTCGGGATCGTTCAAATACCCTCTGGAAACCTGAGGGCCGGAAATACAGAGCTCTCCCGCTTCTCCTTCGGCAACCTCCTGGTTGTTCTGATCCATCACATAGTACTTTAAGGAGCTTTTGATTTTTCCGATCGGGTAGCACACGGCTTCTTCCGTGATCACATAGCTGGAAACAAAGCTGCACAATTCGGAGGAAGCGTAGATGTTCCGTATCTGATACCGCCGCGGCTGAAGGTTGCGCGCCGCCTCGCTGCCCACAAGCAGGGTTTTCAGCGTCGTGTTGTCGGCGTCCAATTTTATGTATTTTGCCGCCATATGGGGCGGTAAAAAGGTGATGGTGATTTGATGCTCGATGTAATATTTCGCCAATGCCCGAATGTCTTTCCGAATCTCATCCGGAACAATGTCTACGGTGGCCCCCAGTGCCAAAGGGGTAAAAATATCATTCAGAGCGGCCACAAAGCAAAAGTTTGCAAAGGCCCCGAAAATATCATTTTCATCCATTTCCAGCTCCGCGTAGCTGTTGATTAAGGCGGCCAGATTTTTGTGCTCGATCATAACCCCTTTTGGATTTCCCGTTGAGCCGGAGGTATAGATGATCACCGCCAGGTCTTCCGGGGTGTGAGGAGGCGGGACACGGCGTTCCATGGCATCCAGGTGATCCATAAAATCTTCGGTGAGGATCAGGGGACATCGACAGTGTTCCGTTATGTATTCCAATCTTTCCGCCGGGTATAAGGAATCCAAAAACACAAAGGCGGCGCCGGCTTTTAAGACGCCGATCATAGCGGCGATGGAATCAATGGAACGTCCCATTTGAATCGCTACGATATCTTCATGGCCCACGCCTTTTCCTGCAATACACTGTGCAACCAGAGTGGATTTCTCATCCAGCTCCCGATAGGTCAGGGCTTGTTCCTTCCACACAACGGCTGTTTTATTCCTGTGTCTGGTTACCGCATCTTGAAACAGCTCACAAAACATCGGATCGCTTTTGTAATAAAAAGCTCCCAATTCTAATCTTCCTTTCTGTTTCAAATTTTGCGGGTCAGGCATGTCACTCGGACATGCCCGTTTTGTTCCCCGCAGTTCACCTGAGAGCAGCATCTTGAAAAAGTGCCGGAAATATCGTTTGATATAAAGTTCCGTATCCCTTTGGGCAATCCGTTTGCAATATTTCCGCCCCTGCCGGCCTTTTGTGCGGAAAAGCGTCGTCGCCCCGGCACAAAAGAAAGGAGGGCAGAGGGCTGTCTGATTTTATTTTACATATCCGTCGGCGGCAAGAAAAGCCTTAAGCAAATTCTTTTTCCCCGTTGTATTGCGTAAAGGCCTCGATCAGCATGGGAACCACTTCGTTTACGTCGCCGACAATACCGTAATCTGCGATGTCGAAGATCGGGGCCATCGGATTTTTATTGATCGCGATGATGATATCGGATTCGGACATGCCGGCCAGATGCTGAATCGCACCGGATATTCCGCAGGCAAAATAGATGGTGGGCTTGACCGTTGTTCCCGTTTGCCCGACCTGATTTGCGTGGTCGATCCAGCCGGCGTCCACGGCTGCTCTGGAAGCGCCTACCGTGCCGCCCAGAACCTCCGCCAGCTGCCGGAGCATGGCAAAGCCGTCCGCGCAGCCCAATCCTTTTCCGCCGGAAACGATAAAGTTGGCGTCTACCAAAGAAACCATGTCTTTTTTATGCTTTACGATCTCGATGACCTCGGTTCTGATATCGGCCGGTTCCAATTGCATATCGACCTGAATGACGGAACCCTTGTTATCACTGTTTCTGGCTGCCTTTTCCATGACTCCCGGCCTTACGGTGGACATCTGCGGTCTGTGATCCGGGCAGACAATGGTTGCCATCAGGTTTCCGCCGAAAGCGGGACGCGTCTGCATTAATTTTTTATCCTCCGGGTCCACTTCCAGCTTTGTGCAGTCTGCGGTCAGCCCGGTATTGACTCTGGCCGCGATTCTCGGCGCAAGGTCTCTTCCGATATGGGTCGCGCCGTAAAGCACGATTTCGGGCTTGTATTCCTTGATCGCATCGGACAACACTTTCGCATATCCGTCTGTTGTATAATACTCCAACAACGGACTTTCCGCCAGGTATACTTTTTCGGCGCCGTATTCGATCAGCTCGCCGGCCAGCGAAGCCACATTGCTGCCGATCAGAAAAGCGCAGAGCTCAGAGCCGGTCTTTTCGGCGATCTTTTTGCCTTCGCCCAACAGCTCATAAACAACGGGAGTGATCGCGCCTTGTCTTTGTTCCGCGTATACCCATACATTTCGGTACTCATTTCTGTTTTCCATACGTAAGCCTCCGCTATATAATGTGTTGTTTCTGCAGGTTGTTGATCAGGTTGGCAACCTTTTCCCTGGCTGGGCCCTCAAGCATGACGCCTTTTCCCTTCGGGGCTGGAGTAAAGGACCGAAATACCTTCGTCGGGGATGCCTTGAGGCCGACAACCTCTTTCTCTACCGGGATGTCGTCGATGCCCCATACGGGAATCTCTTTTTTGTAGGCGTCGTAAATCCCTTTTACATTCATGTACCGGGGCTGATTCAATTCTTTCACCGCAGTGAGAAGCACGGGGGTTTTGACCCGGATTACCTCGTATCCATTCTCCAGCTGCCGTTGAACGGTCACGGTGTCTCCGTCAAGCTCAAAGCTCTGTACGTATGTAATCTGCGGCAATCCCAGCTTTTCAGCGATTTGAGGGCCTACCTGCGCGGTGTCTCCATCGATCGCCTGACGCCCGGCAAAGATGATATCAAAGCTGCCCGCTTTTTTGATCGCCGCGGAAATGGTGTTAGAGGTTGCCCAGGTATCGGCGCCGCCAAAAGCCTTGTCGCTGACGAGAACAGCTTCATCCGCCCCCATGGCAAGGCATTCCCTGAGCATGTCGTCTGCCTGGGGAGGCCCCATGGACAAAACCGTCACTTTGACGTCCTCGTATTGATCCTTGAGCCGGAGCGCCTCTTCCAGCGCGTTGGCGTCGTCCGGATTCAGAATGCTCTCCACGCCTTCCCGAATCAGAGTCCCTTTCACCGGGTCGATTTTGACCTCGTTCGTATTGGGCACCTGCTTTGCGCAAACTAATATATTCATGTCGTTCCTCCTGTTTATTTCCCTAAAATATGCCCTGAAATAACCACCTTCTGGATTTCGGACGTGCCCTCATAGATCGATACGATTCTTGCGTCGCGGTACATTCTTTCAATATCGTAATCCTTGATGAATCCATATCCGCCGTGCAGCTGCAGGGCCCTGTAAGTCACATCATTACACAAATCCCCGCAGTAATATTTGGCCATGGCCGCTTCTTGGGAATAAGGCTTTCCCGAATCCTTTTTCAGGGCGGCGTCATAGACCAGCAGTCGTCCGCATTGGATTTTGGTGGCCATGTCGGCAATCTCAAACTGCGTGTTCTGCAGACGGGAAATCGGCTTTCCGAATTGGATTCTTTCCTTTGTAAACTTTACGGCCTCATCGAGCGCTCCCTGGGCGATCCCCAGCCCCTGCGAGGCAACGGTGATTCTTCCCGAATCAAGGGTGGCCATGCAGATTTTAAAGCCCTGGCCCTCTCTTCCCAGAAGGTTTTCTTTGGGGACCCTGACGTTCTCGAGAACGATGTCACAGGTTTTTGAGCCCCTGATTCCAAGCTTATCCTCAACCTTGCCCCGGGAGAAACCCTCCCAGGCTGCCTCTACGATGAAAGCGCTGATTCCGCTGACGCCCTTCGCTTTGGTATCGGTTTTTGCAAACACGGTAATGAAGTCGCAGACAGGGCCATTGGTGATGAAGCATTTTCTGCCGTTTAAAATATAATCATCGCCGTCTTTTTCCGCTGTGGTCACGATCGACGCGGTGTCGGACCCCGCTCCCGGCTCCGTGATCCCAAAGGAGCCGATCATGGTTCCTTCCGCCATGCCTCTCAAATATTTCTGCTTTTGCTGTTCATTGCCGAACAGCATCAAAGGTGTGCCGGAAAGCGAGTTCGGCATAATCTGTGACACAGAAGAAGCGCATACCCTTGCAATTTCTTCTGTTACAATCGCATTGGATCTTGTGTCGCCGCCGCATCCGCCGTACGCTTCCGGAATGGTGACGCAATGAAACTTGCACTCAATGATTTTTTTCGCAAGTTCTTCGGGATAATGGCCCGTTTGGTCAATTTCTTTTGCGTAAGGAGCAATTTCATTTACGGCAAATTCCCTGACTAATTTTCTGAGCAGCTCGTGCTTTTTTTCAAACATATCCTTTCCTCCGTCCCGAATTCGCTGATTTTTGAAGCTGTGTGTACCTTGTTTCGAGCATTGTGTTTTCCTCCGTACCTTGTTGTGATAAATTCCCCTCGGTTGGATCAATCTCTTTTATTAGCAATAGATGTGCCAAATGGAAAACACGCTGAAACAGGCCGGAATCCCTGTTTTTGGGAGGAGCTAGAAAAGGGTTGTATATTACATACACATTAAACCGGACGCATCTTTCGAAAACTATATATTAAGTATACACGAAAGTGCCCTGCCCGTATATGTAACTGTGAGACAGCGTGCCGGGTTGTCCCGCGGCAAAAAATTTGTTGTCAAGGTTTAAGCTTTTTGAGACAAGCCTCATACTGGATGATGACGGTATCGATCAATTCCTTGCAGGAAACGATGCGGTTGATTAACCCGCTCGCCTGGCCGATCGGGATCAGAATGTGGTCCGCGTCGCCTTCCCGGTAACCGTTTCTCGCGTGGGATTTTTTCAAATAATCAAAGATAGCTTCAGAGGGAGCGTTGTTTTTTTCAAGCTCCATGATTTCAAAGGCAAAGTCGTTTTTCAGGCAGCGAAAGGCGTTTCTGACCGACTTGAACAGCACCACAGTGTCTGTTGCACTGGCCTGCAGGATTTTGTTTTTGATATTCGGATGATAAGGGGATTCTTCTGTCATCGCAAAGGCGGTGCCCATCAGGATTCCCTCTGCTCCCAGCAGAAAAGCAGCGGCCATGCCCTCTCCCGTGCAGATTCCGCCCGCGGCGATCACGGGGATCTTTACGGCACGTACCGTTTCCGGTAAATTGACAAACAGTCCCACTTCTTCCATGCCGGGGTGCCCGCCCGCTGCGTATCCCACCAGTATAATGCCGTCGGCTCCCGCCGCTTCCGCTTTTTTGGCGTGCCTGGCGGTCACCGCTTTATGGAGCACCGTGACCTTTGCTTCTTTCAGCCGCTTGATATATTCCGCCGGGTTATTCCCGGCAGTTTCCACAACGGGGACCTTTTCCTCCACGATGACGTCGATGTAATTGTGGGTGAAATTTGTTTTGGATTCCGCCAGAAGAGAAATGTTTACGCCAAAGGGCTGGTTTGTCAGCTTTTTTGTCTGCCGGATCTGTTCCCGAAGGGCCTCTTTACTCCCCAGATGGTTGGAAGATAAAAAGGCGAAACCGCCCGCGTTGCACACGGCGGAAACCAGCTCTGCTTCAGAAAGGCCATACAGGCCGCCGCAAAGGATCGGGTATTTGCTCCCCAGCATTTCCGTGATTTTTGTTTCCATAAAAGCACCTCCTGTTGTTTCTGTGCTTTGTATATAGCAAAAACCGTACCATGCTGAAATGGGATAGGAACCAGACCGTTTTTTCACAGAGCAGGCAAGCCGAAAACAAGTGCTTCCGGGAGGCGTTTTGAAAAGGGAAAGGGAGATAGGTTGGCATGAATTTTGCTATATCATCCGAGTGAAAAAGGTTCCCCTCGGTAAGTTTCGTTGTACTAAAATTGATTTATTAAAGGAGGTATACAAATGAACGAAAATGCAAAATTGCCGTTTCCAATGCCCAATTACGATCTAACCGGAAAGGTGGCCATTGTAACAGGCGGCACAAAAGGGCTTGGATACGGCGTCGTAATGGCACTGGCGTACTATGGCGCGAAGGTAGTCATTACCAGCAGGCATCAGGATGACTGCGACAGGGTGGCGAAAGAAGTTACGGAGCTGGGCGGCGAAGCGATCGGGATCAAAACCGATGTTCAGGTGAAGGAAGAGATCGATTCGCTGGTGGCAAAGACAGTTGAAACCTATGGAAAACTGGATATTATGGTGAACAACGCGGGCGTGGCCATCACCAAGTCAATGCTGGAGATGAGCGAGGCGGAGTATAGTACCGTGATGGATTCCAATTTGAAAAGCGTGTTTTTCGGTTCTGCCGCCGCCGCAAAGGAAATGATCAAACAGGGCACCGGCGGAAGGATCATCAACATGGCCTCGATCGGCGGACTGATCGGCACCAAGAACATTTCTACATACGGAGCCTCCAAGGCCGCTGTTTTGAACCTGACAAAGGGCATGGCGATTGAATTCGGCAAATACGACATCACGGTGAATTCTGTTTGCCCCGGCTATGTGAAAACGGCGCTGAACGCAGAAGCGCTGGAGAATCCACAGTACCAGGAAAAAATGTTTAAAAAAATCCCGCTCAGAAGATGGGGAAAAGTCGAAGAGGTCGCGGCCATCGTGCTGTTCCTCGCGTCGGATTTTTCAGGGATCATGACAGGCTCCTATATCGTGGCAGATATGGGCACCACCAGCGGCTGATTGTTTTTTCTATTTTAAAATTTAGGGAGGATTTCGATTGTGAGCAGATGGGAAAAAATCGAACGCAAGCCCGCACCGCTTCTGATCCCCGCATTTGGGCCGCTGAGCGGGATTCGGGTTTTACTCAACGGAACCGTGGTGGCGGCGCCTTTTTCCGCCACGATGATGAGCGATTTCGGAGCGGAAGTGATCGCTCTGGAGCGGCCGAAGGTGGGCGGAGACCCGGCAAGACATCAAAAGCCGCAGATCACGTATGGGGACAAATCCATCAGCGGCTCGTGGATGCAGAACGCAAGAAACAAGCTCAGCGTCTCACTGGAAACGAATTTGAATGTTCCCGAATCCAAAGAGATCTTTTTGTCCCTGATCAAAAACTCGGATGTCTGGATCGAGAATATGGTCTGGCTGAATAAGCTGGGGATCAGCGATGAGATATTGCTTGAGGTGAACCCCAAGCTGGTCATCTGCCATATCAGCGGGTTCGGCACCTCCGGCTTTGGCGGCGAGGAAAAGCACATCAACCGGCCGGGCTATGATCCCCTGGGACAGGCCGAATCCGGGTGGAGCCTGCTGCAGGGCTGGCCGGATCGGGAGCCGTATTACGCCCAGCAGTATGTGGGGGATTATTTGAACGGACTGTTTGCGGTCAACGGCATTTTGATGGCATACATGAACGCTCAGAGAACCGGCAAGGGCCAAAGCGTTGAGGTCAGCCTCACGGAAGGCTGGATGAGGGTAATGGACGACAACTTTACCCTCTGGACGGAGAAGAAGCTCCTAAAGCAAAGACAGGGGATCAAGCAGACCACCTATCAGCCCGGCGGCATCTTTCCGACCAAGGACGGAAAATACATCAATCTGGGGTCTTATGGCAAGGCCGCGTATGAGAAGGTTCTGAAAGGCTTCGGTATAGACACCGAGAAATTCAGCTACGAAAAGGCGGGCGGGAATGCCGAAGCGGTAGCCAGTCCGCTGGGGCAGGAGCTGGACGCCACGTTCCAGAAATTTTTCCTGGAGCATACCGCCGACGAAGCGCTGGAAATCTGTATCGCCAATAAAATCGGCGCGGCCGTCGTGCGGGATGCCGGGGATGTGTACGAACAGACCCATTGGCGCGAGAGAGGGGATTGGATCAAATACACAGACCAGACGCTGGACAAGGAAATCGAAGCGTTTGGCTTTGTGCCGAAATTCTCTGAAACGCCGGGGCAGGTATGGCGCGGCGCGCCCGCTTTGGGGCAGGATACGGAACTGGTTCTCAGGCAGCTTCTGGATTACAGTGAAGAGGAAATAGCAGCGCTGAAGGGAAAAGGCGTTATCGACTGAAATTCATGGATTAGGAGGAAAGGTCATGGGAAAATTATCGGGCAAAAATGCAATCGTAACGGGCGCGGCAAGAGGGCTTGGCAGAGAATACGCATTGCGGCTTGCGTCCCTGGGTGCCAATGTAGGGGTTATCGATATCAATCTGAAATCCTTTGAGGAATACACGGCGGAAAAAGAACTGCTCACAGCAGATACCGTGATGGATGAAATCAAAGCGCTGGGGGTCAATTCGGTCGGGGCAGTGGCCGATATCGGAAACCGGGAGCAGGTTTTCGCGGCGGTCGAAACGATCGCCAGGGAGCTGGGGGATATCTCTATCCTGGTCAGCAATGCCGGCGGCGGAATGGGCCCGATGGATGGGAACAAAGCCTCTCAGCTCAATTGGGAGCAGTTTCACGCCGTTGTGGAGAGAAACTTTTTTGGGACCGTCTATACCTGCAACGCCGTTGCCCCCATCATGAAAAAGCTTGGGTACGGAAAAATAGTGAACGTGGCCTCTGTGGGCGGGCTGATGGCAAACAGTGACGGCAGCTATTCTCACTATGCTTCTTCCAAGGCTGCCATTATCCATTACACCAAATTGCTGGCACAGGAGCTTGGCCCGTACAATGTCACCTGTAATGTCGTCGCTCCCGGATTTATTTCAACCGCGCGCCTGGTGGCGGGATATCAGGCCGTAGGCGAAGAAAAATTCACCCGCAATATCGCTCTGGGCAGATTCGGCACCCCCGAGGAATGCGCCAATGCCGTCGAGTTCTTGGCGACGGATTTATCCTCCTACGTCAGCGGAGCGGTTTTGGAGGTAACGGGCGGCACCGTGGGCCGTATTCTGATGAATCAGTGACCGAAAAAGAATAGGATAGAATGGCCGTTCGCCGAAAGGAGTAAAACATGGAAAATCGCTGGAATATTTTGATGGTAGGCGCAGGTACGATGGGGCGCGGAATTGCCGAGGTATTTGCCTCCAAAGGGATTCCGATCACCCTTTACGATGCCTTTCCCGAGCAGCTGCCCAAGGCAAAAAAACTGATTGAAACCGACATGCAGTATTATCAGGAGGAGGGCCTTGTCACACCGGAAGAGATCGAGAATACCAGGAGTCTGGTGTTTTATGAGGAGGATTTGGAAAAAATCGTTCCCAAGGTCAACCTGGTGATCGAAGGCGTGTTTGAAAAGGCTGATATCAAGCGGGATATTTTCAATAAGCTCGATCAGCTCTGCCCGCCGGACTGTATTTTCTGCAGCAATACCTCTGCCTCCAATATTTTTGAAATCGCGCAGATCCAAAACCCGGAGCGCCTGCTGATCACGCACTTCTTTAATCCGCCCTATGTCATGCCCCTGGTCGAAGTGGTGCTGGGGCCGAAAACCTCTCTGGAGGTTGCGGAGCAGGTGCGGCAGCTGCTGATTTCAGCGGGCAAAGAGCCTGCGGTTATCAAGCATTACATCCCCGGCTTTATTGTGAATCGTCTCGACAACGTACTCTGCCGGGAAATCGGGTACATGATCAAACAGGGCTGGACCACCGCGGAGGATGTGGAGCGGGCCATCCGCTATACAAGCGGAACAAGGTATTCCTTTGAGGGGCCGTTGTCCCTGCACGATGTGGTGGGATGGGACCTGACGAATACCGTTTCCGGCGATGTCTACAAAACCCTTTGCAATGACACCGGAGAGGATCAATTCGGAAAAGAACTAGTCGACAAGGGCCACCTGGGCATCAAAACCGGAAAAGGCTGCTACGATTACAGCGGAATCGATATTCCGAAATTTATGAACAAAAGGTCCCATCGGATCATCAAAATGTTAAAGGCAATTCGAGCTTTGGACGATCCCGAATAAATCCGAACATAAATTTTTGGCATCGTGGGTTCGGCTTCTGCCGCATTCCATAAAAGGCGTCCCAAATGTTGTGATGGATTCAACATTTGGGGCGCCTTTGTGATTGCCGGGGGAAATCGGGTAGTCCGGATCACCCGCACGGTTCTGAACGCGAGCGATTGTTTCCTTTCTGCACTATGGACCAAAAAACTGAATAAATTTTTTGGATCAAAAAAATAAAAAGTAGACACAATATACTTGTTGGTGAAGATGGCCCGTGATACAATGTATATATAATATACATAAGGGGTAACTGTGATTATGGAGAAACATAAAGCAATTACGACCAAAACGATTCAAAATTGGGACAAGGAATTTCTGTTCGATATTTTAGAGAATATCTCGGACGCGGTGATGATAAACGACGCAGATACCACCATCGTTTATGTGAATCACGCGTATGAAGTGATCCTTGGGACACCTGCGGAAAAAGCCGTCGGCAAAAGGCTGAGGGATATTGAACCGGATGCGATCGCGATCAAGGTGATCGAGACAGGGAAGCCGTCTCACAACATTGTGGATTATCTGCGGACCGTGAACATCCACGCGGTCGGGATGAGCTTTCCTATTTATAAAAACGATGCGGTTTCCGGCGCCGTTTCTATTTTTAACGATGTGTCGGAGATCGACAAGCTGACAAAGGAATTGCAGAGAACGCGGGAAATCAACAAGTATTTTCAGCAGGAGCTGGAAAAGAAGCATCTACCCCAGTCGTTTTCAGAATACATTTATTCCAACAATAACATTAAAGACATGCTGTTCCTTGCCTCTAAGGTGGCGAAAACAGACGCTACCGTTTTGATCCGGGGAGAAAGCGGTGTGGGAAAAGAAGTGCTGGCCCGGGCCGTTTATAAAGAAAGCAAGCGGAATAAAATGCCCTTTATCAAAGTGAACTGTGCCTCTATCCCCGAAAATCTTCTGGAAAGCGAATTGTTCGGCTATGAGGACGGCGCGTTTACAGGGGCGAAGCGGGGCGGGAAAATCGGCAAATTTGAGCTTGCTCAGGGCGGAACGATCTTTCTGGATGAAATCGGGGACATGGCGTTCAGCATGCAGGCCAAAATCCTGCGGGTGCTTCAGGAGAGGGAGATCGAACGGGTGGGCGGCACGAAAACCATCGCTTTGGATGTAAGGGTCATCGCGGCGACGAACAAGAATCTGGAAGAGATGATCGAGCAGGGAACCTTTCGAAGCGACCTGTATTACCGGCTGAATGTGGTTCCTCTCAACATCTCCCCTTTGAGGGAGCGGAAGGATGATATCATTTTGCTTTCCAGAAGCCTGCTGGAAAGGCTGAATAAAAACAGCGAGGAAAAAGTGTCCCTGTCCTCAGACGTGATCAAGGTGCTGCAAAAATATAACTGGCCCGGCAACATCAGAGAACTGCAGAATGTGCTGGAGCACGCGAATATCATCAGGACGGGCAATCAGGTGGAAGTAAAGGACCTGCCGAAGTACATCGTTCCAAAAGAACACAAGCTGGATGTGAAGCATTTGGAAACATTCAACCTGAAGTCCAATATTGAAATGATGGAAAAAGAGCTGATCCGGGAATCCCTGCTGAGAAATCATAACAATAAAAGCAGGGCGATCAACGAGCTTGGCATATCGAGAAGGACATTCTATGAGAAGCTGAGCAAATATGGATTTGAATAATGAGCGGAAGAGGTAATTCCCCGAAAAGAACCGGCAAGCAGTGCTTGCCGGTTCTTTTCGTCTTCGAACGCCCGGATGCCGTTATTACAAACAATTGGTCTCTTCGTCGTCGGCTTTTTTGAAAGTATAGAATCTATACAATCTTTTTCAGGCTGCGGCGAAATGTTATTTATACTTTATACACCGTCCGGCACCGCGTTCTCAAGAAAGGATTCGCGGTGCCGGATTTGCCTTTTTAAGGTCATTTCTCTGTTCACGATATGGAACAGGCGCGGCATTTGTCCGGTTCATGGAGGAAAAACGACAAAGGTCTGGGAATCATTGTCTTTTCCGGGCCGATTGGCACGCCAATTGCTTATCTATCCATTGAACGATGGGGAACAAAGCCTTTATTACAGAATCGAAAGGAGTAAATAAAATGCCAGTAGGAACATTTGAGCAATACCACGAAAGGCTGTTGAAAATGCGGCCTAACATTTATGTAGGGGGGAAAGTGATCGACCGTTCCAGTCCGTTGATCGATTCGGGCCTGTATGTGATGCGGCAGACCTTTGATTGTGCCCATGACGAGAGGTACAGGGAGTTCTGCACCGCCACCTCTCATCTGACAGGGGAAACGATCAACCGGTTTACCCATATTCACCAGACCGAGGATGACCTGTTAAAGAAGCAGAAGATGACAAAGCTTTTGTCGCACAGAGTGGGCGGATGTATTCAGCGGTGCATGGGAATCGATGCCCTGAACGCATTGTCCGTTGTTACTTACGAGATGGATCAGGCTTTGGGAACCACATACAACGAGAACTTTTTAAAGTATCTGGCATGGTGTCAGGAGCACGATATCGTCGCCAACTGCGCCCAGACGGATGTGAAGGGCGACAGAATGAAACGACCCTCCGAACAGGCGGACCCGGATATGTACCTGCGCATTGTGGAAACGAGACCGGACGGAATCATTGTCAGAGGGGCCAAATCCTGTAACTCTTCGGCTCCCTATGTGGATGAGATCATCGTGACGCCCACCCGCTTCATGGGGCCCTCCGATAAGGACTACGCGGTGTCCTTTGCGATCCCCGCGGACTGGGAGGGGGTCAAACTGGCGGCTCTTCCGGGCGTAAGGCACAAGAGAAACTATATCGATGCGCCGATCGCGCATGTTGGCGATATGGAATCCCTGACCATCTTTGACGATGTTTTTGTTCCGACCGACCGAATCTTCATGAACGGCCATGCAGACCCCAGGCAGACGCCCTACGCCGGATTTTTGGCGCTGATGTTCGCCCACTTCCACCGGCATTCCTATACGGGCTGCAAGCCCGCCACTTCGGAGGTATTGGCAAGCATGTCCGCGCTGGTCGCCGAGTACAACGGGATCGAAAAGCAGTCCCATGTCAAGGGAAAGCTGGCGCACATTATCGGGATCGCAGAGGTGGTTTTTGCCTGCGGAATCGCAAGCGCCATCAAGGGCCAGAAATCGCCCTCCGGAACCTATATCCCCGATGAAATTCTGACGAATGCCGGCAGAAAGCTTGCCGGTGAAGAAATTTACAACGAGAATAAAATCCTTGCGGATCTGGCCGGCGGCCTGATCGCGACGATCCCGATGGAAGCGGAGTACTATTCCGATGAGGTCGGCGAGCTCCTGAACAAATATATTATGAGAAATCCCAATATCTCTGCGGAAAATGTCCACAGATGCTTCCGGATGATCGAGGATCAGATGCTCTCTGAATTCGGCGGCGGCATGATCGTCGCGGGTCTGCACGGCGGCGGGTCCCCCGTGATGGAAGAAGTGGCGATGATGTCCAGATATCCGCTGGAGGAACTGAAAGGCATCGCGAAGTACCTTGCGGGCATCGAGCCGGAAATTCCTGTGTTTGACAGGCAGTATGTGACACCCAGAAAAATGCTGGAGAAATTTGCGAAGTATACCAAGTAAGCCAAATGAAATGAGATTGTTTTGAGCGATATATAAAGTCTTTATATATCGCTCAAGCACTATGGAGGCAACGTATGGAAATGAAAACGATAGGAGTCGTTGGCGCCGGCACCATGGGGACCGGGATTGCCCAGACAGCGGCTGTCATGGGTTATCACGTCATCCTGAGAGATATTGAAATGGAGTTCGTCAACGCTTCTGTAAATAGAATGGATCAATATTTTACGAAATCGGTCGCAAAGGGCCGGATGACCGATGAGCAGAAGGAAGAGGCGTTGGGGCGGCTTACAAAGACCGACCGGCTGCAGGATCTGGAAGAGGCCGATCTGGTGATTGAAGCGGTACTGGAGAATATGGAACTGAAAAAAAGCGTCTTCCTGGAGCTGAATCAAATCTGCAAAAAGGAAACGATCTTTGCGTCGAATACCTCCTCTATGTCGATCACGGAAATCGGGAAAGAATCGGGGCGTCCAGACCGGTTCTGCGGAATCCACTTTTTCAATCCGGTTCCCGTAATGAAGCTGGTAGAGGTGATCCGCGGACTCAATACGTCCGATGAAACGATGGAAACCGCGCTGTATTTCGCGCTCTCCCTGGGGAAGACCCCGGTGGAAGTCAAAAAGGATTCCCCGGGCTTTATCGTCAACCGGCTTTTGCTGCCTTATCTGAATGAAGCGGCCAAAATGCTGTCGGAGGGGGTGGCAACCGTCGAGGATATCGATACCGCGGTCCGGCTGGGGCTGAATTATCCGATGGGCCCCTTCCAGATGATCGACTTTGGCGGGATGCAGCTGACGGTGGATGTTCTGAATTATTTCAAAGAGGAATTCAACGACAATTCTTATGCTCCGCAGCCCCTTTTAAGGCAAATGGTCCGTGCGGGAAAGCTGGGGCCGAAAGCGGGAGAAGGCTTTTACAAATACGAATAGGGGCGAACTGTCATGCAAAAAAAATTTGAGAATGTGATTTTGAACCTCGATGAGGGGATCGCCACCATCATGCTGAATCGCCCTCAGGCAATGAACGCCTTGTGTGATGCCCTGAATACCGATCTGCTGGAAGCAATCCGTTCTGTCTATGCGGACGGCATGGTAAGAGCATTGATCATCACCGGCAGCGGCAAAGCGTTTGCGGCCGGCGCCGACATCAAAGAAATGATGAACGCAAATCAGTTCGATGCGGAACGAACGGCGAGAAAGGCCCATTCGATCAACGATATTTTGGAGGCTCTCCCCATCCCGGTGATTGCCGCGGTGAACGGGCCCGCACTGGGGGGCGGCTGTGAAATCGCGCTGTCCTGTGATTTTCGGGTCGCGGGCGAAAGCTCGGCGTTTGGCCTGCCCGAGGTGGGCCTTGGGATCATCCCCGGGGCCGGCGGGACGCAGCGCCTTACCAAAATCGTCGGCCCTGTCAAGGCAAAAGAAATCATAATGGCCGGCAAAGTCGTGAAGGGGAAAGAAGCGTATGAAATCGGCCTGGTGACAAAATGTGTTCCCGATGAAAAGGTTCTGGAGGAGGCTTTCGCGCTGGCGGAAAAAATCAGTCAGAAACCGGCGGCCGCCCTTCAGTATGCCAAGTCGGCGATCAACTACGCGGTGGACAACAATGTCCATACGGGCAGCCAATACGAGAAATCCTTATTCTCTCTCTGTTTTGAAACGGAGGATCAGAAGGAAGGAATGAAAGCGTTTATCGAAAAAAGAAAACCCGATTTTACCAATAGAAGATGAGGGGAATCAGGATGAAACAGATCATTCAGTCCAGCGAAATCAAGAATTATGTCAAAGACGGAGATACGCTGTTTATTACCGGTATCACCCTTGGGGGATATGCGGATGAGGCGGTCAAGGAAATCGAAAAAAGCTTTTTGGAAACGGGGCACCCGAGAGATTTAACGGCATATTGGACTTCGTCGATCGGGGACAGAGATACCACCGGAATGGCACACCTGGCCCACGAGGGACTTTTGAAAAGGGGAGTCGGGGGCCATTTAAAGGGCTGCGGGCGCAATATGGTGAACCTGACGGCCTCGAATAAAGCGGAAATCTTCAATTTTCCCCAAAGCGTTACCGCGACGATGGCGAGGTATATCTCTGCCAAAAAACCCGGCGTCATCACCAAAATCGGCTTGGGCACGATGATGGACCCCCGCATGGAGGGCGGCGCGATGAACGACAGGGCGAAAAATGCCGAGCCGCAGGTGGAGCTGATCGACATTCACGGCGAGGAATGGCTGCTTTACAAGCTCCCGAAAGTGAATGTCACCTTGATCCGGGGCAGCGTTGCGGATGAAAAGGGCAACATCTCTATCTATCGGGAGGGCTACAAGCTCAACCAGCTTTCCGCCGCTTCGGCGGCAAAAGCCTGCGGCGGCATCGTGATCGTTCAGGTGGAAAGAATCGTGAAGGCCGGGAGCATCGCGCCAAAAGATGTGGCGGTTCCGGGCGTCATGGTGGATTACATATTTTGCGCCAAACCGGAAAACCACTGGCAGACAGGAAAATCGTACTATAACCCGTCGTTCAGCGGGGAATTCAGGGTACCGCTGGAAAGTGTGGAAAAAGAAATGCTGAGCGCGCGCAAGGTCATTGCCAGAAGAGCCGCGATGCTGATGCGCAGGGGGGATGTCTGCAATTTGGGGGTGGGAATCCCGGAGGCCGTGTCTTCCGTTGCCGCGGAAGAAGGTGTGCTGGACGAAATCACCCTTACCACGGAAGCCGGGAATATGGGCGGCATGCCGGCAAACAAGCACGACTTCGGCTGCTGCTGGAATCCGGAAGCGACCATAGAAATGGCGGATAATTTTGATTATTACGACGGCGGCTGTCTCGATTACGGCTGTCTTGGAATTCTGCAGATAGATGCCGACGGGAACGTCAACGCCAGTAAATTAAATGGCGGGGGAATCGGCGTGGGCGGATTTATGGATGTTGCGGCCGGCTCCAAAACGATCGTCTTTACCACCATCTTTGTCGGCGGTGTGGAGGTCGAGATCAAAGACGGGAAACTGAAAATCCTGAAAGAAGGGAATATCCGAAAATTCCTGTATAACATTGAACAGGTTTCCTTCAATGGGGAGCTGGCCCTAAAAGATGATAAACAGGTGTATTACGTCACAGAAAGGGCTGTGTTCCGGCTGATGCAGGAAGGACTTGAGCTGATCGAAATCGCTCCGGGGATCGATCTGCAGCGCGATATTCTGGACCAAATGGATTTTGAACCGATCATGAGAGATGTTCAGATGATGCCGTCAGAGCTGTTCAACGAGCAATGGGGCGGGCTTGCCGAAAGTATGGAAGGCAGCCATCAGAAAAAGGAAGGGTGAGAAAAACAGATGCATCAGGACAAATGGAAGGAGAACTATCCTGTTCTTGCCCAAAGCGAGGGGGCCTTTTTGCTCGATTTGGGGGATGGGATCGCCGCTCTCGGCTTTGCAGGGCAGGACGACCGGATCTGTTCCGAAACAGCGGGATGGGCGGCAGAAATTTTAAAGGAAGTAGAAGCAGAATGCAGCGGCGTCGTGGTGTTTGGTGCTGGTGAGAATCTTTGCTGTGGGAATACCGCGGAATCGGCTGAAAATTTAGCCGATATTTCAAAGGCCTTTCAAAGCCTGACGACAACGATCCGGCATTATAGCAAGCCGGTCGTCACATTGCTGACGGGCCAATCCGTCGGCTTTGGCTATGAGGTCGCGCTGAACAGCCATGCCGTTATTGCAAGCCCTGCCGTCACCAGGTTCGGGTATGATTTCTCTCAGGGCCTGCCGCCCATGGGCGGCGGCCTGACGGCGCAGATTTTAGATGTCTATTCCATCGGGGACAACGTCCCCGGGCACGATATCATACCGTTTTTAAAAGCTTTGCTGAATACGGTATATGTCCCTAAAAAATACGAGAATCTATTCGAAGCGAAGGCAAAGGGACTCCTTCCCCAAAACGCCGCGATCCTTGCGGAGGGGGAAGATATTCTGGAAAAAGGGAAGCAGAAGGCGCTTCATCTGTATCAGGAAGGATTCTGCAAAACAGAAGAAAAGCTTGTGGCCGTTTCCGGAACCACTGGCCGGGCCGCTATGGAAATCACCATCGTGAACGGCTATGAAGGACTGTTTGTGTCTCAGCAGATGTACCCGATCGCTCTGAAGATTGCGGGGATCATAGGGGGCGGGAATGTTCCCAAAAAGACTTTCGTTGCGGAAAAGCAGTTCCTGGAGCTGGAAACGAGGGCCTTTGTTGAAATGGCGGAGCAGAAGAGAAACGGGGGAAGCATATGAGAGAAGCAGTCATTGTCAGTTATGCGCGCTCCGCGGTCGGAAAAGCGCCGAAAGGGAGCCTGAAAAACACAAGGCCCGAAGATTTGGCGGCTCAGACCCTGCGCGGACTGATGGCCAGAACGCCGCAGGTTTCTTACGGGGATGTGGAAGACATTATTATGGGGAACGCGTTCTCTGAGGCGGAGCAGGGCCTGAATATTGGCAGAACGGCCTCCGGCCTTGCGGGTTTTCCAAACGAGGTTCCCGCGCAGACGGTCAACCGGTTTTGCTCCTCAGGGGTTCAGACCATCGCGACGGCCAGCAACGCCATACTGGCCGGCAACATCGATATCGCCATCGCGGGCGGAGTCGAGAGCATGAGTACCATTCCCGGCGGCGGAAATATGCATTTTCCCGAACCGAATTTGTTATGGTCCAACCCGGGACATTATCTTTCCATGGGGATCACGGCTGAAAAGGTGGCGGAAAAATTTCAGATCAGCCGCGAAAAGCAAGACAAACTTGCTTTGAGAAGCCACCATCTGGCGGAAGCCGCACAGAAAAACGGGTATTTCGCCGAGCAGATCGTAGGGATTCAGGCGACCAGGGCGCTGGAGGACGGTACGGGTCAGGAGACCTTTTTGTTCGATCAGGACGAAGGAATCCGATACGGGCAAACCATCGAAGCTTTGCAGGGCTTGAAGCCTGTCTTTAAAAAGAACGGTACGGTAACGGCGGGCAATTCCTCCCAGACCAGTGACGCGGCGGCGTTTTTGCTGCTGATGACAAAAGAAAAGGCAAAAGAGTTTGGGCTCAGGCCGATCGCGAAGGTCAGGGGATTCACGGCTGTGGGCGTGGCGCCGGAAATTATGGGGATTGGGCCGATGTTTGCGATTCCCAAGGTATTGAGGCAGACGAATCTGACCATCAAGGATATGGATTTGATCGAACTGAACGAGGCGTTTGCCTCACAGGCAATTGCGTGTATGGAAGGGCTGAATTTGCCGGAGGAAATCGTCAATGTCAACGGCGGAGCCATTGCGTTAGGTCATCCGTTGGGCGGGAGCGGGGCATTTTTGACCTGCAAAATGCTCAGTGAACTCAGGAGGAGAAAACAGACGCTGGGATTGGTCAGCATGTGTATCGGCGGGGGCATGGGGGCGGCCATTGTATACGAAATGCTGGAATCATAGAATGGGCCTTTTCAAAGCCGAAAGCAGAAAAGAAAAACAGTGATACTATTACGAAAGGAGGGGTATTATGGCTGAAATGGGACGCGAGCCGTCAGAAGAAATGGAAGAACAGGTGCGCAGCGTGATCGAAAATACGATCAATCCGGAGCTGTTAAAGCACAATGGGTGGATTGAACTGGTACAGGTCACGGGGGATACTGTCTGCGTCAGGTATCGGGGGGCGTGCAGCGGGTGTCTGTCTATTTATGAGACGCTGGATGCGATCGTGAAACCGAAGCTTATGGAGAAGGTGAAGGGAATACGGGATGTGATGGTTTCAGATGAAGTCAGCGAGGAACTCATTGAATTTTCCCGCAGTCTATTTACTCATCAGAAATGATCTGCAGAAAGACCGGTTCCGTTTTAGGACCTTTATGCTCAGAGCGCCGCGGGCGGCGCATCAGAAGACGATGTGCCTCATTTCAGATGGTCTTTCAGACATGCGGGAAGAATCGCCGGAATCCATTGCAGCAGCCGAACTCAAATGTGTTCTGCGTCCAGCAGACGGCAAGCAATCACCGCTCTTTCCGGATCTGTGGCTTTGGTTCCCATTCGGTACGAAACCGACAGCGCATTCATTGCTTTCAGGTAAAACATTCAGTCAACAAATCGTAATGAGGAGGAGAGTCATTCATGGATGTTAAGGAAAAAAGGGCCAATCGAATCGCAATTGTATCCGGCTCGGTCATGCTGATGTCGTCGCTGATCATTTCTTCGATTTTGGCAGATATTGCAGAGGTTTACCCCAATGCAAGCGTTGACTCCGTTCAGATGGTGTTAACGATTCCAAGCCTTATGGGGATGCTGTTTGCTTTTATTGCGGGGCCTCTGTCCATCAAGTTTGCTCAGAAAAATCTGCTGCTGGGGGGAATGTTCCTGGGTCTTATCGGCGGCCTGATCGCGTTCTTTTTCGGTGCAAAAAGCCTGACTATTTTATACATATCCAGCCTGCTGATCGGAATCAATCAGGGGATGAACGGAGCATTGACAAAATCGCTGGTCTCGGAATTTTTCGACGGGCAGGAGAGAAACGACATGATGGGGTATCAGGCTTCCTCCTCCACCGGGGGCAGCATGGTCATCACATTTTTTGCCGCAATCCTCGCCGGAATCGCCTGGAATTATTCTTATCTGATTCTGCTGCTGTTTATCCCCGCGCTGATTCTCGTAAACAAAAATCTGACCTATGTCGCTCCCACACCGCTGCAAAAGGATGACAGGACGGGCACGAAAGACAGACTCAATGGTGCGGTGTACTTTACCGCCGCAATCATCTTTTTTACGTATTTGTTCCTTTATACCTATCAGCTGAATATCGCCATGTTCATCAAGTCCACCGGGCTGGGCAATGCCACTGTCAGCGGATATGTCAACACCGTTTTCCCGATCACGGGGATGCTGACGGGCTTTGTCTTTGGAAAATTCAGAAAAGTTCTGGGGTATAAAACCATACAGCTGGGGCTGCTGGTGCTGGCGGCGGGCTTTATGGCGCTGAATATTTTCGGAACACTTCCCGCGGCATTTTTCGCCAGCTTATGTACAGGCGTCGCGCAGGCGTTCCTGATCTCGAGCTGCATGCTTGCCACCTCGGAGTATGCTCCCGCCTCCCTGAGAGCGACGGGCATTTCCCTCGCGATGGGGATGCTCAATTTGGGAATGTTCTGTTCTCCGTTGGTCATCAACAGAATTTTCAACGCGTTCGGCGCAAGCGAGGTTGCGTTCAAATTTATGATTTCGGCAGTCGGACTGATTTTATTGGCGGTTGCTTATACGGTGCTGAGTCCTGTATTCTATAAAAAGAAGAAGGAAAACGCAGAAAATGCACCCGCGTAAATTTACCGCTTGGTTTTCGATTTTCGAATTGTTTTTACAGGAAACCGATTGGCACGATAGTTCCGTTTATCGCTTGCTTGCGGAAATACAGTCGAATACAAAGGGGTGCATGCGGGCCTGCGGCTGACCGGCCTTCCCGGCAAATGAATCAAAATAACGGTTCTCCCCAAAATCAGGATTAGGAGGCTTTTCTTATGAATCGGTATTCCATACAAATTTTAGAGTATGCAAACACAGACAGCGCTCCTGTTTCCGGTCAAATCGCAAGCGCCCACAATGGCGGCTTTATGAATTTAACCATGTCTTATCAGTTGATTGAGGGCAACGGCCATAAGATATTGGTTGATTGCGGCGTGAATTACGAAGAGCCCGCTTCAAAGGGCATTTGCGAAGCCTACGCGTTTCAGAATACGAAAATGCCGAAAGAGGTGTTAGCGCGGGTCGGCCTGACGCCGGAAGACATTGATACGGTTATCGTAACCCATTGCCATTTCGACCATATGGGCGGGCTGAAGCTTTTCCCCAACGCGCATTTTTATATTCAGAAGGATGAATTGCTGAACTCGCTGGCAGCGTTATCTCTGCCAAAAAAATTCAATCGAGCGAAAAATGCGTTTCTGCCCTGCGACATCAAGACCGCCTGCGAATATGTCTGCGACGGCAGAATGACCTTACTCGACGGTGATCAGCAAATATTTGACGGCATACGGGTGGTCGCTCTTCCCATGGGCCATTCCTACTGCGGCCAAATCATATTGGTAGAGGTGGAAGAGGACGGCAGGAAAGTCGAGAAGATTTTAAGCGGCGATGTTGCCTACGTTCAGGAAAACGTACTCGGCCTGAATAACGACGGCGTTTATGTCCCGTTTACGGCGGTAGGCTCCCCCGTCACGGTCGTCGAGCAGATCGACAAAGCGTATGCCTTGGCCGGATACGACATCAAGAACCTGATTTTTAACCACGAGGTAAGAAACTATAAGACATATGAATCCACAACGTATGAAGATGGACTCCATGTTGCCACTGTCGTTCGTTAAATCATCCGGAGTATATAGGAAATGAGGTTTTGATATGGGAAAGGCATTGTGGCTGTTCAGCCTTTGGGTTTCGTTTACCTGTGCCGTTTTCTTTTTCCTTTATGGTTTCACAGGCCTTCAAATCGGTTGGATGAGTTTTGTCATATTAGCTGTCTTTTTTGGAATGGGAGCGAAAACGAAAGATGTACCGGCGATTTTTTGCAGCATTCTGGCAGGCCTGATTTGGGGACAGCTGAATTTCGCTTTCCTGAATTGGGAGACCGCGATCGGTATTCCTGCCCAAGCCGCCATGTTCATCGCAATTACTCTGCTGACGACCGTTACAATGGGTCTGCACCTCACGGTGCTCGGCAAGACTCTGTTTAACAGGCTGCCGTTCATTTTTGCCGGCGTCGCGTTGACCTTCTCTCAAGGGGGGGAGAATGAGCTCGGGCTGGCGTTTACTCTCGTAGCCGGTTTATTGCTGGCCTTTGTTTGCGGCTTGGGAGAAACCTTTATATTCGCACACTTTGCAAAACAGCAGCCCACGGAAGCTCCCAAAACACAGGAAGAGGCCGAAAAGCCCCTGGAGTATGTGGAGTGACAGCATGTAAAATTCCCTGCCGTTCCGTCGGGTGGAGAACAAGCGAAGAGATCGATTCATTACAATGTCCGGAATGCGATCCCATGGGATTGCACCTCAAAATTTGCGAGAACCCCTGAGTGATACAAAAGATCAAAGGCGTCGGAAGTTTGATTCCGGTGCCTTTGATCTTTTCTAATTTTTAAAAATTTTAACATCGCTGCTGCCAGGCCGATTCCCTTGCCCGGAATGCTCGCGTTTACGCCGCGGCATCGCAGCACCGCAGAACAGGGCAATCTTCCAAGGTCCGTCGGCAGTCAAATGTTTTTTTCTTCGGGGGGAAGTCCCTGCGGCCGCATGGCCTGTTCGGTGTCCATATGGCGGAGCCGAATATCCCTGCGGTTGTAAATCAGATGCAGTACCATGGCGTCCCGTGCAGCAATACTGTTGTGCTCTTTGATGGCATTGAAGATTTCACGGTGTGTTTCAATCGTTTCCTGAGCGAGCTGACGGCGCGTCAGATCCATAAAAATTTGAATGGAAGAATTTATAATGGGGATCAAATTAGCTACAACAGTGTTACGGCTGCATTCCGCTATTTTATTATGAAATTCAATATCTTTTTCGGTGTGATCCTGGTTGCTGTAAATTAAATCTTCAATGCTGGCGCAAAGATGTTCCAGCTCGGCGATATCCTCCGGCGTGGAATAACGAGCCGCCATGGCGGCGATATCGGGCTCGATCATCATTCGAACCTGCACCAGATCCATGGCCAGCTTATATTTGTCCTGCATGAACGCAAACCCCAGCGGATCCGATTCCATTCCGTATTTTCGCACAATAAAGGTGCCGGCGCCCCTGCGGATCGTAAGGATTCCTTTGGCAATCAAAAAGCGCACGGCTTCCCGCACGGTTCCTCTGCCTGTTTGCAAAAGAGCCACCAATTTGTTTTCACTGGGGATTCTTTCGCCTACCTCCAGATTATGGTCGGCAATATACTGCAAAATTTCTTCAGCCGCTTTCTCCACAAGCGGCTTTTGATTGTATTCTTCTGTGTTCAAAGCCGATGACTCCCATCTTTCCATTTACAGCAGCTCCCGTTCGAGCGGCTGCGCAGGTGTAATAAAAACAAATCAAAAACAAGCTTGTGACGGTTTTATTCTATTATAAATTCCATTAGATTGCAAGGCAAAACACAAGGGCGCCTGCTCATCCTGAAAGGAAAAGACAAATATCCTCTTTATTAAGATACACATCATATGTCAATTGGACAAAACTTACATTAAATTATATTTGAAACAAAAAATTTATTATAATATTGACTTCGATACGGAGATATACTATAATAAAAATCAAAAATACATCATACGTGTAAGGTCTCCAAGATCAAAGGCCTTTTCATGATTGTACATATGGAGGATAATGCATGATTAGTCAGGAGATTCGTAAAATCGCACCGGAAATGGATCCTCTGCGGCTGGGAATGGGATGGATGCCGGAGGACCTGGAAAAACCGCAGATTATCATTGAGAGCACCTTTGGCGACAGCCACCCGGGCAGCGTTCATCTGCTGCAGCTGTGCGACGATGCCGTCGGCGGAGCAACAGCGGCCGGAGGAAAAGCAAGCCGCTTTTTTGCCACGGATATTTGCGACGGTATGTCACAGGGCCACGACGGAATCAATTATTCTCTGGCCTCCCGCGACAGTATCTGCAATTTGATCGAGATCCACGCCAATGCCACCCCGTTTGACGCAGGCGTTTTTATCACAAGCTGTGATAAAGGTGTTCCTGCGCACCTGATGGCGATTGGAAGAATCAATATTCCCTCTGTTATGGTGACCGGGGGCGTCATGAAAGCGGGGCCAGACCTGCTGACTCTGGAGCAAATCGGCATGTACAGCGCCATGCAGCAGCGCGGTGAAATCACAGATGAACAGCTTACCTATTATAAAAATCATGCCTGTCCTTCCTGCGGAGCCTGTTCTTTTATGGGAACGGCTTCCACCATGCAGATCATGTCGGAATCCCTGGGACTGATGCTGCCCGGCAGTGCTCTGCTTCCCGCAATCTGTGAGGATTTGAAGGACATCGCCCGCGCGGCGGGGCGGCAGGCGGTTCAATTGGCACGTATGGGGCTCAAGCCCAGGCAAATCGTTACAATGGATTCTTTTGAAAATGCCGTTATGGTTCACGCGGCTATTTCCGGCTCTACCAATGCCCTGCTGCATCTGCCGGCGGTCGCCCACGAATTTGGAATCGAGATGGATGCCGATACCTTTGACCGCCTGCACCGCGACGCTCATTATCTGCTGGATGTCCGTCCGGCAGGGCGCTGGCCCGCCGAGTATTTTTACTATGCCGGGGGCGTGCCCAGGATTATGGAAGAAATCAAATCCATGCTCCATCTGGATGTTTTGACAGTGACGGGAAAAACGCTGGGTGAAAATTTAGAAAACCTGAAGAGCAGCGGATTTTATGAGCGCTGCGAAGGATATTTAGTGAAAACGGGTCTGAAACGCACCGATGTTATCCGTAATTTTAAAGATCCGATCGGCAGGAATGGAACGGTCGCTGTCCTGCGCGGCAATCTGGCTCCGGACGGTGCGGTGGTAAAGCACAGTGCTGTACCCAGGGAAATGTATCGGGCTGTTTTGCGCGCAAGACCTTATGACTGCGAAGAGGACGCCATTTCGGCAATTCTAAATCACCAGATACAGCCCGGGGACGCCGTCTTTATCCGATACGAAGGCCCCAAAGGCAGCGGAATGCCGGAAATGTTTTATACCACAGAAGCGATTGCGTCTGATCCGCAGCTGGGAAAAAGCATCGCTTTGATTACCGACGGCCGGTTTTCCGGAGCATCCAAGGGTCCGGCAATTGGACATGTATCGCCCGAAGCCGCTTCGGGCGGCCCCATTGCGTTGGTAGAACAGGACGATCTCATCCAGATCGATATTGAGAACCGCGTGCTCGCAATCGTTGGGATCAAAGGGGAGAGGAAGTCCCCCGGTGAAATCGACGCCATCCTGAGGGAGCGCCGGACGCTCTGGATTCCTCCGGAACCCCAATATCATTCCGGCGTGTTAAAGCTGTTTTCGCAGCACGCCGCAGCTCCAATGAAGGGAGGATATATGGAATAGCATTGGTTCCTGTGAGATAATCAGACCCCAAAAGATTTATTCAGGCTACCGCATCCGCGGCGGTTTGATTAGATGAATACATACTAAAATTATATTTTGGGAGGATTTACAATGAAAAGGTTAGCAGCAGCAGCCCTTGCAGTCCTGATGCTTGGAACCTCATTGGCGGGGTGCGGGAATCCTCAGCCAGCGGCTTCCGGCGGCGATTCCAGCGCAGCGGACAGCGTGATCGAACTGACCTTCTGGCAGGAAGCGGGACGGGCCGCCTGGGCCGAGGAAGTCCTGAAGATTATGGAGGAGAAATACCCGAACATCAAAATCAACATGATTACCAACAGCACCACAGACCAGAAAAAGAATTTGAAGATCGCGGCGTCGTCCGGCACATTGCCCGATATCTGGTACAACTGGGGCGGAAGCCTCGCTTCCTATTATCCTGAAAATGACCTGTGCTACGATTTGACCAGCTATGCCAAAGAAAATAACTGGTCTGAAAAGTTTTCCGAACAGTGCCTGAAGCTGGCGACCTTCGACGGCAAGCTGGCCGGCTATCCTACCAGCATCACCACAATGGGCGTTATTTTCCGCAAAGACCTGCTGGATCAGGTCGGTGTCAAGGTGCCCACTACTTTTGAGGAATTTGAGAACGCCTGCGCCAAAATCAAGGAAGCGGGCCTTACCCCGCTGGCTTTGGGCGGAAAAGGCGGCTGGCATACGATGCGCCTGGTGGAAATTTTAATTGAAATGTATGCCGGTTCCGATAAACACGATTCCCTGAATTCCTTTGAAACGCCCTGGACAGATGAGGCGGTAGTAAAAGCGTTCGCGAAATATAAGGAATTCGTAGACAAGGGTTATTTCCCCGACGGCTTCGTTTCGCTGGAGCCCAACGACGCCCGTATGCTGATGTACAACGGCAGCGCGGTCATGACGCTGGACGGTCCCTCTCTGCTGACCGCGATGCTGCAGGATGGACAGGATATTTCGATGTATGATTACTTTAAGCTTCCCACCGTCGGCGGCGGAGAGCGGATGTCCTCTTTCATCGACATGATGCAGTTCCGCAGCGATTTGAGCGACGAAAAGCTGGATGCCGCAATCAAATTTGTAGAAACCTACATTTCTGATGAAACCATTCAAAAGCTGGGGAATCTGGTCAAACAGCCCCGTGCGTACAAGGACATGACCGTAATCGGCGAGGCTCCGTCCTATGTTCCGAATATGATGTCCGATATGAGCAAATTCGGCAGCTTCACCATTTCCGATCAGGCATTGCCGCAGGAGGTTGTAAACTCCCTGTTCTCCGTTCAGGATTCCGTCGCGCTGGGAAGCATGACGCCCCAGCAGGCCGCGCAGGCTATGCAGAGCGCCGTGGATTCTTATAAGGCAGCCGGCTGATAAAATCCGGCTGATCGTCTCGACCGATTCTCCGGCGCTGTTCCGAAAGGACGCCGGAGGATCGGATCAATGCCGAAGGCTGCGGGAATTACGGCGGATATCCGGCGCGGATTTTGACCGCACATTTCAGGAAAAGAGAGTGGACGAATGAAGACAAAAAGGCTTGAAGCACCAGGCGGTATATTCCGGTATTTGTTTTTGTTGCCTGCCGCCGTCATCTATTTGAGCGTGATCGTATTTCCCGCCTTCTACTCGTTTTATCTGAGCTTTTTTAAATGGAACGGGATTAACCCCAACAAAATATTTGTTGGATTCCAAAACTACATACAGCTTTTTACGCAGGATCAGGTGTTTCTTACTGCGCTGCGCAACAACATCATATGGATTGTGCTCACGGTCTGTGTGACCGTAACCATTTCTCTGCTGCTGGCCCTGCTGGTGAATCAGCAGTTTAAAGGGAGAACGGCGGTAAGGGGCATTTTATATTTTCCTTATATTTTGTCGGGAGTCATGGTGGCCATCATTTGGTCCTGGGTATATCAGCCGCAGCTGGGCCTTCTGAAAGGTCTGATGGATGCCGTTGGCATTGCGAACATATCCACCGCCTGGCTTTCGAACCCGTCTACCGCGTTGCTGGCCGTGTTTTTTGCGGCTCTCTGGCAAGGGGTGGGCGGCCCTATGACATTGTTTTTAGCGGGTCTGCAGACCATTCCCGCCGATTTGAAGGAGGCCGCGTTCATTGACGGTGCAAGTAAAATCCAGACCTTTTTCAAAGTTACGCTGCCCATGCTCAGAGAAACCCTTGTCATCGTGCTTGCTACGCAGATCATCGCTTCGATGAAGGTGTATGACGTCATCTATGCAATGACTGGGGGCGGGCCGGCAAACAGTACGCAGACTCTTTCTACATGGATGGTGTCCCAAACCTTCACCTTCTCTAACTTTGGTATGGGCACGGCCATCTCCACCATTATGGTTGCGGTCATGATGATTATCATCGTACCCTATGTGTCGCTGATGTCTAAGGAGTAAGGAGGAGAAAAATGCAGTCTAATAAAATAATTCAAAAAACAACTTTCTATTTTTTTCTCCTCATTCTGTTGTGTATCTGGGTATTCCCGCTGCTGTTTCTTCTTTTTTCCTCGCTGAAAACCCGGCAGGATTTTTTCGGGAATCCCGCACTTTCTCTTCCGACTTCCTGGTTCTGGGAAAATTTTAAAGAGGCATGGGCGAGAGGAAACATGCACACCTATCTGAAAAACGGCGTGATTATCTGCGGACTGAAGGTACCTCTGGGAATTTTGATCGAGGCCCTTGCCGCGTTTGCGATTACCCGCTTGAACATACGCCACAGCAACAAAGTATTTATGATCTTTTTGATCGGGATGATGCTGCCGATGCAGGCGGCTCTCGTTCCCATCAATCTGGCGATGAGCCGGCTGAATCTGACCAACACCTATTTCGGATTGTTCTATGTCTATCTGGGGTTTGGCATCCCGTTCGGAATTTTGATATTGCGGGGATTTTTCCGCAGCATACCAAAAGAAATCGATGAAGCAGCCCGCATTGACGGATGCACCAACTGGAAGCTATTCTGGAACGTGATCCTGCCGATCTCGAAACCGGCCATAGCCACACTGGTCATCCTGGACTTTCTGTCCACCTGGAACGAGTTTTTACTGGCGAGCCTTTTGATCACCGAGGACAAGATGCGCACGGTGCCGGCGGGGCTGATGAACTTTTTCGGGGACCACGGCGCGGATTACCCGCTGCTTTCTGCCGGCGTTTTGATTTCTGTTATCCCTATTTTTATTGTATATCTCGTTTTCCAGAAATATTTTGTAGAAGGAATGTCGGGCGCTGTTAAGGGCTGACAGGCGGAAAGGAAGTCTTTTCATGAGGTACACAGATTATCGATTCAGAATCCCCCCAGGGAAGGAAATCCGGGTCATTACAGACACGGATGCCAAAAACGAGGCAGATGACCAGTTTGCGATCGTACACGCGCTGCTCAGCCCCCGGTTCGACAACCGCGGGATCATCGCGGCGCACTTTGGCACGGAAAAGTCCGCTACCAGCATGCAGGACAGCTATGATGAAGTAGTGACCATACTGAACTACATGGATTTTGACAAAAGCATTTTGCGCCACGGGGCGCCCCATGCGCTGACCTACGCTTCTGTGCCGGTAGAATCCGAAGGCGCTCGGCTGATTATAGAAGAAGCCATGAAGGACGATGACCGCCCGCTGTACGTTACCTTTTTAGGACCCTTGACGGATATGGCCTCCGCCCTGCTGATGGAGCCAAGAATCGCCGATCGCCTGACCTGCATATGGATCGGGGGCGGTACATATCCCTCCGGCGGCAGCGAATACAATTTGAGCAATGATATTATCGCCGCCAACGTTGTTTTTGAATCTCAGGTACCCGTTTGGCAGGTGCCGCGCAATGTTTATCAGGAGGTCATTGTGTCCCTAGCGGAGCTGGAGCTTCGGGTATATCCCTGCGGCGAGCTGGGCAGATATTTATTTGAACAGCTTGAAGAAAACGGCCATACCTCGGAGGCTCTGCGAACCACCAGAACCGGTGAATATTGGTGCCTGGGCGATTCCCCTGCCGTCGGTTTGCTGCTGTTCCCGCATCCTCACACCTTTGACTGGGTGCCCGCACCGCACATCACGGACGAAATGTTTTATGTACAAAATGGAACCAATCGCCCCATTCGGGTATACCGGCATCTCGAGGCCCGGTTCATTTTAGAGGATTTTTACGCCAAGCTGCAGCTATTCACACAGAAGCAGCGAAAACAGTAGTCTCCAAAACTTTGTTTTTCAATATTCCTCCCATAGCTTTTGAACCATATTTTGAAATAGGCCGGGGCAGTACCGCTTTTCAATAGCGGAGCCCCGGTCTGCTTCATTTGATGAGTTAAAAGCGGCGGCTTTTCTTGATTCATAACGGTTTCATCAAAACAAACTGTAAAGCAAATCAAATCTTGCTCTTTAGGCATTAAAGAACCAACATGGAACAGGCGTGCAGAAGCGCTTGTTTCCGGTTGACTGATACGGTATACTGAATTCATTCGATCATTTCAAACTGAGACTGCACAGGGAAGTATACTGTTAAGGCAGTAAAACAGACAGTGGGAAAGGTGGTTTTGAGAATATGAAGGTAGAAAGAGACGGCGAGGTTATCCGCTATCAGGATGATCAAGAAAACATAGCGGGAGTGATTGCACCGCTTGTCGCTGTACAAACAATAGATGAAGAAATGTTGGATCATTACTGGGAGTATTGCGCCGGCATCATCAGGCCCGGCGGGCATTCCATTCAGGACGCAATCAAGTGGCTTGAGGAAAACTGGGATTTGGAGCCCCTGTCATCCGATGATAGGCAAATGATTGTCCAGCGGGCCAATATAGCGGCAAACAAATTTCCAGATCAATATGGAACTCCGGACATCTTTCAGGAAATGGAGGATGAGGAAGTAGAACAGCGGATCAGGGAGGGACATATCCGGCAAAAAGCGGCGGAAGAAACAACAGATGAGCAGTTGGGGATTCGGCTGCGTGGATATCACATTCCGTATACGGTGCGCAACCAGTCGTTCTATGATGAGGGTTATGCGGAATTTGAAAAGCGTATGTCAGAGCATCGTCGTTGGATGCAGAAGAATCATCCGGATCACAGTACTCCGCCTCTGCCAAGCGCAGCTCGAGAGAAGCGCAAGGCGAATGCCTACCTGTTCATCGAGGAAATAGAAGCGCACATATTCGGCAGCGGAGTGGGCGCGGAGCCACTGTGCAGGAAGCTGAGAAAATATATCGGCATCTCAAAAGAGGACATTGAAACCCGTTCGCATCGATTCATGGGCTATGTGCATTGCATGGCCGAGGAAGGTGAGCTCCCCACGTTGCAGGAGTTTTGCGCCACAAATTCCCCCGATAAATGAATCCCCATGATAGGGGTTCTCAGCATAATTTCAGCTTTCTCAAAGATTGCGTGCTGATGACGGAACGAGTCTTTACGCTTCCATTTTTAAAATAAAATACTGAAAATTTGAAATCAGCTAAGAAAGTGTTCGACTTCCCTTAGCGGGCTTCCTTTTCTATAAACACAGAACTGCAAACAAGGACCGTCATTTTAAAAAATGACGGTCCTTGTTTATTTTATAATTGTGAAAAAGAATTGAAATGTAAGCGGCGTGCAGCCTTTCCCGATGCTGAAACCCTTTACGTACTGACTGCAAGACGATCCAGAATCGCCTCGCAGGAAAGGGAAAGCAACCCCTGCAGGGCGGCGTCCTTCCCCAGCGAAGAACCGACAACGGGGACGGGATCGAAGGCTTCTTGCAGAAGAATCCTGCGCAGGATGTCCAGAATCTGCGTCTGGAAAACCAGATATTCCCCGCCGAACACCACCCGTTCGCTGTTCAGCACGGATACCAGTGCGGCTGCCATTTTGCCCAGCGCGACCGCAATATCGCGGATGCAGCTGCGCGTGAACGGGTCCCCGGCCCGCCAAAGCCGGACGACATCCTCAAAATTCAACTGCTCGGCGGGTTTCCAGAGCGCGCGCCGGGTCGCCTCGGGTGCCTGGGTCCGTATTTTCTGCAGCAGGGCGTTCATTTCCACGCGGGTCCGCAGGGGATCGCTGATTCCCGGAATCGGTACCCGGGCAATTTCACCCGCACTGCCGGAGGTTCCCGAATAAAGCCGGCCGTTCAGAACGATTCCTGCGCCCACGCCGACTCCGCAGCTGAGATAAACTATGTTGCGAAAGCCCCTCGCTGCGCCCTGGTGCAGTTCCCCCAGTGTTGCGGCTTTTACATCGTTGATCATCATGACCTCGGTTTCAAAACACCTGGCCAAATCCTCCCGCAGATGGGAAAAATCCCAATCCTCAAATTCGGGATTCAAAAGATAGACCCCTTCGTGTCTGCTGTAAGCGCCCGGCGAAGCCAGCGCGATCACCGCCAGACGATCCCGGCCGATTCCTCCGCGCTGTAAAAGCTCGTCGATTTTCTCGCATACCGCTTTCAGGCGCTCGGTGTAAGAGGCGTCTTCGGCAACGGAGAGCGTCAGTCTGTGCAGAATACGCCCTTCCAGGTCCGCCAGCGCAAAAAGCGGCGCCCGAAAGCCAAGCTCAATCGCGACAATGTAGCTGTACGCTCCGTTGAGCTTGAGCAGAACCGGGGGCCTGCCTCCCAATGACTGCGAAAGGCCCACCCCAACCTCCTGTACAATGCCTTCGCGGAGCAGGGGGGTAATATTGTCTGTTACGGTCGATTTGCTCAGGTGCAGTTCCTGTGCGAGCTGCACCCGGGAAACAGGGCTTTCCTGCCGGATTTTTTCCAGCAGCGCCCGCCGGTTCGATTCGCGGATCCACTCATCAGCACCACAGTTTTGCATTGTACCTCCTTGTGATTTCGCCAGATATTTTTCACCCCCGCAACTGCTTGCAGGGGCTTGTCTTGTGATTTATCATAGCATGGATAATGGATGAATTCAACAAAAAATTAGAAAAAGCGAGAGGATTTGTTTTGAAATCGATGAAATTTTATTGACAACCCACAAAGCGAATGCTATACTAATTCTAAATTTCAGACGTAGGTTCGGCAGCAGAACAAACCTGCTCCAAAGCAAATTCACTCTTGCCGCCGACCCTGATCTGATTCTGTTTTCGGGATTCAACATAAAGAAAAGGGAGGAATTCTTGTCGTATGAAAAAGAAAATCATCGCGTTGTTTCTTGCTGCGGCGATGTCCCTGTCGCTGGCAGCCTGTGGAGGCAATGCTCCCGCATCATCTGCTGCGCAGGAGGGGAGCGCGGCATCCGGGCAGACGCAGACCGCTGCGCCGGATCAGGACCTTGTGGTCGGCTTTAACCTGGATATCCAGTCTCTGGATCCGCATCAGGTTTCCGACACGCTGTCCATGTCTGTACTTGGCACCATGTACGAGCAGCTCGTGACATTTGATGAAAATCAGAAGATCGTTCCAATGCTTGCGGAAAGCTGGAAAGTCGATCCGGATAACCTCACCTATACCTTTACCCTTCGCAAGGGAGTCAAATTCCACGACGGAAGCGAATTCAACTCGGCCGCCTTCAAAGCGAATTACGACCGCTGCATGAAGGATGAGAAGCTGCGCCAGTACCGCACCGTTTCCAAATGGGAGTCGGTAGAGACGCCGGACGATTCCACTGTGGTCATTAAATTAAAGACCCCCAACGTTACCTTTATCAATAAGGTGGCCTTATTCTCCATCGTGAGCCCGAAAGCGCTTGAGCAGGGCGCCGCTGCTCTGGTAAAGAATCCGGACGGCACGGGTGCTTATCAGTTTAAAGAGAGAGTGGAAGGCGATCATGTGACGGTCGTTCCCTTCGCCGATTACTGGAACGGCAAACCCTCCGTCAACAGCGTTACCTTTAAAGCGGTGCCGGAGGACGGCGCGCGCGTCGCAATGCTGCAGACCGGCGAAGCCGACTACATTTATCCCATGCCGGCCACACAGGCTCCCACCGTTGACGGAACGAAGGACATCAAGGTCGTTACCGCTCCTTCCGCCATCATGCGCTATGTGACCCTGAACACCAATTTGCCCCAGCTCAAAGACGCGCGGGTGCGCCAGGCCATGAACTACGCGATCGATAAAAAAGCCTACATCAAAACGATCTTTAACGGCTACGCGAGCGAGGTGCATTCCTGCTACCCGTCCACCGTGCAGTATTACAGCGAGCAGACCCCTTATGATTTCAATCTGGAAAAGGCAAAGTCCCTGATGAAGGAAGCCGGCTTTGAAAACGGCTTTGAGCTTACCCTTTGGGGCGATAACACCACCAACGAAATGAAGGGCATGCAGTTTGTCCAGCAGCAGCTGGCGCAGATCGGCATCAAGGTTGAGGTTGTGCCCATGGAGCCCAACACGCTGAGCGGCATGATCTATGTGGAGCCGGATAAGGCGAAGATCAACATGTGGTATGTCAACTGGTCTCCTTCCTCCTTTGATGCGGACGGTGCTGTGCGCAATATTCTTTCTTATCCCATGATTCCGCCCACCTCCGCAAATACTGCGTATTACAACAACCCGGAATTTGACAAGGCTTTGGATGAAGCTCTTGTCACAACCGATACCGCCAAGCTGACCGAACTCTACGCAAAAGCGCAGAAGATGGTCTGGGAGGATTCCCCGTGGCTGTTCCTTGGCAGCGACCAGGTGATCGCCGGTGAGAAGACCTATGTCGGCGGCATCTACCTTGGCCCGGACGGCAAGCTGGATCTGACAAAGGTAAAGCTGTCCTGATGCTCTGTTGTTTCCTTGCGGAGTCCGCAGAAGAAAAACGGGCTGCCGCTCTGAAACGGAGCTGTATCAAAATAGTGCAGGCGGATCCGGCAACAGCCAGGCTGCTGCCGGATCTTGTTATCAAAACCGCTTTTATCACAGCTTTTTACCAGATCCGGATTCTGAACTTCACGTGGAAACTGTTTTAGCATAAGGGAATTGTTTCCTCGCGGCAAAGGAGGCTGAAATTTTGGGCCGTTATTTTGTAAAGCGGGTATTGGGCACCATCCCGATGATGTTCGTCGTTTCGATTCTGATTTTTTTGTTTCTCCACATGATCCCCGGCGACCCCGCGCGGCAGATGGCGGGAAAGGAAGCCACCGAGCAGGAGCTGGTGCAGATCAGGCAGGAGCTTGGCCTGAACGACCCGCTGCCCAACCAGTACATAAATTACATGGATGATCTGTTCCATGGGGATCTCGGCACTTCCTACAAGACGGGCCTGCCGGTATCGGAAATGCTGCTGGGGCGGCTGAAGCCCACGATCCAGCTGATGTTCAGCGCGATGATATGGTCGGTACTGCTCGGGATCGCCATCGGTGTTCTGTCTGCCGTCAAGCGAGGAAAGGTCGCCGATTACGTGGGAATGTTCCTTGCCATTTCCGGCATCTCGATCCCGGGGTTCTGGCTCGGGCTTGTGCTGATCCAGATTTTTTCCGTCAACCTGGGGCTTTTGCCCACCGGGGGGCTGGATAGCTGGCAGAGCTATATTCTGCCGTCGCTGACGCTCGGGTGCGGCATCATGGCGGTGCTGGCGCGCTTTTCCCGATCCTCCATGCTCGAAACCATGCGGGAGGATTATGTGCGAACGGCCCGCGCGAAAGGGCAGCGGGAGTGGCTGGTGGTACTGAGGCACGCGTTCCGCAACTCGCTCGTGCAGGTGGTGACGGTGGCGGGCCTGCAGATCGGCGGTCTGCTGGCGGGCTCCGTGCTGGTGGAAACCGTCTTTTCCATTCCGGGAATGGGTCGGCTGCTGGTGGATTCCATTGCGTTCCGCGATTACAAGGTGATTCAGGCGGAACTGCTGTTTTTCTCTTTGGAATACATCGTCATCAATTTGATTGTCGATCTCCTTTACGGAGTGTTGAACCCCAAAATACGCTATCAGTGAGAGGAGTGGAGTTTACATATGCCGGAATGGAAAGAGACGGTGCGCGCGCCGGAAGAAGAGGCGGAAGGCCCCGTTGTTCAGGCGCAGAGCAAATCAAAGGCATTTTTCAAAAAATTCATGCAGCGAAGGACTGCGGTTGCGGCCGCTGTGTTTCTGCTGATTCTGCTGATTATCACAGTCGTCGGCCCGGAGCTGGCGCCCTATGACCCGTCCGCGCCCGATTATGACAACCTGCTGAGCGGCCCAAGCCCGGCGCATGTGCTCGGAACCGATGAGTATGGCCGCGATGTGCTGAGCCGGCTGATGGCCGGCAGCCGCCTGACGCTCGGCGTTTCCTTAAGCTCGGTGATCATCGGCGCGGCGATCGGCACCTTTTTGGGCGTTCTGGCCGGCTACTACGGCGGCATTCTCGAAACCCTCGTGATGCGCGGTTCCGATGTGCTGTTTGCTTTCCCGGATATTCTGCTCGCCATCGCCATCGTCGCAATGATCGGCCCCGGCATCATCAATGTTGTGATCGCGGTGGCTGTTTTCACGGTACCCTCGTTTGCACGCATCATGCGCAGCGCGACCCTGTCTGTAAAGGAATCGCTTTATGTGGAGGTCGCGCGGTCCATCGGGTGCAAAAACGGCCGAATTCTGAGCATGTATATCTTTCCGGGAACGATGCAGGCGATGATCGTCAACTTTACCATGCGCGTCGGCACCGCGATTTTGGCGGCGGCTTCGCTGAGCTTTCTCGGCTTCGGCGCCAACGTGACCGAGCCGGACTGGGGGGCGATGCTCTCTTCCGGGCGCAACTATATCGGCGTCGCATCCCACCTTGTGTACTTTCCGGGGCTTTTGATTTTCCTTACTGTGCTGGCCTTTAACCTTTTGGGCGACGGCCTGCGGGACACGCTGGACCCGAAAATCAAATAGGGTTCGGCCTGTATTTCGATCTTTTATTTTCATACGACAGAATTCCCAAAGGGGTTCGATCGAAAAGGAGGGTATCAAAATGCCTGAGAAACTGCTCCTTGACGTGCGCCATCTGCGCACGGAGTTTACACAGGGGAAAAAGGGTTCGGTAGTGGCTGTGAATGACGTCACATTTCAAATTGAAAAAGGAGAGATTCTGGGGCTGGTGGGGGAGTCGGGCTGCGGGAAATCCGTGACGGCGCTTTCCATCATGAGCCTGCTGAAGGATACTCCGGGCAAGATCACGGACGGAGAGGTTTACCTGGAGGGCAATAATCTGCTCCGGTGTTCCGAAGAGGAAATGCGAAAAATCCGGGGAGAAAACGTCTCGATGATTTTTCAGGAGGCCATGTCGTCCCTGAATCCGGCAATGCGCGTCAACGCCCAGCTGGTGGAGGCGATCCTCCTGCATACGGACAAAACCAAGCGCGAGGCGGAGGAGCATGCCCTGAAAATGCTGGGGCAGGTCGGTATTCCCGACCCCGCGCGCGTGGGCCGCAGCTATCCCCATCAGCTTTCGGGCGGCATGAGCCAGCGGGTGATGATCGCGATGGCAATGTCGTGCGATCCGCATCTGCTGATTGCAGATGAGCCGACGACCGCGCTGGATGTCACCATTCAGGCGCAGATTCTCGATTTGATGCGGAAAATCCAGCGGGAGATTCACACCGGGATTCTGCTGATTACGCACGATCTTGGCGTTGTGGCGGAAATGTGTTCCCGGGTCATTGTGATGTATGCCGGCCGGATTGTGGAAGAAGCGCCGGTGCAGCACCTGTTTTATGAGCCGATGCACCCGTATACCAAAGGGCTGATCGCCTCTGTACCGAAGCTCGGTTCGGGGGTGACGAGCCTTCCGTCCATCCCCGGCAGCGTGCCCGATCTTTCGATGATGCCGCCCGGGTGCAAATTCGCGCCGCGGTGCCGCTATGCGCAGGACCGCTGCCGCGAGGAGGAGCCGCCGCTTGTGGAACTGAGCGGAGGACGAAAATGCCGCTGTGTGCTGGTACAAGACAAGGAGGCGACTGTGGAATGAGCCCGTTGGTGCAGGTCAAAAATGTAACCAAAACCTTCTCCGCGGGGAAGAAGCTGCTCGGGAAAAAGAGTGTGGTGCACGCGGTCAACCGTATCTCGTTTGACATGGTTCAAGGGGAGACCTTTTCGATCGTGGGGGAATCCGGGTGCGGAAAATCCACCACGGCGCGTCTGGTCAACCATCTTCTCACGCCGGGCAGCGGCGAAGTCTGGTTCGACGGAAAACAGATTTCCGCGATGAATGAAAATCAAATGCGCCCGCTGCGGGCGGATATGCAGATGATCTTTCAGGACCCGAACGGTTCTTTGAACCCGAGAATGCGGGTAGAGGATTTGGTTGCCGAGCCGCTGCTGGTACATACAAATCTTTCCGCACAAGAGCGGCTGCGGCAGGCCCGCGAGCTGCTGGAGATCGTCGGTCTGAGCGCAAAGCATGCGCGCCGCTACCCGCACGAGTTTTCCGGCGGGCAGCGCCAGCGCATCGGCATTGCGCGCGCGCTGACGGTGCGGCCGAAGCTGATCATTGCCGATGAGCCCGTTTCCTCGCTCGATGTATCGATTCAGGCGCAGGTGTTGAACCTGATGCAGCGTCTTCAGGCGGAATTCCAGCTCACCTATCTTTTCATTTCGCACGACTTGAGCGTTGTGGAAATGATCTCGGACCGCATCGCGGTGATGTATCTTGGCTGTATCGCGGAAATCGCGCCCAAAGCGGAGCTGTACAGCAATCCGCGGCACCCGTATACAAAAGCGCTGCTTTCCGCCGTTCCGGTTCCGGACCCCGCCGCCAAGCGGGAGCGCGTGCTGCTGCAGGGCGATATTCCAAGCGCCGTCCATCTGCCCGAGGGGTGTCTGTTTCACGCCCGCTGCCCCCTCTGCACGGATATCTGCCGTCAGCAGATCCCGGAGCCGCAGGACCTTGGGGGCGGGCATGTGGTCGCCTGTCATCATATCTGATCCCGCGGGAATGCTTCCGGCCATCTGCCGGGGCGTTCCCGTTTGTCTGAAAAGGAGTATTTTCTAATGAATATCTGTGTTTCAAACGGGGAAGCCGTTCAGTTCGAGCTTCGCTTTGCGTGCGAGGGGAAAGTGCAGGAAGACGTTCCCTTTACAGGCGAATTCCTTTCCAAGTGGATTACCTTTGACGGCGGAATACCGGTTTTGCTGATGGGACTTGGAAAGCGCGCCGAGCTGGACCGCAAACGCGCGCGCCGCGCTGCCGCAAAGGGGGTAAGCACCCTTATAGAGATGGAGGTTTCCTCCATTGGGATTGATGTTTCTCTTATTCTGGGTGTGTTGGGGGAAGGGAGTCTGCGGGCGGTTGCCGAAAGCGCTCTGCTTGCCCTGTATCGGCTGCCCGGCTGGCATTTTGAGGAAAAGGCCCGGCGGGAAACCGCGCTTTTCATCAAGGGGGCAGAAGAGATCACGGACGCGCAGGAGCAGCTGGAAGAGGCTCGTCGGCTGGCAGAGCAGGTCTGCCGCGCACGCGATTTGGTCAACGCGCCCTCCAATCTGCTTTACCCGCAGACAATGGCGGAGGAAATGGTCCGCCTTGGCCAAAAAGTTGGCCTTTCCATGTCTGTGCTGGATGAAAAACAAGCGGCGGAATTGGGCATGGAAGCCTTTTTGACTGTCGGAAAGGATGCCGCCCAGCCGCCGCGCTTGATCGTTGCCCGCTATGACGGCGACCCGGAGAGTTCGGAGCGGATCGCGCTGGTCGGCAAGGGGATTACCTGCGACACCGGCGGCTACTGCCTGAAGCCCGCCTCCTCCATGGGTGGGATCAAGGGGGATATGGCCGGCGCGGCCGCTGTGTTCTGCGCTTTGTGCGCGTTGGCCGAAAGCGGGGCCAGGGTAAACGCCACGGTGGTGATTCCCGCGGCGGAAAACCGCATTGCCCCCGGCAGTTTTCTGCCCGGGGACATCATCGGCTCAATGTCCGGTAAAAAAATCGAGATCGGCAACACCGACGCAGAGGGGCGTCTTGTTCTGGCCGATGCGGTGACTTACGCCATTCGCCGGGAGCACGCCACCGCTGTTTTGGATATTGCGACCCTGACCGGTGCCGTTGTCAGCATGTTTGGCTTTACTACTGCCGGTCTGCTCTGTGACGATGAGGAGATGTGCGCTGATTTCCTGCGGGCGGCGGAGCTTTCGGATGAACAGTACTGGCGGCTGCCGATTTTCCCTGAGTACGAAAGGATGATCGACGGCAAGCTCTCCGACGTCAGCAACGTCAGCACGGACGGGTGCGGTACCATTACTGCGGGGCTTTTTATTCGCCGGTTTGCCGAAGGGCTGCCCTGGATGCACTTGGATATCGCCGGAACCGCCTGGACCGATCCGCCGCGCTGGGAATATCAATCCAAAGGGGCCACGGGCGCGGGCGTCACGACGATCTATCATTTTTGCAGGCGATGGGGTGAGGCGCACAGAAACAGCGCGCAATCAGGTGCCGAGAACTGAAATTAGTATCGTTTGAATTCTGCCGCCACTTGCCGGTTGTTTTGTTCTGTCCGTCCACTGCTTTGCAAAGCGGGGTATAAAAAAACCGGAAAACACTGCCTTCCGGTTTTCTGATATGTTGCATGCGGCTGTCAGCAGTCCGCGATTTGCAGAAGCAGCCCCGCCGTGCCGACATTGTAATTGGAAAAGGCGAATCTTGCGTGCATGCTCTTCTCCAGTACGGCGGCAAGCGGAAGCCTGCGGTCACCGAGCTGTAAATCGGCGCAGAGCCGTTCCTCGAATTCCCGTTCATCGCAGGTAAACAGCCGAATCGAAGGGATTACCTTCAGGGTGTGCCGAAGCGTTGGATTGTCCGTGCCAGGGGAAGGAACGATCAGGATCGTGTTTTTGTCCCGGTAGGAATCGCGAAGCTCGATCATCTCATTGAGCAGGTGCTCGGTTGGCTCGGCGCCGGGCTGCAGTGCCGCAAGAATCGTTGTGGGAGCCTGCACCGCGAGAGCACTGAGCGGAACGTGCCCGCCATCTGGGGCCGTGAGCAGATATTCCCCGATCGGCATGTGCCGCAGACGAGAGGCGATCTGGCTTTCGCGCAGGCGCACGGTTTTTTCTGCGGTTTCGTTTGCAGAAAGCCGCACCGTTTCTGCCCGCAGCAGAACGGAGCCGTCGATCTGCCGGTTCGCGGTCAGAATGCGGTATTCGCCGGGTGGAAGCTCCATCCGCAGCGCTTTGCCATTCCAGTTCGTGCCGTATTGGAGCGTTTGATAAACGCCGCCGCACAGCCTTGCCACGGTGAAATGTTCGCCGTAGCGGAGCGGTTCACCGCCCGCGCTCTTTAGCAGCAGCACGGCGCTGTCGCTGTTTTCAGGCTGGCCTCGGCGGGGATCGGCCCAGACGGAGCCGGTGTAAAACTGGGGCTGACCAAAGACCGGATCAAGCCGCGCGGGGATGCCGAGCGTGCGGCAAATGGCTACAAACAGAATGTTTTTGGAGCGCTTGGAGCCAAAGCCCATTTGCAACAGCCCGCGCGGGTCAGCGGAAAGCGCGCTGTAATCCCAATCGCCGCAGTCGGCGATCTGCTCGTCGATGGCTTTTTGAATCAGCGCGGGGCTGCGGCGGAATTCCTCTTTGGTTTTGGTGCTGAAAAAGTCCGTGAGAAATGCCCGGTAGGGGACGATCCGTTCGTTTTCAATCCGCGGGCAAAGTACATAACGCCGGAAGAGTTCGGCGTCGGTTTCCCGCTCAAACGGCTCCGCATAGCGCAGGTGTTCGAGCAGCGTATCGGCGTTCAGGTCGGCCAAATCCTTTTCGCTCAGTGTTTCAAGCATGCGGACTTTCAGTTCCGACGGTTCGCCATCGCGCAGAAAGCGTTCTACCTCCCGCCGGTTGCCCCCTGCCTTTTGCAGAAAATCGAGGACTTCATTCTGGAATAAGGGGTACCTCTGCGCTGTTTCTTCCGCTTTTTTGCGGACGAAATAGCCCGCACATCTGTTTTCCCGCGCGGCCGCGGCTTGATTCAGCTTTGCCTGATGGACGCTGCCTGTTTCTTCAGACAGTAAGGGTTCCGGGCGGATCATCCCCTCCGGCGGGAAGAAGTCGGCTTCCCATTCCTTTGGCAAATCATCGGCGGATCGCAGAGTGACAGTCACGCTGCCGCTGGAGCACAGGTCTGCCCGCTGCCAGCCAAACAGGCTGCCGCGGCTTGCGAACACCATCAGGCAGCCTTTTCCGGTCGTGAAAAATACCCGGCCGCTGTCGTCGGTGGAAAGAGCGGCAATCGGGTAAAGCTCTGCGCCGTTCGGAACCTGAAACTGCACCTGCGCGCTTGCGGCAGGCTGGCCGTTCTCGTCGAGTACCGTAACGGTCAGGGGTGTTGTTTCCGCATAGGAGGCCAAGTGATTGATTTCCGTTACGCAGCCGCTGCGCCCCGTGATTTCCCCGCCGGAAAGCAGGGGTGAAAACACCCGGGAATGAACCAGCATTGCCTTGCTGGCCGCGTAGGTGAACCAGCCTTTGTCCAGCACAGGTTCTGGTTCGCACGCACCGAGATAATGCCAGCGCCCGTCCACCCAGATTTCCACCCAGGCATGGTTGTCGTCGCAGTGCGACCATCGCGGTACATAGCATTGCCGCGCGGGAATCCCGGCACTGCGAAAGGCGGTGACAGCCAGGGTCGATTCTTCCCCGCAGCGTCCGAAGCACCTGCGCACTACGGTCGAGGGCGAGGCCGTGCGGTCATCTGTCGGGCGGTAGGTCGCCTGTTCAAAGCACCAGTAGTTGATTTCCAGCGCGGCCTCGGCCATGGATTTTCCGGAGATTCTCTCTTGCAGCTCGCGGTAAAATTCCTCCCGGCAGAATTCAATCGCCTCGTTATTAACGCGATAAGACAGTATGTAGTTCAAAAACAAATCGTCCGGAATCTGCTTTCCCCACGGTGTGTTTTCTCGCAGGAACAGCGCGTGCCGCACAAATTTCAGCAGCAGAGTGCTGTCATAGCTTGCGATATCGCTGGCAGGCAGCGACGCGGCCAGAAACTTCATGCAGAAGAGTTCGTCTCCGCTCAGAGTTTCCATCGGCCCTAAAAAGGCGTCCGCTCTCTTTCCCATCCGCTGGGTTGCCTGATGAAACGCCTGCTCGATAAAAGCTTGCTCCGCTTGATTCAGCATGGATTTTTCCTCTTTTCCTTCCGATTCGTTCAGTCCGCGCAGGCAAGGCTGCGCATCTTTTCAAATTCATCCGCATCAAGGATTTGGTAGCGGTCCTCATGCGAGCCGGGCAGGCCGAAATGGATTTCTGGGTTCCCCAAAGCGGAGGGATCAAGGCAAACCCGATGAGGGGAAATGTGAATTTGGGTACAGCCGGTTTTGGAGACGATTTCCCGCACGTTGTGCGTGCGAATCCCACCCCCGGGCAGGATTTCGATTCTGCCGTGCGCGTAGCGGATCATCTCGGCCACCGTGGCCGCTCCGTCAAAGACGGATGCGCGCTGCCCGCTGGTCAGAATCCTTGTTACGCCAAGCTCGCAGAGCAGATCAACTGCCGCCCGCCAGTCGGGCACGACATCGATGGCGCGGTGAAATACGGTCTGGCTTTTGCCCGCAAGGCGCAACATCTCCCGGCAGCGGCCTGCATCGACCGTGCCGTCTGAGTTCAGAAAGCCGAATACGATTCCGTCTGCGCCGTTTGCCAGCAGCGCCTCCGCGTCCAGCAGTGCAGTGCGAAATTCGGCGGCGGTGTAAAGAAAAGCGGACTCCCGCGGGCGAACCATCGCCATGATGGGAAGCCCCGTCTCTGCCTTTGCAGCCTTCAACGTGCCGAGGGAGGGAGTCAGCCCGCCCAAAGAGAGGTTGGAGTTCAGCTCCACGCGGTGTGCGCCCGCTTTCTGCGCCTCAATCACGTCGTCTGCAGAGCCGCAGCAGGCTTCTACGATTAGTTTGGGCATGGAATATCCATCCTTTCCGTCTTGTTATGAATGGAACAGTACCGTCCCCACAGTTCGGGAAGCGAAAACGGTACGGCCCGCTTTTTCGCCCGATCTTTCCTTTTTGGTTGACTTTACCGCCCATATCTGCTATAACGAAATTATTAACATAAGTATAGTAAATTGGAAGTAAATCATAATGATTCTATCGAAAAAACGGAAATAAATTTCTAATAAAGGAATTTAATTTCTGAAATCACTTGATTTCAATCACATGATGTTAATAATGAAAAGATAAAAATCATCTGCCTGTTTGGGTAGCAGATAAAACAGTGGATTGATGGTATGATTTCCAATGGAGAGAAAGGCGAATCGATGGCAAACACGAGCGGCAAGCTGGATAAATTTATTATGAAACGGCTGAACCAACGTCTGGTTTTTTCCATTATTCTGCGCGGCGGCTCCGTTTCGCGGCAGCAGATTGCTGCGCAGAGCCGCATGAGCCAGATGTCGGTCGGGCGGATCATAGAGGAACTGGAAAAACTCGGAATTGTGGCGGAAGAAAATGGGGATGAACCGGATGCGGGGCCGGGCCGCAGGGCGAAACGGCTTCGGGTTTCTTCCACTGTTTTCTTATGCGTCGGGGTCGAGATGCACCGCGACGGCATCAATGTCGGCATTATCAACCTTCACGGCCGGGTTCTGCGGCAGATTCAGCACAGAAAGGATCTGAGCGCCTGTCCGCCCGGGGAGGTGATCACTCTTATCGGTACTTTGATCGGCAGAATTCTTTCCGAAAATGCAGACCTGTCTGTGGAACCTTTTGTCGGCATCGCGTGCCCGGGGCTGATTGCGGACGGGGTGATCCGCTTTTCGTCGCAGCTGAAATGGAAAAATGTAGAGATTCTTCCGGCGCTGCAAAAGCAGACCGGAATTCGGAATATCTTTATTGAAAACGAGGTCAAAGCCCGCGCGGTGGCTGAAGACCTGTTTGGGGCCGGCAGGGATTATGAGCGCAGCATTGTGCTGAGCATCGGTTCCGGTGTCGGTTCGGCGGCCGTATTCTGCCACGAGCTGTACCGCGGCAAGCTGAATATGGCCGGTGAAATCGGGCATATCTGCGTCAGCCCCGGGGGAAATATGTGCGAATGCGGGCGCAGAGGATGTCTTCAAACCTACATTGCCGACTGGGCGATCCTGCGGGAGGCCAGAACCGTGCGCGAAGACATCACGATGCAGGGCCTGCTTGAGGCGAACGCGAACGGGGAACCCTGGGCGATCAATCTGATGAACCGGGTTCTGGAATACGTTTCGATCGCCATCAGCATTCTGGCGAACACATACGCTCCGGATGTCATCATCCTGTGCGGAAGGCTCATTGAAGAGTACAGTACACTGAGGGACCTGATTCTGAAAAATTACAAAAGGGAGATCAGCGATTATGTGCTGAGTTCCTTTGATTTAAAAGCCTCTGATTTCGATTCGGACGGCACTTTGGTAGGGGCAGGCACGCTTGCCGCCTATCGGCTGCTCGACGAGATTTTGTAGGCATTTCCCCGGCGAGCCGGGGAGCGGGGCGCGATGCCCCTGAACAAATAAACAGCCGGGGCCAATGGCGGTGACCGAAAAGAGTTTTCTGGGAGAAAAGCGCCGTTTGTCCTGTGGAAAAGGTGGATGCGATGTATTATCTTGGAATCGATCTTGGAGGCACAAACATCGCGGCGGGCGTTGTCGATAGCGACGCCCGGCTGATTGCGAAGGCCAGCCGAAAGACACAGGTTTTGCTCGGCCCGGAAGGGATTTGCCGGCAGATGGCCGAGGCCGCCGGCGAAGCGATGGAAAAGGCCGGTGTTTCGGAGCAGGATGTTTGCGGGATCGGCGTCGGGACGCCCGGTACAGTAGAGCGGGATTCCGGAATCGTACGGTTTTCGAGCAACCTGAACTTTAAAGATGTCCATCTGCGGGAGCTGATGGAACGGCAGACGGGAAAACCCGTCCGTGTTGAGAACGACGCGAATGCGGCGGCGTATGGGGAATACCGCGCCGGTGTGCTGAAAGGGGCGAAAAACGCCATCGCCATCACGCTGGGAACGGGAATCGGCAGCGGCATTCTCATCGGCGGAAAAATCTATGCGGCAAGCAACTCGGCCGGCGGGGAATTCGGGCACACGGTTATCGCGTTTGGCGGCCGCCCGTGCCCCTGCGGGCGGTGCGGCTGCTGGGAAACCTATGCTTCCGCAACCGGGCTGATCCTTACGACAAGAGAGATGATGCGCGAGGGCAGCCGGGATTCCCTTTTGTGGCAGCTCGCGGATGGAAATCTGGAAAACGTAAACAGCCGGATGGCCTTTACCGCGATGCGCGCGGGGGATCCTTTGGGGAAAGCGGTTGTAGATCGGTATATCGCGCATTTGGGATGCGGGCTTGTCAACTGCATCAATATTTTTCAGCCGGATATCCTGTGCATCGGCGGAGGGGTCAGCGGCGAGGGGGAAGCCCTGCTGCGGCCCCTGACGGAATATGTGGACAAAGAAGCAAACCCGATGAATGTGGGGAATAAAACGCTGCTCTGCCTCGCAAAGCTCGGCAACGACGCCGGAATCATCGGCGCGGCGCTGACAGGGGAGCAGGAACCGTAACAGAACATCAGCAAACGGAGGGACAGTAGCCTTGAAAATTCTGCAAACATCCAATTATGAAGAGATGAGCCGCAAAGCGGCAAACATTCTGGCGGCGCAGGTGACCCTGTTTCCGCAGAGTGTGCTGGGGCTTGCAACAGGCGCTACGCCGCTTGGCATCTACCGGGAACTTCTTTGCCGGTATAAAACGGGGGAACTCGATTTTTCCGGGGTTCGCAGCGTCAATCTGGATGAATACTGCGGGCTTTCCGCCGAGGACCCAAACAGCTACCGGGAATACATGAGAAAGAACCTGTTCAGCCACATCAATATCCGGCCGGAAAACGTACATATTCCCGACGGAATGGCTGCGGACGCACAAGCGGAATGCCGGCGCTACGACGAGTTGATCTCCGCGCTGGGCGGGATCGACCTGCAGCTTCTCGGCCTTGGGATGACTGGGCACATCGGCTTTAACGAGCCGAACGATTCCTTTGACCGGCACACGCACAAGGTGCGCCTCAGCGAAAGGACGATCGCGGCGAACGCCCGCCAGTTCCGCAGCATCGACGAGGTACCGCGCACAGCGTTTACGATGGGGATCGGTGCGATCATGCAGGCGAAAAGAATCCTGCTGGTGGTCAGCGGCAGACACAAGGCGGCTATTCTGAAAGAGGCGCTGTTTGGCCCGGTCACACCGCGGGTGCCGGCGTCGATTCTGCAGTTCCATCCGGACGTCACCGTTGTGGCGGATGAGGAGGCGCTGAGTTTTTCGGTTGGGTTGTGGAACGGGCAGAAGGAGGAAGTGCTGTGACGGCACCAGATCGGCTGACGGGATTTTTAAACGACCGCTTCGGCCTGTTCCTCCATTTCGGGCTGTACTCGATTCCCGCGCGCGGCGAGTGGGTGCAGAGCAACGAGCGGATCACCGCCGAGGAGTACCGCCGGTATTTCGAGCAGTTCAACCCCAGGGAATACTGCCCGCGGGAATGGGCAAAGCTTGCGAAAGAATGCGGCATGCGGTACGCGGTGATGACCGCGAAGCACCACGATGGATTCTGCCTGTTCGATTCCAAGCTAACCGATTTCAAATCCACAAACACCCCCGCCGGGCGCGATTTGATCCGCGAATATGTAGAGGCGTTCCGAGCGGAAGGCATCCGGGTGGGGCTGTATTACTCCCTGCTTGACTGGCATCATCCGGATTACCCTGCCTACGGCGATAAACAGCACCCGATGCGGGATGAGGAAGTGTACCGCGGAATCCCGCAGGATTTTTCGAATTATCTGCGGTACTTTCACGGGCAGGTGCGCGAGCTGCTGACGAATTATGGGAAAATAGATTTGATGTGGTTTGATTTTTCCTATCAGGATTCTATCAACGACATGACGGGCGAGAAGTGGGGCGCGACGGAATTGATCCGGATGATTCGCTCGCTCCAGCCGGATATCGTGCTCAACGACCGCATGGGCGGGCACACCGGCTCGATCCACCCCACCCTGCAGTACGGCGATTTCGTTTCGCCGGAGCAGTACCTGCCCCCAAAGGGGATGACGGATGAAAACGGCAGCCCGATTCCATGGGAAGCGTGTGTTACCCTGAACGATCACTGGGGCTACTGCGCGGCGGATCGGAATTACAAGCAGCCAAAGGAAATCATCCGCGCGCTCGTGGAATGCGTCAGCAAAAACGGAAACCTGATTGTGAACGTGGGCCCGGACGCACAGGGTGTGATCCCGGAGCCCGCCGCCGACATTCTCCGCAGAGTCGGAGCGTGGATGCGGAAAAACGGAGAAAGCATTACCGGCTGCCGCGCAGCGGAGTACGAAAAGCCGGAGTGGGGAAGATTTACTCAGGGCCGGGATCGGCTGTATGCGCATATTTTCGACAGGGGAATTGGCCCGGTAATTCTGCCGGGAATGGCGGGCAGAATCCGTTCGGCGCGCCTTCTGTGCGATGGATCGGAGGTCAGCGTCGCCCGGCCGTGGAACCAGCCGGACAATGACTCGGATGCGTTTCTGAATCTGCCCAGCAGCCCTTTGCCGGACGAAAGCGATACCGTTGTTGTGCTGGAACTGGAAAAAGGCGAAAGCCTTTTGTAAAGGAGGGAATCAGCTTGATTTTAAAAAATGCAAAGCTCTTTAACGACAGCTTTGAGGTCATACGGGCCGATGTTGAGACAGACGGGGAGAAAATTGCGCGGATCGGCCCCGAACTGCCCGGGACCGGGCACAGTATCGACCTGAGCGGGTGCGTGATCCTCCCGGGTCTTGTGGATATCCATATCCACGGCTGCGCGGGGGCGGATACCTTCGACGGTACGCGGGACGCCATCGAGCGCATGGCCGCGCATCTGGTGAAAAAGGGAGTGACCGTCTTCTGCCCGACCACCATGACGGGCAGCTCTGAACAGATCGCCGCCGCGCTTTCCGCTGTTCGGGATTGTATGGATCGCCCGCCGCAGGGCGCGGCCGTTCTCGGCGCGCACATGGAAGGGCCCTATCTCTCCGCGGGGAAAAAGGGCGCACAGCGGGGCGATGCGCTCCGTTTGCCGGATTTTGCGGAATTCCTGCGGCTGTATCATGGCTGCGGCGGTGCCATTCGCTTGGTGGACGTTGCCCCGGAATGCGAAAATGCCCGCGATCTTATCACCCGGGCCTCTGAGTTCTGTACGGTGTCCGTTGCCCATTCTGAAGCGGACTACGATACGGCGATGCAGGGCTTCCAGTGGGGGATCACCCACGCGACGCATCTGTTCAACGCGATGACAGGCTTTCACCATCGGCAGCCGGGGATTGTCGGGGCTGTGTTCGATTCCCCGGATGTCCGCGCGGAGCTGATCTGCGACGGGCTGCATCTCCATCCGGCGGTGCTGCGCACGGCCTTCCGTCTGCTGGGGGAGAAGCGGAGCATCATCGTCAGTGATTCCATGCGTGCGGCGGGCCTGCCGGACGGGGAATCGGAGCTGGGAGGGCAGAAGGTTTTTCTCAAAAATGGAGAGGCCCGCCTGGCGGACGGAACGATTGCGGGTTCTACGACAAACCTGCTGGACGAAATCAAAAACCTGGTGCGGTTTGGCATTCCGCTTCGGCAGATTGTGCGGTCGGCTACGATCAACCCCGCCGCCGCAATTGGAATGGACGGCGAGATCGGCTCGATCCGGGAAGGAAAACGGGCGGATTTTACCGTTCTGAACGAAGCGCTGAATCTGCGGCTGGTTGTTGTCCGCGGAAAAGTCGCTTATGAAGCGCCGCCTGTCGGTGCCGTTTCAGTGGGTGACTGAAAAAATCCCGCGTCCAATAAAATAATCTGAAAATAAGTATTGACTATTCTGGTCAATTGCGTTAAAATGCCAATTGACCAGAATAGTCAATTTTGTTTTGTGTTCACTTCATTAAAATGGAGGATCGATTTATGTTTTCAAAATTTCAAAGCCTGAAGCCCGAAAAGCAGCAGAGAATCTTAAACGCGGCACTTCGGGAGTTTGGGGAAAAAGGGTATAAAAAAGCGGCGACGGACAACATCGTTCGGGAAGCTGAAATTTCAAAAGGTGCGCTGTTCCATTATTTTAACAGTAAAAAGGATTTATTTCTGTTTTTATATGATTATACCTTAGAGACGGTTATGAAGGGGTTCTTCGATAAAATCGATTTAGAGGAAACAGATCTTTTGAAAAGGCTGCGGCAGGTTTTATTGATTGAATTCATGCTGATCGAAAAGCACCCCGATATGCTGCACTTCATTCAAACCGCCAACGCGGAAAACTGTGATGAAATAAAACATGATCTGGAGTCCCGGAATGCGGACTACATTACCGATGGCTACCGTAAGGTACTCAGCGGTTTTGATATCACTCAATTCAAAGAGGGAACGGACATCGAAAGAGCCGTGAATATCATCATTTGGTCGATGGAAGGCTTTGCGGCGAAAGAACAGGCAAAGCTGAAGGCGCATTCTGTCACCGAACTCCATTTTAATGAAATATTATCAGAAATGGATCTTTATTTTGAACTGCTAAGAACCTGTTTTTATCGGTAAAGAGGAGGGGAAAATCATGAAAAATACGGTCAGACATTTTAAAGACTTGCCCCCGGAGCTGCAGGCGTTTGCAGGGGGGAAGGGCGGCACGCTCGCAAAACTGTTTCAGGCGGGGTACCCGGTGCCGGAAGGTTTTGTAGTGCTTTCATCCGCATTTGAGCGGAACCAATTGGATGATGCGGCCTGGGATGAGATCAGGGCACATCTGAATGCCATCCGAAAAAACCATGCAGGAGCGTTGTTTGCGGTAAGATCCTCCGCTTTGAGTGAGGATTCGGCGCAGGTCTCTTTTGCCGGGGAATTTGAAACCGTTCTGAACGTGAAGACGGACGAGGAAATCCGGAAAGCAATCGACACGGTTTTTCGGTCAAGAGAGTCTAAAAGGGTAAAGGCGTACAGTTCCGTTCAGGGAATGGAACAATCCCATCAGATCTCCATTGTCATCATGCTCATGGTTCCCTCTGATATTTCGGGGGTCTTGTTTACGGCCGACCCGATCACCGGCAGCCACAAAAGCATGGCGGGCAATTTTGTCTATGGTCTGGGGGAGCAGTTGGTATCGGGAGAGGCGAACGCGTATCCTTTTCAGCTGACGAGGCCAAAGGGCAGCTATGAGGGGCCGGAGAATTTTCGGCGCTATGCCGCAAAGCTGTATCAATATGCCTCCAGGCTTGTGGAGGAACTGGGCGGCCAGCAGGATATTGAATGGGCTGTTGCCGAGGGAAAGCTGTATCTCCTTCAGGCAAGGCCCATTACGACCCTGAAAACCGGCAACCCGGACACCTATGAATGGAACGATACCCTGGACGGAGATTACCTCTGGAGCAATACCAACGTGGGGGAAGCGATGGCCGATGTTTTTACGCCGCTTAGCTGGTCCGTCCTGCGGGCTATTGATGAGGAACAAACGGTGATTCCCGGATATTATTTATTTTCCGGCAACGTCTGTGGAAGAATGTACTCGAATATCAGTCTGGCGCTGTCCATCTATCCGGCTTTCGGTAAGGATTATCAGCCTGCGCTGAAAAAGATGAACGAAGTATTCGGAGCAATGCCTGAGAAAATGGAGATCCCCATCTACCCGTATTCGGGGCTGAAATTGGTGAAAGCAATGCTGCCGGGTATCAGAAAGACCTCGAAAAAATCGAGAGAGGCCATGAAGGCGGCGCCGGGCTATCTGAAAGATGCGTCCGACTGGTGCAGGGGAATGAGAGAGCGCGTTCGGGGAGCGGAGACGGGCAAAGAATTGCTGAACCTGTGGAAAGAAGAGCTTTGGCCGCGCAACTGCAAAGCTTTTTGGGTGAACCGCTTTGCTCCGAGAAAAAAACTGATGGCATTATTCAAACTCAATCAGCAGCTTCCGAAAATTCTGAATCAGGAAGACGCGACTGCACTGCTGTCAAATTTAAGAGGAAGTGGCGGGCTGGAAAGTCTCGGCCCGGTCGTCGGTATCTCAAAAATTGTCAGAGGGGAAATGAGCCGGGAAGAGTACCAAATGAAGTACGGCCACCGGGGCCCTCATGAATTCGAGCTGTCCATCCCCGACCCTGCGGAGGATGATACCTGGCTCGAAAAGCAGATCAAAGAGTTTCAGGAGTCGGGTGTGGATACGGAAGAACTGTTAAAGAAGCAGCACGCCCGCTTTGAAAGCGCTTTCCAAAAACTGGAGAAGCAGGCTCCGGAAAAAGCGAAAAAGATGAACCGGCTGATTGCAGAAGCTTCGGAAGGCAGCCGTCTCAGAGAGGCTTTCCGTTCCGAATGGACCAGAGTTTTCCGGGTGAACCGCGCTTTTGCGAAGAAAGCGGGGGAACTCACGGGAATTGGAGACGATGTTTTTTTCCTTTACCTGGATGAGGTTTTGAATTTGCTTTCCGGGGAGAAAGCGGCGCTGCAGCATATTCCGGCCAGACGCCGGACTTTTGAAAAATATCAATCGTTGCCTGCGCTGCCGTCCATTATCCGCGGCAGATTGAATCCGTTTCAGTGGATGCAGGATCCCAACCGAAGAGCGGACTATTACGATCCCTCTTTAACGCTCGAAGGCGCGCAAGACTCCGAAGCGCTAAAGGGCTTTGCCGGCGCGGCGGGCCGGGTGGAAGGCATTGTGCGTGTTTTGAACGGCCCTGAGGAGGGGGAAAGCCTGAAAACGGGTGAAATATTAGTGGCGTCAACCACGAATATCGGCTGGACCCCTCTTTTTCCCAGAGTCGCGGCAATCGTGACCGACATTGGGGCGCCTTTGTCCCATGCCGCCATTGTCGCAAGAGAGCTTGGCATCCCCGCGGTTGTTGGCTGCGGCAACGCGACCGCGCTGCTTAAGACCGGAGACAAAGTCCTTGTTGACGGCGGTCAGGGGATTGTGCGCATTTTGCCTCGTGACTGTCCCTGAATAAGAGAAAGAACTTGCCGGATCTTTCCGCAAGTGTGCGGAGAGTGCCGGCAGTTCTTTTTCTTTTGTCCCATGCATGAGATGAAACACGGTTGGTCCTCTTTACGGCATCATGGAGGATAATGTCATTCGGGCAGATATTATGGTGCGGCGGCTTTATCACAATGTGGTGGATGCGGCGTACCGTTGGCTTGCGTGGTTGGCCAACTATATTGATTCTCTCTTTTTCGATCTTGCGGATTTCCTCGATAAGAGAAAGAACGACGCGTATTGCGGTTTTTATTGCAAAAAATAAGTTTTTTGCTGAATTTTAGTGCATCGCAGTCCGAGATTGAGCGCACGATACGGGTCGGCAATGTAGGTGAAATCTGCCAAAAAGATTATTGCGCCATGCTGGAGGCCCGGGCTGCAATTTTCGATATTCTGCGGCCCGTGTTCTCTTTAAAGAGCTTTCTTTTGCGGCTGCGAATGTGTTTTTCTTCGCATGGGTTTGAAAACATCCTGCCCGGCCGGTTGGGCATGGAATTGAAAATTCGGCCAATGAATTTTCTTCCCTGGCACACAGCAGCAAGCTGGAGCTTGCCCCGGTATGGCAATTACAGTAAAACTGGACTGATGGATAAGAACTGACGGTATTCGGACAGCGTACTGATGACGGAAACGGCGATGAAACCCTGACGCAACTGGATGCAGGATATCTTAAAGATACAAAGTGAAGAGATATCGGCCGCGCGATGGGAGGGCTGACATTTTTACGTGTCGGATATGATTTGAATCAATACACTGAACTGCCGCGGATAGTTATTTTGCTATTCGCGGCATATATTTTACAGCGCGTCAATTCTGACAGAAATATAGCATAGTCCATGCCGCCTTCCATCAAAACCGCGCCACACCATTTGCTTCAAAGCCACATATGATAACAAGAATACACAATTTTAAGGAGAATGATAGAGAATGTCCACTCAGTCAGAATCTTCAGCAGCGAATGATTTTAACGATATCGATCATGCTTCCTCACCGGAAACACCGAACCAAATCGATATGGAATTTGAAAGCCTGATGGAGTTTATGGAAGGAAAAGACGTTTCTCAAATGGCGGAGGCCATCAAACGAAATTTAAAGTATTTCAGCACAACAAATAACCGGGTATACAATAACACGGTCAACTTTATTAATGAGCATAAGCTCTGGGGGACTTATTACCCGGAGCAGGAAGATTATGAGCTTGCAGAAAACAGAGCCCATGCCTTTGTGGAGCACAGGGAGGATTTCAAATGGCTTTATCAAATCCTGAACGATTATCGCTCCAAACGGATACTTGTCAATATCCTTTACTACTGGCTTATGTCAGATCCCAAAAGAATCGATCAGATATATGACAAAACCTTTTCCCAGTATTTTGATCTCGATATTGTAAAATGCAGCAAAGATGAGGTCTTTGTAGATGTCGGGGGATTTATCGGAGATACCCTCGTCAGTTATGTACAGACTTTCGGAAATGACTGCTATAAAAAACTGTATTGCTACGAGATAGCGCTCGCAAATATTGAATATATCGAAAAGAATATCGAGCTTTTCCATATTGATCATGTTGAGATCAAAGAAAAAGGCGCGAGCGACAGAAACGGTACGATGTATCTTTCTTCCAACGAGCTGTCTTCCATCAACCAGCTTTCTGAAAGCGGAGAGATGACCGTCCCGATTGTAAAAATAGATGATGATATTGAGGAAGACATAACCTTCATTAAAATGGATATTGAGGGCGGGGAAGAAAAAGCCCTTTTGGGATGCTTGGAAAAAATAAAGAAAAATCATCCGAAGCTCGCGTTAAGCGTGTACCACAATCACAAAGACCTTTGGAAACTGACACGCATGATTTATGAAGCCGACCCATCCTACCATTTTTATTTACGTTACTATGGGTCGCCGGTGTTTCCCACCGAATATATTCTGTACGCAGTTTAGGCAAATTCTTTGCCATGGAAAGAAGCAGAGAATAAATGCTTCAACTGCTTTAAGGCCCTATTACTTTCCCGTAATCATCAAGCGGATGCAAGTGGGGGAAAGAGAACGAAATAGCATCACAACAAATACAAAAATATTTTTATCAAATCCATTGACCGAATCGGTTTATAGTGCTATCTTTAGCATTATAAACCGATTCGGTCAATTGTGTTTGGGGGTAAATGGATTTGGAACGATTTTTTTGTTTGCCGGAAGAAAAACAGAATAGTATCATTGATGCGGCGCTCAAAGCGTTTGGCATCAATGGATATAAAAAAACTTCCGTCAGTGATATCGCTGCCGCGGCGAGGATTTCAAAGGCGATGGTATTCCATTATTTTGGCACAAAGAAGGCGTTATATCTGTACCTGGTCGAGCTGTGCGGCAAGACGATGATGGCTGAGATCGATCGTCATTTCGACAACAGCGTTACGGATTTTTTTGACAGAATGAAGATATCGTCGAACATTGAATTTTCGGTGATGAAACAGCATGCTGCGATGCCTGCTTTTTTAGCCGGTATGTATTTTGAAAACGACGAAGAAGTAAAGGCCGATATCAAGAATATCATTGACGGCGGGGAAGACTTTAGAAATAGAATCGTTCTTGAGGGCGCGGACGTTTCAAAGTTCAAGGATACCGTAAACCTGAAATCTTTGATCAGGATGCTTCAATGGATTGCGGACGGCTTTACAAAGCAGCTGAACGTGTCGGAGCCTGATTTTAACAAATTTGAAAAAGAATTTGATGAATGTCTGGATATGCTCAGAAACAACTTTTACAAAGAAGAATATGTGGGCTGAACGTAAGTCACTCTGCGGAATCCACATCGCTTTCCGCCGGTAATCGTGAGGAGCATCTGTATGAAATCATATGTATTCAGTTTGAAAGACATAGATAAAACGCAGCTGGCAGTAGCCGGCGGTAAAGGCGCGAATCTGGGGGAGCTGTCAAGAGTCGAGGGGATTCAGGTTCCCGAGGGCTTCTGTATCACCACCGACGCCTATGTCCGTGCTGTAGAGAGCAGCGAGGAATTCAATGCTTTGGTGGGGGAGCTGTCAGCCCTCAGCGCCGGGGAGCTGGTAAAAGTAAGCGAGATGAGCGGGAAAATCCGCGGATTGATCGAAGCCCTCCCGATCCCCGCGGAGATAGAAGAAGAGATAACGGCATTTCTTGAAAAGTTTGGGGAGAAGAACGCCTATGCGGTTCGTTCCAGCGCAACTGCGGAGGATTTGCCGACCGCTTCTTTTGCGGGGCAGCAGGATACTTATCTGAACATCATCGGCAGGGACGAAATCTTAAAGCACGTAAGCAAATGCTGGGCCTCTCTCTTTACGGACCGCGCGGTGATTTACCGCATGCAGAATCAGTTCGATCACCGTAAAGTATCTCTTTCTGTGGTGATTCAAAAGATGGTTTTTCCGCAGGCTTCGGGAATTCTGTTCACGGCAGACCCTATCACGATGAACAGAAAGGTCACGTCCATCGATGCGAGCTTCGGGCTTGGCGAAGCATTGGTTTCCGGTCTCGTAAACGCAGATAACTATAAGGTGCGTGACGGCAGGATCATTGATAAGAAGATACCCACTAAGAAGCTGGCGATCTATGCCCTAAAGGAAGGCGGCACGGAGGAGAAAAAGGTCGCGGCCGAAAACCAGAACCGGCAGACGCTGACAGACCAGCAGATTCTGGAGCTTGAGAAAACGGGCAGACGGATCGAGGCCTATTTCGGCCGTCCGCAGGACATCGAATGGTGCCTGTATGAGCATCAATTCTTTATCGTCCAAAGCCGTCCCATCACCACGCTGTACCCCGTTCCGGACAGAAAGGACGGGAAAAACCATGTCTATATGTCCTTCAGCCATCAGCAGATGATGACCGATGCCATGAAACCATTGGGACTGTCCTTTTTCCAGTTAGGGTTTCAGGATAAGCCGGAGAAAAAGTCCGAAGAGGCTTTGTTCCTTCCAATCGGCGGGAGGCTTTATTTCGATCTGGCACACGATTTGTCTTCTCCCGCAGGACGAAAAATTGTGCTCGCCTCTATGGGCAAGATCGACCCTCTCGTGCTGAATATGCTCAAGAGCCTGGTGAAACGGAAGGATTTTCTGAAATCATTGTCGCGCAGCGGGAAAGGGTTCTTCAGCATGGGCACAGGGTACTTTTCCTGGGGGCTGGTCGTTCAGTCGATCAAGATATCCCGCGACAACGATGCATCCATCGTTCCAACATTAATGTCTCAAAATGAGGCATCTATCAGAGAATTGCAGCACAGGATGGAAAGCCTATCCGGAGAAGAATTGTTTGCCGCTGTTATAAGAGAGCTCAAGCACATGAAAGAAGCGGTGTGCGACCCCAAAAGCATGGGAGCGGTTTATGCCGGAACATTGGCGTCCAGCTGGATCAATAAGAACATGGAAAAGTGGCTCGGTGAAAAAAATGCTGCGGATTCTCTTTCCAAATCGGCAGCCAACAACATTACTTCCGAAATGGGTCTGGAGCTGCTGGATGTGGCGGACGTCGTTCGGCAATCCCCGGCAGTGATGGAGTATTTGGGGCACGCGAAAGATCAAACCTTTTTTGAGGACCTGAATGGGCTGGAAGGCGGAGACGCCGTCAGTAAATCCATACAGGCGTATCTTGAAAAATACGGCATGCGCTGTCCGGGCGAGATCGATATTACCAGACCTCGTTTCAGCGAACAGCCGACCGCCCTCGTCCCTTCCATTCTCAGCAACATCAAAAACTTTGGGCCGGGCGCTCATAGCACCAGAACGGAACAGGGCCAACTGGAAGCAAAACGGAACGAACAGGATCTTCTGAACCGCTTGGAACAATTGCCCGGCGGAAAACAAAAGGCCAAGAAAGCCAGGGAGAAGATCAGCGTTTTGCGCAACTTCATCGGCTACAGGGAATACCCGAAGTACCTGATGGTCAGGTATTACTGGATTATTAAACAGGCCCTGCTGAGGGAGGCCGATAAACTCGTGCAAAAGGGCGTGCTCCGGGAAAAGGAGGATATCTACTATCTGTCTTTTGAGGAACTTCGTGAGGCCGTTCGTACCAACCGGGTGGATTACGATATCATCACGGAGCGGAAAGAGGAATACGAAACCTACACAAAACTGACGCCGCCCCGCGTCATGACTTCCGAAGGAGAGGCGCTGTCTGGTGAATACGATACCGGGAATATCCCGAAAGGGGCTTTGGCAGGCATTCCCGCTTCCTCCGGAACCGTGGAGGGACGGGCGCGGGTTGTTCTGAAAATAGAGGATGCCCACATGGAGGATGGCGATATTCTGGTCACGACGTTTACCGACCCAAGCTGGACGCCGGTGTTTGTGTCCATCAAGAGTTTGGTGACAGAAGTGGGCGGGATGATGACCCATGGTTCCGTGATTGCCAGAGAATACGGTCTGCCCGCGGTTGTGGGTGTGGAAAACGCTACTAAGCTGATCAAAGACGGGCAAAGAATCCGGGTAAACGGAACAGAGGGATACGTGGAAATTCTATCGCAGGAATGAACCAATATTGAGAGAAGCCCGAAATCCCGGCGTTCAGAGATCGATTTTCTATTGCCGGTGCCGAAGAACTTCAAACGATCTGAAAGCATTGCTTATTTTTAAGAGAGAAAGAGGAAAGAGATGGAGCAAAAAGGAAATAAAAACAAGCTGATTCACTTGCAAAATCAAATCTTGCAGTGTCGCTCGTGTCAGAACGTATTCGGGTTCGAACCGCATCCCATCGTGCAGGGAAACCACAACGCCAAAATCATGCAGATCAGCCAGGCTCCGTCCAAAAGTGTGCATGAAACAGGCAGGCCGTTTAATGATGCCAGCGGAAGAAGGCTGCGCGGGGAATGGTACCGCATATCGGACGAGGATTTTTATAATCCGGATCATTTTTACATTGTGTCAATGGCACATTGTTATCCCGGCAAGGCTCCGGGCGGCGGAGACCGTCGTCCGCCCAAGATTTGCTCTGAACAGTGGCTGTTGCGGGAGATGGAGCTTGTCGATAACGACATTTATATTATCATCGGCGGAATCGCGGCAGAGTTTTTCTTCCCTCGTGAAAAAATTACTGCATTGGCTTTTGAAGATAAACAGATCAACGGGAAGCCTGCCTATGTACTGCCGCATCCGTCCCCGCTGAATATGAAGTGGTTTAAAGACTATCCCGAGTTTACAGAGAAAAGAATTTTCGAGGTGCAGAAAGAAGTGCATAGGGTACTGGGGATTTCATAATAAAGAGCCCGGATCCTCAGGGACGTAATGCCGCGGTATTCAAATTGAGAATAGAAAAAGCTAATTGGAGTGCTTCAAAAGAAGCACTCCAATTAGCTTTGCAGGGAATCTTCCAATAATGGGGGAAGGACAGAACGAAGAGAATCTGTTTTCCATCTGAGCTTAAGAGTATAGAGCGGAGGATTACTTCTTTACCAGGCTCAGGTAAGTGGTGTACTTCTCTTTCAGTCCGTTGGAAAATTCGGCATATTGTTTGTAGTCCATAAAGGAGTTTGTCATATTGTTGCTGTTGATGAACTGCTTCCAATCCTCGGTCTCTGAGACGCGCCTGAACAGGTCGGAATAGTAGGCCTGAACGTTCTCGTCCAAATCTGGGTTCATTACGATACCGCGGCTCTGCTGATGATTCATGTCGACACCCAGTTCAAGGAAGGTCGGCACATCCGGCAGAAGCGACAGGCGTTCATCTGCAGAAGCGGCGTGCGGTGTTAAGGTCCCGCTTTTCATATGCTCTATAGATTCTGCGGGCGTGAGCACGGCCAGCTCCACTTGCCCGCCCAGCAGCGCAGTGAGCATTTCCCCGGCGGAATCATAGGGCACATAAACCAGATTGATATCGTACAGGTCGTTGAGCATCGCCATGATGATTGCGTCGTCGGAGGCAATCCCGGTACCGGCATATTTCAGCTCGCCGGGGTGTGCTTTTGCATAGGTCACAATATCGTCCAGGGATTTGAAGCCGAGGGAAGCGACAGAAGTCAGCACAACGGGGTCCTTGCACAGGTGCGCCACGAAAGAGAAGCTTTTTTCATCCGGGGTAAAGGGGGAGTTGCCGGTCAGGGGTTGGGTGTAAAAGCTGGCGGATGTCGAGGCCAGCGCATACTCATAGCCCTTGCCCTTTGAGGACAGATAGGTATAACCGACCACGCCGGATCCGCCGGGCTTGCTGACGGGAACAACATTCACGGGGCACAGTTTGTTTCTTTGAATGATATCAATGATCTTTCGCACCATAATGTCGTTGCCGCCGCCGGCAGCGAAGGGAATTACAAACTCGATGTCTTTTGTGGGAACCCACTCCTCAGCGGTACTTGCCTCCGCAGCCTGTGAGCCGCCGCTTTGATTTGCAGTCTGAGCACCGCCGCAGGCAACCAAAGACAGCATCATGGAAACAGCCAGCAGTAAAAGTAACCCTCTTTTTATCCTTTTCATCTTTGACTCCTCTCCTTTGTAGGGGACAAATTTTTTATATACACAGTTAGAAATCAAACTGTATATAGCGTTCAGGAATGGACGGCATTTTTATTCTTGCGATTCAAAAACAGGTTTTTCAGGGGAGCACTGAAGGCCATGAGGACAACGAGTACCAGAATGACGGCCGTAATCGGGCGGGAGAGCATGTTCAGGAAATTGCTGTCGGCGATAATCAGCGCGCGGCGCAGGCTGGATTCGGTGAGGGCGCCCAGTACCAGCGCAAGAACCATGGGGGCTGCAGGAACACCCAGCTTCTTCATAAAATAGCCGAGGACGGAGAAAAAGACGGTCAGCCCTACTGTGAACATGGAGTTCTGCAGTGTATACGCGCCGATCAGGATAAAGGCGAGAACAACCGCGTTGAGCGTATGGGGCTTGACGTTGAGGATCTTGACGAACAGACCCAGGCAGACGCAGGCCAGAACGACCATGATGATGTTGCCGATATACATCGAGGCGATCAGTCCCCAGGCGGTTTCGGGGTGATCACTGAACAGAAACGGACCGGGCGTTACATTCATCATCATCAGGGCGCCCATCAGAACCGCGGTTGCAGCGGAACCCGGGACGCCAAGCGTCAGCATGGGGATCAGGGCGCCCGAAACGGCGGAATTGTTGGCGGCTTCCGGTGCTGCCACTCCCTCAATGCAGCCGGTGCCGAACTCTTTGCCCCGGTGCGAGGTGCGCTTGGCAAGATCATACGCAAGAAATGAGGCGACGGTGGCGCCGTTGCCGGGGATCATACCGAGGCCAAAGCCCAGAAACGTGCCGCTCATGATATGCGGCATACAGATCTTCCACTCTTTCTTATTGGGGAACAGGTTCCGAATCTTGAGTGTCGCTTTGTCCACGTCGATGTGGATTTCGTCCGCCTTGCTGGTCAGCATCAGTTCGGTCATGCCGAACACGCCCATGGCCAGGGGAATGAAGTCGATGCCGGAATAAAGGTTGACGTTCCCGAAAACGAACCTTTGCTGGCCGGTAATCAAATCCAGACCGATGACGGAAATGAACAGGCCCATCAGCGCTGCCAGAAACGCTTTGGAGAGGGACTTGCCCGCCATGCCGGCAACGGAAGTCAACCCCAGAAGCATCAGTGCGAAAAACTCAGACGCACCGAAGGTCAGCGCATATTTGGCGATGAAAGGCGCAAGAAACATGAACATAATCGTTCCGATGGTGCCCGCGATGAAGGAAGAAAACGCCGACATGCCGAGCGCCTTGCCGCCTTCGCCTCTGCGGGCCATCGGGTAGCCGTCCAGCGTCGTGCAGACGGAAGCCGCGTCGCCGGGAACGTTGATCAGAATAGCGGTGATGGAGCCGCCGTACATAGCGCCATAATAGATGCCGCACAGCATGATGATTCCGGAGGTAGGGTCCATGCCGTAGGTGGCCGGCAGCAGGATGGCAATACCGCAGGATGGGCCAAGGCCGGGCAGGGCGCCGATGAAAGCGCCGAGCACAACGCCGGCGAAGCAGTAAAGCAGGATGATGGGGTCGGCCATGAGCTGGAAGCCCATGCTCATATTGGAGAAGACTTCCGATATGTAGTCCATTTCATAAACCTTCTTTCTCTTTATATTCCGATAAGGCTATTCGGCATGGGAATGTTCAGCCCAACCACAAAGCACAGATAGAAGGCAATCAATGTGCCCGCAGCGACAAGGAGGGACTTCTTCCATGTCTCCTTGCTCAGAAACCGGCAGACCACCAGTACCACAACAAACAGGCAGACAAGCAGGCCGATCCATCGGTAAGCGATCAGCGTAAAAACAGAGAGGCCGGTCACAAACAAAAAGTTTGTCAGCTCGTTTTCATCAACAAGATTCTTTTCCAGCTCTGGGTCCTGCGCTCTGATGCGCCGCAGCGTGTTGACTAGGATGCCGATCCCGCACAGGGTGATGGCCGCACCGCACAAAACGGGGAAGAATCCGGCCCCGGGCAGTCCTTTGCTGAACAGGCTCAGGCTTTGAAACTTCGTAAGGATCAGGATCACGCAGCCACCCAGCATGGCAACGATACTCAGAGCAAGGTTTCCGGTCTTTGCAGTGACCTTCAACTGGATTTTTGGTACTTCAAATTTCATAGTGCCGCCCCCTTTTTTTGATTGGGCATGAGGTGAAAGCTCAAAACCATGTTGAGGGATGCTTTCATTATGTAACTCATTTTTGCATCAATCTCCTTTCTCCTTATTTTCCGCTGCCAGGCAAAAAGTGGATATCACCGCATAAGCATCTGTCACGCCCCCATAGAATAAAAATCAAAATCCAAGAAATATGTTTCTAAGACAGGAGCAAGCGCAGCCATCCTTTGCTCAAATTGAGAATCAAGACAATGTCCGGTTGCCGCAGATGTTCTCTGCTGTCAGCGAAGCTGCCGCAAGCGCACGGTATCTGGTCGTAGTCAGCCGCCGCCAAGGGTAAGAACCGTTGAAACAAGCTTTCTAAGATTTAAACAGATCCTTCGAAAGCTGGACAGGGCTTGGAAAACGATGCGGAGAAGCAGCGTATCAGGGGGATTCCAAGCCCTGTCTGAGCAGGCGACCGCATACCAAATTATGTACAGCCTACCCTTCTGAAAAATGGAAGCGTTGTGCTTTTTTAAAATGCTTTCATTCGGCAGGTATCCAATCGTTTCGCCGGTTTTCTTCATCTTAATCGGGAAAAACTTACCTCGTCAATCAGTTTTTTCATATCGGGGTTACCAATTTTTTTCTGTATCCACGCTTTCGTCTTTTTACGCAAATTGGCTTGCCCAAAAACCGCAGGTGCTTCCGTCAGGCGATGTCCCTTTCGGGAAAGATCGTGCGATTTATTTGCACAAAGGCTGATGACCGGCCAGCAGGTCGTCAATTTCTGCCTGCGGCATGTGCAGATACTCAGTGAGAACCTGACGGGTATGCTGACCCAGCGTAGGGGCCGGCCCATATTGAGTTAGCGGGTACTGGCTGAATTTGATGGGGTTGCCGGCCATTCTATATTTGCCTGCCACGGGATGCTCCGCCTCTACAATCATTTCCCGTGCAGCGATCTGTGGGTCGGCGCAGATCATGGTCATCGTGTTGATGCGGCCGTTGGGTACATCGAATTTCTCCAGCATTTTCTCGCATTCATCCAATGTGTATTGGCTGGTGATTCTGCTGATCTCCTCGGTCAGCTGCGCCCTGTTTTGCCGGCGGGCTTCCGCTTTGGAAAAGCGCGGGTCGTCAATCATATCCTCGCGGTTCAGGGCTCTGCAGAGGTCATAAAATGCGGCATCGCGCGAGCAGGTGATGATGATCTCACCATCCAGAACGGGAAAGGTGCCGAACGGAACGCTGGTAGGATGACTGTTGCCCACCCGTGTGGGATTTTTACCGGTGATGCAGGTGTTGATTACGGCGTTTTCCAGACAGGAGAAGGTTGCGTCCAGCATCGCTACATCGATAAACTGACCATTGCCGGTCTTTTCCCGGTCATACAGGGCGGCCGCCATGGCCCCGAAAGCATACAGACCGCTGACCACATCGCTGATGGAGGTTCCGCAGCGCATGGGGCGGCCGTCCGGCTCGCCGCTCAGGCTCATCAGGCCGCTCATGCCCTGGATCACCATGTCCAGCGCACCCCGCTCACGGTATGGCCCTGTATAACCAAAGCCGGAAATCGCCATGTGGATGATGCGGGGATTGATGGAGGATACCACATCATAGCCGAAACCCATCCGTTCCATGGTGCCGGGCTTAAAGTTTTCTACCAGAATGTCCGCCTGACGAATCAGCTTCATCAGGACGCGTTTGTCCTTTTCCGCTTTCAGATTTAAGGTGATGCTTTTCTTGCTGCGCTGGATGGACAGGTCGTAGATCCGCTCGCCGTTCAAAAACGGGCCGCTGGCTTTTGGGCGGTCGGGACGTTCGATCTTGATGACCTCGGCGCCCAAATCCGCCAGGATCATCGTGCTCAGGGGGCCGCTCAGGAACTGTGTTAGATCCACCACCGTAATGCCACTGAGCGGGCCGTGTTTTCCAGTCATAAGGATTCCTCTTTTCTGTATCGGTTTCTTCTGCTTGCGCAGTGCTTTCACAGGGGAATGTTGCCGTGCTTGCGTGCCGGCAGAACAACTTTTTTGTTGCGGAACATCTCCAGCGCACGGATGATGATGTGCCGGGATTGTGCCGGCTCAACGATATCTTCGAATTTGCCGAATTCCGCCGCCTTATAGGGGTTGACGAACTCCCGGGTATATTCTTCAATATACTGCCGGCGCAGGGCGTCCACGTCCTCTCCGGCCTCCCGCGCGGCTTTCAGCTCCTTTTTGCGGCAAATATCCACGGCACTTTCTGCGCCGACCACGATCATCTGCGCGGAAGGCCACGCAAAAATGATGTCCGGATGCAGCTCCCACGAGCACATGGCTGGGCGTGCACCGCCGACGACCTTGCCCACCGCCATAACGATTTTGGGAACTGTGGCCTCAGACCACGCGTAGAGCATCTTGGCGCCGTGGCGGATGATGCCGCCGAATTCCTGATCGATGCCGGGCAGAAAGCCGGGTACGCTTACGATGGACAGCAGAGGAATATTGAAGCAGTCGCAGGTGCGGATAAATCGGGCCGCCTTGTCAGAGGCGTTGATGTCGATGCAGCCTGCCAGACTTTGCGGCTGGTTTGCCACAACGCCTACGGATTTTCCGTTCATACGGATAAAGCCGGTGACAATGTTGGTGGCATACATGGCCTGTCTTTCAAAAAAATCGTGGTTATCGGCGATCTCCAGAATAATATCCTTGATATTGTAGGTTTTTCTCTCGTTGTCTGGAATAAAGGTATTGAGCATCTCGCAGCGGCGGTCGGGAGCGTCGGTACAGGGATAGGCCGGCGGCGGCTCCCGGTAGTTGGGGGGCAGATAGCTCAGCAGAACCTTGATCTGTTCAATGCAGTCGACGTCGTCCTCGCAGAAATAGTGGGAAACGCCCGAAAGTGTGTTGTGCGTTCTGGCGCCGCCCAGCGTTTCCTCGTCCACGGTTTCGCCGGTCACGTTTTTGATCACGGAAGGGCCCGTAAGAAAAGAGCGGCTGGTCCTGTCTACTGAAAAAACGAAATCCGTCAGGGCGGGGGAATAAACCGTGCCGCCTGCGCAGGGGCCCATAACAGCGGATATCTGTGGGATCACACCGGAGGCCATCACGTTGTTGTAGAAGATCGCGCCGTAAGAGGTGGCGGGGCCTTCCTGAATGCGGCCGCCGCCGGAATCGTTCAGACCGACGAAAGGGACGCCGGCATCCAGCGCCAGCTCCTGTATGCGCTTGACCTTCATGCCCTGCATTTCTCCCATAGCGCCGCCCAGAACGGTAAAGTCGTGCGCAAAGGCAAACACGCCGCGGCCATTGACCAAGCCGTATCCGGTCACAACGCCTTCGGCGGGTGTGTCGACCTTTTCCATTCCAAAATCATGGCAGCGGTGCTTCATGAAAATGTTGTATTCCTGAAAAGTGCCGGGGTCGAACAACAGGTCCAGGCGTTCCCGGGCGGTCAGCTTTCCGGCGGCGTGCTGCTTTTGAACGCGCTGCGGACCCCCGCCCTGCATGATTTTCGCTTTTTTTTCCAACATTTCCTGAATCCTGGTTGTGTTTTCCATATGTAAGCAACTCCTTTGCGGCAGTTCATCTTCCGGATCATTGCTGCAACTTCAGCAAGAAACCAAGGAATCTTTTTGCATTTTTATTATAAATAACGGTTTGATAAGTTGCAATTTCAATTTTCTTATATTACAATAACGTCAAAGTTATCAATTCGAACATCAGATAAAGTACTATGAGGGGTGCTATCCAATGGAATTGACGCAGCTACGCTATTTTCAGGTTGTCGCGCGCTATCAGCACATGACTCGGGCAGCGGCGGAACTAAACATCTCTCAGCCGGCGCTGAGCACCGTGATCGCACGACTGGAGCAGGAATTGGGAATACCGTTGTTTGATCGCAACAGCCGGGCCATTTTCCTCAATCAAAATGGGGAAGCCTTTTTACGCCGTGTCAATCGCATCCTTATCGAGGTGGACGATTCCAAGCGCGAATTGCAAAACATGGCGCAGGATTCGGACATGCTCATCTCTTTGGCGGTGACCAGCCCGCAGTTTTTGCAGGGGATGGATGTCTTTATCCGGCAGCATCCTGATTTCAAATGGCAGCAGCGAGTGGAAGAGATTCAGAATATCCGGTTCATGCTGCTGAGCGGCCAGATCGATCTGGCCGTGTCATCCCCCGGAATTTACGACGAGGACTTGATTTCTACCCTGCTGCTGCGCGATAAATTCATGATCGCCGTGCATCCGGATCATCCCTTGGCCAATCGTAAAAGCGTCTGCCTGACAGAGATCGCCAACGAGCGTTTTATCATGCTGCAAAAGGGGCTGCCCTTTCGCACGCAGACAGATCAGCTGTTCGCTGACCTGGGGATCACGCCCAACTATATCATGGAATGCGACCATCTGCTGCGCAGGGAGCTGATCAATGCCAATGTCGGCATCGGCATTGCCTCCAGTTCAGCTCAATTCCGCCATCTGTACGATCCGCAGGTCCGCTTTTTGGAGATTGAGGACGTACGACGCACCCGCAACGTGGTCTTGACCTGTCGAAAGAACAAATATATGACCAGGGCCGCCCGCGAGTTTGCCGCTTATCTGCAAAATAAATTTCAGGGTTACCGTAAACAGTCTCTGCAGCAGTTTCAAACGGAAGAGGAAGCATCTTTATGACAGATTTGGCGCGCGCTGTTTGAAGCAGTTTAATAACTTTCAAGTTATGGATTCATTTGAAAAACCAGATGAAATTCAGGTTTGTTTATGTCATAGCAATGCATAAAAATAAGTTTGTCAGTACCTGATGGCACCGGCAAACTTATTTTTATACCTTCTTATCTGTTTTTCGCAATGCAGCCCAATATAGAGCTCTCTGACTGGGGGCATCCTATCTCTGGCTATTTCTATCGATTTGACCCCGTCGGGTTCTCAGCTAATTCGATCGGTGAAACCCATTGGTTCTTGATGTCATCTGTCATTTATCCGCTGAGGACGGATATCAGAAAACCGGATTAAAAAGGATTCGTTATACCCGCCGTGGCTTGAATCCCGCTCTGCTCTGCCAGAAAGCTTCTGCTTTCCAATTTGTCATCCCCATTTTTATCACTGTTTTATGATTTTGAAACTGCGTTTTTGAAATAAACAGCGTATTTCCTCCCGCAATTGACTTTACGCGAAAAAAGTGACATGATAAAATCATCCTACCAATTTGCGCGGCAGGGCCGGAGACAGCCCGTACTTGACCAAGAAATCGATGTGCTCTAGGGGAAGCTCAGCAGTGGGCCAAGGAATTCTTTCCTCATGAGCCGAAGAAAGCCTTTGGCGCAGGAGCAAAAAAAGTTATAAATCAAAGGAGAAGTTATGAACATTCAAAGAAAAGAGCTTAACGGGCAGGACTATGCCCTGATTAATTCACAAAACCAGCTGATTTCGGATGTGCAGTCTGCGCTGGACCTGATGATGACGGTACAGTACGAGACCGGGTGTAACCGTATCGCAATCTCGAAAGAAGCCTTCCCGGAAGAGTTTTTTCAGCTCAGCACCCGTCTTGCCGGGGAGATTCTTCAAAAATTTGTCACCTACCATATCCAGATCGCGATCATTGGTGATTTTTCAAAATATACCAGCAAGGCCTTAAGGGATTTTATTTATGAGAGCAATCAGGGCCACAGTGTCTTTTTCGTCGCGTCGGAGGAAGAGGCGGCACAAAAGCTGTGCAGAGTGTAGGTTTGTGTGCTGCTATGCTCTCGCATTTTATTGATCAATTATTATTTTCTGGAAATTTCTGGAATAAATGAAGATTAACAATCGATTTTCTGTTGAAAATTTGGAAAATAATGGATATAATAAGAATCGGTTTTATTTCTCTTTCCAAAGGAAGAATTTGCATCATTTGCTGCTGCAAAGTGCAGAGCAGGCTTTGAATCTGACCTTAGACCGGTGAAGGTGATTCGCGGTATGAAAGACAGTGGTGCACAGCGCCATCAGGCGGCAGCCGGATCAGAAAACAGCCTTCCAAAAACGCAGCACAGGCTGCTGAAACGCATGTTCAGATGAGAGCGTGCGGTTTTCAGGGCCTGGCCGGGAGGGAACAAAGTGGGGACACGTTTTTTGCCATATGGGCAGGAAGAGAAGCAGGATAGATCGAATATAGAAGAAATCAAAAAAGAATACTCGAAGGTGGACCATGACTGGCTTTTGCTGCACTATCAAATTTCCTTTGCGCTTGTGGTGTTCGCAATGCTTTGTGAGTGTGCGGCGGGTGTGATCTTGTTCCATTACGACCTGATTTCGATTTCTGTGCAGCGCTATGTCTACAAGTATGTCGTTTTGCCCAGTGCGGCGAACCTTGCCTTCATTGTACTGGAGACAGTGGTGGTAAGGTCAGAGAAAATTTCACAGATCAAGAAAATCTATACGGTGTCGCTGACGTATGTTGCGATTTCGTTTGTTCTGTATACGGTGCACTGTGTCTTCCCGGCAATGTACTACACCTTTGCGGGCGCCATTATGCTGACCATCATTTATGCCCGTTACCGCGTAACCGTGGTCACGGCGGTCGTGGGAATAGGTTGCTTTGTGTTTTCCGAATTCTTTACGGAATGGGACCCGGATAAGGTCAATGCTCTTTCAGACTCCTCACGGATGGGCAATGTTTTGACCGCTCTTTTCGTTCTGCTGGCGTTTTCCGCCGTGTGCATGGTGACGATTCGTTTTGAAAAGGAACGGAACCAGATCAGCATCCAGAATTCGGTGGAGCGTTACCAGCTTTGGGAGAGCGTGCGCACCGATGATATGACGGGGATTTTTAACCGCAAGGCGCTGCACAATGCGTTTAAGGACATGGAGGACAGCACGGAGGAAAAGGTCTATATTCTGGCTGTGGTGGATATTGACCATTTCAAGCAGATCAACGACTGCTGGGGGCACCGTGTCGGCGATAATGTTCTGGTCAGCTTTGCAGAGGTGCTTCGGGAAAACTGCGGGCCCTCCACGCCGTTTCGCTACGGCGGGGATGAATTCTGCCTCTTGTTCTGCGACGTCAGTATGACGGAAGCGGTAAACACCTGCAAAAAGATACAGGCAATGCTTGATCAGATGCCCTTTCCCGGTCATCCGGAATTAAAGCTGACGGCCAGCTTTGGCTTGGCGCCCTATTCTCTTCATATGGATGCGGTGCGCCTGTTTCTCAATGCGGATTATGCACTGTATGAGGCAAAAAAGAAGCGTGATTCCATTCATGTATACGAGCAGAGCAGCGATCATTCCGGCCGCTTTTTTGAATGACCGGTGAAATAGAAAACCGACGGGGAATACTATATTATTTGGACTTTTGCTGTCGCGGCGGACCGTTTTGGCCGCCGTGATTTTAGGTTAGAGCGGTGGTACGATGTGGACCGCTGGACAAGGAGACTTTTATGGATACCAGACTGATTCTTCTGCTCCCGATTTTGCTGGCTGCCGCTGCGGGAACGGCGTGGTTTTTGTGGCAGTACCGAAAGGAAAAGAGAAGCCTTTGGCTGGGGATTTCCTTTCTGGCGGCATTGCTGCCGGTATTGGGGCTGTGCGCCGTCATTTTACTGATGCTGGAGAACCAGCCGTTTGCATGGGGAATTCTTGTCATCGGCGGGGTTGCGTTTTTGGCGGCAATTTTGCTGTTCCCGTTTGCGCTGATCACCACTCTGCTGATTTCCGGCATTCAGCTGATCCGCAGGGAGGGCTTTTCTCTTTCTCATCTGCTTTCGCTTGGATTTGGGGTGTGCTACATTGCATACCTGGTGGGTTGGCCCATGCTGAGCGATATTCGAAAGGATGATTTTTGGAACTTTCTGTACGCCTATCTTTCGTTTGTATTCTTTGTCACCCTTTCGATTTTTGCGCTGTATACGATCAGCAGCTTTTTGAATTTGCTCCGAAACCGCCGGAAAACATACCGGTATATCATCGTGCTGGGCTGCGGATTGATGAACGGCACCGAGGTAACGCCGCTTCTGGCAGGCCGGATCCAAAAGGGGATAGAGGCATACCGTCAGAATCCCGGCAGCCGGCTGGTATTTTCCGGAGGAAAGGGAAGCGACGAAGCTCTCCCGGAGGGAGAGGCGATGAAGCGCTATGCTATGGAGAAAGGCATTCCGGAAGAGGATATTCTGGTGGAAGACCAGTCTGTAAACACCAGAGAGAACCTGCAGTTTTCTGATCAGCTGATTCAGAAGGACGCACAGGGGGATACGGGGAACCTGCTGGTGGTCACAAACCGCTACCACGTGTTCCGCGCGCTGCTTTTGGCCAAGCACCTGGGGATTCCCTGCGATGGGCGCGGCTCACGCACGAAGCTATATTTTGCGCTCAATGCCTTTATCCGGGAATGGATCGCTTATCTGGTATTCTGGCGCAAAACATATGTTACTGTTCTGGGTGTTTCTTTTTTTGCGCTCGGTGCAGGCTATCTGCTGAGCTGGTATCTGCGGCACCTGTAACCGTATGGAAGAACAACAAAAATTCTGTTTTAAGACTTTAGAACAAAAAGATTAGGAAGGCATCTGCCTTCCTTTTTTGCTGGGAGAGATGAAGCTTCCCCTGAACGCATTTCTGCCGCTGTGATATAGAAAATGCCGTACATACGCTTTGAGGGATGCGTCAAAAAAAACGCGGGGTCTTTCCGAAAGGAAGAGACCCCGCGTTTGTTACTGCACTTTTGGTTTGTTCCAGCTCGAATGTATCGCTGAAAAATCGATCATGCGTTTCAGAAAATTATAAGAAATCCTTGCAGGAAACGAGCAGGTCTATCTTTTTCCACTGCGTTTCCTCGTCGATACAATTGCCTTCCTCAACAGAAGCAAATCCGCACTGTGGGGATAAAGCGATATTGTCGCCCACAACGGCCTTTGCCTCTAAATATCTTCTTTTGATGTCATCGTAGCTTTCCAAAACGGGATTCTTTGTGGAAATCAGACCCGCTACAAAGGTGGCGCCAGTTCCCTTCAACACCGACCAGGGGGCAAAGGAGCCGGAACGCTCGTCGTCATACTCGACGAAAAAGCCGTCATAAGGAATCTGACTGATAATCGGCGCCACGGAATCGTAAAAACCATTAAAGAGCGGATGCCCTTTAAAATTGCCTTTACAGAAGTGATTGGCAATGATCATGTCGGCGGGCTTTCCCTCAAGAGCTTTTGTAGACACGCGCTTGAACCACTCCAGAACCTCCGCCTTTTCATACCCCAGAGAAGACACTTTCTTTAAGAAGTTTTCATCAATCATATAGGTCCAGGAGGTATCGTCGATTTGCAGATATCTGCAGCCATGCGCATATAGATCCTGAATGGCGCACTGATAGGCGAGGGCAATGTCCTCAATGAGCGCATCGATGTTGCTGCCGTAGTATGGAACTTCTTTGATGCCCATCTGCAGGTAATTATCGACGAGGATCATGTTGGGGCCGGAAATGCATTTTTTTGCTGTGACGCCCGGGTACTTCTTTGCTTCCTGAGCCAGGAAGTCGAAGGCTTCAATCTCTGCGTGAGCGCGTTCCGCATTATAAGAAATCTTTCCGTTAATATAGCCCAATTCAATGTGATTGATAACGCCGTTGCGCTCTTTTTCCAAGTGCTGGGTGGTAAAGCCCTCGAACTCCTTGAGCCAGTCCAGGTGCCACCACCTGCGCCGGTATTCGCCGTCGGTTACAAATTTCAGGCCATGGGCAACTTCTTTGGCAACCAGCTCCGCAATCGCCGTATCCTCAACCTTTCGCAAATCTGCCAAAGAGATTTCTCCGCTCGCAAATTGGGATCTTGCCGTTTTAATCTGCGCAGGTCTTAAAAAAGAACCCACGATATCGTATTTGATGTTTAACATAAGTACCCCCTGTATTTGATCTTCTTGGGTCATGATAAAAGAGAAACTGCCGGAGCGGCTTACCCGCGACCGGGAGCTTCCAATCGCTTTCTCAACGTAGCTTTTATTGTTATTCATTATATCATAGAGAGATGATTTCACGGTAATACAAATAAGATATGGATAGATATAGTTTTATGCTTTATAGGAACGAGCGGCGAAAGTGCAGCACCCCTGCCGCCGCAAGGGAGAAAGAGGCTGTAAGACTTCTTTTCCCCTCATCGTAATCCCGCAGTATTTCGTTGGAGCCGAAGATGTCCCTGGAATCATTGGAAAGAGCGTCCCCCGAATCGCTCCCGAACCGGATTCCGTCACTGGACGGGAGACGGCAGGGAATAGATCATCAATGGGCCGGTTTCTGTCAGGGATGGAAAACAACCTGCGCAGCGCCAGCTGCTGCCGGAAAAAGCACAGACTGAGCCACTGCTTCAGCTCCTCCGAACAATAATATATTCTTATAACGCGATATGCAAAAACCGGGGCCGCTTCTAAGGGAAGCGGCCCCGGTTTTTTTTCTATGTGTGCTTTATTCCAGCTCGAATGCACCGGTGTAAAGCTGATAATATTTGCCGCGTTCGGCAATCAGCTGATCATGGCTGCCGCGCTCAATGATGCGGCCGTGCTCCAGCACCATGATCACATCGGCGTTCTGAACGGTGGACAGACGGTGGGCAATGACGAACACCGTGCGCCCCTTCATCAGGGCATCCATACCCTTTTGCACAATGGCCTCGGTTCGGGTGTCGATGGAGGAGGTCGCTTCGTCCAGAATCATCACGGGCGGATCGGCCACCGCGGCGCGCGCGATGGAAATCAACTGCCGCTGCCCCTGCGAAAGACCGCTGCCGTCGCTTTCCAGCACGGTCTGGTAGCCCTTCGGCAGCATCCGGATAAAGCCGTCCGCGTTCGCGAGCTTCGCGGCCGCGATGCATTCCTCATCCGTCGCATCGAGCTTGCCGTAACGAATATTCTCCATCACGGTGCCGGTAAACAGGTTGACGTCCTGCAGAACAATGCCGAGCGAACGGCGCAGGTCTGCTTTTTTGATCTTGTTGATATTGATGCCGTCGTACCGGATCTTCCCGTCGGCAATATCGTAAAAGCGGTTGATCAGGTTGGTGATCGTCGTTTTACCGGCGCCGGTCGCTCCAACGAACGCCACCTTCTGGCCGGGCTCCGCATATAGCGTGATGTTGTGCAGTACCGGCTTGCCCTCTTCGTATTCAAAATCCACGTCGTAAAAGCGGATATCGCCGTTCAGGGGAGTGTAGGTGATGCTGCCGTCGCTGTGCGGATACTTCCAGGCCCACATTTCGGTGCGCTCGCTGCATTCGGTCACCTCTCCGTCAGTTACGCAGGCGTTCACGAGCGTAACGTACCCGTTGTCCTGCTCGCTTTCTTCATCCATCAGCTCAAAAATACGGGAGGCGCCGGCCAGCGCCATGATGACCATGTTGAACTGCATCGAAATCTGGCCGATGGGGTTGATAAAGCTGCGGGAAAGGGTCAGGAACGAAACGATGGTACCGATCGTCAGCACATTGACCCCGGCCAAGCTCAGGTTCGGCAGACCGGCGATTCCCGCCGCGCCGCCGATCACCGCCAGCAATACATAGAGCATGTAGCCCATGTTGCCGACAACGGGCATCGTGATGTTTCCGTATTTGTTCGCTTCGGTTGCGCAGTAGCGCAGCTCGTCGTTTCTAAGGTCAAAATCTTCTTTTGTTTTGTCCTCGTGGCAGAATACCTTGATGACCTTCTGCCCGTTGATCATTTCTTCAATGTAGCCGTTTACATTGCCCAGCGCCTGCTGCTGCTTGACAAAGAACGTACCGCTGCGCCCGACCAGGGTTTTGATGACCTTGAGCAGGAGCACGGCGAATACGGCGACAAACGCGGTCAGACCCACGCTGAGGTACAGCATGGAGAAAAACGCCGCGGCAACGGAAACGACAGAAGAAAGCATCTGCGGAAAGCTCTGTGAAATCGCCTGACGCAGCGTGTCGGTGTCGTTTGTGTAGCGGCTCATAACATCGCCGTAGGGGTGGGTGTCAAAATAGCGGATCGGCAGGCTCTGCATGTGGGTAAACATACTGTCGCGGATTTTTTTCAGTGTGCCCTGCTCCACGATGACCATCACCCAGTTATAGAACAGGGTGGAACAGATGCCGATCAGATACACGCAGCCGATGGAGAGAACCGCGCGGAACAGGCCGGAAAAGTCCGGGTTGACCTGCCCCAGCAGCGGAACAATATATTGATCGATCAAAGTCTGCAAAAACAGCGCAGAGGCCGCACTGGCGGCGGCGCTGATCAGAATGCAGATGCCGACGAGAATCAGGCGAAACCGGTATTCCGACATGTAAGAGAGCAGACGCTTGATGGTGCCGGGCTTAAAGCGCTGCATCGGCGGGTGCCCGGCCGGCTTTCTGCCGGTTTTGGCAGCGGCGGATTGGTTATTCATGAAGGGTTCCCCCCTTGTTCTGAGATTCATAAACCTCGCGGTAAATCGCGCAGGTTTCGAGCAGCTGCTCGTGCGTGCCGATCGCGTTGATGCGGCCGTCGTCCAGCACGATGATCTTATCCGCGTCCTGTACGGAGGAAACGCGCTGCGCGATGATGATTTTGGTGGTGTTCGGGATGTTCTCCCGGAACGCCTGACGAATCAGGCTGTCGGTTTTGGTATCGACAGCGCTGGTAGAGTCATCCAGAATCAGAATTTTCGGTTGCTTGAGCAATGCGCGTGCAATACACAAACGCTGGCGCTGACCGCCGGAAACGTTCGTGCCGCCCTGCTCAATATACGTGTCGTACCCGTCCGGGAACTCGCGGATGAAGCCGTCGGCCTGCGCAAGCTGACAGGCATGGATCATTTCCTCGTCTGTGGCGTTTTCATTGCCCCAGCGAAGGTTCTCTTTGATCGTGCCGGAGAACAGCACGTTCTTTTGCAGCACCATGGCTACCTCGTTGCGCAGTGCTTCCAGGTCGTAATCCTTTACATTGACTCCGCCGACGGTTACAACGCCGCCCATCGGGTCATACAGGCGGGGAATCAGCTGCACCAGGCTCGATTTGGACGAGCCCGTTCCACCGATGATGCCGACGGTCTGGCCCGACGCGATGGAAAATGTGATATCGTCGAGTACCGGTTTGTCGGTTTGCCGTGCATAAGAGAAGGTGACGTCCTCAAAGGTAATGGAGCCGTTCGGCACGGAATAAACCGGGTTCTCCGAGTTTTTCAGGTCGCTTTCTTCGGTCATCACCTCTACAATTCTTTCGGCGGACGCGCGGGAGATGATGATCATGACGAATACCATCGAGAGCATCATCAGGCTCATCAGAATCTGCATGGCATAGGTAATCAGACTGGCCAGCTCGCCGGTGGAAAGGCCGATCGCCGCATTGTTTCCGCTGGCAATGATCTCTCTTGCGCCAAACCACGAGAGCAGCAGCATGCTGGCGTAAAGACACAACTGCATCAGCGGCATGGTAAAGGCCAGACGTTTTTCCGCTTTTGTAAAGTCATTGAAAATCGTTTGAGAAACGTCGGCAAACTTCTTCTCTTCAAAATCCTCGCGGATATAGGATTTGACCACACGAATGCCGTGCAGGTTTTCCTGCACGATGTTATTCAGCCGGTCATAGGTGCGGAACACCCGCACAAAGATCGGGTGAACGCGCGACATAATCACGAACATGCCCAAACCGAGCACCGGGATAGTCGCAAGGAAGATCAGCGACAGCTGCGCGTCGATCCGGAACGAAAACATGAGCGCGAACACGATCATCATGGGTGCGCGCACGGCAAGACGCACCAGCATCTGGTATGCGTTCTGCACGTTGGTCACGTCGGTGGTCAGGCGGGTGATGATGCTCGCGGTCGAAAACTTATCGATATTGGAAAACGAAAAGTTTTGTACATTGTAAAACATGTCGTGGCGCAGATTTCTGGCAAAGCCTGCCGAGGCGACAGCCGCGCTGCGTCCGGCCAGAATGCCCGTAACCAGCGAAAGCGCCGCGGCCAGGATGAGAACAAGACCCATCTTGAGCACGTAGGACATGTCCTTTTGATTGATTCCGTTATCAATCAGAAATGCCATGATGGTTGGAATCACAATTTCGAGGATGGATTCCAAAGTAACGTATATCGGTGCGAGAATCGTTTCCTTTTTATATTCCCGCACACTGGACAGAAGTGTTTTGATCATGGATTGTTATTGCTCCTCCTGCAGATTGGTTATGTTGGTTTTCATGCGTTCCAAATAAGAAAGCAGCGTTTTGATTTCCTCCTCCGTAAAGCCCTGGATGAGGGTATACTCCATTTTTTTGGCATCCTCCAGCATCAGTCCCCGGATTTCCAGCGCCTTTGGGGTCAGCACAATTTTTTTCAGGCGTGCGTCCTGCGCAACGGCCTGCCGCTCGATCAGCCCCTTTTGCTCCATCAGGCTCAGCACCCGGGAAGCGGTGGAACGGGTAATGGTGAAATAGTCCTCAATGTCTTTCTGGTAGATGTCTTGGCCGGCTCGGTCGGCGACAAAACTGATGATCCAGCCGTTATTGCCGGTAACGGTTTCAATCTCCTTCCGGTGAGATGAAAATTCAAAATAACGCCGGATCATATTGTTCAGAGAGCGAAGCTCCCGGCCGACCCTCATTTTATTCATGGGGCATATCCTTTCCAAAGTAAATTGTTTGATATAAAACTGTTGTGTGTACAACATTATATTCAAAATCAAATCATGAGTCAAGAGAAAAAGTGATAAAACATACGCCCCAAAATGAATTCTAATTTGTCGAAATAATACTGAAACGCAGAAGAATTCAGCAGGCTGATACAAGCAAAATCGGGTCTGCAGGGAGATGATGATTTTGCACAGGAAAATCAGGCTACTTTCTAGGATTACCGAATTGTTCCAATAAAAAACAGCAGGCCAATTTGGCCCGCCGTTTTTTATTGGAACATCGAAATGATGCTTAGAACTGAATCACTTTCGGCTCTTCGGTAAAGGAGCAAATGGTGGCGGTGGCATTTTCCAGGTAGAAAACAACCGTGTTGCCGTCATCGGCACTGTACATTTTTTTCAGAGAGGGGTATGCGTCCAGCATGTGCTGCCTTGCCTGTACGCGGTCATCTTCTACCGCGGTCGCTGTAAGGCGAATCCAGTTTCCGCCCGCCATGCCGCTGATTTCAATTTTGGGATTCTCTTTCATCTGGCGGTACACGTTTTTTACCTTGCCGGTTTGGATGTACAGCTTGCCCTCAAAAATCTCCGCCGTGCCAAAGGGGCGCACGCGCGGCTGATCGCCGTCAGTGGTAGCCAGATAATAGGTGCTGCATTGTTTCAAAAATTCGCATACTTCCTGCATGAGTCATGCCTCCGTTTTCTTTTGATTGACTTATGGTTTATTTCCTGCTACCATTGAAACATAGTACAAAACAGAATTCAAGTACGATCATTTTGTATCGTAAGTATCTTTTTAGATACTAAAAGGGAGCTTTGATAAAATGGATCAGGATTTGTTCGGCATCTGCCCTTATGTGACAGTGCAAAAGCTGCTGACGGGGAAATGGACGCTGTTGATTTTATATCATTTGAGCATGAAAACGATGCGCTTTAACGAGCTGCAGCGGGCACTGCCGCGCCTGACGCAGGCCACGCTGACAAAGCAGCTGCACATGATGCTGGAAAACGGCCTGATTGAGCGCACGGTGTACAATCAGATTCCGCCGAAGGTAGAGTATTCGCTCAGCCAGCTCGGCCGGGATTTTGAGCCGGTTCTGGACGCTGTGGGTGTGTGGGGGAAAGAGTATATCGCCTGCATCAAAGAAAAAGAGCTTCAGTAACAGTATTTCCAAACTCTGCGAACTATCTTTGGGTGTTATTTTCGCGTTTTTTTGATTTTCTTTTACTTTGTGAAAGATGCAGAGAATCAATCGAAGATTTTTTTCTGGATTGGTCAATGCGTTACAGAAAAACTGCCCATGGAACAAAAAGCGGGGTTTTGAATATTGTATTCAAAAGAGTTCTCACTTCTCTTTTGTGAAACAGACTATTGACAGGGTTGTATTTTTGTGTTACTTTAAGTAAAAATTTGATAACCAAACCGTTGATGCGGAGATAACGGTGATCATGTTCTTACAGAGAGCCTGCGATGCTGAGAATCAGGCAGAAAACAAGTCATCAAATGGACCGCTGAGGGCGCAGTCAAAGGGGCAACCCGAGTATTCTGCGACGAGAAGGCATACGTTAGTTGCCGGGGATATGTTAGTATCCTGCTAAGAGCACGGTCGTTGTATCGTGAATCAGGGTGGCACCGCGAGCCTTTTAGCTCGTCCTTGACAAAGTAATTGTCAGGGGCGGGCTTTTTTGTCGTCTCTGGCAGAAAGTAATCTGACAGAAAGGCATGATGAAACATGGCAAATCCCGCGTTTTCAGAAGCAAAACGGCTGGCGCAGTCGGGCAATTTTAAAATCATCCCAATCAGCTGCGAGCTGTACGCCGACCGGATCACCCCCATGGAAGCACTGCGAAAGCTGAAAAATGTCAGCAGCCACTGCTACCTGCTCGAATCGGCGGAGAGCAGCCGCGTGTGGGGCCGGTACACGTTTCTTGGGTTTGACCCCGCGCTGGAGCTGAGCTGTACAGACGGCATGCTCACCCTGCGGGCCGGTTCCTCCATCACGATGGAAACAAAGCACCCGAAAGAGATCATCCGGCAGGTGCTCGCGGATAACCGCAGCCCGCGTATGGAAAACCTGCCGCCCTTTACCGGCGGGCTCGTCGGGTATTTTTCCTACGATTACATCAAATACGCCGAGCCGTCCCTTGTGCTGGACGCAAATGACGAAGAGGGCTTTCAGGATGTGGATTTGATGCTGTTCGACAAGGTGATCGCATTTGACCATTTCCGGCAGAAGATCATCCTGATCGTGAACGCGCGGTGCGACCATATGGAAACAGAATACCGCCGGGCTGAGATGGAGCTGAAAAAGCTTCGCGAGCTTCTTCTGAACGGTGCGCCGAAGCAGGAGGCCCCCGGGCGGATGACCTCGCCGGTGCGCGCGTTGTTCGATGAGCCTGCCTACTGCGCCATGGTCGAGCGGGCGAAGGAGTACATCCGCGAGGGGGATATTTTTCAGGTGGTGCTCTCGAACCGGCTCGACGCGGATTTTGAGGGAAGCCTGCTCGACACCTACCGCGTTCTGCGCACAGTGAACCCTTCGCCGTATATGTTCTATTTTTCGAGCGACGACATCGAGATCGCCGGCGCTTCTCCCGAAACGCTGGTGCGCCTGCAGAACGGCGTGCTGCATACCTTCCCGCTGGCCGGTACCCGCCCGCGCGGCAAAACGGACGAGGAAGACAAACGGCTGGAACAGGAGCTTCTTACGGACGAAAAGGAATGCGCCGAACACAACATGCTGGTCGATTTGGGGCGCAACGATATCGGCAGAATCAGCGAGTTCGGCAGTGTGCAGGTGGAGCAATACATGCAGATCGAACGCTTTTCCCACGTGATGCACATCGGCTCCACCGTGTGCGGAACGCTCCGAAAAGACCGCGACGCGGCGGACGCGATCGATTCGATTCTACCCGCGGGCACGCTTTCCGGCGCTCCCAAAATCCGCGCCTGCGAGATCATCAATGAGCTGGAAAACAACAAGCGCGGCATCTACGGCGGGGCCATCGGCTACATCGATTTTACCGGGAATCTCGATACCTGCATCGCGATCCGTATCGCCTACAAAAAGAAGGGTAAGGTGTTTGTCCGCTCCGGGGCCGGAATCGTGGCCGACAGCGTGCCGGAGAACGAGTACCGGGAATGCATTCAAAAGGCCAGAGCCGTCATCGGCGCACTGGAGGCCGCACAGGGAGGTCTGAAACATGATTCTGCTGATTGATAACTACGACAGCTTTTCGTATAACCTGTATCAGTTTGTCGGTACAGTCAACCCCGACATCCGCGTTGTGAGAAACGACGAACTTTTGGTGGAACAGGCAAGGGAGCTGTCCCCCTCGCACATCATTCTCTCGCCGGGGCCGGGCTACCCGGGAGACGCCGGCATCTGCGTCGAGGCCGCGAAAGAGCTGGGGCAGACGATCCCGCTGCTCGGCGTGTGCCTGGGGCATCAGGCAATCTGTGAGGCCTATGGGGCCACGGTCTCCCACGCGAAACAGCTGATGCACGGCAAACAGTCCGTCGTTACACTCGATACGGATTGCTCGCTGTTTTTGAGGCTTCCAAAACAGATCAAAGCGGCGCGCTACCACTCGCTTGCCGCCATACACGATACGATGCCGGAATGCCTGGCCGTTACCGCCGAAACCGACGACGGAGAAATTATGGCCGTGATGCACCGCGAGTTCCCGATTTATGGGGTGCAGTTCCATCCGGAATCGATCCTGACCGAAAACGGCATGCAGATCATCCGTAATTTTCTTGCGCTGTGAAAGGAGCGTTCGTCATGATTAAAGAAGCAACCTCGAAGCTGATCGACCGAAAAGACCTGACCTACGACGAGGCCCGGGCCGTCATGGATGAAATCATGAGCGGCGGCACATCGCCGGTGCAGACCGCGGCGTTCCTTGCGGCGCTCTCCGCCAAGGGCGAAACCATTGAGGAGATCACCGCCTGCGCCGCCGGAATGCGTGCACGCGCGCTGCCCGTGGAGTATACGGATGACCTGCTGGAAATCGTCGGCACCGGCGGGGACGGCTCGAACTCGTTCAATATTTCTACCACCTCCTCCATCGTCATCGCGGCGGGCGGGGTTCGGGTGGCAAAGCATGGCAACCGCGCGGCGTCCTCCCGCAGCGGCGCGGCGGATTGCCTGGAGGCGCTGGGCGTGAACATCAGCCTCTCTCCGGAACAATGCGTTTCGCTGCTGCAAAATGTCGGTATCTGCTTTTTGTTCGCGCAGACCTATCATTCTTCGATGAAATACGTCGGCCCCGTTCGCAAAGAGCTGGGCATCCGCACGATTTTCAATATTCTCGGTCCGCTGACAAACCCGGCCCACGCGAACCTGCAGGTGCTCGGGGTGTACTCCGAAGAGATGGTGGAGCCGCTGGCCCATGTGCTGCACAATCTGGGCGTGCGGCGCGGCATGGTGGTCTACGGGCAGGATAAGCTCGATGAAATTTCCCTGTCCTCGCCGACCACTGTCTGTGAATTCAACGGCGACGAGTTCACCACTTATGTGATTCACCCGCAGGATTTCGGCCTGACCCCGTGCGAGAAATCTGAGCTGGTCGGCGGCACACCGCAGGAAAACGCGCAGATCACGCTCGATATTTTAAATGGGGCAAAGGGCGCAAAACGCGATGCGGTGCTGCTCAACGCGGGCGCGGGGCTGTATGTTGCGGGCAAGGCCGCTTCCCTCGAGGATGGAGTCCGTTTGGCGGCAGAGTTGATCGACAGCGGCAAGGCGATGGCAAAGCTGCAGGAGTTCATTCTGGAATCGAACCGGAAGGAAGAGGCGGCGTCATGATTCTGGATGAAATCGCGGCCTATGCCGCCCAGCGCGTGGCACACGCCAAGAAGCTCGTTTCACCCGGGGAATTGCGTGAAGCGGCACTGAAACTGCCCAAAGGCGATTTGAGATTTACAAAGGCCCTGCAGGCGGATGGGATGTCCCTGATCTGCGAGGTGAAAAAAGCCTCCCCCTCCAAGGGGATTATTTCAGAGGAGTTTCCGTACCTTGCCATCGCAAAGGAGTACGAGGCTGCCGGGGCGGATTGCATCTCCTGCCTGACGGAGCCAAAGTGGTTTTTGGGGTCGGATGATATTTTCCGCAACATTCGAAATATGGTTTCCACCCCCATGCTGCGTAAGGATTTTACGGTGGACGAATACCAGCTTTACGAAGCAAAGGTTCTGGGGGCTGATGCGGTGTTGCTCATCTGCGCGCTGCTTGATACGAAAACCATTGAGTGGTATCTTGGAATTTGTGATACATTGGGACTCTCCGCTCTGGTAGAGACACACGACGAAACGGAAATCGAGTCGGCGGTACAGGCCGGCGCAAAAATCATCGGCGTGAATAACCGCAATCTGAAAAACTTTACAGTTGATTTTTCGAACGCCGCCCGCCTGCGGGAGAAGATCCCGGCAAGTGCCCTGTTCGTCGCGGAATCCGGCGTTACGGTAGCGGCGGACATTGCCCGGCTGAAAGCGTCGGGGGCCGACGCGGTTCTGGTGGGCGAAGCGTTGATGAAAGCGCCGGACCGCCGTGCGGCGCTCTGGGAATTCCGGAGGGCTGCACAATGACGAAGATTAAAATCTGCGGGCTGTTCCGCCCATGCGATGCCGAATACGTCAACGAGGCCATGCCGGATTACGCGGGCTTTGTGTTCTTTGAAAAAAGCCACCGCAACGTAACAATGCAGCAGGCTGCACAGCTCAGAAAGAGCATTCATCCATCCATACCGGCTGTCGGAGTATTTGTGAATGCCTCGCAGGAGCAAATCGTATCGCTGTGCCGCGAGGGAGTGATCCAGATCGTCCAACTGCATGGCGGCGAAAGCGAAGAATATATCGGGCGGCTGAAAGCGCGGATTCCCGGCGTGTCCGTCTGGCAGGCGTTTCGCGTGCGTACGCCGGACGATCTGGCGGCGGCACAGCAAAGTACGGCCGATTTGATTTTGCTGGATAACGGCTACGGAACCGGCGAAACGTTTGATTGGTCGCTGATTTCGGGCATGACCCGCCCCTTCCTTTTGGCAGGGGGATTAACACCGCAGAACATCCCCCAGGCGATTACCCGCTTTGCACCGTATGCGGTGGATATCAGCTCCGGCGTGGAAACGGAGAAGCAGAAAGACCGCGATAAAATCCTCGCCGCCGTCGCTGCGGTGCGCGAAGCAGAGAAAATCGATATAGAGCAGTCAGAAAACCGGCCGGAGTAATCCGGCGAAAAGGAGTGAGCAGAATGTCTAAAGGAAGGTTCGGAGTTCACGGAGGCCAATATATTCCCGAAACGCTGATGACCGCCGTTATCGAGCTGGAGCAGGCTTATAACCATTATAAAGACGATCCGCAGTTTAACGCGGAGCTGACAGAGCTATTCAACAATTACGCGGGGCGGCCTTCTCTGCTGTACTTTGCAGAGAATATGACCAAGCGCCTCGGCGGCGCGAAGATTTATCTCAAGCGCGAAGATTTGAATCACACGGGCGCGCACAAGATCAACAACGTGCTGGGGCAGGTGCTTCTGGCGAAAAAAATGGGCAAAACACGCGTGATCGCCGAAACAGGTGCTGGCCAGCACGGCGTCGCCACCGCCACCGTAGCCGCGCTGATGGGCATGGAGTGCGAAATCTTCATGGGTGAAGAGGACACGAAGCGCCAGGCGCTGAATGTGTACAAAATGCGCCTGCTCGGGGCGAAGGTGAACCCTGTCACGAGCGGCACGGCAACACTCAAGGATGCCGTTTCGGAAACGATGCGTGAATGGGTGGGCCGGATCGCCGATACACACTATGTACTCGGCTCTGTGATGGGCCCGCACCCGTTCCCCACGATCGTGCGCGATTTTCAGGCGGTGATTTCCAAAGAGATCAAGGAACAGATTCTGCAAAAGGAAGGACGCCTGCCGGACGCGGTTCTGGCCTGTGTAGGCGGCGGCTCCAACGCGATCGGCGCGTTTTACCACTTTATCGGGGATTCCTCCGTACGGCTGATTGGCTGCGAGGCCGCTGGGCGCGGCGTGGAATCCTTTGAAACGGCGGCGACGATCGCCACCGGCAAGCTTGGGATTTTCCATGGAATGAAATCATATTTTTGCCAGGACGAATATGGACAGATCGCGCCGGTATATTCGATTTCCGCCGGGCTCGATTACCCGGGTATTGGGCCGGAACACGCGCACCTGCACGACATTGGCCGCGCGGAATATGTAGCGATCACCGACGACGAGGCCGTGGAGGCATTCGAGTACCTCTCCAGAACGGAGGGCGTGATTCCCGCCATCGAGAGCGCGCACGCCGTCGCGTATGCGATGAAGCTTGCGCCGACGATGGCAAAGGATCAGATCATCGTCGTGAATCTTTCGGGCCGCGGCGATAAGGATTGCGCGGCCATTGCGCGGTACAGAGGGGAGGAGCTGAGCGAATGAGCAGATTAAAAGAGGCATTTTCGGGTGGAAAGGCATTTGTGGCGTTTCTCACCTGCGGCGATCCCGATTTGGAAACGACAGAGCGGCTGATTCAGTCCATCGCCGAAGCGGGCGCGGATGTGATCGAGCTGGGGATTCCCTTTTCCGACCCAACGGCGGAGGGCCCCATCATTCAGGCGGCAAACCTGCGCGCGCTGTCAAATGGAGTAACTACGGATGACATCTTTCAGATGGTGCGCCGCGTGCGAAAGACAGTTTCGGTTCCGCTGGTGTTCATGACTTACGCGAACGTGGTGTTTTCCTACGGCACGGAGCGCTTTCTCAAAACCGCCTCCGAAATCGGGATGGACGGCCTGATTCTGCCGGATGTGCCGTTTGAGGAAAAGGAAGAGTTTGAACCAGTCTGCAAACAGTACGGCATGGATTTCATCTCGTTCGTTTCACCCACCTCCCACGACAGAGTCAAACAGATTGCAAAAGAGGCCGAGGGCTTTTTGTACTGCGTATCCTCTCTGGGCGTTACGGGAGTCCGATCAGAGCTTTCGTCTGGGATTGGCGAAATTACTGCTCTGGTTCGCGAGGTGACGGATACCCCGGTCGCGATCGGCTTCGGAATCTCCACCCCCGAGCAGGCGGAAAAAATGGCAGCGATCTCCGACGGTGTGATCGTCGGCTCGGCCATTGTCAGAATCGTAGGGCAACATGGAAGGGGAGCCGCTCCACACGCGGCAGAATATGTAAGACAAATGAAAGAAGCGGTTCGCCGTTTGGGCTGAACTGCCTTACGTTCCAAACGCGTTGCTGTAAAACAAGGTTTTTATAAAAAGAAAATGCAAGAGAAAAAAGCATGCCCCGATTCGGCGGATAAAGCCGTTTCAGGGCATGTTTTTTTGCCACAGCGGGCAATGTGTTTTGAAAACGACCGTTACCGATCGATCCCGTAATCAGCCTTTTTTAGGAATGCGAATTCTGTGCAACTTTTTCTTTTTTGTCCTCTTTCGACAAAGTGTACGACATCACCGCCGGTATAATAGAAATCGCAGTGATGGCATAAATTGCCGCCATCAGGCCGAATTTGTCGGCCAAATGCCCCAAGAAGGGCGCCACCATTCCGCCGATGCTGACCGAAAGGCCCAGGGTAATTCCCGAGGCCAGGCCCATGCGGTTCGGCAGATATTTCTGCCCCAGTACCACCGTCAGGCTGCTGGGGGAATACAGCGCGTATGCAACCGGAATCAGAAGCAGAACCGCCGGCGTAATAGCACGAACCATTGCCAGAGCAGCCAGTGCCGGCAGCAGCAGGGTGAAGCCGATACGTGTAATTTTAACAAATCCAAAGCGATCGCCCAGCCGGCCGCCAATCAGTGTGCTGGCGGCTCCGATTATAAAATAGAAACTCAGCAGAGTGCTGCCCATAGATTCGGACTGCTGCAGTACCTGAATAAAAAAGAGCGGAAGAAACGTGTTCAGTCCGCAGAACACGATGGAACGGCCAAACAGCAGCAGACTGAGCAGAGTAAAGGGAACCCATCTGTCCGGCTCGGCCGGTTTTTCGGGAATGATTTCCGAAGAGCCCTGTTCCGATGGGGCCTGATTCATTTTCTTGATCTGAGACAGAATCGTGATCGCCATCAAAACACAGGGAACCGCAAGGATCGCTGTCCCCTTGAGCCCAAACAGCGAAATCGACACCGTAGCCAGAATTGGCCCTACGGCAAATCCTGCGTTGCCGCCGAACGAAAAGATGCTGACGCCCGTTCCCTTTTTTTCGCCGGAGACCTTATTCGCCATTCGGGCGCCTTCCGGGTGGAATGCCGCAACGCCAACGCCGCTGATCATAATCGACACGAACAGAAGCCGAAAGTCAGAGAGAAAACCGGCTGCCGCCATTCCTCCGCCGGCCAGCAGTACGCCGATTGCCATCATCCATGGCCGGGGAGTTTTGTCGGCAAGATTCCCAAATACCGGCTGTATGATAGACGAAACCACGGTGGAAGCCAGTACAAGCGTTGCGACCTCCGCATAGTTAAAATGGTAAGCCGCAATTAAAAAAGGAAGAATCGCAGGAAGCGCCCCCTGGTTCATGTCGGTAAATAAATGTCCTGCGGAAAGTAAATATATGTAGCGGCTGTGATTCTGCTGCAATAAAAGACCCCCTTTTGCTGATGAAATACGAAAAAACCAATTCCTAAAGCCATCACTTTGCCTTGCGGCAAAGTGATGAAGATAAGAGTTATTTTGATTGGTCGGTTTCTGATACCTCAGGAACTGCTTTTTGTTGCTTTTCACGCTCTTTCCGCAAAGATTCCAGACCCAGGCGAATGAGCTCTACAGTTGCTTCCGAACGGGTCTGAAAGCGGTGCTCAAAGCGAAAATCTTCAATTTGCTTGAACAGGTCATTGTCAACAGAAACAGAGTACCGCGGCCTGTCAGTAGCCATTTTGATCACCTCATGCTGATTATACACCAGTGAACCAAAGCTGTAAAGATATCTGGACTTCTCTGGAATAAGTTGGGAAGATACCACACCAATAGTTGACAGTGAATCAGTGAACCTATATAATGAGAAAGAATTATAGGTTCAGTGAACCACCGGCGAGAGGGGGTGGTAGATATGGCTGTGGAAAGAAAGCGCTACACGATTTCTGTTCCTCTGGAGGTAGAAGTGGAATTAAATGAACTCAAAAGGGACAGGTACTGCCAGACAACAAGAAATGAGATGTTTCGCGATTTACTGGTACGTGGATTAAGCACCTTGCAAATGGAAGAAATAGGGGAAAAGACGATTCAGGAAAGAATGCCTGAAAACAAGATCACCGAAAGGTGAAATCAACTGCTGCAAAAGAAGCTTGCTTTTGTATGAATCATTTTGTTCGTGTTCTAAGGAACACGGATATAATCTGCACGTTTTATTTTTGATGAAAATGCTACTCTTCGGCAATGCCGAAAAAATAAAAGCAAGGAGTGTGTTAAATGAAGAAAAAATTGGCCAGGCCGCTGTCAGTGCTTTTGGCAGCAGCTATGGTGGCAGGTGTCGCCCAGACGGGCTTCCCTCGTGTTTATGCGGCGGAAGGGGAAGACAGTGGAGAAGTCTTTGCAAAGGTAGAACCTACAAAGGACTGGGACGGCCCGGCAGGAAAGTTAGACAAGATTTCTGAGAGTTCCAAACAGCAGTTTTCTTTTTTCTTTCAGGCAACCGATGCTCAGCTGACAGAACTGGAGCTTGATGTTTATCTAGGGAAAGATGGTGAAAATGCAGGGAACGATAAACGCGATTATAGCACCGCGGTGCAGTTTGACCTGGAAGCTGACAAAAACGATCCGATTATTTTTGATGCTGAAGCTATCGAAGCTTCGCTTAGTTCTTTAAAACCTCAGGAAATCGCTTTTTATGAAGCTGCAGGAGTAAAATTTGGTTATGATGATGGGGAAGTAACATCGGTAGATAAAAATTCATTGGAGAAGGTAAAAAAGACTATCTTTTATAATGCAGTTTCTCAAAAAGGGACCTGGAGGTTTTCACTGAATACCGCTTTGCTGTTGGAAAAAGGATATAGCGATATTGAATTCCTTGTTGCTGCGCACGCGGAAAACCCGGACGTATCCTGGGGAAACAATAATTATGTGACACATGGAGAAGATACCCAAGCATATCTTTACACCATTGAGAAGGTTTCCTCCGGGGAAGTATTCACCGAGCAGGGTTTGCAGGACGCCTTGAACGACGACAGTATTAAAACGATTACACTGGCAAACGATATTGAAATTTCAGAGGGAAATATTTATCTGACACGTCCGGTAACAATTGATGGCAAAGGTAATATGCTGAGCTTTACCGGGTTGGAGAGTATTTCATCGACAGCCAACGACGCAGTAATTATCGGTCCGGACGCAAAAGGCTCCGTATTTCAGAATCTGACTGTGGACGCGGGCTTAGATCATCCTGAAGATTGGGGCGACGTGTCTGGCATTTATGCCATTCATGCTTGGAACACGTCAAATGTGGTTTTGCAGGATGTAAAAGCAACCGGCGCCAATGCTGGAATCTATGTCAACAGTTCCACGGTTACACTGAAAGGAACGATTGATGTTTCCGGAAACGGCTTTGGTGGCGTCGAGGTTTCAAAGGGAAAGAGTCCAGAGGGAGATCTTAAGCTAACAGTAAACGGTGAGGTTAGAAATGATTCGGAAAAATATGGACAACCCACAATATGGGTAGACGGTATTTCGAAAGAAGAGGCCGGTAAATGGCTGGAACTAAAGGATAATATCTTTGTATCGGTTTCCGAGCCAGATAAAGGCGATAAGGGGCAGACTCACTATTATCTGGATTCATCCAATGCGGTTGCTCCGACAGAAGTCAAAAATGAGCAGGAGTTTCGCGATGCACTGGATAATGAAGCGATCAAGAGCATTTTGCTTACAGATAGCATCGACATTTCATCGGGTAAAAGTCTTGAAGTAAACAGACAAGTTGCGATAAATGGCAACGGATGCACGCTGACCTTTGAAGATCTAGAGGAAACCTCTGGCACAGTAGATGATGGCTTGATTCTTTATCAGCCAGTAATTGTAAAAAATCTGACTGTGGATGCGGGTTTGCAACCTTCCACGGCTTGGGTCGGCACTTATGCGATTCATGTGTATAATACTAAAGATATAACCCTTAAAAATGTTGCCGCCACCGGGGCGAACGGCGGTATTTTGGTCAATGGCTCCGAGGTTACGCTCGAAGGAACGATCGATGTTTCCGGTAACGGATTCGTCGGTATCGATGTTTCAAAGGGAGAGGGCCTTACAAGCGAACCTAAGCTGAACGCTAGCCTTGTAGACGAAATTTATGCGGATGATGTATTCGATATTTCGGATCCGGAGGATGTAGAATGCATTCCTGCTATTTGGGTAGACGGCATCAAGGACATCGCTGAAGCGGCGAAATTGGTGAAGCTGCCCGAGTTGGAAGAAGACGAAGAGTCTGAGTTCCTGCCTTTGTCCGTTGAAATAGGGAATATGCGGCAGGTTCAGTATTATTCCGCAGATAATCTTGAAGGGGAAATTTATTATCTTACCGTGAAGAGCATCAACGGTACGAATACCTTCCACGGCAGCTATCTTCTGAAGCAGGATGTGGCAATTGATGCCGGTACCCGCAGCGGATATACCTTTACTGGATGGACTGTTTCTCCGAGTGATGCGGGAACCTTTGTGAATAAGTCAGCAGCAAAAACTACCTTTACGCTCAAGGATGACGTAGAGGAGAAATTTCTCTCTGTCACCGTCACAGCAAACTGGAAATCCAACAGCAGTTCCAGAGACGATGACGACAGCAGTTCCGGCGGCTCTTCCTCTAAACCGTCTGCCGGTAATCAGGATACCTCCGGCACAGTAACCACGAACCCTGCCCCGGGCGGCGGCACAGTAACGACTGTTACCACTCAGCCCAGCAGCACGGTGGTAACCGGCGGTACGGCACAGATTACCGCAGCGGTGCCCGACAGTGCGGCAGCTGCAATTGCTTCGGCCACACCGCAGAGTCCCGCGCAGGTAAGCATTTCCGTTCCCACAGCCGCTGTAACGCAGCAGCTGCAGAATGCAGAAGTGACCAGAGCTTCTCTTACGATTACCGTTCCTCCCGCTGTTGCGAACAACACCAACGCCAGCGCACAGGTTGTTGTGAATGCCGATGCGGGTCTTCTGAACGCGGCGCGGGTTGCTGGGAAAGATCTGGAAATTACCATTCAGAACGCACAGACCGGCAGAACGGCTTATGCGTGGAGCTTTAATGGCTCCGCTTTGGCACAGGCCATGGAAATCAGAAGCCTGAATCTGGCGCTGTCGGTACAGCCGACCTCCAGCGTTCCGGCTGCGCAAAGTGCTGCCCCCTCCAGTGCGGGAATTGTGCTGCGTTTTGCGAATAACGGTCAGCTGCCGGCTCCGGCCACCGTTACGGTCGATGTCAGCAGCCAGGGCTATCAGCCCGGCCAGGTGCTGTATTTCTATTACCTGAATCCCAATACAGGCAGGCTGGAGGCAATGAACAACGCTCAGCCGATCACTGTGAATGCGCAGGGGTATGCGGCCGTTACGGTTACGCACAATTCTGATTTCGTTCTGCTGCCGAAGAAGCCAGGCTCTTTGACGCTGGATACAGTCAGCTATACCCTGCCCAAGGGAAAAGCATACGAGATCGGAGCAAAACTGGCAGGGGAGGGTGCGACTTTGAAGGTGACACCCTCCAGAAGCGGAATCGTGAAGATCGAAAATACAAAGAGCGGCAATTATAAGGTGACCGGCCTGACAAACGGAATCACGTATGTGTCGTTTGATGTGTATTCCAGCGGGAAGCTGGTTTCCCACTCTTCCGTTAAAATTACGGTACAGAGCAGCGGCAAGGCCCAGGGCGTGGCCGGCCGCCGCGTAATGAATTTCTAAATTCCATTCAAAGCATTTGATTCAGGCAGGCCCTCCCGAACACCCGGAGGGCCTGCCTTCTGCTTGACCAGAACGGCAGCGTTTGAAAGAAAAGGTAAAATTTCAGCAGAGGTTGGAATCCCCTTTTCAAATTCTTTCCGTTCAATTTCCAATTTCTGTTATGTTTGCTCGTTGACAAACGCTTTTCTCGTTATTATACTGAATGTGAAAAATGGATGTGGCTCCCAAAAGGGAGACAAACAATTCAGGAGGTGTCTGTTATGAAAGCAAAAGAGTTTATCCTGAACGACGGTCTGAAACTTCCGCCCATCGGCCTTGGTACTTACAGGCTCAACGGAAGAGAGGGTGTGAAGGCGATTCAGCATGCTGTGGAAATCGGTTACCGCTTGCTGGATTCTGCATTTAACTATGAAAATGAAGGTGCTGTAGGCGAGGCGGCCAGAACTAGCTGTGTGCCGAGAAGCGAGCTGATCGTTACCTCGAAGCTCCCCGGTCGTCACCAGAAATACAGGGAAGCCCTGCTGACCATTGAGGAATCGCTTTACCGCGGGGGACTTGATTATTACGACATCTACCTGATTCATTGGCCGAACCCGAAAACGGGCTTGTACGTAGAAGCCTGGCAGGCAATGATCGAGGCGAAAAAGCGCGGCATGATCCGTTCGATCGGCGTGTGCAATTTCCTGCCGGAGCATCTGGAGCGACTGACTAAGGAAACAGGAGTCACGCCCAGCATCAATCAGATCGAGCTGCATCCCTATTTCAATCAGGAGGAGCAGCGCAAGTGGGATGCGGACCACGGCATCGTGGATGAGTCGTGGAGCCCCCTCGGGCGCGCGAACAGCGTTTTGCAGGACCCGGTGATCGGGGAAATCGCGAAAGCGCACGGCAAGAGCATTTCGCAGATCATCCTGCGCTGGCACGTTCAGCTCGGTGTGCTGCCGATCCCGAAGTCATCCGACCCTGCCCGTCAGAAGGAGAATCTCGAGGTGTTCGATTTTGTCCTTTCTGAGGAGGAGATGCAGAAAATCTGCGCGCTCAGCCGCCCGGACGGCCGAACCGCCAATCAGGACCCCAGCGTCTACGAGGAATTCTGATTTCACTGGGAAACATAGAAAACGCCGCACAGGGGCATGCTTTTGCCTGCGGCGTTTTCGTTTTCTTTCTTACTCAAAAGGATAAATTCGTACAGAAAAAGAGGGGGGGTGAAGAATTGGTTGGAAAAGCGTTTTGCGGCGCCTTGTTTCTGCTTGCTGTTCTGGGGGCACTGCTGTTTGTTCCGGCGGGCACCTGGAACTACCCGGCCGCATGGATTTACCTAGCTGTATTTGCTTTGTCCGTACTGTGGATTACCGTGTATTTGTTCCGAACCGATACCAAGCTGCTCGAGAGCCGGCTTCATGTGGGGCTCATGGCGGAGCAGGAAGCAAGCCAGAAGGTGATTCAAAGCATTTCGGGCTTGTGCTTTTGCTCCGTTTATCTGCTGGCCGGGTTTGACCACCGATTTCACTGGTCGGCGCTTCCTTTGGGTGTCAGTATCGTGTCAGAGCTCTTTGTCCTGCTCGGATTCGGGATCGTTTTTCTGGTGTTTCGGGAAAACACCTATACCTCTGCGGTGATTGAAATACGGCAGGATCAGAAGGTGATTTCTACCGGCCCCTACGGCGTGGTGCGCCACCCGATGTATACCGGGGCCAGCCTGATGATGCTGTTTTCCGCGCCGGCGCTCGGCTCGCTTTGGGCCCTGGCGGGAGTTTTGGGGCTGATTGCCGCGATCGTTGTGCGCCTGTTGGACGAGGAGCGGTTTTTGCTCCAAAACCTGCCCGGCTACCGGGAATACTGCCAAAAAATACGGTACCGTCTGATCCCCGGGCTTTGGTGAGCCAGGCGATGCTTTCGCATGAAAGGGAGAAAATACCATGTGGGTTCTATTCGCATTTGGTTCCGCTCTGTTTGCGGGCATGACGGCTATTCTGGCAAAGATGGGTCTGCAAAAGGTGGATTCCGACCTGGCCACGGCCCTGCGCACGGTGGTTGTGCTGCTGTTTTCGTGGCTGATGGTTTTTCTGGTCGGTTCTGAAAGTACGCTCACGCTCGTTTCGGGGCGCAGTCTGGTATTTCTGATTTTGTCCGGCGGCGCAACCGGGGCTTCCTGGCTGTGCTATTTCAAAGCGCTGCAGCTTGGCTCTGTCAACCGGGTGACACCGATCGATAAAAGCAGCACGATCCTTACCATCGTGCTGGCGTTTTTATTCTTGAATGAAGTGCCCGGAACGTGGAAGCTGATCGGCCTTGCGCTGCTGGCTGTCGGAACGATCCTGATGGTTCAGCGCACAGGCGGGCAGGAAGCAGAACAGGCCAGCACGGGGAAATCGTGGATTTTTTATGCCGTGCTTTCCGCTGTGTTCGCCGCCCTGACGTCGATTCTGGCCAAGGTGGGAATCCAGGGGATCGAATCGAATCTCGGCACGGCGATTCGCACGATTGTGGTTCTGATCATGGCGTGGGGGATCGTGTTGCTGCGCAAAAAGCAGGAGCATCTGCATACGATCGACCGCCGCAGCTGGCTTTTTATCGTCTTCTCCGGCCTTGCCACAGGATTTTCCTGGCTGTGCTATTACCGCGCTCTGCAGGAAGGCCCCGCCAGTGTGGTTGTACCCATCGACAAGTTAAGCATCCTTGTGACAATCGCTTTTTCACGCGTATTTTTGCAGGAGCGCCTGCCGAAAAAGGCGCTGGCTGGTCTGGTGCTGGTGGTTGGCGGAACTCTTTTGATGTTATTTTGAATCTATGCTCGCAAAAATGCCCCAGTGGTGAAAATTTTCACCACTGGGGCATTTTTGTCTGATAGGTACTATAGTACCACCCGCAGCAACGCTGGGAAAATCGGCGGATTTTAGAAAAGCAACAGGATATAGAAAGGCGGATTTTGGGAAATTAAGCAGCGGTTTTCATGGTTTTAATTTGCTTTTGCGATCTTTTCTATAAAAATATTACAAAAACATATTGACTTTTTGCATCTGCTTTACTATAATAAGCCCATACAACTGGTCATGACAACATGACGACATATCAGCATAATATGGCAGATTACAAAGGCGGAACAGAGGGGTTTCTATGAGTGAGAGAGCGCTGAAATATTCGGTACTGAAGCATACCATCGTGGAAAATATCAATAACGAGGAATATAAAGTCGGGGAGCTGATCCCCAGTGAACGCGAACTGATGGAGATGTTCTCCGTCAGCAGGATCACTGTGCGCAAGGCGATCGACGACCTTGTGAATGAAGGCTATCTGTATCGGGTGCAGGGCAAGGGCACCTATGTCAAAAGCGAAGAGATGTCGCACGACCTGTTCTCCATCACCAGCTGTACGGAGGATATCAAGGCCCGCGGCATGACGCCCAGCACCAAGGTGGTCAGCGCTGTGGTGCTCCCGGCAGACCGCCGGCGCATGCGCACGCTGCAGATTCCGCAGGACAGCCTGGTGTTTCGGCTTGAGCGCATCTATTATGCAGACAATTCCCCCATCAACTACACGACCACCTGTCTGCCGATGGACCTGTTCCCAGGGCTGGATCAGTATGATTTCGGCAAGGAATCGCTGTATTCCGTCATCGAAAAGAAGTATGGGGTGAAAATCACCCACGCCCGCCGCATGCTCGAAGCGGTTCTGGCGCATGATAAAACCGCCGAGTATCTTGGGGTAAAGGCGGGCGAGCCTCTGATTCTGTTCCGATGCAATACCTATGGGGAGATCAATGGACAGGAACGGGTGATCGAGACCTTTAAGTGCGCGTACCGCACCGACCTTCATAAGTTTTATATCGATCAGGTCCGCTAGCAGAAAGCGGAAAGATCATCCGGAATCCTGGCAGCTTTGTGGAAATCGGGCCGTTAAAGTAGAGTATCTCGGGGAGGCGTGCTTTGGCGGCCGTTTTCATATTTTCACGGCATACATAAAACAAATTGAATTGATGTTCAGGAGGTTATGAGAGAATGAAACGCAGTAAAAAAATCCTTTCCGCAGTTCTTGCCCTTGTAATGACTGCCTCGGTAGGCTTTACGGGGTGCGCTTCTCAGTCGGGTACGGCATCCTCCGGAGGAGCTTCCTCCACAGCAGCACCGGCCGCAGACAAAAAGGTGGCCCTTCTCTGCTCCGCAGCGGGCGCAAACGACAACGGCTACAACCAGACGGCGATCAACGGCCTCAATCAGCTCAAGGATGAGCTTGGTGCGGACGTCAAGGTTGTCGAAGCGACCACAGACTACCCCGGTACACTCAAAACCCTTGCACAGGCCGGTTACAAGCTGATTTTCTCCCTGGAATACGACTTTACGGCGCTGATTGAGGGCGTCGGCGGCGAAAAGCCCCTGGCAGAACAGTTCCCCGACACCACCTTTGTGGTATTCAACGCCAACCCCAACCTGGATAAAGACGGCAAGGCCATTCACAAGAACGTGATCTCCGTCATGTTCAACGTCAACGAGGCTTCGTTCCTGGCCGGCGTTCTCAGCGTGGCGGTGAACGAGAATGCTTCCGTTCTGCTTGATCCCTCCAAATACTCCTTTACCGCTGTGCCCGACGGCCGTAAGGTCGGCTTTATCGGCGGCACGCAGTCTGCCGGTATTGAGGTATTCAGTTACGGCTTTGCCGAGGGCGTAAACTACGAGGCGAAAAAGCTGGGCAACGACGTGATCTACACCATGTATTCCACCTTTGATGCCGGTTTCTCCGACACGGCGAAGGGCGCCACCACAGCCGGTACCTATTACGGTGAGGGAGCCAACATTGTCTATACGGTAGCCGGTTCCGTCGGCGACGGCGTGGACGCTAAGGCCAAAGAAGTCAAGAAGCTCTCCATTCAGGTAGACGCCAACAAGGATGCGTCGCAGCCCGGATACGTGATGACCAGCGTGCTCAAGAACACCAACGTTCCCGTTTATGAGCTGGGCAAACAGTATGTGGAAGGCACCATCGGCGAAAACGGCGGCAAAGAGATTTCTTACACGCTGTCCTCCGGCGCGACGGGAATCACAGACCTTTCCACATTTGAGGCCGCTCTGAAAACAGACGACGCCGCAAAAGCCAAATGGAGCGAGATCAAAGCGGAGCTCGCGGATGCAGCCAAGAAGATCACCGACGGTTCGATCAAAGTGACGAACGCGCAGATCGGCGAAAAACTGGATCTGTCCACGCTGAGCAACGTGAAGCAGCCGAAGTAATTCCGTTTAAGTCGATACTGGAAAGGGCGGAATCAAAATGAACGTCATTGAAACGGTAGGCATCACCAAAAAGTTTGGGGAGTTCACCGCGAACGACAGCATCGATCTCGCAGTGAAAAAGGGTGAGATCAAGGCGATCGTCGGCGAAAACGGCGCGGGCAAAACCACCCTGATGAACATGCTCTACGGCCTTCTCACGCCTACCAGCGGCAAAATACTGATCCAGGGACAAGAGGTTCATTTTTCATCGCCCCTTGACGCGATCAAAGCCGGTTTAGGGATGGTGCACCAGCATTTTAAGCTGGTGCCCAGCCTTACGGTGTGCGAGAATATCGTTCTGGGCATTGAAATGAATCGGGAAGTAAAAGGGGTGCGGCTGCCGTTCCTCAACGGCAAAAAGCAGCTGCAGCAGGTACAGCAGGCAATCGACCGGTTCGGCTTTGCGCTGAACGCCGCCGACCGTGTGGAGGATTTGTCTGTTGGACTGAGGCAGCGGGTCGAAATTATGAAGATGCTCTATCGGGATGTGGATATTCTGATCCTCGACGAGCCGACCGCGGTGCTGACGCCGCAGGAGGCCGAGGAGCTGATCCAGAACCTGAAGGAGCTGAAAAAGCAGGGCAAAACCATTATTGTCATTACCCATAAGCTCGGCGAGGTGATGAGCCTTTCCGACAGCGTTACCGTGATCAAGCGCGGTAAGGTGGTGGGGAATGTGGATACGAAAGACACCAGCGAGCGCGAGCTGGCACAGATGATGGTCGGGCGCGACGTGGTGCTGCGTGTCAGCAAGGAACAGCACGAAATCTCCTGCGAGTCGGTGTACGAGATGAAAGACGTCACCACCACCGATTTGTCGGGAAAGGAAATCCTCAGCGATATCAGCCTGTGTTTACATAAGGGCGAAATCCTCGGCATCGCCGGGGTGGAGGGCAACGGCCAGAGCGAGCTGCTCAAGGTGCTGACCGGGCTGATGACGGTGACAAAGGGCCAGATTCTGCTGGAATGCGGTGATATTACCAACTGGTGGCCGGCAGATATCCGCGGGGCGGGCGTGGGGATGATCCACGAGGACCGCTACGCACAGGGACTGTGCCGCACCATGAATCTGAAAGAAAATGCGATTGCAGGCTACCACTGCCGCGGCGATGTGTGTACGCCCTCGGGGCTTTTGCGCGACCGCGCGATCTGCTGCAAGCGTGACGATATGATCCGGGATTACGACATCCGTGTGGCAGACCCCGAAGGCGCGGTTTCACAGCTTTCCGGCGGCAATGCCCAAAAGCTGATTATTGCCCGGGAGTTTGCCTCGAACCCCAAGGTCGTGATTGCGTCCCAGCCTACCCGGGGCGTGGATGTGGGTTCGATCGAGTTTATCCACAATAAGATTCTTGATCTGGCAAAAACGGGGGTCGGCATCATTCTGATCTCGAGCGAGCTTTCCGAGGTCATGAGCCTTTCCGACCGCATCGCCGTGATGTATAAGGGCCGTATCATCGGCCAGGTGGATGCCGCGGGGGCGACCAAGGAAGAAATCGGCCTGCTGATGGCGGGCATTACGGGCAAGGAGGCGAGCAGCGCGTGAAGATGGAGAAAATCGTTCGGCAAACGTTCAATACGCTGCTGCCTGTGCTGTGCGCGTTTTTTGTCGGCGGAATCATCATCGTCTGCATCGGGGAAAACCCGCTGACGGTGTATGGGCTGATGCTGAAAAATACCCTGTTCGAATGGAAGGGCCTGATCAAAACACTGCATTTTGCCTCGCCTTTGATCCTGACCGGCCTTGCCATCGGCATTACCTTTAAAGCAAACATCTTTAATATGGGGGTAGAGGGCCAAATGCTTGGCGGGGCCTTTACCGCCTGCGTTCTGGGGTTCACGCTCCAGGGCTTGCCGCCCGTGGTGCATATCGGCATCTGTCTTTTGGCGGGCGTTGTCTGCGGCATGCTGCTGGCGGTGATACCGGCGCTGCTCAAGGCGTATCTGCATGTGAACGAAATGGTCGTCACCCTGATGCTCAACTACGCGATCATCGAAATTCTGCGGGTACTGTCGCAGACGATCTACCGCGACCCGGCCTCCGGGTATGTGTCCACTCCGCCCGTGCTGTCCTCCGCCATGATGAACCGGCTGGACGGCACAAGCCTGACGGCGTTCTTCCCGGTGACGATGGTCGTGTTTATCCTGATGTATCTGGTGTTCAACAAATCCCGTTTGGGGTATGAAATCAAATCCATCGGCAGAAACCCGGAATTTGCAGAGGCCAGCGGCATGAACGTGGCGAAGAAGATCGTCGTGATGATGCTCATCAGCGGTGCGCTCAGCGGCCTTGCGGGCTCGGGCTTTATGCTCAGCGAAAAATTCAAGTACACCCTCGATTTTTCCGGTACCCCCGGCCTTGGATGGGACGGCATGCTGATCTCTCTGCTGGGCGGGCACAGCCCCATCGGCATTTTGGTTGCTGCGATTTTTTACAGCGCGCTGAAAACCGGCAGCGATACCATCGGCATCTTTACAAATGTACCGAAAGAAATCGTGGGCGTCATTCAGGGCCTTTTGATTCTGTTCTTGTCCATCCGCTTTATCGATGAACATACGACGTTATTCTCGCGGCTGAAAGCAAAGTTTCCCTCCCGCGGCAAAAAGGAGGCGACCAGCGCATGAATTTTGAAAGAATGCTCTACGACATGCTTTCGTACAGCGCGCCGATCATCCTCTGCGTGCTGGGCGGCAACTTTGCGCACCGGGCGAACGTGCTGAACATCGCGCTGGAGGGCATGCTGCTGATGGGGGCTTTTACCTCCGTGCTGTTTGTGATGCTGACGAAAAATATCTTCCTCGGCATACTGGGCAGTATTATTATTTCCCTCCTGCTGGGGCTGGTTTTCAGCTTTATGAGCGTGACAAAGAAGGGCAACCCGATCATCGCCGGTCTGGCCATTAACCTGATTGCGTCCTCGGTCAGCGCCTTTATTCTGAAAGCGATGAGCCTGCCAAATTTGAATGTGAACAGCATCGTGGATGTTGCGGCGCTGAAAATCCACATTCCGATCATTCAGAGCGTCCCGTTTTTGGGGAAGGTCCTCAGCGGCCATCCGTTCCTCACTTACTTGAGCTTTTTCGGTATTTTCATCATGTGGGTGATCATGTACCGCACAAAGTTCGGCGTGTATGTGCGCGTTGTCGGTGAAAACGAAGAGGCTGCCGTCAGCGTGGGAATCCGCACCAACCGCATCAAATACGCCGCGATCCTGATCGGCGCGGTCTGCTGTGCGCTGGCCGGGGCAAACATGGCGCTGGAGAAAATGGCGCTCTTTACCAATAACATGAGCGCCGGAATCGGCTTCATCGCCATCGCCGCCATTTTCTGCGGCAAGGGGCAGCCGGTCAGAACGTCCCTGTATGCCATGCTGTTCGGCCTGATGCAGGCGCTGGCAATCAATCTGAACATTTCCGCCGGGCCGGCTTCGGGCCTGCTGAATACGCTGCCGTATTTTATGATCATCATGATTTTGGCGGTCGTTTCGGCCATGCAGCTCCGGAACAACCATGTGCGTGGATTTAAGGCGGAATGATCACCCCAACCGGTGAAAAAAGCAAAGCTGGGAGTGAAGCAGTATGAAGAAAACCGCGATTCTGGTCGTGGATATGGTATATGACTTTACCAACGAAAACGGGCTGGTGTATTACCCGCAGAACAAAGAGATTCTGCCGAGAATCCGGCAAGCGGTAGACATCTGCCGGCAGTACGGAGCGCTGGTGGTGTATTTGCAGCACTGCTACCGCAAGGGCAAGCCCGACAAAAATCTGACCTCGATGCGCCCGAACTGCATTGAGGGAAGCGGAGGGGAAGAAATCGACCCATCGCTTGAGGTTCTGCCGCAGGATTATGTGATCAAAAAGCGGCGTTACAGCGCCTTTTTCGGCACAGACCTTGATCTGGTGCTGCGCGAGCACGACATCCGCCGGGTGATTGTGGTCGGCACGAAAACAAACTGCTGTATCCGCGCCACGGTGACGGACGCCTATAATCTCGATTACGAGGTGCATGTGGTCCGCGACTGTGTGGCAACAAACGACCCGGTGGTCAACGAGGTGCACCTGACGGATATCCACAAGTATCTGGGGCACGTGCTGCCGCTGGGGGAATTGGAGGCGCTGCTCGCCCGGGAGGAAGCCGATGAAACAGTATGATGTTCTGACGAGCGGTTATGTCAGCATGGACCGCATCATCAAGGTGCTGTCGCCGCTGCGGGTGGGCTTTACCTCTCTGGTGGAAAACGCGGATAACGCGAAAATCTATTATGGCGGCTGCTCGGTGAATATCGCCTATGAGCTGGCACGCCTGGGAATGAAAGCGGTGCCTTATATCCGTGTGGGTGAGGACTGGCGGGAAATCGGGTTTTACGATTACCTGCATAAGGGCGGCGTCTGCATGGGCGCGATTGCTGAGGTGCCGGGCGAAACAACCTCGAACTGCTATTTGCTGGAAGACGCGGAGAAAGACCATGTTACGGTCTTTTATCCCGGCGCCATGCACGCCAAATATGCCGGGCCGATGGAGGACCACTGGTTTCAGGAAAGCCGTCTCGGCGTGATGACCGTCGGCTCTTACCCCGATAATCTGGAATTTTTGGAGCGCTGTGAGAAAAACGGCCTGCCGCTGGTGTTCGGCATGAAATCGGATTTCGACGCGTTTCCGCCGGAATTTCTGCGCAGGGTTCTGCGGTACAGCCGGGTTATCTTCGCCAATAACGCGGAGCGGGAAACCATTGAACGGCTGTACTCCATGCGTTCCATCACGGAGCTGTTTGAGCAGGGGAACGCGGATGTGATCGTCATTACCCTCGGCAGCCGGGGCAGCATCTGCTACCGAAAAACGCCGGAGGGCTACGATATGGCCGAAATGCGCATCGCGCGCTGTGAGCATGTCATAGACACCACCGGCTCCGGCGACGCGTATCTATCGGGCTTTTTATACGGGTATTTAAATGGCTATGAGCCCGTGGAATGCTGCAATCTGGGGAGTATCCTCTCCTCCTTTGTGGTGGAAAAAATGGGCTGCAGCACCAACGCCCCCGATCTGCAGCAGCTTTTGCAGCGGTACCGGGAGTTCCAGCAGCGGCAGCGCTGACGGAAAAGAGAAAGGAGCAACGATTGCGTGAAATCATTGTATTTGAAAGCAGATGAAAGCATCGCCCCCTACGTGATTTTTTCCGGCGACCCGTGGCGGGTGGAGGTGCTGGCCAAATATCTGGAAAACGCGGAGCATGTGGCCTTTTCGCGGGAGTTCAATACCTATACCGGCGAGTACCGCGGGATGCCCGTGACCGTGACCTCTACCGGTATCGGCGCGCCGTCGGCTGCCATCGCCATGGAGGAGATGTATGCCTGCGGCATGAAGGTCGCCGTGCGCATGGGAACAGTGATGTCGCTCAAAGACGAGCTGCTGGGGCAGTTTATTATTCCATCGGCGGCCATGCGGGAAGAGGGCACCAGCCAAACCTATGTGCCGGAGGGCTACCCCGCCGTTGCGGATATCGGCCTGATCGACTGCATGAACCGCACGGTGGCAGAGCACGGCAAGGGATACTATAACGGCATCAACTGCACGATGGACGGTTTTTATTCGCAGATGAAGGAGTCGCGCCTTTCAAAAGAGCGCGGCGTGGAAATTCCCGACACCTTTGCCCGGCTCAAACGCTTGGGCATCGCCGGGATCGATATGGAGAGCAGCTGCATTCTCACTCTGGCGTCGCTGATGGGCGTTCGCGCCTGCATTGTCACGCTGGTTACGGTGCTGGAGAATCTGAAGGATGAGCTGCGCGGACAGGAGAGAACCGACGCGGAGGATCTTCTCTGCCGCGTTGTTCTGGAAGGACTCTATAAGCTGCATCAGGAAGGAGCGCAGAAAGCATGAGCAAGCTGGATTTACTGGGAAAAGGACACCCGTTTATTATTGGTATGGTGCACTGCCGCCCGCTGCCGGGGAGCCCCCGCTACGAAGGCGATATGCAGAAGATCATACAGCTCGCCGTCGAGGACGCTGTTACGCTGGAAAAGGCGGGTGTGGATGCCCTTATCGTTGAAAATATGGGCGACGATCCGTTTTTGATCGAGCTCGAAACGGCACAGAGCACGGCGATGGCCGCCGTGTCGATGGCAGTGCGGCAGAGCGTGTCTCTGCCCATCGGGATCGACGCTGCCATGAATGACTACCGGTCTGCCATTTCGATTGCGCAGGCTATCGGCGGGGAGTTCGTGCGCATCCCCGTGTTTGTGGATACGGTGCATTACGGCGGGGTCGGCATCATTCCGCCCTGCGCGTCGCAGGCCGTGCGCTACCGCAAGGATCTGGGCGCGGAGCACATTCGCATTTTTGCCGATATTCAGGTCAAGCACACCACCGTGGTAATGCCGAACATCAGTCTGGAGGATTCCGCCCGCGCCGCGCAGGACAGCGGAGCGGACGCGCTGATCGTCACCGGCACGCGCATCGGGCAGGAAACACCGATCGAGATCATTGAGCGTGTGAAAAAGGTCGTCGGCCTCCCGGTTCTGGCGGGCAGCGGCGTCAACACGGGGAATGTGCGCGAGCAGATGAAGATCGCCGACGGCGCGATTATCGGCAGCGGCCTGAAAGAGGGCGGCGTGCTTACCAACCCGATCTCTTATGAGCTGACAAAAGCGCTGACAGACGAGCTGCGGTAACACGCTCCGCCAAACGGTGCCGGGGAAAGGCCCCGGCCCCAAAAAAGAAAGGATGAGGCATATATGGCAATCATGAGGGCAATGAAGCTTGCGGGCAGCGAGCTGATGTTCGGGAAAGGCTGCCTGGAGCATGTAAAAACGATCAAGGGAACCCGTGCGATGATCGTGATGTCGGGCGGCAGCCTTGCGAGAAACGGCATTTTAGATAAAGTATGCGGCTACCTGAAGGAAGCGGGCCTTGTGTCCGAGGTATTCCAGGGCGTAGAGCCCGACCCGAGCTTTGCCACCGTGATGCAGGGCGCAAAAGCCATGCTGGAATTTGAACCCGATGTGATCGTGGCGCTGGGCGGCGGCTCCGCCATGGACGCGGCGAAGGGCATGTGGATTTACTATGAGCATCCCGAGCTGACCAGCCTTGCGGACATCATGGCTCCGAACCCGTTTCCACCACTGCGCACGAAAGCGAGGATGGTCTGCATTCCGTCCACCAGCGGCACCGCGAGCGAGGTCAGCCGCAGCATCGTGATCACCGACGAGCACAAGGTAAAGCACGGCATCGGCAATATGGAGATGATGCCCGACATCGCGATCTGCGACCCCGAGGTAACGGCCTCGATGCCGAAAAAGATCACAGCGGAAACAGGTATGGACGCGCTGACCCACGCCGTGGAGGCGTATGTTTCGCGCAGAGCCAACTATGTCAGCGATACGCTGGCCGCACAGGCGGTACGGGATGTGTTTGAGTATCTGCCCAAAGCGTATGAAGAGGGCGAAAATCTCGATTATCGCGAGAAAATGCAGAACGCTTCCATGGTCGCCGGCTTGGCGTTTACCAACGTTTCGCTGGGGATCGTCCATTCCATCGCGCATACGCTCGGCAGCTATTTCGGCTTGGCGCACGGCCTGGCCGACGCGGTGGTTCTGCCGTATATTATCTCGTATAACTCCGCGGACCCGGAAGCGGCCCGGCGCTACGGCGAGCTGGCGGCGCTGGCAGGCAAAACAGATTTTGCTGCCGCGGTGCGCGAGCTGAATCAGCGGCTTGGAATCCCCGCTTCGATTGCGGAGCTGGTTCCCGATCAGGCGGCGTACGAGGCGGTGCTGGCCCCCATGGCCGAAATGGCCCTTGCGGACGGCTGCACCAAAACGAATCCGATCATTCCGGATGCTTCCGGCTTTGCCGAGCTGTTCCAAAGAATTTATAAAGGATGAATGCCATGAAATTGATTTGCTACCTCTCAAACGGGTACCCCAATCTGGAAGAGAGCGCTAAAATTGCCGGAATCTACGCCGAGGGCGGCTGCGATATCATTGAAATCGACCTGCCCTCCCGCAATCCGTATCTGGAAAGCGAATACATCGCGGGGCGAATGGCATCCGCGCTGAGCGCATGCGACGACTATGAGCGCTACATGGAGAACATCCTGAAAATCCAAGCGGAACACCCCGAGGTAAGGCTCATCGTGCTTTGCTATGAGAATACCGTACTTGAAATCGGCGTGGAAAAATTCGCAGATTTCTGCCTGAATAATGGTTTGGAGGACCTGATCTTCGTAGGCCTTTCGGATGAAACCGCGAAAAACCGCCTGATCGAGCGGGGAATGCGTGTTTCTTGCTATGTGCAATTCCCAATGCACCCTGAGGAAGTAGAATCCGCCAAACAGTCGAATGGCTTTGTTTATATGCAGGCAAAACCCGGCCCGGGGCAAATCAACCCCGAATATCCCACGCTGGCAGACTGCATCCGCCACCTGCGCGAAAGCGGCATCAGCCGTGAAATTTACTGCGGCGTTGGTGTTTCCACGCCGGAGGATTTCAAAATGGTGCAGCAATCCGGCGGCGACGGCGCCTTTGTCGGCAGTACCGTCTTAAAGCTCTACAATAAGCCTGAGGAGCTGAAAGCAACGATTCAAGCGTTTAAGCGTGCGGATCAGCACTAAGCTCCGGCCCGCTGCGGTAAAGCTCCGCACGGGCTGGCACGCAGAACACTGAACATCCCCCGATGCCTCGCGATCCGCGTGCCGAAATTTTGATCGAGCTCCCTGCTGCAGTGCTGCGGCAGGGGGCTCTTGTTGTTTCAAAGCGGGCCGCACGGGTAAAGTGCTCAAAAAGGGAGCTTGTTTGTGGGCGCAGTTTCTGAATCGACAGAAATGCTTTTGGCGGGTATAATAAAGACGGTCGGAAACGGCGGGCAGTGGGGTACATCAAAAGAATTTTAGATAGAAATAAAGAGGAATACGATTATGAACCAATTGACTGTATTCAATATCAGCGCCCAGTTTGGAGGGGCCCATGAAGTCATTCACCCGGTGGTTTTGCAGGATGCTTCTCATCTGGTACTAATAGACTGCGGCTATGTCGGGTTTCTTCCCCAAATCGAGCAGGCGCTCACGGAAGGCGGCTTTTCCGCCCGGGATTTGACCCACGTTTATATTACGCATCAGGACCACGACCACATGGGCGCGCTGGCGGATCTAAAAAGCAAATATCCGGGTGTTCAGGTGGTGGCCGGCAGGGAAGAGGCCCCGTATATTTCCGGTGCAAAGAAATCCCTGCGTCTTGCACAGGCCGAAGCCATGCAGGAGCAGCTCCCGCCGGAACAGCAGGAATTCGGCAGGGCGTTCTGTGCGCTGCTGAAAAGGGTGCAGCCGGTTCCGGTAGATGTAGAAGTAAAGGATGGCGACGTGCTGGATTGGTGCGGCGGCTGCATCGTACTGGCGACGCCGGGCCATACGCCGGGGCATACCTCGCTGTATCTGCAGGAATTCCAGACACTGATCACCGGGGACGCCATCGCGCTGGAAAATGGCGCGCCGGTACTCCCGAACCCGCAGTATACACTGGATATGCCCCGGGCACAGGAATCGATGCAAAAGCTTCTGGAATATGGAGCAAAGGAACTCATCTGCTACCACGGCGGCCGGTGGATTCCTGCCTGAACGCGAAGGCTTGCCGTGGTCCCGCCCATTCGGCGCGCGGAGCTTCGGTGTAAAATGGTATGACACACGGAATAGGAGGAAACGAGTATGAACGCAATTTTTCAGCGCAGGAGCATTCGAAAATACACCTCGCAGCAGGTTTCGGAGAAAATGATCGAGCAGCTGCTCAGGGCCGGCATGGCCGCGCCCTCCGCGGGCAACGAGCGGCCGTGGGAATTCGTCGTCATTCGCGATCGTGCGGTGCTGAACGAAATCCCGAAGTTTCATGCTTTCTCCAAAATGCTGCTGGAAGCCGGTTGCGCCATTGTGGTCTGCGGCGATTTGAACCGTGATCAGCTCAACGGCTTCTGGGTGCAGGACTGCTCGGCGGCTGCACAGAACATTCTGCTGATGGCGCAGGAGCTGGGGCTCGGCGCCGTCTGGCTTGGCGTTTACCCGGAGCAGGGCAGGGTACAGCCGCTTGCAAAGCTGCTGCATCTGCCGCAGAATATTGTTCCGCTGTGTATCCTTTCCGTAGGCCACCCGGCGGAAAGCCGCGGTGAGATCGATCGGTTCGATCCAGGCAGAATTCACAAAGACAGATGGTAAAAAGACCGGGCCGGGGAAGCACACGCTTCCCCGGCCCGGTTTTTTTCATGAAGAAAGGAAAAGCAGCGCGACCCGGACGATTCCGGCTTCACGCTGCTTGGTTTAATTGGTTCTTTGGAGCCTTGGACTGTCGGGCACAGCCAAGGCATTCTGGCGGTAGAGAAAGGAACAGAGCTTCTTACTTGCCGCCGGGATTCCCGTCAAGCGATTCGGGCAATTCCAGCGCGGTCCTTGCAAGGGAATTTGTATGCAAAAAGCTGAATAGTAATCTCTGTCTTCAGGAAGGGGAAGCTTGTCTACCCCAGGTTCCGTTTCTCTTTGTCATAATAATACAGAAAAAATATGTGTAAGTTGTTTATAAAATATGAATTTTTTTAAAACAAAAATAATTCCTATTTTTAGAAACCGGATTTTGAATTAAAAATAGTCCGAAAAATAGGGTGTTTGCTGCTCAATAGCGTCCTCCAGCATGTCTACCGTTTCGGGGCTGCAGTGAATCCGGCCGATTTTATGCAGGTAGTCGGGCCGCTTATAGCCCAAAAGCATTGTCGTCATGGTCTGAATATCGATTCTGTCGCCGCTTTGCCGGGTGCTGTGCGCAATACTTCCCTGGCCCTCCGGGGTGATGCTCAGCGTGAAAACGCCCTGATTCCACGAAAACATCGGGTCGTCGAGCGTAAAAGTCCATTCGCGTACGCCGGTGTCCGGTTTGAAAGGGTACTGGGCGATGAACTGCTCGATGTCTACAATGCGCGCCATAATGTAAGGGGAAATCGTCTCTTTGATGTCCGCGTCCTCCAGCAGGAATGCCAGTGGTTCATCGGTGTAAATGTCGCCGATCACCTTCGAGATCATGGAAAAGTGTGCGCTGATAAAGTTCCACAGGCCGCTGCGGGCCGCTTCGTCCACAAAGATCATGTCCTTGATGCGAAAGACCTCGTCCGAAATCCAGTACAGCACATAGCCGTCCGGTTCTCCCTTTTCATTGTAATAGATCGCCGCCATCAGGTCGTCCAGATCCCATCGCCAGTATTCGTCCCAGGCCAGGTCGTCGCGCAGCATGGCGCCGTGCGTCTGCATCGCATAGCGGTGGTAAGCCTGCCGCAGCTCTTTGCTTTCCGGGTCTACGCGCTCCACCTCGCCGGGAACCTGTTTGTTTTTCGGCAGCTGGTAGTCGTTGATTTCATAGGTGATGCGGTCAGAGACGATCTCCCATCCCTTTCTGCGGTAGTAGGGAATGGAGTAGGGGTACAAATAAGAAATGGACTGCTTTTTGTTCCGCATGTTTTCCAGCGCCTTGTACAGCAGCTTGTGCATCAGGCCCTGATTCGAATATTCCGGGTAGGTGCCGACGCCCGTCAGGCCGCCCATGTCGTAGGTGCGGTCAAAAATGCGCACCTGAAACGGGTACACCGCCACCTGTGAAATCAGCTTGTCGCCATCAAACCACCCCAGCACGTCGGCCCGCTGCAGCACGGGAAATTTGGTTTTCATAATTTCTTCGTCTTCCCAGCCTGTCTGGTGCAGCTCCCGGTCAGTGACCTGAAAGACATACCGCAGCAGCTGATTGTATTGCTCCAGGTGTTTCACGCTCACCGGCTTCATTTTCAGCTGTTTTCTTCTGCTCATAAATGCTCCTTTGTCTTTGCTTACAGCATATCCAGTTCGGTTTTTTCCGTCGGCGGGGCAAAATCCAGATCGATCCGCCGCAGCTCCTCCGGTGCCAGCCGGATATTCAGGCTGTTCAGATTTTCCGCTACATGCTTTACATTCGAAGCTTTTGGAATGGCGACGACATTTTCCTGCCGGGCCAGAAACGCCAGCATGATCTGATAAATGGAAACGTCGTGCTCCTCGGCGATTTCCCGGAGCGCGGTGCTCGACGCAATCGCACTGCGGTAGCGCGTGCTGTGCGCCAGAGGGGAATAAGCCATCAGCGGAACATGGTGCCCGCAAAGCCAGGGCAGAAGATCGAACTCAACCCCGCGCGAAGCGATGTGGTACAGCACCTGGTTCGCAGCGCAGGCGTTCCCGCCCGGCACGCTCCAAAGCTCCTCCATATCGGCAACATCAAAGTTCGAAACGCCCCAGCGCCGGATACAGCCCTCCCGCTGCAGCTCTTCAAAGGCCGAAACGGTTTCTTCCAGCGGCACATTGCCGCGCCAGTGCAGCAGGTACAAATCAAGGGTATCGATGCCCAGACGACGCAAGGACGCGTGGCACGCCTCTTTCATTTTCTTCCGTGATGCGTTATGCGGGTAAACCTTAGAGACCAGATACAGGGAATCCCGGCGTACGGGGCGGATAACCTCGCCTACCAGAGTCTCCGAACTGCCGCTGCCGTACATCTCGGCGGTGTCGATCAGCGTCAGGCCGTTTTCGATTCCGAAAGAGAGCGCCCGGCGTTCTTCCAGGTCGGGGGTGCGGTTTTCTGCCATCTGCCAGGTACCCATTCCCAGTTTATAATCGCTCAGCTCCATGTGTGTTATTCCTCTCTTTCCGTTTGTTCTTTCAGGAGTGATTTGCTTCTGGAAGCATTCCTTCTCAAAAAAGCCTCCGTACTCCTTTCCCGCCAAAAGCGGGAGAAGAATCGCTGTTTCATGGAAAAGTGCTTTTCCAATGATTTGATTCTATTATAACCCTTTTCGGGTGGTCTGCGTCAATTGAAAAATAGATGCGAAAGGAAAAACTTTTGCCGGAATCTTCCGATTTTGGTTTTACCCTTACAGCGCAGCGCCTGTTTCCACAGGAATCTGAATCTCTGTGAGAAACTCCTGCGGCAGGATCGTGTCGCGGTTGTCGATGAGATACAGCTCAAACGGGTCGCCGGTCACCCGCAGCCGCGCCGCTTCGGCATGGCGCAGCGCTTCCCAGATTTTGCCGGGGCTCTGCGCATATTCGCCGCGGTAGCAGCACGTCAGGTACAGCCCGGCGGGCAGAATAAAATCGGATTCCTCATCACCCGGCGGCAGCAGAAAGAACACTGAGCGGAATACATTTTCCAGTCCGTTGTCCAAATCCTCCCGCGAAACCTGTGCGCCGATCGCCTGATTCCCAAAATCCTGAATGCGGCTTTCGTGTGTTCGGTGCAGCTTTTTGATGGCAAAGTCCATTTCCTCGTCGCGGGTGATGTATTCATTCAGCCGCAGGCATGGCCGCGCGGGGAATTCCCGAACCTCGAATACGCCGGGTGTGACTCTCTGCGCCTCGGTGAGCGAGCGGATGCGCTTTTGCAGGGATTCCTCCCGGTTCTTCAGCTCCTGCAGCTGCCGGTGCAGCAGCTGGTGCTCCTCCTCCAGCATCGTCAGCGTGTGGCCAACGCTCTGCTGCTCCAGGTATTCCCGAATCTGCGGCACCGAAAAATCGAGCCGCCGCAGATCGCGCAGGATGCTCAGCTTGTAAATATCCTTCAGGCCGTACATGCGGTAGCCGTTCTCGGCGCGCCGGGGCCGCAGCACGCCGATCTTTTCATAGTAGCGCAGCGAATCCGCACCGATTCCGTACAGCTTTGCAATTTCACTGATTTTATAATATTCTTTCATAGCAGCGCCGCCTTTCGGAAAAACTGGGCTTGACATTCGTATTGTACCAGAGTTTATACTGAAAAGGTAGTGAATGCGGAAGGATGAAATGCGCGACTCTATTTTTAGAAAGGCAGATTACGATGACGGTTACGAATAGACTGAGAGAGATTTATCAAAAAAATAAGGAATTATTTACCGCAAAGCGGATTCTATTGATTATGCTCGGCACTGCGATCGGCTCCTTTGGCATTACGAATATCCACCAGAGAGTAGATATCACCGAGGGCGGCGTGTTGGGCATGATTCTGCTTTTGAACCACTGGACGGGTCTTTCGCCGTCCATCCTTTCCCCATTGCTCGATCTGCTGTGCTACGCGCTGGCGTTCCGGCTGCTGGGGTGGGATTTTATCAAGGTCTCTGCGGTTTCCACCGTCAGTCTGGCGGCGTTTTTCCGGTTGTGGGAGCAGTTCCCTCCCCTGCTGCCCGATCTGTCCGGCTATCCGCTGCTGGCGGCGGTGCTGGGGGGAATGTTCGTCGGCATCGCCTGCGGGCTGATTTTGCGGCAGGGCGGCTCGAGCGGAGGAGACGACGCTCTGGCGCTCATCATTTCAAAGCTGACACGCTGCCGGATTGCGCGGGCCTATCTTGCGACGGACCTCAGCGTGCTGCTGTTTTCTCTTTCCTATATTCCGCTTGAGCGCATCGCTTATTCGCTCGTGACGGTAACGGTGTCGTCTTTTTTGATCGACTTTGTGCACAACGCGGGCCGCAGCCCGGCTCATCAGGAGAGTGCGGTCTGCGGGGAAGAGGAACCGACGGAAGCTGAGGAACCGGTGGAAGCTGAGGAACCGATGGAAAACACGGAAGAGCCGGATTCCTTTGATCAGGCGCTGGAGGAAGTATCGGAGTGCTGACCATACACGGCTGGTGTACCCGGTCATTTTGCATGGGGATTTCTGAAAAATTCAGCAACTTTTTCATACGGGAGAGACAGCTCCGCTGCCCGGCAGCCAAGGGAAGAGGGGACGGAAAAGGAGAGCCGATTACTTTGTGAATAAAAAAGCAATTTATGTGAATAATTTATCAAACGTCAGGAAAGGCCATTTGCTCTAATTTATGGTAATAGCACCAGAGGAACTCTGTGTATTTTGTATGTTTTGTGTCTTGCAATTCAAATGGAAACAGGGTATAATGCTTAAAAGATAAGAAATACATTGTGTATAGGTACCAAATGTCTGCGTTGAGAATTGTGACGTGCAGAAAACGGCCTGGCCGTTTTTTGTGCGCTTTTTTATTCAGTTTTTCTTTCTTTTTGCATATAAATAGTACCGAGATGAAATGTAGGGAAAATAGAAAGAAAACCATGAGGTAGATGAATGAATCAGGAATTTGTAGAAGCACTGGAACGAAACCCTGTGATTGCAGCGATCTTTGACTCTTCCGACCTGGAGGAAGCGCTGGCGTCGCCGTGTGAGGTGATCTTTCTTTTATCCGGGAATATCTGTGAGCTGAAAGAACTGATCCATAGAGTACATGCGGCGGGAAAGAAGATGTACATACATATCGATCTGTTGGAGGGAGTCGCGAACGACCGCAGCGCGATTCAGTTTTTGAAAACACATTTCTATCCCGACGGGATCATTACGACCAAAGCCGTTGTGGCAAAACATGCGAGGGAAGAGGGTGTGTTCGTCATTCAGCGCTTTTTCCTTCTCGATTCCAAATCCTATGAAACCGTGCGCAAAACCGTGAAGAACGGCGATGCGGACGCGATTGAGATTCTGCCGGGAATTTTGCCGGAGATCATTCATCAGATCAGTCAGTGTTCGTCGGTGCCGGTGATTGCAGGCGGCTTGATCCGAACCAAAAAGAACGCGGTGGACAGTCTGGCCATGGGGGCCATGGGAGTTTCCACCAGCTGTAAAACGCTTTGGAATATGTAGCGCCCTTTTATCCGGAAGGCCGCTGCGTTTGACAATTGAATCAAAATGCGAGAAATGAGAGCAGCAAAAAACGAAGGGGGCAACCCCTCTGGTTTTGCTGCTCTTTTTGCAAATCTTGCAATATGACAGGGAACCCGCGTTTGCAGAGCAAACGCATGGTATATAAAAATATGGAAATAGGAGGTATCAGCATGAATTATGACGGACTTTCCAAATTGGGGTACGGCGTTTATCTGGTAGGCGCGCCGGACGGCAAGGGAGGAGGCAACGCGCTGCTGGCGAACCTTGTGATGCAGGTTTCCAGCGAGCCGCTCATGGCTTGTGTATGCATCGGGAAAGAAAACCTGACGCATGATCAGATCGCTGCCGCCGGGAAGTTTAACATTTCGGTTGTGGGGGAAATGGCCGATATGGAATTTTTACAGTTGTTTGGATTTTCAAGCGGACGCGATACCGACAAACTGGCGCAGACAGAAAACAGGGATTACAACGGCTTCCCGACCGTAGTACAGAACTGCGTGGCCCTTTTGGAGTGTGAGGTGACCGGTCAGACAGACTGCGGCGCTTCCACCGTGTATTTTGCGAATGTACTGTCCACCCGCACCCTGGCACCCGGAAAAGCGATGACCAGCGCCTATTACCACGATGTAATGGAAGGCAAGGCCTCTCAGAAAGCCCCCGCTTGGGCGGCACGATATGAAAAGTAATAGACGCATCAATGGCTGAATCAATAAAAGGAGGAGTTTGTAAATGGGCAAATACTTAATTGCATTGGATCAGGGAACCACCAGCTCGCGCTGCATTATCTTTGATAAGCAGGGCAACATCATCAACGTGGCGCAAAAGGAATTCACTCAGATTTTCCCCCATCCGGGATGGGTGGAGCATGATCCAATGGAGATCTGGTCCAGCCAGCTTGCGGTGCTGACCGAGGCGAAGGCCAGATGCAACGTCGACGTTTCCGACATCGCCGCCATCGGTATTACGAACCAGCGTGAAACAACCATTGTATGGGACCGCCACACCGGTCAGCCGGTTTACAACGCAATCGTATGGCAGTGCCGCCGCACCGCAGAATACTGCGACCAGCTCAAGGCCAAGGGCTTAGAGAAATCAATCAAAGAAAAGACCGGTTTGATTGTGGACGCGTATTTCTCGGGCACAAAGGTGCGCTGGATTCTGGAAAACGTGGAAGGCGCCAGAGAAAGAGCGGAGAAGGGCGATCTGCTGTTCGGAACGGTAGACAGCTGGCTGATCTGGAAGCTCACGAAGGGCAAATGTCATGTAACCGACTATACCAATGCTTCCCGTACGATGCTGTTCAATATACATACTTTGGAATGGGACGACGAAATCCTGAAGGAAATGGGAATCCCGAAGAGCATGCTGCCGGAGGTAAAGCCGTCCAGCTATGTATACGGCAATGTGGACGCAGAGTTCCTCGGCGGAGAAATCCCGATCGCCGGTATCGCGGGCGACCAGCAGGCCGCTTTGTTCGGCCAGTGCTGCTTTGAGTCCGGCCTTGTGAAGAATACGTACGGAACGGGCTGCTTTATCCTGATGAATACCGGAGAAAAAGCGGTGGATTCCAAGAACGGCCTGCTCACTACCATTGCCTGGGGACTCGACGGCAAGGTGGAATATGCCCTGGAGGGCAGCGTGTTCGTAGCCGGCGCGGCAATTCAGTGGCTGCGCGACGGACTGCGGATGATCGACAACGCGGCCTTTACCGAAACCTACGCGAACAAGGTACCGGACAGCGCCGGTGTTTATGTGGTTCCGGCCTTTGTTGGCCTTGGCGCACCATATTGGGATCAGTATGCAAGAGGCATCATTGTCGGCCTGACCCGCGGCGTGGAGAAAGAGCATTTTGTCCGTGCAACGGTGGAAAGCCTTGCGTATCAAAGCTATGACGTCATGAAAGCGATGGAAGCGGACGCGGGCGTCGTGCTCAAAGAGCTGCACGTAGACGGCGGCGCGTCGGCCAATAACTTCCTCATGCAATTCCAGTCGGATATTCTGGGGATCGACGTGCTGCGGCCGAAGGTCATCGAGAGTACTGCTCTGGGCGCCGTGTATCTGGCCGGCCTTGCGGTAGGGTATTACAAAGACAAAGAGGATATTCGCCAGAATGTGGCTCTTGACAGAACCTTCAGGCCGAAGATGGAGGAATCCACACGGCAGGAGCTCGTGGGTGGCTGGAAAGAAGCTGTCAAGCGTTCCTTTGGCTGGGCCAAGTAATTCCCGAAAGCAAATTGCGGAGGAGGATTTGTTATGCAAAACTATTTGTATGAATTTTTGGGCACGGCCCTTCTTGTTCTGTTAGGCGACGCGGTGGTTGCCAACGTAGTACTGAATAAAACCAAAGGCCAGAACGCCGGCCTGATTGTCATTACTTTCGGATGGGCCTGCGCGGTGCTCATCCCGGCGCTGATCTTCACCGCCAGCGGCGCGGTATTTAATCCTGCTCTGGTGCTGGGCCTTGCGGCGATCGGCAAGCTGGACTGGGCGGTCGTTCCCGGTTACATCCTTGCTGAAATGCTGGGCGGCTTTGTCGGCGCGGTATTGGTGTGGGTTATGTACAAAAACCATTTCGATGCCACCGAAGACGGCAACTCGAAGCTGGGCGTATTCTGCACCGGCCCTGCGATCCGCAGCTATGGAAGTAACTTTATCAGTGAAGTCATCGCCACTTTTGTGCTGGTGTTTGCTATTCTGGGCATCTCGCAGACTTCTGTGGGCGATGTAGCGGCAGTGGGTACCTTTGGCGTTGGCAGCATTATCCTTGCCTGCGGCGTCAGCCTCGGCGGCACCACGGGTTACGCGATGAACCCGGCTCGTGATCTCAGCCCCCGTATTGCGCATGCCGTTCTGCCGATCCCCAATAAGAGAGATTCCGACTGGAGCTATGCCTGGATTCCGGTAGTAGGCCCCATTTGCGGCGGTCTTCTGGGCGCCTGGCTGGCAGCGGCAATCTTTTAACCCCTTTGAATTACCACTTGACAATGACCTTACAATGGCATAAACTGAAATTTGCCGAGAATTGAGAGAAAGAGCCGGGCAAACTAGACTCATGTAGAAGTGGGTCTGCTTTGCTTGGCTCTTTTTGCTCAAATCGATACTTTTAGGAGGTTTACAGATGTTTGATGTAGCAATCATCGGCGGTGGGGCGTGCGGCTGTTCGCTGCTGTATGAGCTGAGCCGCTACAAGGTGAACGCGGTGCTTTTGGAAAAGGAAAACGACGTAAGCGTCGGTACTACCAAAGCAAACAGCGCGATCGTGCACGCGGGATACGACCCGGAACCGGGTACCTTGATGGCCCGCTACAACGTGGAGGGCAACCGGATCATCGAGCAGCTTTGCGCGGATCTGGATATTTTATATGATAAAATCGGTTCGCTAGTCCTTGGATTTTCCGAAGAAGACCGCGCGACGGTGGAAGCTCTGTACCGAAGAGGCGTTGAAAACGGAGTGCCGGGATTGCGCATTGTAGAAAAAGAAGAGCTGCACCAGATGGAGCCGGCACTGAGCGAGAACGCTTTGTTTGCTCTCTGGGCGCCCAGCGCGGCGATTATCAACCCATGGGAGCTGGCGATTGCGCAGGCCGAGGTAGCCGTGCAGGGCGGCGCCAAGGTGATGCTGGATGCGGAAGTGACCGGCATTGAGAAAAACGGAGATGTGTTTACCATCGAGACCTCTCAGGGTCCGGTGCAGGCCCGGTTTGTCGTCAATGCTGCCGGCGTGCATACAGACCGCATCGCGGCGATGGTGGGCGATAACAGCTTTCAGATCATACCGAACCGCGGCGAGTATTTTGTGCTCGATACCACGCAGGGCAAGCTGGTCAGCCGCGTGATCTTCCAGTGTCCTACCAAAGTGGGCAAGGGCGTGCTGGTTTCTCCCACAGTACACGGCAACCTGATTGTGGGGCCGAACGCGGAAGATGTTTCTGTGGACGACGCCGATACCACGTCGATGGGGCTGCACAATGTGCGTCAGGCGGCGATCAGAAGTGTGCCGAACATCAATTTCCGCGATTCCATCCGCAACTTTGCGGGAGTACGCGCCATTTCCACACAGGATGATTTTATTGTGGGACCGAGTGAGGCGTGCGAGGGCTTTTTCAACATCGCGGGCATCAAGTCCCCGGGGCTGACCTCCTCCCCGGTGATTGCGCGCGACATGGTGCAGATGCTGCACCGCGCCGGTCTGGAGCTTTCGCCGAATCCGGACTTTGTGTCAAAGCGCCGCGTGCTGCGGTTTAAATCCCTCAGCCCGAAAGAGCGCGGCGAAGCCATTCTCCGCAACCCGCTGTACGGCACCATCGTGTGTCGCTGTGAAACCGTAACCGAGGGTGAGATCGTAGACGCGATGCACCGCCCGCTTCCGCCGCGTTCGGTAGACGGCATCAAGCGCCGCTGCACGCCCGGCATGGGCCGCTGCCAGGGCGGCTTCTGCGGGCCGAGAGTACAGGCGATCATCGCCCGCGAGCTGGGAATTCCGGAGAGCCAGGTGCCTCTGGACCGCGCGGGGATGCATATCATCCTTGGCCGGACGAAAGAGCAGAAGGAGGCGGGCAAACAGTGAAACAGGAATATGATGTGATTGTCGTTGGCGGCGGCCCGGCCGGTTTGGCGGCGGCGCTTTCCGCACGGCAGAACGGGGCCGAAAGCGTGCTGCTGCTTGAACGCCAGGCAGATCTCGGCGGTATTCTGAACCAGTGTATCCACAACGGCTTTGGGCTGCATTATTTTAAACAGGAGCTCACCGGCCCGGAATATGCCGAACGGTTTGTCGACGAATTAAAAAAGAGCGATATTGAGGTGCTGACCGGCACCATGGTGCTGGAGCTCGATTTGAGCGAGCGCCGCACGGTATATGCCATTAACCCGCAGCGCGGGTATCTGGAGCTGCGGGCCAAGGCGATCGTTCTGGCCATGGGCTGCCGCGAAAGAACGCGCGGCGCGATCGGCATTCCCGGCAGCCGCCCGGCAGGCGTATTCACGGCGGGTGCGGCACAGCTGTATATGAATCTGGAGGGCGACCGCGTCGGCAGCCGCGTGGTGATCCTCGGCTCCGGCGACATCGGCCTGATCATGGCCCGCCGCCTGACGCTGGAAGGAGCCAAGGTGCTGGGCGTCTACGAGGTGATGCCGTATTCCGGCGGGCTGATGCGCAATATTGTGCAGTGCCTGAACGATTATGATATTCCGCTGCATTTGTCGCACACCATTACCGAAATCCGCGGCGATAAGCGCGTGGAGCAGGTGGTTGTACAGAAGGTAGACGAGAACCGTGTCCCGATTCCGGGAACGGAAGAAGTGCTCGACTGCGATACCGTGCTGCTCTCTGTCGGACTGATCCCCGAAAATGAGCTTTCGCGTCAGGCCGGGCTCGAGATCGACCCGCGCACGAACGGCCCGGTGGTGTATGAGAATATGGAAACCAGCACCCCCGGTATCTTTGCATGCGGCAACGTGGCGCATGTGCACGATCTGGTGGATTTCGTCACTGCGGAAAGTCAGCGCGCCGGCAAATCCGCCGCGCTGTGCAGCAAGAGCGGCAGCCCCTCCGAGGAGGGAATGCTGCGCCTGAAAAACGGATTCGGCGTCGGGTATACCGTGCCGCAGAAAATCCGCCCGCAGGGTGTGGAGAAATCCGTAGACGTTTTCTTCCGTGCGAATCAGATTTTCCGCGGCGCACGGATTATGGTAAAAAGCGGGGAAACCCGTATTGCTTCGTATCCCCGCGAGCATATCGCTCCGGGTGAGATGGAGAAAATCACCCTGCCGCTGGCCCTTTTGAAGAAGGCGGAAAACGGCGAGCTTACTGTTTCGATTGAAAAGGAGGAATGACGCATGACAGAGCTGGTTTGCATTGTTTGTCCCAAAGGGTGCCGCCTGCATGTGGATGAGAAGAACGGCTACAAGGTAACGGGCAATTCCTGCCCGAGGGGAGAGGTTTACGGCAAAAAGGAGCTGATCGCCCCCACCCGCACCGTCACCTCCACCGTGAAGATCAGGGGTGCTTCCATCGCGCGCGTGCCGGTGAAGACAGACCGTGAAATCCCGAAAAAGGATATCTTTGCAGCCATGCGCCTGCTGGACGGCATCACGCTGCAGGCCCCGGTGCATGTGGGCGATATTGTAGTGCCGAATCTTTTGGGGCTCGGCGTGAATTTTGTGGTAACGCGCAGCCTTGCCAAGGTTTCGGACGCAGGGTAAGCGGTTTGGCTGCAATCAACTGAATTCGTTTGTATCGGCAGGCGGCCCCGTTTGGGGTCGTCTGCTTTTGTTATAATTGTATACGAATGTTGTCATAGTGAAAAAAGTACTTATCGAAACGAATGATTTCCGGTATAATGGAGCTATTCCTAATCCCGGGAGGTTGTCATGGCGTCAAAAATTACCCTGTCGGAGGGAAAGATACAGCCGCTTTTGGTGCGGCTTGCGTTTCCGCTTCTGATAGGCAACATTCTGCAACAGTTTTATAATATCATTTCTTCCATCATCGTGGAGCGCTACCTTGGCGAAACCGCATTCGCGGCCATCGGTATCGCAGGCACGGTGATGAATCTGTTTATTTTCATTTTGGGCGGCTGCTGTACCGGCATCGCCGTCATTATGGCCTCGCTGTATGGCAAGGGGGATCACCCGGCCCTGCGGCAGGCAATTTTTCTGTCGCTGGTGTTCGGCGCATCGTTTACGCTGCTCATCGGCCTTCTGGGCCTGACCTGCACACCCTTTCTGCTCCGGCTGATTCAAACTCCGCCGGCCGTTTCCGCTTTGGCAGTGGAATACCTCAATACGATCTTCCTCGGGCTTCTGGCTTGTTTCTTCTATAACTTTTTTGCGGCGGTGCTGCGGGCGATCGGCAATACCAGCGCCGCGCTGCTGTTTTTGCTCGTCTCGATTGTGATCAGCCTGTTTCTGGCGATCCTGTTTGTGGCGCATCTTGGCCTCGGTGTGTGCGGCGCGGCGCTTGCTACCGTGCTGGCACAGATTCTGTCGGCGCTGCTGTGCCTGCTGTACATCCGCAAAACGCTTCCGTTTCTGCGGGTGGGGCGTGAGGATATGCGCTACGACGGCTCTCTGATCGCAAAGATCACCCGGTTTTCTCTCGTGTCGGCGCTGCACCAGTCCAGCCTGTATATCGGCAAGCTCTTGGTACAGGGCGCGGTAAACACCATGGGTCTGGCGGCCATTTCAGCCTACACGGCCACCACCCGCGTAGAAGGAATCGTTCTCGCCGTCGGCGACAGCGGGGCAGAGGCGATTTCTGTCTTTGTGGCGCAGAACACGGGGGCGGGCAAGCGCCCCCGCGCAAGGCAGGGCTTTTTCATCGGCCTGCGCGGTCTGCTGGCAATCGCGGCGCTGCTGTCGCTCATTCTGTTCTTTTCGGCGGAGGCGCTCATGCGCTTTTTTGTTCCCGACGGCAGTGTGCAGACCATTTCCTATGGAACCTCGTATCTTCAAATCCTTTGCTTCTTCTACTTTTTGAGCTATACGGGCAGCGCGTTCGTGGGCTTCTACCGCGGCAGCGGCCTGGTAAACATTCCGCTGATCGGCACGACCCTTCACATTTCGCTGCGCGTGATTTTATCGTATCTGTTTGTTTCCAGCTTGGGAATGGACGCGGTGTCTTACGCAACCGGCATCGGCTGGATTGTCATCGTAATTTTCCACAGCCTGATGTTTGTGCACCTGAAGAAAAAAGAGGATCTGCTGTCGCCGAGCGGATCGGTTTCCGTAACGGAAGAACCGGCTTCTCCGGTGCCGGAGGCTCCGGCATCTGAGCTGACGCAAGGACCGTTGGATACTTTTTCGGGATCGGAACAAGGGGATGCAGCAGACCCGGAGGAGCCGGCCTGATCAATCCGGCAGAATATTTTTGGCACCTTCACCCGTGGAGTTTTCTCCACGGGTTCTTTTTTGTGCAGATGTTTTGCCACAGGCAGCACTAACTATAAAACCGTTTGAAAAAGAGCGGTAAAATCACATTTAAAATACAGAGATCAAATAACCTTTTTCCGTCATTTGTCGATATAGAATATAGAAAGAGCGTTGTCTGGAAGTGTATTTTATCAAAAGGGAGATGTGAATCCATGCCCGGAAAAAAAGAGAAAAATGCTTCACAGGAAAAATCGTATTTAAAAGCGGTGCCGCTCACCCGCCGTCTGACATTCCGCATTCCCGCAAGACTTCTTTTGATGACCGCTGTTGTCATCTCGATCATGGTGGTTGTTCTTGGAACGCAGACGATTTCGATGGTGCAGGATATGACAAGAGTTGAAATATCCACACTGGCAAAAAACAACGCGGCGCTTTCCTCCGACTACCTGAACACCATGCAGGCCCGTGCGCAGGCTTTGGCCAGTTCCCTTACCGACATGAACGACGCATCCATTCAGATGGAGCATAAGGTCGATCTTACAAAAAAGATGATGGAAAGCGTGCTGGAGGATGACCGCATTTTTTCCGTTTATACCGCATGGGAGCCGAATGCGTTCATTCCGGATACGCCGAACGGCCAGTCGTATTACTATTACCGCAACGGCAGCAGCATCCTGCTGGATGAACTGAATGATTACAGCACCTACGGCGACAGCGACTATTACGCGCCCGCAAAAACCAATCAGAAACCCCATATGACGGAGCCGTATTCTTACGACCTGAGCAACGGGAAGCGGGTATGGCTCATTACGATCAGCAATCCGATCCTTTCCTCCTCCGGGGAGTTTCTGGGGGTTGCCAACTGCGATATTGTGGTGGATACCATCAACAGCCTGTCGTTCGAGATGGGGGAGTACAGCGAGGCTTACACCTATCTGCTCTCCAGCAAAGGCGTGTATCTGGCCAACTCAAAGGATCCGTCGCTGATGGGTACCGAGCTTGCCTCCGGTGGGATCAATGACGAAATCCTCTCCGTTACAAAACAGGGGCAACAGCAGCAGTGGGAAGAGAAGGATTCCCTTTTCGGCAAAGAGTGTTATATCGTACATATCCCGGTTACCATTTCGGGCATAGATACTCCGCTTTCCAGTGCGTTTGTCGTGACGAAGGACGATGCCCTGCGGGAGGTATATTGGATCCTTGCGTTGCTGATCGGAATCGGTGTTCTCGGCATCATCGGCATCGGCATCGGGATTGTGATTACACTCCGCCGGGCGCTGCGGCCGATCGGCACGATCATTTCCGCGGCGGAACATATGGAGCAGGGGAACCTGCATGTGGACTATCATGTGAATTCCTCCAATGAGCTTGGGTATTTGAGCGAGGTATTTCAGCGCACGGCGTTTGTGCTGCAGGGATATATTCAGGAGATTTCCGCGCTGCTGACCAGGCTGGCCGAGGGGGATATGCGCATCTCTGTTGAACAGGAGTATGTCGGCGATTTCGCGCCGATCCGCGGGGCGCTGGAGCGCATTTCGGAATCACTCAACAGCACTTTGAGTCGGATCGGGCTGGCGGCAGACCAGGTAGGGGCCGGTGCGTCGCAGGTTTCAGACGCGGCGCAGGCGCTGGCGTCCGGCGCTACGGAGCAGGCTGCGACCGTGGAACAGCTTTCCGCCTCCGTCGTCAAAATTTCGGAGCAGGCCGAAGAGAACAGGAAGAACGTTGAGGGCGCCTCCCGGCTGGTCGATGAGGCCAACCAGAGCTTTGATCTGGGGATTTCCTACATGAAGCGTCTGGAGGAATCCATGCGGGGAATCGACGACGCTTCCTCGCAGATCAGTACGATTACAAAGGTGATAGAAGATATTGCGTCCCAGACCAATATTCTGGCGCTGAACGCCGCCATTGAAGCGGCGAGGGCCGGTGCCGCGGGCAAGGGCTTTGCCGTAGTGGCCGACGAGGTGCGTGTGCTGGCCGCAAAATCCTCAGAGGCGGTCAAGCAGACCGAGCTGCTGATCCAAAAATCGGCTGAGATGGTGGCGGAGGGAACGAAAATTACCGACGATACCGCCGCGATTCTGAAAGAGATCGTTGAGAATGCCGGGAAGATCGGGAAAATCACAAACGAGATCGCCAGAGCCTCGGAGGAGCAGACCTCTGCGATCGAGCAGGTATCGACAGGGCTTTCGCAGGTGTCCGCGGTGGTTCAGACGAACGCCGCCACAGCGGAGGAGAGCTCGGCCTCCAGTCAGGAGCTGTCCGCTCAGGCCGAAACGCTGCGCAGTGAAATCGGCGGCTTCCGGCTTCGGGAAGAGCATCCCTCCGAAAGCATTATCAAAGAAGAGGAAATTCATTTGTAAGCGTTCTTCGCTTCTGCGTGTATTTATTGAAATGGTAACAGCGGCAGAAAGCCGGAGCTGGGTGAGATTTTTCACCCAGCTCCGGTTTTCTTTTGATGGGAATCGCAGGTGCTCCAATCAAATATTGGGGTTTTAGCGTCAGCGCGGTTTTCGCCGTATACTATGTAGAGGAAAGCGGTGTTCAAAATAAAAATAATTTTTATTTTAGGGGCTTTTTGAACAGCGCTACCAGGCGAAAAATCTGCTGTGGGCTTACTGTGAGCGGGGGACTTGCCTTCCGGGAAGAGCTTGTTAAGAGAAATACAGGTGTTCTACTTTTATCGACAAGATTTACGATCTGCGTTATAATAAAATGAAACTAAGAGCAGCACGGCCTGTGTCGTTTGCCGTGCGGGAGGGGCAGTCCATATGAATCCGGTGATGGAGAACATTCTTACCAGACGCAGTATCCGTTCTTATGAGGAGCGGCAGATTCCGGCGGAAAGCCTGGATCAGATCCTTCTCGCCGGCACCTACGCGCCGTCGGGCAGAAGCCTGCAAACCTGGAAGTTTACCGCCGTACAGAACCCGCAGGTGCTGGCGCGCATCAATACCGCACTGCGCGAGGCCCTGCGCACCGTTTCGGTCGGGCCCGATACCCACCCGTATGTAGCCCACCTGAAACCGAAGGCAGAACGGGAGGATTCGGAATTTCTGTTTCACGCCCCTACTTATGTCATTGTTTCGAACGACCGAGAAAATGTCAATGCCCTTGCCGATTCCGCCGCGGCGATGGAAAATATGATGCTGGCGGCCCATTCCTTCGGGATCGGCTCCTGCTGGCTCAATCATCTGCCCGGCCTGACACACCATCCTGTGATTCGCAGTTTAATGACAGAACTGGATATTCCGGATCATCACGATATTTATGGAACCCTTGCGCTTGGCTGGCCGAAAAATCCTTCCCCGGCCGCCGGCCCGCGCAAGGATGCAATTCACATCATCCGTTGACCGGGCGGTGATCACTGCCGCCCTTTTTAAGAAAGAAAGGGGACCCCATGATAAAAAAAGAAAAGTCCCGAGGGAAGAATCCGCATGCACCGGTGGTTTTACTGGTGAATGAGCCTGGGATTCTGATTGATTTCCTGCGCGATAATCTACGGGGAAAATCGCGAAACAACATCAAATCGCTGCTGGCCCGCGGCGCAGTACTGGTAGAGGGCCGTGTAGCGACCCGCCATGATTACCCCCTGCGTGCGGGGCAGTCCGTACAGGTCCGCTGGGCGCCGCAGGTTCCTGCCGCCGGAGGCCGCGCGCTGGAGATTCTGTATGAGGACGACGAGCTTTTGGTCATCAATAAGCCTGCCGGCCTGCTGTCGATCGCCAATGAGAAGGAAAAGGAGCGCACCGCGTATCATCAGATGACGGAGCACGTGCGCCAGAGCGACCCGGACGCACGGATCTTCATTGTGCATCGGCTCGACAGAGATACCTCCGGTGTGCTGCTGGCCGCTAAAACCGCAGAGATGAAATACGCTTTGCAGGATCAGTGGGGAACGCTCGTTAAAACCAGAGCGTATACCGCTGTGGTGGAGGGGTGTCCGCAGCCGCTGAGCGGACGGATTCATACCTGGCTGTATGAAACAAAAAACACGATGGTCTATTCCGGCGAGCAGGGCGACGACGGCCTGGAAGCCATTACAGACTATAAGGTGATCGGTATCTCTCCGGAGTATTCGCTGGTGGACATTCGCCTGCAGAGCGGCCGGAAGAATCAGATTCGCGTACACATGACAGAAAAGGGCTGCCCCGTTGTGGGGGACAAAAAGTACGGGGCGAAAAGCAATCCCCTTAAACGGCTTGGCCTGCATGCCGGAGTTCTGGAACTGCGCCACCCCGAAACCGGAAAGCTCCTGCGGTTTGAGGCAAAGGTGCCCGCCGTGTTTTTATCGATCTCGTTCCAGCGTACCAATATAAAGTAAAGAAAACGCTTTGTTTTTCTTAGAATACAGCAAAAAGCGCGCGGATTTTTCCGCGCGCTTTTTGCATTGATAACGAGTTATTTCAAATCTTCCACAGAAAGCGTCTGGCCGTCCCGCAGCTTGTGGCGGGCGCCCTGAATCACCGCGTCCATCCGCTCCAGCTCTTCCAGAAGCTGGCGCTCCTGCTCGCTGGTCGAAAGCACTCTGTGGATTCCGCCGTTGCGGATCACGATCCGCCGGTCGGCGATCAGCGCGAGGAGCGGGTCGTGGGTGGCCATCAGCACGATTTTATCCTCCGCCACCAGCAGCTTCAGCGCTTTCTTGCGGTCGATGCCCGCGTTTTCGATCTCGTCGATCAGAACGATCGGCGAGGTGCTCAAAATGGCGGTGTCGGCGATCATCAATGCGCGGGACTGTCCGCCGCTCAGGCTGGTGACGGGGGTATCCATGCGGAACTGCTCCCCGGCAAGATGGTTTGCTTCCTCAATAATCCGGGCGATCACCGTATCGGCGTTGTCGCACAGGCGGCTCTGGGCATGCAGCTCCAGAAACTCCTGCACCGTCAGGTCCATGACAAAGTTCATATTCTGCGAAAGCTGGGCCACGAGCTTATTGCCGGAGGAAAACCGCCATTTGTTGTCCGGCTTTTCTTCGTTGATGAGAATGCTGCGCCCGGTTGGGGTATCGCCCTGCGCAACCCATTCAATGTCCGCCAACAGGCGGCTTTTGCCGGAGCCGGTCGGCCCCACGATCGAAATGATCTGCGAGCTGCTGACCGTCAGGCTCTCAAAGCCTTCCGGTACGCCGGTTTTGTCGTGCCCCGGCAGAATCGTCAGAGAGTGGACAAGCGAAGAAGTGTCCAGCCCCAGAAAATCATTCATCTGCTGAATGAACACCGGTAGATCGGCCAGCAGGCGTTCCTTGTCGATCGCCAAATCCTCCAGCTCGATCGGGGAAAAATGCTCTAAAAACAGGGGAAAGGTCATCGATTCGTATCCGGTCACATCCAGCTTGTTCAGCGTAAAGTAATCGGATACAAACGGGTATTCCGTCAAAATCTGTGCGATGGTTTTCTCATTCATGCCGGGTCCTCCCCCAAATCCATTTTCTTGACGTTCCCCAGCTGGTAATTCTCGCCGATTCTTGTTTCACCCAGGCAATACGAACACAAGGCCGCCGGCATGGGGAAGCGCAGCTGCACGCCCTGTACCGAATCGACGCGTTTGGATTCATCATATACGAGCGTTCCCAGCTCGTAGGCGCCCTGGCCCGTCAGGCCGTTGACGTGCATTACGACGGCGCGGGGATTGACCGAGCTGACGCGGGAGGCAAACACCTCGCGCTCCGCCTGTGATACAATGTCGCCCTTGGTGATGACGACGACGTCGGCAGATTTGAGCAGCGGGCCGATTTTTTTCGGGGTGTTGATGCCCGAAAGGTTGTCGATCACACAGATGCCCTTGATGTCCTTCAGGTAAGGGGAGCAGCGGTTGCACAGCCCAGCGGATTCGCTGATGAGCAGATCGAGGCCGATGCGGTTGCCCCACCGCACGATTTCCTCAATGTTTGAGGCGAAAAAGTGGTCGGGACAAAGCGCGCCGGAAAGACCTTTTTTGACGGGAACGCCTGCCTTTTCATAGGCGACGTCATCGTCGGTATACAGGCAGTCGAACTTCACGACGCCCACCTTGATGCCGCGGTTTTGAAGCGCGGCGATGGTTTTCAGAATCACAGAGGTTTTGCCCGACGAGGGAGGGCCGGAAAAAATCGTGAGGTTCATAACTGCTCCCTTCCGGCGGCAGCGAAAAAGTCACGTTCTGTTTCGCGGATCAGCGCGCCGATGTCATTCTCGTGAATGTAATCCCAGCCCAGCCACAAAAAGTGCTGGTCGGGGCGCAGGCCGTTGTCCACCAGCGGATTGGTCGAGGGGAATTTGCCGTTCAGTGACATCAGCTCGCCCACGTCTTTGGAGAACAGGAAATCCACAAACGGCTTGACCTTTTCCTTGGCGCTGGCCTTTGTCAGCAGGAAAATGGGGCTGATGATCGCGCCCTCTTTGGGCCAGACCGGTACGAGAGGGCTTTTTGCGTCGAGCATCTGCGTGAAAAAGTATGGAGTGATCGAGATGGCCGGGGCCTGCTGCTGGCGTCCCGCTTTGACCATCTGTGCCGGGTGCATGCCGCTAAGCAGGTTGAGCCCGAGTTTTTCAATGCCCTCTTTGCCATAGAAGCGGCGGATGTGCAGAGTCAGTGCGTTGAACATATCCAGATCGCGCACCGGCAGGGAAATGCTGTTCTCGAATTCGGGGCTCAGCAGATCCTCCCATCCGGACGGGAACGGGCGGTCGCCCAGTACGGCGGTGTTTACCATGAACACGCAGGCCACCACGCCGATGATCGTGTACTGCCCCAGCGGGTCTCTTAAATTGATGCGCTCGTTTTCAAAATCGGGATTCAGATGAGCAAGGCCCGAAATATCCTCGAATACGCCCGCTTCGCGGTAGCGGCCCATCAGCTGGCGGTCAAAGAACAGGTCAAAGCCCGCGGAAAGGTACAGATCCGAAAGCTTTTCGGCGTCTCCGTTTGCGGCGAGCACGCGCTCCTTTGCGGTATCGAGCCCCATGCTGGCGGCTTTCAAGTCGTAATCGGTGCGTGCGGCCAGCTCGTCGTTTTCTTTCAGCCAGGCTTCCAGCCGTTCCAGCAGCGGAATGCGGATGGGGCAGGGCAGAACGCCCTCTACATGGATTTCCGCGCCGCTGTTCCGCTTCATTGCGGAAAGTCCGGTGCCGGCGGCATACTGACCCTGCTCGATCGTATCCACGAGTTTCTGCTCAAACAGCTCTGGGTTGATTTTTCTGCTTTTGAGAGCGGTTTCGAGCGAAATGGTTCTGCCCATGGTCTTACGCATCAGGTCGTTGCTCAGCTGCTCAAATCCTTGCGAGATCAGCAGTTCTTTTGCCTCCGGGTATTTCTCTGTTATATCGTAAACAGTGTCGGTGAGTTTAAAATGGTTGTTCATATTCATTCCGTCCTTTCCATTCGGTCACTTTGGCGGATTTTTTTCTTGATGGTGCTAGTATACCAAAAAGAGAGGCGTTTGTACGTTGTAAAAGCAACGGAAATCGATGAGAAATTATTTTAAAAAATAATTTGCATTTTGTATTGTCGTGTGACTGCAGAGCGGCATTTCGAAAAGCTCAACCGCATACAACAAGAGTGCTTCTTCCCCTGCTGCGTTTATTGTTTGTTCTGCGCAATTTTTGACAATTTTATATTTTTTGCGAGTCGAAAAAACAATATTGTGAATTTTTTAGCGTTGACAGTCCCGGTTCATGGCGATATAATACGGGGAATATCAGTCGTTAAACTGTTTGGCAGTCAGGCGGGTTCGCGCAGGCGTTGTCCGCATATTATGAAAATGAGCGCGAAAGCAGGCGAGTTTCAGTGGAGGTGTCGCTATGGTAGTCCATGAATTGCCGTTTCCCATCGTGTGGGAAAACGGCGCACAGGCCGGGTACGGCGGAAACCAGGAATGGTTTTCGCAGGCGTTTCAGCGCACGGCGGGCTGCGCCAGCGTCACAGGTGCGAACCTGGCGGCATATTACGCGTCCCGGACTGCCGAGAGCCGCGGCCTGTATTCCGGGGATACGGAGCGGTTTTCCAAATCGGAATATCTGCGGGTCATGGAAGAGGTGTACCGATACATGACACCGGGGCCGATGGGGTTCCCGGTAGCGGGGCGGTTCGTACAGAAATTTTTGCAGTTTGCAAAGGAGCATGGGAGTACCTTTCGGGCGCACACGATGTTCCACCGCTGCGGCTGTGAGGAGCGGATGACATTTCTCAAAGAGGCAATCACCAAGGGAAACCCGGTGGCGTTTCTGGTTCTGAGGCACCGCGCGCCGGAGATGAGGGAAAATAACTGGCATTGGGTTACTATTACCGGCTGGATCGAGGATGCCGGCGGCGAGCAGGTGATCGTGTCGAACTGCGGCGAACGCGAGGTGTACCCGGCCGAAATGCTGCTTGAGAACCATCGCGGGAATGTTCTTCGGATGGTATGGTTTTCTCGCTGATGATAGACAACAAAATCTCCCTCCCCTGAAAAGGGGAGGGAGATTTTGTTGTAATCAATTTTTATTTGTCAATCGATTTTCTTTTTCCGTCCACCCAATCGCGGATAAAGTCCCGCGGAACAATACTCTCAATCAGTGCGCTCAGTAAAACAGTATCGGTAAAGATAACCATTCCATACACACGCTGGTCGACCCAGTAGTAATACAAGGCGTAAAATGCGAAAAACAGGGTGAGAATCAAAACCAGACTGGCCACGGTCTGAATGACGCTTCCGCGCGTAACCTTGGCGCGTGGCTTCGGTTCCAATTCTGCATCGGGGCTGCGTCTTTGCACAAGCGCCTGCTGGATGAAAATGGCCAGAATGACGAACAAATACAGCACCCAGTCCAGCCAGGTCAGGTTTCCGTAGTCCATCGTGACTCCGCTGGGGCGAAAATACAGGTATCCATGAAAGGCAAGGAAAAGCAAAGTGATAAAGGCGGGGCTGATCAAGTACCTAGAAATTCGCGTGCTGGATTTGTAATCAGCAAAGTCCTGTCCGTTTTTTTCCATGCGGTACGCACCTCCTTTTCGACATTTCCGCAGTAGATATAGAAATCAGTGCGCAAGAGCATCTGAGGATACGGGCTTTGATACCGCACCCTTATTGCTTTACGGGCTTTTCCCACCCGGCAATCAGGTCGGCTGTCGATTCCAGCGCGGCCGCGGGGTAGCCTTCGATGCTGCCGCTGTCGCAGGCCGCAGCCAGAGCCGGATCGATCGGCAGTTTGGCCAAAACATTCAGATTGTGCTGCTGCGCGATTTCTTCCACATGGCTTTCGCCGAACACGGCAATCTTCTTGCCGCAGTCGGGACACTCCACATAGGACAGGTTTTCGATCAGGCCCAGAATGGGAATGTTCATCATCTCCGCCATCTTTACCGCTTTCGAAACGATCATCGAAACCAGCTCCTGCGGAGAAGTGACCAAAATGATTCCGTCCAGCGGGATCGACTGGAACGTGGTCAGCGCCACGTCGCCGGTTCCGGGCGGCATATCGAGGAACAAAACGTCCACGTCTCCCCAGATGACGTCCTTCCAGAACTGCTTGACAACGCCCCCGACGATCGGGCCACGCCACAGCACGGGGTCGGTCGGGTTATCCAGCAGCAGGTTGACGGAAATCAGCTTGATTCCCGTTTCGCTCAGAACGGGAAGAATGCCGTTTTTGTCCGCCAGCGCTTTTTCCGTGACGCCGAACAGCTTGGGGATTGAGGGGCCGGTAATGTCTGCGTCCAGTACGCCGCTCACCAGGCCCATCCGGTTCGCGAGTACCGCCAGCATTGCCGTTACCGAAGATTTGCCTACGCCGCCCTTGCCGCTGACAACGCCGATCACCTTTTTGATCCGGCTCAGGCGGTGGGGGGCTTCCAGCAGGCTGGATGGTTCGGTGCGGCTGGAACAGTTGGCGCTGCAGCTGCCGCAGGAATGGTTGCAGGTTTCGCTCATAGCTTTTACTCCTTTGTCCGTTTCGCTTTATTCCTGTACAGTATACTCTGTTTTGGTCGAAAGTCAACCGCGCCGCCGGGGGAGCGCGGGCAATAAAAAAATCCCTTTCGCAGCGCGAAAAGGATTTGACAGCAGCTTTTGATTTGAATAAAGTACTAGAATATGATTAATTGAGCAGAAATATTCCAATTATCTTTAAGGATATACTTGACAATCACAATATATTGTAATAAAATAGTATACTGCATCATCATGGAAACGTATACTTTTTTCCTTAACTTTAGGTCTATTCTAACATGCTTTTTGGAAAAAGGCAAGAGCATCTTTTAAAATTTTACCGAAGCGGTGGTGTGCGCCGGCAGTTAAAGTTTGTTTATCCGACAAAGATGGTGAAATATATGAATGGAGTGATTGAGCCAATGGTGAATGTCAAACCGGTACAACTAGGCAAGAATACTCGCATGAGCTTCTCCCGGATTGATGAAGTCCTGGACATGCCGAACTTGATCGAGGTGCAAAAGAATTCCTACCAGTGGTTTTTGGAAGAGGGCCTGAAAGAGGTTTTCCGCGATGTTTCCGGCATCACGGATTATACCGGAAATCTGGTACTCGATTTTGTAAACTATAAACTGGATGACAAGCCTAACTACAGCGTAGAGGAATGCAAGGAACGCGATACTACCTACGCTTCGGCTCTTCGGGTAACGGCCCGCCTGCTGAATAAGGAAACCGGCGAGATCAAAGAATCCGAGGTTTTCATGGGCGACTTTCCGCTGATGACAGACAGCGGTACTTTTGTAATTAACGGTGCGGAGCGCGTCATCGTATCTCAGCTCGTGCGTTCTCCCGGCGTTTACTATAAAATGGATTACGACAAAACCGGTAAAGAGCTGTTCAGCTCTACGGTAATCCCGAATCGCGGCGCCTGGCTGGAATATGAAAACGATGCGAACGACGTGTTCTATGTGCGTATCGATAAGAACCGTAAAATCCCGATCACGGTGTTTATCCGTGCGCTCGGTCTTTCCACCGACGAGGAAATCCGCGAGTACTTTGGCGAGGATGACCGCATTCTGGCCACCATTGAGAAAGACCCCTGCAAAAACACAGAAGAGGCCCTGTTTGAGGTATACCGCAAGCTGCGCCCCAGCGAGCCGCCCACGATCGAAAGCGCGCAGGCGCATATCAACGGGCTGTTCTTTGACGCGAGACGCTACGATCTTTCCCGTGTGGGCCGCTATAAATATAATAAGAAGCTGAATCTGGCCGGCAGAATCACCGACCAGCAGCTGTCGCGCCCGATTGTCAACCCGCTGACCGGTGAGCTAATGGCCGAGGCCGGCGAGGTGCTCTCTCACGATAAGGCGATGCAAATTGACAACGCCGGTGTGTCTACTGCCTATGTGCAGCAGGGCGAGCGCGAGATCAAGGTGATTTCCAACGGCATGGTCAACGCGAGCGACTTTGTTCCGTTCGACGTGAAGAAGGAATGCGGCATCAACGAGCGCGTCCGCTTCAGCGTTCTGGTAGAGATTCTGGAAAGCTGCGAGGGCGAAGAGGAACTGAAAGAAGTTCTGCGCGCCCGCGCCGACGAGCTGGTACCGAAGCACATTATCATCGACGATATTTTCTCGTCCATCAACTATATGAACTGCCTGGCGATGGGCCTCGGCCACACCGACGACATCGACCATCTGGGCAACCGCCGCATCCGTTCCGTCGGCGAGCTGCTGCAGAATCAGTTCCGCATCGGCTTCTCCCGTCTGGAGCGCGTCATCCGCGAGAGAATGACCCTGCAGGCGCAGGATCTCGAGATCCTGACGCCCCATTCGCTCATTAATATCCGTCCTGTTGTGGCGGCGATCAAGGAATTCTTCGGTTCCTCCCCACTGTCGCAGTTCATGGATCAGAATAACCCGCTCGCAGAGCTCACGCATAAGCGTCGTCTGTCCTCTCTCGGCCCCGGCGGTTTGTCCCGTGACCGCGCCGGATTCGAAGTCCGCGACGTTCACTACAGCCACTACGGCCGCATGTGCCCAATTGAAACGCCTGAAGGTCCGAACATCGGTCTGATTTCGTACCTTGCAACGTTTGCGCGCATCAACGAGTACGGCTTTATTGAGGCGCCGTTCCGCCGCGTGAATAAGGCGACCGGCTGCGTTACGGAAGAAGTCGAGTATATGACCGCCGACGTAGAGGATGATTACATTGTGGCGCAGGCCAACGAGCCGCTGGATGACGAAGGCCATTTTGTACATCCGAAGATCAACGGCCGTTACCGCGACGAGTTTGTGCAGGTGGAAAGCGCCCGCGCGGACTTCATGGACGTTTCGCCCCGCATGGTGGTTTCCGTCGCGACCGCGATGATCCCGTTCCTCGAGAACGACGACGCCAACCGCGCTCTGATGGGTTCGAACATGCAGCGGCAGGCAGTTCCGCTGCTGAAAACCGAAAGCCCCATCGTCGGTACCGGCATGGAATACAAGGCCGGTGTAGACTCCGGCGTCTGCCTGCTTGCAAAGCGCGCCGGTGTGGTGCGCAGTGTCAGCGCCGATGAAATCCGCATTACCGCGGACAACGGCGAGGTGGATACCTACCGCGTTACCAAGTTTATGCGCTCCAACCAGGGTACCTGTATCAATCAGGTTCCGGTGGTGGACCGCGGCCAGCAGGTGGAGGCCGGTGAAGTCATCGCCGACGGCCCCGCGACCAGCAACGGCGAAATCAGCCTCGGTAAAAATGCCCTGATCGGCTTTATGACCTGGGAAGGCTACAACTACGAGGACGCCGTTCTGATTAATGAAAAGATTGTTCGTGACGACGTTTATACGTCCATTCATATTGAAGAATACGAGATCGAAGCCCGCGATACGAAGCTCGGGCCGGAGGAGATCACTCGCGACATCCCGAACGTCAACGAGGATCTGCTCAGCGACCTGAACGAAAACGGCATCATCCGCGTCGGTGCGGAGGTTCGTGCCGGCGATATCCTGGTCGGTAAGGTAACGCCCAAGGGCGAAACTGAGCTGACGGCGGAAGAACGCCTGCTGCGCGCCATCTTCGGCGAAAAGGCCCGCGAGGTGCGCGATACCTCTCTGCGTGTGCCCCACGGCGAATACGGCATCGTGGTAGACGTCAAGGTGTTTACCCGCGAAAACAGCCACGACGAGCTGAGCCCCGGCGTCAACAAGGTGGTTCGCTGCTATATTGCCCAGAAGAGAAAAATCTCGGTCGGCGATAAGATGGCGGGCCGTCACGGAAACAAGGGTGTTGTATCCCGCATTCTGCCGGAAGAGGATATGCCCTTCCTGCCCGACGGGCGCCCGCTCGATATCGTGCTGAATCCCCTGGGCGTTCCGTCCCGTATGAACATCGGCCAAGTGCTCGAGGTTCATCTGGGCCGCGCAGCTAAGGCGCTCGGCTGGAAGATCATGACCCCCGTATTCGACGGCGCGCATGAAGACGACATTCGTGCCTGCCTGAACGAAGCCGGCATGAGAGAAGACGGTAAGGTAGAGCTCAGAGACGGCCGTACCGGCGAGCTGTTCGACAACCCCGTCACCGTCGGCTATATGTACTACCTCAAGCTCCATCACCTGGTTGATGATAAGATCCATGCCCGTTCCACCGGCCCGTACTCGCTCGTTACCCAGCAGCCGCTGGGCGGCAAGGCGCAGTTCGGCGGCCAGCGCTTCGGAGAGATGGAGGTTTGGGCGCTCGAGGCTTACGGCGCCGCTTATACTCTGCAGGAAATCCTGACCGTCAAGTCCGACGACGTGGTCGGCCGTGTCAAGACGTATGAGGCCATCGTCAAGGGACAGAACATTCCGAAGCCCGGCGTGCCGGAGTCCTTCAAGGTTCTGATCAAGGAGCTGCAGTCGCTGGCTCTGGACGTAAAGGTGCTTGACTCCAACAATGAAGAGGTCGATCTCCAGGTAAATTACGACGACGATGTCGGATTTACTCCGTCCAGCGATGCGTTTGATGAGCCTACTGTTGCCACACAGGATAATTTTGACGGATACACGATGGAAGATCCCGACCTGGACGATTCCTTTGAGGAGGAGCCGGATCTGTTCTCGGACGAAGAAGATGAGGAGGATCCCTTCGACAGCGATTCTAACAGCGAAGATATGGAATAACAGGGGGTTGCAACATGGAATTTAACGTTTTTGAATCAATGAAGATCGGCCTGGCTTCTCCGGATACCATCCGCGAATGGTCACACGGTGAGGTAAAAAAGCCCGAAACGATCAACTACCGCACCCTGAAACCCGAACGCGACGGACTGTTCTGCGAAAGAATCTTTGGGCCGCAGAAGGACTGGGAGTGCCACTGCGGAAAATATAAGAGAATTCGTTATAAGGGTAAAATCTGCGAACGCTGCGGCGTTGAAGTGACCACCGCAAAGGTTCGCCGCGAGCGCATGGGCCACATTGAGCTGGCCGCGCCCGTCTCCCACATCTGGTACTTTAAGGGCATTCCTTCCCGCATGGGCCTGATTCTCGACATCTCGCCCCGCATGCTGGAAAAGGTGCTGTACTTTGCTTTGTATATCGTCACCGATCCGGGCAATGTGCGTGAGCTGCAGAAAAAGCAGATGCTCAATGAAAAAGAATACCGCGATATGCGCGAAAAGTATGAGGATGATTTCAAGGCGAGCATGGGCGCTGAAGCGATTCAGGCCCTCCTTGCGGAAATCGATCTTGATAAAGAGTCTGAGGAGCTCAAGGCGGAGCTGGAGAATTCCTCCGGTCAGAAGCGTGTGAGAATCCTGAAAAGACTCGAGGTTGTCGAGGCATTCCGCCTTTCCGGCAACCGCCCCGAATGGATGATCATGGATGCTGTTCCGGTGATTCCGCCGGATCTGCGCCCGATGGTACAGCTCGACGGCGGCCGCTTTGCGACCTCCGATTTGAACGACCTGTACCGCCGTGTGATCAACCGCAACAACCGTCTGAAAAGACTGCTGGAGCTCGGCGCGCCGGACATCATCGTGCGCAACGAAAAGCGCATGCTGCAGGAAGCGGTCGACGCTCTGATCGACAACGGCCGCCGCGGCCGCCCGGTCACCGGCCCGAACAACCGCCCGCTGAAATCCCTTTCCGACATGTTGAAGGGTAAGCAGGGACGTTTCCGTCAGAACCTGCTCGGCAAGCGCGTTGACTACTCCGGCCGTTCCGTTATCGTTGTCGGCCCTGAGCTGAAAATGTATCAGTGCGGTCTGCCGAAGGAAATGGCTCTGGAGCTGTTCAAGCCCTTCGTGATGAAGCGCCTGGTCGAAACCGGCCTCGCGGGCAACATCAAGGCGGCGAGAAAAGCTGTGGAGCGCGCGAAGCCCGAGGTTTGGGACGCGCTGGAAATCGTGATCAAGAACCACCCGGTTCTGCTCAACCGTGCGCCTACGCTGCACCGCTTGGGCATTCAGGCTTTTGAGCCGGTGCTCGTTGAGGGCCGCGCTTTGAAGCTCCACCCGCTGGTTTGCACCGCGTACAACGCCGACTTCGATGGCGATCAGATGGCCGTCCACGTGCCGCTTTCCGCAGAAGCGCAGGCCGAGGCCCGCTTCCTGATGCTGGCTGCCGGCAACCTGCTCAAACCTTCCGACGGACGCCCGGTTACCGTCCCGACACAGGATATGGTTCTGGGTTCCTATTACCTGACGCTGGATAAAGACGGCGAGCAGGGGGAGGGCAAAATCTTCCGCGATGTGGATGAAGCTCTGATGGCCTACGATACCGGGGTAGTTCAGCTGCACGCCAAAATCAAGGTGCGCCGCTCTCTCATGATCGACGGCCATATCGTGACCGGTCTGGTGGATACCACCGTCGGCCGCATCATCTTCAACCGTCCCATCCCGCAGGATCTGGGCTATGTGGATCGCTCCATTCCGGAGAACCGCCTGAAGTTCGAAATTGATTTCCTCGTGGGCAAAAAGCAGCTCGGGAAAATCATCGACCGCTGCATCCGTGTGCACGGAACCTCTAAGACGGCTGAAGTGCTCGACAGCATCAAGTCGCAGGGCTATAAATACTCCACTAAGAGCGCCATTACCGTTGCCGTCAGCGATGCGACCATTCCTGAGGCGAAGAAAACCCTCATCAAAGAGGCCGATCACCAGATCGACATGGTCACGGATGAGTACAGAAACGGTCTGCTCTCCGAGTCGGAGCGCTATAACGCCGTTCTGAAAATCTGGGAAAAGACGACAGGTGAGGTTACCGATGCGCTGCAGCACGCGCTGGATCGCTACAACCCCATCTTCATGATGGCGGACTCCGGCGCCCGTGGTTCGATGAGCCAGATTCGTCAGCTCGCCGGCATGCGCGGCCTGATCGCCAACACCTCGGGCCGTACGATCGAAATCCCCATCAAGGCCAACTACCGTGAAGGTTTGAATGTTCTGGAATACTTCATTTCTTCCCGCGGCGCCCGAAAGGGTCTGGCCGATACCGCTCTGAGAACGGCGGACTCCGGTTACCTGACCCGCCGTCTGGTCGACGTTTCGCAGGAGGTCATCATCCGTGAGGACGACTGCGGCACCAGCGAAGGCCTTGAGGTATTTGATATCCGCGAGGGCAAGGAATCCATCGAGCCGCTCACCGAGCGCTTGCAGGGTCGTTACCTGGTGGAAGACTTCATCGACGAGGAGACCGGCGCGGTGCTGGTGTCCAAGGATAAGCTGATGGATGAGCAGGATGCCGAACTGATCGTTTCGAAGGGCACAACGCACATCAAGATCCGTTCCATCCTCAACTGCCACGCCAGACACGGTATCTGCAAGAAGTGCTACGGCGCCAACCTTGCGAATGGCCAGTCGGTCGATGTCGGCGAGGCTGTGGGTATCATCGCGGCGCAGTCCATCGGTGAGCCCGGTACGCAGCTGACCATGAGAACCTTCCACACCGGCGGTGTTGCCAGTGCTGAGGATATTACACAGGGTCTGCCGCGTGTTGAAGAACTGTTTGAGGGCAGAAAGCCGAAGCATCTGGCCATCATTAGTGAAATCTCAGGCGAGGTTTCCTTTGAGGAGATCAAGAAAAACCGCCATGTCGTGATTACCAATAAAGAAACCAGCGACCAGAAGTCGTATCTCGTCCCGTTCGGCTCGCGCATCAGCGTGAAAGAGGGTCAGGAGATCAAGGCCGGCACAAGGCTGACCGAAGGCTCCGTCAATCCGCATGACGTGCTCGCCATTAGCGGTCCGCAGGCGGTGCAGGACTACCTGATTCAGGAAGTACAGCGCGTTTACCGGATGCAGGGCGTTGATATCAACGATAAGCACATTGAGGTTATCGTTCGCCAGATGATGAAGAAGGTCCGCATTGAAGAGGCGGGCGACACCAACCTGCTGCCCAGCGCGCTGGTGGATAAGAGTGATCTTGAGGCTGAGAACGAGGCGGTTCAGAAGCGCATTGACGCCGGTGAAGCCGACCTGCAGCTCGCCACCTTCACTCCTATGCTGCTTGGTATCACGAAGGCCTCTCTGGCTACCGATTCGTTCCTGTCGGCCGCGTCCTTCCAGGAAACCACCCGTGTTCTGACCGACGCCGCCATCAAGGGCAAGGTCGATCCGCTGCTTGGCCTGAAGGAGAACGTGTGTATCGGTAAGCTGATCCCCGCCGGTACCGGCATGAAGTGCTACGGCGACGTTGAGGTTGAGACCGAAAAACCGGTATTGACAAACGACGCAGTATCGTGATAAAATAACCAATTGTGATGATTTGTGAAAAGAACAGCGAAAATCCTGCTCAAAGCATCGTAAAAAAGAGCAGGATTCCGCTGTCTACTTGTGGAGTTTTTACAAATTGTAGTGCGGTATTTCCCGGTTTCTTCCAGCGTTTTTTTCGCCGGGAGGCGGAGAATTCCGCAGTTGTTTTGTGAAAATTTTACTTCTTTGCGTCCTGCAAAGACAAGCCGTCTATCTTAAGTATCAATTCGGTTAATGCGGGAAATATATTCCTGTTTAACATATTAAATTTCAGTGAGGAGGTGTCATATGCCCACGTTTAACCAGCTGGTCCACAAGGGCAGAGAAGTCAGCGAAAGAAAGGCCAAGGCCCCGGCGCTTCTGAAAGGTTGGAACTCCAAGAAACGGATCGCTATCGATCAGGATTCCCCCCAAAAGCGCGGCGTTTGTACTTCTGTCAAGACCGCTACCCCGAAGAAGCCTAACTCAGCTCTCAGAAAGATCGCCAGAGTGCGTCTGTCTAACGGCATTGAAGTCAGTGCTTATATCCCGGGTGTCGGCCACAATCTGCAGGAACACAGTGTTGTAATGATCCGCGGCGGTCGTGTAAAGGACCTGCCTGGCGTGCGTTACCACATTATCCGCGGAACTCTGGATGCCCAGGGTGTTGCGAAGCGCATGCAGGCCCGTTCCAAGTACGGTGCGAAGCGTCCGAAGCCCGGCGCTGCGAAAAAGGGCTAAAAACCGAATATGACAGAAACCTTACGGCTGCGTGCGTATGCACAACTGCGGCGTTTTTATAAAATAGATAAGAGCGTCTCTTCGGCCCACGGGAGTTTGTCCTTTCGAGTACCTATGATATCATTTATGTGAAGGAGGGAAGTAAAGTGCCAAGAAGAGGTTCTATTGCGAAACGTGATGTTTTGCCCGATCCGCTTTACAAATCCAAGCTTGTCACCAGACTGATCAATAATATTATGCTGGACGGTAAAAAGGGAGTTTCCCAGAAGATCGTTTACGGCGCGTTTGATATTGTCAGTGAAAAAACAGGAAAAGACCCGCTCGAGATGTTCGAGCAGGCGATGGAAAACGTAATGCCTGCTTTGGAGGTTAAAGCCCGCCGCGTGGGCGGCGCGACCTACCAGGTTCCTATGGAGGTTCGTCCTGAAAGAAGGCAGACGCTGGGTCTGCGTTGGATCACCCGTTATTCCAGACTGAGATCCGAAAAGACCATGAAAGAAAGACTTGCCGGGGAAATCCTTGATGCGATTAATGGTGCCGGTGGCGCTGCCAAGAAGCGTGATGATACGCATAAGATGGCGGAAGCCAACAGGGCGTTTGCTCATTACAGGTGGTAATTTTCCGGCGTTGACCGAAAGATTTTCCGTGTTAGCATAATGAGCGGATACATTTTTCAGAATTAAGGAGGAAACTATGCCGAGGCAGGTATCGCTTCAAATGACAAGAAATATCGGCATCATGGCCCATATCGATGCTGGTAAAACAACAACAACAGAACGTATTCTGTATTATACGGGAATTAACCATAAGATCGGTGAAACCCACGACGGTTCCGCGACAATGGACTGGATGGCACAGGAGCAGGAGAGAGGTATTACCATTACCTCCGCTGCGACTACCTGCTTTTGGAAGGGTCATAGAATCAACATTATTGATACTCCCGGCCACGTTGACTTTACCGTAGAGGTAGAGCGCTCCCTGCGTGTGTTGGACGGTTCCGTTACCGTCTTCTGCGCGAAGGGCGGAGTAGAGCCTCAGTCCGAAACCGTATGGCGCCAGGCTGAGGAATATAAGGTTCCCCGTATGGCCTACGTCAATAAGATGGACATTATGGGCGCCGATTTCTACCGCGTGGTACAGATGATGAAAGACCGCCTCAAGTGCAATGCGGTTCCGATCCAGCTGCCGATCGGCAGTGAGGACACTTTCCGCGGTATCATCGACCTGGTAAACATGAAGGCTTATGTTTACTACGATGATCTGGGCAAAGATATCCGCGAGGAAGAAATTCCGGAGGATATGAAAGAGCTGGCGGAAAAATACCACACCGAGATGGTAGAGCATGTGGCAGAGCAGGACGATGTCCTGTTTGAGAAGTACCTCAATGGGGAAGCTCTGACAGAGGCTGAAATCAGCGACTGCATCCGCAAGGCGACCATCGCGAACCACATGGTTCCGGTTACCTGCGGTACATCCTACAAGAACAAGGGTGTGCAGAAGCTGCTCGACGCGATCGTGGCTTACATGCCTGCTCCGACAGACATTGAAGCGATCAAGGGCGTAAATCCCGACACCGAAGAGCCGGAGGTTCGCCATTCTTCCGATGAAGAGCCTTTCTCCGCTTTGGCGTTTAAGATCGCTACCGACCCCTTTGTCGGTAAGCTGTGCTTCTTCCGCGTATACTCCGGTATGCTCACCGCGGGCTCCACTGTTTACAATTCCACGAAGGATAATAACGAGCGCATCGGCCGTATTCTGCAGATGCACGCGAACCACCGCCAGGATATCGAAACCGTGTATGCGGGTGATATTGCCGCGGCGGTCGGCCTGAAGAACACCATCACCGGCGATACCCTGTGCGATGAAAAACACCCGGTTATCCTCGAGTCCATGGAGTTCCCGGAGCCTGTTATCCGTGTTGCGATCGAGCCGAAAACAAAGGCCGGTCAAGAGAAGATGGGTATTGCTCTTGCGAAGCTCGCAGAAGAGGACCCTACCTTCAAGGCTTATACCGACGAAGAGACTGGCCAGACCATCATCGCCGGCATGGGCGAGCTTCACCTCGAAATCATCGTAGACCGTTTGCTGCGTGAATTTAAGGTAGAGGCGAACGTTGGTAAGCCCCAGGTTTCTTACAAAGAAACCATCCGCAGAAATGCCGAGGCAGACACCAAGTATGCCAGACAGTCCGGCGGTAAGGGCCAGTACGGTCACGCGAAGATCCGTATTGAGCCGAACCCGGGCAAGGGCTACGAATTTGTCAACGCTGTTGTCGGCGGCGCGATCCCGAAGGAATATATTCCTGCTGTTGATCAGGGTATTCAGGGCGCGATGCAGACCGGTATTCTGGCGGGCTACAACGTAGTTGACGTAAAGGTTACGCTGTATGATGGCTCATATCATGAGGTCGACTCCTCTGAAATGGCGTTTAAGATCGCCGGTTCTATGGCGTTCAAAGAGGCTATGAGAAAAGCTGACCCGGTTCTGATGGAACCCATCATGAAGGTTGTTGTCACTGTTCCGGACGAGTACATGGGCGACGTTATCGGCGACCTGAACTCCCGCCGCGGAATGATTCTGGGTATGGACGCCGTTTCCGGCGCACAGCAGATCAATGCCGAGGTTCCGCTGTCCGAAATGTTCGGTTATGCAACCGACATGCGCTCTAAAACACAGGGCCGCGGCCAGTATGTTATGGAGCCCGCGCACTACTCTGAAGTGCCGAAATCTGTATCGGAAGGCATCATCTCCGACCGCAGCAAAAAGAACGACTAACAGGCGCAAAAGGCTTGATTTTTCATACCCGACTTGTTAGAATAGGCGTAGTCTTACTATGATAAAATTGATTTATGAAAAATAAAAGGAGGATTTCCAATGGCAAAGGCAAAGTTTGAAAGAAACAAACCGCACGTAAACATTGGTACCATTGGCCACGTTGACCATGGTAAAACCACATTGACCGCCGCTATCACCAAGGTTCTGAACCTGAACGGCACTTCCGAGTTCGTTGATTACGCGAACATCGATAAGGCCCCCGAAGAGAGAGCGCGTGGTATCACGATCAACACTTCCCACGTTGAGTACCAGACTGCTAACCGCCACTATGCGCACGTTGACTGCCCTGGCCACGCCGACTATGTGAAAAACATGATCACCGGCGCTGCTCAGATGGACGGCGCTATCCTGGTTGTTTCTGCTGCGGACGGCCCCATGCCCCAGACCAGAGAGCACATTCTGCTGTCCCGTCAGGTAGGCGTGCCTTATATCGTAGTGTTCATGAACAAAGCTGACCAGGTTGACGATCCCGAGCTGCTGGATCTGGTTGAAATGGAAATCCGCGATCTGCTCAACGAGTATGAGTTCCCGGGCGACGACACCCCGATCATCCGCGGTTCTGCTCTGCAGGCGTTGGAATCCACCTCTAAGGATGTCAATGCTCCCGAGTACAAGTGCATTCTCGAACTGATGGATGCAGTTGACAGCTTTATCCCCACTCCTGAGCGTAAGGCTGACCAGCCCTTCCTGATGCCTGTTGAAGACGTATTCACCATCACCGGCCGCGGCACTGTTGCTACCGGTAGAGTGGAGCGTGGCCAGCTGAGAACTTCTGAGGAAGTTGAAATCGTTGGTTTGACCGAAGAGCGCCGCAAGGTTGTTGTTACCGGTATCGAAATGTTCAGAAAGATTCTGGATTACGCTGAGGCCGGCGATAACGTAGGCGTTCTGCTCCGTGGTATTCAGAGAAATGAAATCGAGCGCGGCCAGGTTCTGGCGAAGCCCGGTACCATTCATCCGCATACCAAGTTCAAGGGCCAGGTTTATATCCTGAGCAAAGAAGAAGGCGGACGTCATACTCCGTTCTTCAACAACTATCGTCCCCAGTTCTATTTCAGAACTACCGACGTTACCGGCGTTATCTCTCTGCCCGAGGGCACCGAGATGTGCATGCCTGGCGATAACGTTGACATGGATGTTGAGCTGATTACCCCCATCGCGATTGAAGAGGGTCTTCGCTTCGCTATCCGTGAAGGCGGCCGTACAGTTGGCTCCGGTGTTGTTACCGGCGTTGTAAAAGCCTGATTTCAGGTTTTAACTTGTCTGATTGCCCCCGACCATTTTGGCCGGGGGCTTTTTGCATAACCAGTGTTGATGTCAGCCGTTTTTGTGTCCCTTGTTTGGGCATGGGAAAAGAACAGTTTCCTTTCTTTTATGATTAGCAAAGGGAATTTACAATCCCCTATTGACAAATTAATATCAAGTGAATATAATAAAAATATCAATTAAATAAGCTGTCTTCGGGGCGGGGTGTGATTCCCCACCGGCGGTAATGCGGTTTTTGGCCGTTAGCCCGCGAGCATGTGCTGATTTTGGTGAGATTCCAAAGCCGACGGTATAGTCCGGATGGAAGAAGAACTGCGCGTTTGCGTTTGTTTTGTCCCGCAGATTTTCTGCGGGATTTTTTTCGTTGACAGCGAAAAAAGGAGAGACAATAGAAATGAATAAATCCATGACCCAAAAGAGCATTATTCAGATGACCCAGCTTGCCGTGCTGGCGGCAATTTCTGTGGTGCTGGTCGCTTTCGTCCGTATTCCTCTTATTCCCGCGGCGCCGTTTCTGGTGTACGACATGGCGGATGCTCCCATTTTGATCGCAGCGCTCCTGTTTGGTTCGAGCCCGGCGCTTCTGGTGCTTTTTGTGGTTTCTGTCATTCAGGCGGTTTTCTTCGGCGGCAATGGATGGGTCGGCCTGGTGATGCATTTTGTGGCGTCCGGCGCTCTGATTTTCCTGGTAGGCGAGTTTTATAAGAGAAAGCATAAGTTTTCTGACGCGGTGGTCGGCATGGTGCTTGGCACGCTGGCGATGACAGCGCTGATGATACCGATGAACTACATCTTTACCGTACATTTCTTCGGCATGCCGAAGGCGGCGCTCGACGCGCTGATTCTGCCGGCGATCATTCCGTTCAATCTGCTCAAGGCTTCTCTCAACAGTGCGATTGCGGCAGTATTGTTTAAGTCTTTGCAACCATTTGTTCAAAAAAATCGTGAAATGATTCATCCGGTTTAGCAACTATTTTTTCGACTTTTATTTTGTATTCTTCATATAATATGTTATAATAATCTCATCACAGATGCCGGAGCATTGTTTCTGGTGCCTGAAAGATGTTGGTTTACAACAGAATAATTCCTTATCAAGAGTGACGGAGGGAACAGGCCCTGTGATGTCCGGCAACCTGCGCAATGTGCGAAAGGTGCCAAATCCTGCGGATAAAGCCGGCAGATGAGGTTGCTTTCCACCGTTTGGCTTCTCCGAACGGTGGATTTTTTCATTGTCTTATTGTATTAGGAGGCGTAATTATGTCAAAATATTTTTTTACATCTGAATCGGTAACAGAGGGACATCCCGATAAAGTTTGCGATCAGATTTCCGACGCCGTTCTGGACGCCATTCTGGCACAGGACGAAAAAGCCCACGTGGCCTGCGAGGTTACGGCGACCACCGGACTGGTGCACGTAATGGGCGAAATCTCGACAGAGTGCTACGTTGATATTCCCGCGATCGCCCGCGAAGTGATCCGCGAGATCGGCTACGATGACCCCCAGTATGGCTTTGATGGCAATTCCTGCGGCGTGCTGACTTCGATCGATATGCAGTCGCCCGATATTGCGATGGGTGTGAACCAATCGTTTGAAGCCCGCGGCGGCGCCACAGATGAAAATGATCTGATCGGTGCGGGGGATCAGGGCATTATGTTCGGTTTTGCCTGCAACGAAACCACAACGCTGATGCCGCTGCCCATTTATCTTGCTCACGCGTTGGCCAAGCGCCTGGCGGCTGTGCGAAAAGACGGTGCCCTGCCGTATCTGCGTCCCGACGGAAAAACGCAGGTAACGGTGGAGTATGAGAACGGTAAGCCCACCCGTGTGGAGGCAGTGGTCGTTTCTACTCAGCACGACCCCGACGTGACCCAGGAGCAGATTCACAAGGATATTCTCGAGCAGGTGATCCGCCCGGTGGTTTCTGCCGATCTGCTGGATGAGAACACCAAGTATTATATCAACCCCACCGGCCGCTTTGTGGTCGGCGGCCCTGTCGGCGACAGTGGCTTGACCGGCCGGAAGATCATCGTCGATACCTACGGCGGCTTCGGCCGTCACGGCGGCGGCGCGTTTTCCGGCAAAGACCCGACGAAGGTAGACCGTTCTGCGGCATATGCGGCACGCTATGTTGCCAAGAACATTGTTGCCGCAGGCCTTGCCGAAAAATGCGAGGTGCAGCTCGCCTATGCCATCGGCGTAGCGCGTCCGGTTTCCATTTTAGTGGAAACCTTTGGCACCTCCGTTTATACCAGCGCCCAGCTGGAAGCCGCGATTCAGAAAGTGTTCGATCTGCGCCCGACCGCGCTGATCAAGTCGCTCGGCCTCAATCAGCCGATCTACCGCCCGCTGGCGGCTTACGGCCACATGGGCCGCGAGGATCTGGGTGTCGCGTGGGAGAAGACAGACAAAACAGAGCAGCTGAAGGCCGCGCTGGCTTAATCAGTATTTTTATAGGAAAGAGGAAGGCCTTTGTGCTTTCCTCTTTTTTGTGCTGTGCATGTGATTCTTCCATGGCGCACGCATGGGATTTTCTTTGTGTAGAAGCGATTCTTTATATCAATTTTTAATACTTATAGTATAAATTTTGCAAAATATAACGTTTTCTGAGATATAGCGAGAAATTTCTCCTGGCGCAGGGTTTTCCTTTCATGCAGGGGCAGATAGTTTTCTTTGTTCGGCAAAAGTTATTTGTTCGCGATAGATTAGGTTGTTTTCTCTGCGAATTTTTTGATGCGCCAGCAGAGTTCACACAGGAACCCGTAAAGACAAAATAATTATATTTGAAAGGCTGTTTTTGCGTGAAAGCAGCCAGCGTACACGTGACGAATGGAGCGCGGAGGGGATGGTTTCCTTGCGCTACTCCGTGACGTATATGCAGATTTAACCTGCCGCGACGCGAGTGCAGGCTCAGCCTGCCGACTGTCATTTTTTCCTTTTTCGCATATCATAGCAATGAGGTGATTACAAATGGAAGATATGATCGGCAGAATTCTGGTGGCGTTTTTTGCGGTGGTTGGCCTTACGGAGCTGTGCCGTTTTGTATTGTTCTGGCTGACCCGTCCGGGCTGGGAAGAGAAAATCACGGTTTTGGTGTGTGTTTCAGGGAACGATAACAGGGTGGAATACCGGCTGCGCGGAGCGCTCGAGCGTTTGCGCTGGCTGCGCCATACCGGGCACAGAGAGCTGATCTGTGTGGACTGCGGGATGGATCGCGAAACAAGGGCGATCTGCGAAACATTTGCCCTCGCGAACCCAAGCGTCCGGCTATGTATGGCGGCGGATCTGCCGGAAACACTGAACGGGGAATTTGCAAATACATAGAAAAAGAGGTATACTGAAATCAACAGCAAACACAGCCGAGGATGAGAATATGCAGGAAAAACAATTGCTGGAACTGACCGGCACAGTGGAAGAAATCGTCTTTAGCAATGAGAATAACGGGTATAAAATCCTGGAGCTGAAAGCAGGGGAGGAGCTGATCACAGTGGTCGGCACCCTCCCCTGGGTCGGTTGCGGGGAAGAGCTGCGCGTCATCGGTACTTGGATTCATCACCCAAGCTTCGGCCAGCAGTTTAAGGCGGAAGCATTCGAGCGTTCTGCGCCCAAAACAGCAGATGCCATCCTGCGGTACCTGTCCTCCGGCGCGGTTAAGGGAATCGGCCCCGCCACAGCAACGCGTCTGGTAGAGGCATTCGGCGAGCATACGCTCGAGGTGATGGAGCAGGAGCCGGAGCGCCTTGCCGGCATCAAGGGTCTCACCCGCGCTAAGGCGGAAAAAATCGCGCAGGAGTTTCAGCGCATCTATGGCATCCGCGAAATCATGCTGTATCTGGGCGGGTTTGGGATCACGCCGGAAGAAGCCCTGCGGGTCTGGAAGCAGTACGGCCCATCCTCCGCAGAGCTGATCCGCACCGACCCGTTTCTGCTGTGCGCCGACGGCGTCGATATCGATTTTGGGCGCGCCGATCTCATTGCGGAATCCGCGAGCGTGGATCAAGACGACTTTTCGCGCCTGCGCGCGGGGCTCCACTATGTGCTGCGGCACAACACGAACAACGGCCATACCTGCCTGCCGAAGGACAAGCTGATCCCCGCCGCCGCGCGCATGCTTGGAGTGGAGCCGGAGATGCTTTTCTCCGTCCTCGAAGAATTGAAGGAAGAGCACGTACTGATCCCCCAACTGCTCGGCGGGCGGGAATTTATCTTTCTGCCGCGCTATTACCAGTCCGAATCGTATTGTGCGGGTCGGCTGCTGATGCTGCTTCGTTATCCGGCGCAGTCGCTGCGGAATGTTGACGGACATATCGCGGCGGTGGAGGAGCGCCTTGGCATTGAGTATGCCGAGGGGCAGAAGCAGGCGGTGCGGCAGGCGCTCGAGCAGGGCATGCTGATTTTGACCGGCGGCCCCGGCACCGGAAAAACGACGGCCCTCAACGCCATCATTTCCATTCTGGAGGAGCAGGGCGAAAAGGTGCTGCTCGCAGCGCCCACCGGTCGGGCGGCGAAGCGCATGTCCGAGGTGACGGGCAAGGAGGCGAAAACCATCCACCGGATGCTTCAGGTGGAGTGGAACGACCGCGATGCGCCCACCTTTGCGCGCAACGAAAAAAATCTGCTGGATTGCGATGCGCTGGTGCTGGACGAGCTTTCGATGGTGGACGTTCAGCTGTTCGAAAGCGTGCTGCACGCGCTCCCGCTCGGCTGCCGGCTGATTCTGGTGGGCGACTGCGATCAGCTTCCGTCCGTCGGCGCGGGCAACGTGCTGGGCGATCTGATCCGCTGCGGCAAATTTCCTGTCGTGCAGCTGCAGGAGGTATTCCGCCAGGCGATGAACAGCCTGATCGTTCGCAACGCGCACCGCGTGGTGGCGGGCGAACTGCCGGAGCTGCATGACCGCACCGGGGACTTTTTCTTTCTCCCGATGCGTCAGGCCGACCGCATCGCAGATACGGTTGTGGGGCTGTATACGGAACGTTTGCCCCGCACCTACGGTTACGACCCCACGGTGGATATTCAGGTGCTCTGCCCCGGCAAGCGCGGCGCTGTGGGGACGGAAGAAATGAACCGCCGTCTGCAGGAGGCGCTGAATCCTCCCGGACCGCAGAAACGCGAGATCAACGTAAACCGCGCCGTCCTGCGCACGGGCGACAAGGTGATGCAGGTACGCAACGATTATAACCTGACCTGGCAGCGTCCGGACGGAAGCACCGGCGAGGGCGTGTACAACGGCGACGTCGGCATCCTGCTCGAAATCGATAAGCGCGGCGGTACGCTCACAGTGCAGATGGACGACCGCTATGTGCTATATCCGCTCGAAAGCGCGTCAGAGCTTGATCTGGCGTACGCCATGACGGTCCACAAGAGCCAGGGCAACGAATTTCAGGCGGTGGTCATCCCGCTGTATACCGGGCCGTCGCAGCTGAATTACCGCAACCTGCTCTACACGGCCATCACCCGCGCAAAATCGCTTTTGATTCTGGTGGGCATGGAACAGGTGATCGAAGCCATGGTCAATAATAATCGAAAGACACTGCGCTATTCGGGGATGGGCTGGTTCCTGTCGGAGGAAAGCGTACATGAAATGTAAAAGCCTGTGGAATGGCATATTAGAATTTTTTTATCCGCCGCGCTGTCTGTTTTGCCGGAAAATCGTGCCGCCCGGGCGTGAATGCTGCGAGGCCTGTGAGAAATCGCTTTTGTCTGAGCACTGGAGCGCGCGCATGATCGAGCCGCAAACCGGGAAGACTCTTGTTTGCATTGCTCCCGATCAATACGACGGCCCGCTGCGAAAGGCGATGCTGGATTTTAAATTTCACAACATGCCAAAGCATGCACATTTTTTCGCGCAAAGAATCTTTTCGCAGCTGCAGCAGAGCTCGTTTCTCACCCGTGCGGATTTCGTCGTCAGTGTGCCGCTGTCGCGGGAAAGGCTGCACCAGCGCGGCTATAACCAGTCGGAGCTGATTGCCCGGGAGCTGGCCGCACTGGCCGGGCTTCCATATTTCACCGTGCTGGAAAAGCATGTGGAAAACCAGGAGCAGCACCGGCTGCACAAAAAAGACCGCCGTCAGAATGTGCGCGGCGTGTACCGGATTCTTCCGGGCGCTCATCAGGTGGAAAACCAACGCATTCTGCTGGTGGATGACATTCTCACAACGGGCGCCACGCTTGGCGAATGTGCCGCGGTGCTGTACGCCGCCGGTGCAAAAGAGGTGCTTTGTGCTGCGGCGTGCCGCGTCCCCACACAACCGGAATCCATTTCCTGTTGAAAAAAGGGGCAAAATGTTCTATAATAATATATTAAATCTGCCGTATGCGGGCAAATCAGCCCGCGGCAGAAATGCGATAAAGGCAGGTGACCTGAGCGGTGCTTGGAACAGACATTGCAATTGATCTCGGAACATCGTCGGTAAAAATATATTTGGATGGCAAGGGAATTATCCTGAATGAACCATCCGTTGTGGCATATGAGCAGGACACAGATAACATCGTAGCAATCGGGCATGAGGCCTACGCCATGGTGGGGCGCACCTCTTCGAAGATCGCGGTGGTGCATCCGTTGTGCAACGGCGTTATTTCTGATTTTGCGCTGGCTCAGTACGTGATTCAGCATTATTTAAAGAAGATCAACGGCAGCAAGGTGGTAATGCCCCGGGTAGTCGTCAGCGTCCCCTGCGGCATTACAGAGGTGGAAAAGCGTGCGGTGGTCGACGCGATCAGCGCGTCGGGCGTGCGCAAGATCTGCCTGATCGAAGAGCCCGTCGCGGCAGCGATGGGGGCCGGGGTCGATATTTCCATTCCCCACGGCTGCTTTGTGATCGACATCGGCGGCGGCACCACGGACATGGGCGTGATTTCGCTCAGCGGCGTCGCGATTGCCCGGTCCATTAAAATGGCGGGCGACGCCTTTGATGAAGCGATCATCAAGATGGTGCGCCGCAAGTACAATCTGCTGATTGGCACCCGCATGGCAGAGGAAGCCAAAATGGCGATCGGCTGCGTGTACCCGCGCAAAGAGATCGTCACGCACCGCGTAAAAGGACGCAATATGCTCACCGGGCTCCCCCAGTGGGCAGACATCAGCTGCGACGAAGTACTGGAAGCGCTCCTCGAGCCGGCGATGCAGATCATCCGCACCGCGCAGGAGGTTCTGGAGAAAACGCCGCCCGAGCTGATGGGCGACATCGATACCGACGGTATCATCCTTACCGGCGGTTCCGCGCTGCTTTACGGCTTTGACACGCTGATCAGCAAGAAAACGAAGATGAAGGTCTTTGTGCCGGAAACCCCCGAAAACTGCGTGGCAGTGGGGGCCGGCAAAGCGATTTCGTTTATTGATGATATGGAAAACAAAAATTACGGTGTGCTGAATCCTTTGAACGCAGCCTACTAAAACAGGAAATGAAAGCGCAATACCGGTGTCGTTTTGATACGAGCCGGTATTTTTCTGTACCGTGATTTTGTCAGATACAGCGGCTTGTATATTGCCAATCAGTTTTTTAAAAACAAAAGGAAGAGGGAAGGCGTATGGAAATAGCGGAACCAAAGCTGGCAAAGGAGCTTTTGTACATAGAGGATTTTGCCACTGCCATTTTGCGCTATCTGGAGGAGGAAACGCCGCTCACCGCCGTTCGGTGCGGTGGAGTACGGGCTGATGGCGGCGATTTTTCCGGTTTGGATCTGCGGGCCAGCATCATGGAAAACAGTGCGTTTCGCAATTGCAGCTTTGAGAACGCCTCGTTTACCGATGTTGTTTTTCAGTCCTGCGATTTTTCAAACAGCGATTTCAGCGGCGCTTTCTTTGAGCGCTGCCGATGGAGCGACTGCAAATGCGTCGGCGCGAATTGGAACGATTCGGTGCTGCGGCAAACTGTTTTTGAGCAGACGCTGCTTTCTTATTCCAGCTTTGATCAGACAAGGATCACGGACGTGCGGTTTCACCGCGTGGATTTTACGGAGGGCTCTTTGTCCGAAGCGAAGCTGAAAAACTTTTCGGTTACGGAATCCAGGCTGATCAAAAATAATTTTTTCCGAACGCTTTTGGCCGGTGTGAATTTGACGACGGATGAGCTGGCCGGGCCGATTGTCTCATCCACGGCGGAAGAGCTGAAGGGCGTGGTGATTACCCCGTTTCAGGCGGCGGATCTCATCGGCCTCTGGGGGATTCTGGTGGACCGGGGCTGAATTTTATTTGTCCTTCGATAGAAAAAAGAGGGTGTTCTGTGCTTTGCACGGAACACTCTCTTTTTTTGCTTTGCTTTCACGGGCTGGCTCGGCAAATGGCGGGCGGTTTTCTTTCTGTAATGTTCAAAAAGCTTTCTCATATGAAAAAGCGTATGATTTCTGTTTCTCGGGAAAAAATGGAAGAGGGAGAAAGGCTGTGGCTTATGATAAAATACGCCTGTTTTGACGGTAAGCGAACGGAAAAAGGGATTTTCTGCAAAGGTTTTCATATGAAATACACAGCAGAAAGCACAGAAATCATAAATAAAATTAGTGAACTATTCAAAGCAATCGGTATTCTGCAAACCTTTTCATATCTATATTTATATAAAACGGGGAAAAAACGATTTCAAGATTGACAAGATGTGAACACAAATGGTAATATACACTTAAAATTCATCGTTTTATTTAAAGATTATCACTAATTATTCTATTTTTATGGATGCGGCACCAGTGTAAAAACGTTTTCAGAGTGGTTATTGCCTGCACCCGCAGGACAGTACATAAATTTAAGGAGGAAATCGAAATGAAAAAAGTACTCGCATTTCTCATGGCAATTGCTATGGGACTGAGCGCGACGGCTTGCAGCAGCCCGTCTACCTCTTCCGGGTCCTCATCGAATCAGGGAGGAGAGATCTTGATTGGCTGTCTCCAGGACGTCACAGGGCCGACTTCTTCTCTGGGCCAGATGGTTCAGGCCGGCGCTCAATGGGCTGTTGACGAAATCAATGAAAATGGCGGCATTGACGGCAAGAAGATCAAAATGAACAGCTACGACACCAAGGGTGACGTTACCGAAGCTGTAAACGCCTTCACCAAGGCTGTTACCGTTGACAAGGTAAGCGTTATTGTTGGCCCGCCTGTTGCGAACATCGCGCTGGCGATCAAAGAGATCAGTGAGCAGTATGATGTGCCGGTGATGGGCTTGGCGATGGATAAGAACGCCCAGCTCAAGCAGGACGGCACCCCCTATAAGAACATGTTTACCTTCCAGCCCAATGCGGATCAGCAGGGCGCCATTATGGCAAAGTATGCGATCGAAAACGGCTTTAAGTCCTTCGGCGCAATTTACAACGAGAGCAACTCTTACTCCACCTCTCTTCTGGCTCCGTTCGTTCAGACCGTTGAAGGCGCCGGCGGCACGATTCCGAAGAATCTGCAGGTAGCCTACAATGCGAACGACACAGACTTCAAAACCCTGCTTTCCCCGATCGTAAAAGCAAATGTGGATGCGATCTTTGTTCCCAACTACACCAAAGACCTGGTTAACATCACCACAGCGGCCCGTGCGCTCGGCTATGAAGGCGCTTTGATCTGCGGCCTCGACGCCTGCCCGCCCTTCAACACCATGATGGGCACCAGCTGCGACGGTGTGTACTACATCAATAACATCGACGACACCACTCAGGCTCTGCAGGACATGATCAAGACGGTAAAGGAAAAGACCGGCGTTGAAGCAACCAACAAGTTCTTCCTCGGCTACGATATCGTCAATATCGCTGCAAAGGTTCTGAAAGAAAACGGCACCAGCGATCCTGCGAAGATCCGCACTGCTTTGGAGAACATCACCGATTATGCTGGCATGACCGGCAATATCTCGATCGATCCCAAGACTCATATGACAAAGAGCATGGAGATGTTCATGTTCACCTATGAGGGAACGACTCCGAAATTCCTGCAGAAATTCGCTGCCTGATTACCGAATAGGCTATTCATTAGGATGGGGATTCCTTCGCTCTGAAGGAATCCCCATATGAAAGGAGGACATCCCGTGTCACTGCAGATCATTGTCAACGGACTGGCGACCGGCTCTGTTTATGCCCTGATCGCCACCGGATTTTCTTTGATTTTCAATGTGCTGAAGTTTTCAAACTTTTCGCACGGTGCATTAATGACCCTGAGCGCTTTTTCCGGGTATTTCGTCGCAGCGCAAAGCGGGCTGGGGCTGGTTCCCACCATATTGGTGGCAGTCGTGACCGGCGCCCTGGTTGCGCTGGCGGGAGAATTCGTTGCGTTTCGGCGCATCACCTTAAACAACTCTTCTCCCGTTTACTTTTTCGTATCCTCTATTACACTGGGAACCATGTTTGAGGGGATCATAACGGTAAAGGTTGGAGCAAACTTTTACAACTACCCGCAGTTTTTTCAAAATTCGACCATTAAGTTCGGGGGCGTGGTCATCTCCACATCGGACCTGCTGATGTTTTTTTGCAGTGTGATCACGCTGTTGATACTTGCTTATATTCTACAGAAGACCCGTCAGGGACGCGGCCTTCGCAGCGTCAGCTTTGACCGGGATACCGCAAGCCTGATGGGCATCAACGTGACCCGCACCATTCAGTTCACCTTCATCGTTTCGGGTGCGCTGGCCGGCCTGGCGGGCGTGTTCCTCGGCATCAACTACACGCTGTATCCCACGCTCGGCAGCCTTGTTGTCAAAGGCTTTATCGCATCGGTCATCGGCGGCCTCGGCTCTTTGACCGGCGCAATCATCGGCGCGGTTCTGCTCGGCTTTATGGAAACCATCCTCATCAGCCTTGTGGGCTCCGGATATACGCCGGTATTTACATTCCTGCTCATGCTGGTATTCCTGCTGGTACGCCCCAGCGGCATTGCAGGCTCGAATATTCAGGAAAAGGCATAAGGGGGGGGCCGGCATGACTTTATATCTTTCGATTCTGACTCAGATTTTGATTACGGTCGTTGCGGTCTGCGGTGTTTATGTACTCACCGGCCTGACCGGTATGTTCAGCCTGGGGCAGGCGGCCTTTATGGCGGTTGGCTCCTATGCCTCGGGTATTCTGGTGGTAAAATGCGGCTTTCCGTTCTGGCTGGCCTGTATTCTGGCGGTGCTGATCGCAGTGGTGATCGGCTACCTGGTAGGCTTTCCGACGGTTCGTCTGCGCCGCGACTATATTTCGCTCGTTACGCTCGGCTTCGGTGAAGCGATCACCGCCCTGCTCAACAGAGCGACTAAGCTGACCGGCGGCGCCTCCGGTTTTATCGGAATTCCCAGAAAAACAACCTTCCTGCTCGCTCTGGTTTCGGCCATTGCGGCAATCGCGATTGTCAGCTGGTTCAAGACCAGCAAATACGGCCGCCAGTGTATTGCGGTGCGCGGCGATGAGCTGGCCGCCAAGGCCATGGGCATCAATGTGCCGAAAATCAAGATGAACGCGTTCCTGCTCAGCGTGGCGGTTACGGCATTCAGCGGCTGTCTGTATGCGTTCTTCATTACTTATGTGGACCCGACCATTTTCGGCTGGAAAAAGAGCGCGGACTGGGTCATCATGGTGTTCTTCGGCGGCGTCAACAGCCTGACGGGTTCTGTTGTGGGTGCGTTCATCCTCAGCGGTCTGCCCGAGGTGCTTCGTTCGCTCGACCAGTACCGCAGTATCATTTACGCAATTTTGGTTCTGCTCATCATCAACTTTAAGCCCTCCGGTATTTTTGGAGAGTGGGAGCTTTCGCCCCGCAACCTGAAAGCGCTGGGAGAGAAGCTGGCAAAAAGATCCCGGAAGGAGGAAAAGACGGATGGCGCTGCTTGAGGTAAAAAACATCAGTAAGTCCTTCGGCGGACTCAAAGCGATTCAGGATTTTTCTCTGGAAGCGGAAGCGGGCGAGATTCACGGAATCATCGGCCCGAACGGAGCCGGTAAAACCACCATTTTCAACGTTATCTCCGGTGTGTATACGGCGGACGAGGGTTCAGTTACCCTCAAAGGCAAAGACATCACCAAAATGGAGCAGTATCTCATCACCCGCGAGGGCATGGGGCGCACGTTCCAGAATATCCGCCTGTTTAAGGGCCTGACGGTGCTCGAAAACGTATTGTGCGCGTTCGACCCGCAGTCGAAGTACGGCATTGTGGGAGGACTGCTCCCTACGCCGAAGCGCCTTTCAGAAGAAAAGCGCGGCCGCGAGATTTGCGAGCAGTATCTCGAGCTGGTCGGCATGGCCGATTATAAAAATGAACGTCCGGAAAACCTGGCTTACGGCAAGCAGCGCCGTGTGGAAATCGCACGCGCACTCACCTGCCACCCCAAGGTGCTTCTGCTCGACGAGCCCGCAGCGGGCCTGAACCCCACAGAGGTTTCGGAGCTGACCGATTTGATCCAGCGCCTGTCGGTAGACATCGGCTTTGCGATTCTGCTGATTGAGCATCGTCTGGAGCTGGTCATGAGCATCTCTCACAAAATCCATGTGCAGAATTTCGGCAAGACCATTGCCGTCGGCACGCCGGATGAGGTGCGCCAGAACCCCGAAGTAATCGAAGCCTATCTGGGAAAGGAGGAGTAAGCAATGGCAATGCTGGAAGTAACGGATCTGAGCGTGGACTACGGCCACGTAAAGGCATTAAAGCATGTCAGCGTCGAGGCCAACGAGGGCGAAATCGTCAGCATCATCGGCTCGAACGGCGCGGGAAAGACAACGCTGCTGCGTACGATCTCCGGCCTGAAAAAACCGCAGGGCGGCAAGGTTCGCTTTTTAGGAGAAGCCCTGCCGAGCCAGCCGCACAAGATTGTGGCCAGAGGGATCGTGCATGTGCCGGAAGGCCGCAAAACCTTCTCCGGCCTTACCATCCGCGACAACCTGCTGGTTGGCGGGTACCTGTTTAAAGGCAAGGATCTGGAGAACGATCTGCAGGAGCAGTACTGCCAGTTCCCCATCCTGAGAGAACGTCAGGATCAGTTTGCCGGAACCCTGTCCGGCGGCGAGCAGCAGATGCTTGCGATCAGCCGCGGGCTGATGGCCCGGCCCAAGATCATCCTGCTGGATGAACCCAGCCTTGGTCTGGCTCCTCTGATCGTCAATCAGGTGTATGATCTGATTAAAAAAATCCGCGATTCCGGAATTACCGTGCTGCTGGTAGAGCAGAACGCCCGCAAGGCGCTTTCCATCTGCGACAAGGCGTATGTTCTGGAAAACGGCATGATCAATATCAGCGGCACCGGCGACGAGCTGCTGCACAGCGACACCGTGCGCAAGGCGTATCTGGGCGGCTGATGAAGGTACTTTGGAAACATAGATTGAGAGGCGAACAATCATGATCCGTGAATGGAATGAAGAATCTCTGGACCACCGCAACGCACTGCTGTATGCGATGGGAGTTTCGGAGGAGGACGCAAAGCGCCCTGTGATCGGACTGGTCAATTCCTGGAATGAAATGAACCCCGGACATTTTCCGTTTAAGGATGTCGTTGCGGAAATGAAGGAAGAGATCTACAAGGCCGGCGGCCTTGCGCTGGAGCTTCCCGTTACCGGCATCTGCGACGGCATCTGTTCCAACACCCCCGGCGACCGCTACACGCTGCCCGCGCGCGACCTGGTTTCGAGCGAGGTGGAAATGGTCGCCGAGCTGAACATGCTCGAGGGCATGGTCATTATGTCCACCTGCGACAAGGTGGTGCCCGGCATGATCATGGGCGCTCTGCGGGTGAATATCCCCACCGTGATGCTCACCGGCGGTTTTATGGCGGCCGGACATACCGAGGAAGGCAAAATGCTGACCCTCACACACACCAAACAGGCTTACGCCGCTTACATTGCGGGTGACATCGACCGCGATCATTACAAGATGGTCGTCCGCAACGCGTGTCCCACCCCGGGCGCCTGCCCGTTTATGGGAACTGCGAACACCATGTGCGCTCTGGCCGAAATTCTGGGCCTGTCTCCGCACGGCAACGCCAGCGTGCGCAGCCAGACGCCCGAGTGGCACGAAATGGCCCGCAGCGCGGCACACAGATTGGTGCAGGCTGTCCGCGACAACATCCGTCCGCAGAGCTTTATCACGCAGGAAAGCTTTGAGAACGCGGTTCGCTACATGATGGCGACCGGCGGCTCCACCAACAGCCTGCTGCATATCCCGGCGATCGCGCGCCAGATCGGCTGCGAGATTTCGCCCGAAACCTTTGACCGCATCAGCCGCGAGGTTCCGGTCATCAGCGCGATTTACCCGAATCACCCGACCTATACCATGGAGGAATTCTCTGCGGCAGGCGGCCTGGGCGCCGTTGTGAAGGAGCTGGCGAAGGCCGGCAAGATCAACACGAAATGCGGCGGCATGTTCGGCACCATCGGCGAAAAGGCCGAGCTTGCGCATAACAGCAACACGGATGTGATCCGTCGGGTCGAAGAGCCGATTCACGAGCAGGGCGGCCTTGCGGTGCTGCACGGCAACATCGGCAGCGAGAGCGCCATCGTCAAATTCAGCGCCGTAGACCCCGAGGCGTGGAAATTCAGCGGCCCCGCCAAGTGCTACGATTCGCAGGACGACGCGTGGAACGCGATTCTCCGCGATGAGATCGTACCGGGCGACGTGGTGGTCATCCGCTACGAAGGCCCGAAGGGAAGCCCCGGAATGCCCCATATGGAAACCTTCATGGCTGCCGTTTTGGGCAAGGGAATGGGCAAAGAGATCGCGCTTGTTTCCGACGGACGCTTTTCCGGCGCAACGGGCGGTCTGGCCATCGGTCATGTCAGCCCCGAAGCCTACGAGGGCGGCAATCTGGCCCTGATCGAAAACGGGGATGTCATCCATATCGACATTGAGGGACGCACCCTCACCATCGATGTCAGCGACGAAGAGTTCGACCGCCGCCGCGCATCGTGGAAGCCGGTGGAGAAACCCGCGATCGGCTGGCTGGATCTGTACCGCAGAAACTGTACCTCCGCACATAAGGGAGCCACGGTTTACTGGAAGAAATGAGCATATCGATCTGAAAACGGTTGCAGGTGCAGGGAAAGAATGCTATGATTCATTTGAGGTGATTGACTTTGACCAACATCAAGGATGTCGCAGCGGTGGCCGGGGTTTCGGCCAGCACTGTTTCCAGAGTGCTCAGCGGCAAGAGCTATGTGAATGAGCAAACCCGCCAGCGCGTGCTGGAGGCCGTGAAGAAAATGGATTACAGCCCGAACGTGCTTGCAAAAGGGCTGAAAATGGGGCGCAGCAATACCATTGCGCTGATGGTCCCCAGCATTCAGAACCTGATTTTCCCAGACATTACCCGCGGTGTGGAGGACACCGCCCGTAAAAACGGTTTTACGGTGGTTCTCTGCAATACCGACGAGGATGTCGAGGTGGAAAAATCCTATATCAATAAGCTGAAAAAGCGCTGGATCGACGGCTTTATCGTCTGCTCCATGCTGCCCGGCTCCGACCACATCCGCGCTCTGCGCGACGAGGGCTTTCCTCTGGTGCTGGTCAACCGGTGCGCGAAAGAGGAGCATCTGGACGCGGTGATCGTCGACAACTACAAGGCGTCGTACGACGCGGTCAACTATCTGGTGCGCACAGGGCACAGCCGCATTGCGCTGGCGCTCGGGCGCGAAGAGGTGATTCTGTACCGCGACCGCCTGGAGGGCTACCTGGCCGCTCTGCGCGACAATCAGCTTCCCGTGGATGAACGGCTGATCCTGCGGGAAACGAACGGCAGCAACAGCTTTTATTATCTGACGCGGAACATGCTTTCGGTACAGCCCTGGCCCGACTCAATTTTTGCAACGAGTGACCCCAAGGCGATCGTGATCCTGCATGCGCTGCACGATATGGGCGTGCGCATCCCGCAGGATATTTCTGTGCTGGGCTTCGATAACGTCGGCTTGTCCGCGCTGGTGGAGCCTCCGCTTTCCACCGTGTCGCAGCCGCTGTACGAAATGGGCGTCGTTGCGGCCACAAAGCTGATCAACCAGATTCGATATAAGGATAAAACCGGCGGCCTGCCGGAGCCTGCAGTCGATATACTGAATACCGATCTTGTGATCAGGAAATCGACCCGATGAAAGGGTGAACCAAATGAACCCACTGGGCATTAATCTTTGGAACTGGACCAATGCGCTGGGCCCCGATTGTCTGGGCCTGCCGACGAAGATCGCCGAAATGGGCTTCGATGCTGTGGAAATCCCGATGACCCAGCCGGAGCTTTCGAAGCCTCTCGCCGAGGAAATCCGCAAAACCGGCCTTCGCGTTTCGCTCTGTGCGGCGATGTCGCCGGGGCGTGATCTTTCGAACTTTGACCCGCAGGTTCGGGCCAATACGATGGAGTACCTGACGAAATGTCTTGAAACCGGGGCAAAGCTCGGGGCCGATGTGTTCGCCGGCCCGCTGTATGCGGGCGGCGGAAAGCGCCATCTGCTGCCGCCGGACGAAGCCGAGCGCGAGTGGGAGCTCGCGGTGCAGGGACTGCGCGCCCTTAGTGCCCGTGCGCGGGAATACGGGGTGCGCCTTGCGATCGAGCCGCTCAACCGCTACCGCAGCAGTGTGGTCAATACGGCGGAGCAGGCTCTGCGCATGGTAAACGATGTGGACGACGATTTTCTTGGAATCCATTTCGATACCTTCCACGCAGGCATCGAAGAAGAGGATCTGTGCGGCGCGGTCGAGCGCGTGCTGGCCGCCGGGAAAATGTTTCACTTTCACGCCTGCGCCAATCACCGCGGCGCACCCGGGCAGGGATTTTTCCCGTGGGAGCAGATTTTCGGTCTGCTGCGCAGCCACGGCTATCAGGGACACGTCACGATGGAAACCTTCAAGCCCGGCGGGCTTGACAGCGGCTGGGTGCAGCTCGGGGAGTCCCCCGATGCGCTGGCACTGGCCGGGCTTCGTTACCTGATCGGCGCGTTCCGTGAAAAACAAGCAATCTAAAAAATAGTACGCCGGTTCATTTTTGAATGGGCCAGTGCGACCTAATATTGCAAACGATTGCATAAAATCATTCGCTTACAGAATGAAAGAAAGGATGGATCAAATGGCTTCGCATGAAAAGTTTCATTTTCAGTCGATCGAAGAGTTGAAAGAGAAAATCGCCGAGCTAGGGGCGAATATTCATCTGAGTGAGGACTTGTCTCCTCTCGCACATCCGGTGAAGGTCGGCAGCAAAACCTCGCCGAACGCAATTGCAGTGCTCCCTATGGAGGGCTGCGATTCTGAGCCGGACGGTTCGCCGAGCGAGCTGGTAGAGCGCCGGTATACCCGTTTTGCCGAGGGTGGAGCCGGGCTGCTGTGGTGGGAGGCCTGCGCTGTTGTGCAGGAGGGCCGTGCAAACCCGCTGCAGATGATGCTCACCAAAGAGAATGTAGGCAAATTTGCCGAGCTGCTGAAAAGAACCAACGCGGCCGCCGCGGCTGCAAACGGAGCGGATCACCGGCCGCTGAACATCGTTCAGCTGACGCATTCCGGCCGTTACTCCAGACCGGAGGGCCACAAGGGCGCTCCGCTCGTGCCGCAGCATGATCCTCTGCTCGACCCCCGCGTGGGCCTTGATCCCGACGCGCCCGTTATCACCGATGAATACCTCGACGCACTCACCGGAAAGTATGTGCAGTCCGCGCTTCTGGCCAAAGAGGCCGGCTTTGACGGCGTAGACATCAAGAGCTGTCATCGGTATCTGCTCAGCGAGCTGCTGGCCTCCCACACCAGAGAGGGAAAATACGGCGGCAGCTTTGAAAACAGAACGCGCTTCCTGCGCCAGACCATCCGCGCTGTGCGCGAGGCCGTGGGCGACGATTTCCTGATCGCCTGTCGGTTCAACGTGTTCGATGCGCATCCCTATCCCTACGGTTTCGGCGTGGATCAGGACGACGTGTGGAAGTTTGACCCCACCGAACCGATGATGCTCGTGAAGATGCTGGTGGAAGAGAGCGTAGACCTTCTGAGCAATTCCGCCGGCAACCCGTACTATATTTATCCGCAGGTGACGCGCCCGTTCGATCAGTCCAGCATGGGCATTCCCGTGCCGGATGAGCATCCGCTCGAGAGCGTTTCCCGCCTGTTTGACTTTACCCGCCGCATTCAGGAGGCCGCCGGAGACGTTCCTGTCATCGGCAACGGCTACACCTGGCTGCGCCAGTATGCACCCTACGCAGGCGCCGCGAACATCGCGGATCACAGCTGCAGCTTTATGGGTCTGGGCCGTTCCAGCTTCGCTTACCCCGAGGCCCCGCGCGATATTCTCACCAAAGGTGAGATGGACCCGAAGCAGTGCTGCATCACCTGTTCCAAGTGTACGCAGATCATGCGCGACCACGGCCGCACGGGCTGCGTCATCAAAGACAGCAAGCTGTATGCCCCGCTGTACCGCGAGGCCAGAGAGGAAGCGCAGCAGCGCGAACACAGCTTTCAGTAAAAGGGGGAACCTCACTTGAAAGAATGGAACAGCAGAGTCGGCCGTGTGGCCGAACCGATGAAAACAGATTTTATGCAGAGAACTTTTTCCGAGCCCGCAGAGGGCCAGGTGCTGATCCGCGTGGTATCCAGCGCGATCTGCGGCAGCGATCTGCATATTTTTAAAGGCCGTCACCCGGCAGTTCCGCTGCCGGTGACGATCGGCCATGAATTTTCCGGCGACATCGTCGCGGTAGGCCCCGGAGTTACCGGGCTTTCCGAGGGCGACCGGGTCACGCTCGAGCCCTGCATCGTCTGCGGCACGTGCGAAGCCTGCCGCCACGGCAATTACGGGTACTGCGAGAACATCAGCTTCTCTTACCGCAAGGGCGACGGCGCGATGGCGGATTATGTGATGGCACAGGCCGAGCATGTGTTCCGCCTGCCGGATGATCTGAGCTACCACGCGGGCGCGCTGATCGAGCCGCTTTCCGTTGCGACGCATGCCGTTCGCCGGGCAGACATCAGGCTGGGCGAAACTGTGCTGGTCATCGGCGCGGGCGCGATCGGTCTTCTGATCGCAGCAGTATGCCGCAAGAGCGGCGCTTCTCAGGTCATTATCGCCGACCATTCCGACGCCCGCCTCAAGCTGGCGCTGGAGCTCGGCGCAACGGCGGCGGTCAATTCCGGCAAAGAGCCGCTGGAAGATGCCCTTCACCGCCTGACCGGCGGCAAGGGTGTGGATAAGAGCTTTGAGTGCGTCGGCCTTGAAGCGACCTTCGTGCAGGCCATTTCGTCCATCCGTCAGAACGGCCTTGCAACGATCGTGGGTATTTTTGAAAACCCGAAAATCAATATCCCGGCGGATCTTTTTGTCTCCCGTGAAATCCGGGTGCAGGGAGCGCAGGGCTATTGCTGGGATTTCCCCGTGGCCATCGAGCTTTCCCGCGAGCTGAATCTGGAAAAACTGGTGACCCATGTGTTCCCGCTGGATGATTTGCAGAAGGCGCTGGAAACCTGCCTCGACAGAAGTGCCGGCAGCGTAAAGGTGCTGCTGGAGCCGTAACCGGCGTCTGATCAAATTAGAACAGGAGAGAACAGTATGAAAAAGACCGCAATTGTGACTGGAGGAAGCCGGGGAATCGGTTTTGCGATTGCCCGCCGGCTTGGGCTGGACGGCTTTTCCGTTGTGATATTCGCGACCACTCCCAAAGAGGCGAATCAGGAAAGGCTCGATCAGCTTTCCGCTGAAGGAATCGAATATCATTATGTTCAGGGCAACCTCGGTTCTTCGGAGGATCGCCAGAGACTTGTGCAGGAGGCGGTGGATCGCTTCGGCGGAATCCATGTGCTCGTCAATAATGCGGGCGTGGCTCCCAAGGTGCGCGCTGATCTGCTCGAAATGAGCGAAGAAAGCTTCGATTTCGTGGTGGGCGTCAATACCAAGGGCAACATGTTCCTCACCCAGGCCGTGGCAAAGCAGATGCTCCGCCAGCCGATCGAGGGCAAAAAGCGCGGAACCATCGTGAACGTTTCGTCCTGCTCGGCTGAGGTATCTTCCACCAATCGTGGGGAATACTGCGTTTCCAAAGCGGGTGTATCGATGCTGACCACCCTGTACGCGGACCGTCTGGCCGCCGAGGGCATTCTGGTGAATGAGGTGCGCCCAGGCGTGATTTTCACCGACATGACCTCCAGCGTGCAGGAAAAGTATGAGTCGCTCATCGAGCAGGGGATTTTCCCGATCGCCCGCTGGGGGACCCCGGAAGACGTCGCCAACGCTGTCGGCGTGTTCTGCGGCGACGAGTTCCTGTATACCACCGGGAATTATATCGACATCGACGGCGGATTCCACATCAAACGGCTGTAAAAAGAATGTTCTCTCCCCTGCCTGCGGCAGGGGAGAGAACGATAAAAAAATACAGGGAGGCGGCCATGAACACATCTTCATTGCAAACCCCGCAGGGGACTTACCGGCAGATCACGGTGAACACCGTGGTTGTGGGTTCCGGAGCGGCCGGCTTTAATGCCGCCGACCGCCTCTGGATGCTGGGGCAGCACGACGTTGCCATTGTGACCGAGCACGTTAAGGCGGGCACCTCCAGAAATACCGGTTCAGACAAACAAACCTATTATAAGCTCACGCTCTCCGGCGGGGACCCGGACAGTGTGCGGGAAATGGCGGAAACGCTCTTCTCCGGCGAGTGTGTGGACGGCGACATCGCATTGTGCGAGGCGGCGCTGTCCGCGCAGGGCTTCCTGCGCCTTGCGGAGCTGGGCGTTCCGTTCCCGAAAAATCGATATGGGGAATATGTAGGCTACAAAACAGACCACGATCCTCGCCGCAGGGCGACCAGCGTCGGCCCGTACACCTCCAAGAGAATGACGGAGGCGCTGGAGAAATCGGTCAATGAAAAGCAGATTCCGATTTTTGACCGCATGCAGGTCATCCGGATTCTCTCTGACCGCAGCAGGGTATATGGCCTGCTCTGCCTCGACACCTCCGCGCCAGAGGATGCGGACAGCCGCTTTGTGGTGTTCCGCTGCAAGAATGTGATTTACGCCACCGGCGGCCCCGCGGGCATTTATGCGGACAGCGTGTATCCCTTTGGCCATTTCGGCGCGACGGGCATTGCGTTCGAGGCCGGCGTGCGCGGCAAAAACCTGACGGAATGGCAGTATGGCCTTGCCTCCACCCGGCCCCGCTGGAATGTGTCGGGCACTTATATGCAGGTCATGCCGCGGTTTCTCTCCACAAATCCCGACGGCTCGGATGAGCGCGAATTCTTATTTGACTTCTTTACCGATCCGGGCGACATGCTCACCAAGGTGTTCCTGAAAGGCTATCAGTGGCCGTTTGATGTGCGCAAGGTGAAGAACGGAAGCTCGATCATCGATATTCTCGTCTATCTGGAAAGCTGCAAGGGCCGCAAGGTGTTCCTTGATTTCCGCTCGAATCCGGGCGGCGGCGAGCTGGATTTCTCCGCTCTGGGAGCGGAAGCACGCGACTATATGGAAAAAGCGGGCGCCTGCTTCGGCACGCCGTATGATCGCCTGCTGCATATGAACACCCCCGCGGTGGAGTTTTACCGCGGACGCGGCGTAGACCTTGCGAAGGAGCCGCTGGAGATCGCCCTTTGTGCCCAGCACAATAACGGCGGTCTTGCGATCAACGCATGGTGGCACACGAATCTGGAGGGCTTTTTTGCCGCCGGAGAGGTCAGCGCCAGCCATGGCGTGTACCGTCCGGGCGGCAGCGCGCTGAATGCCGGTCAGGTGGGTTCATCCCGCGCGGCCGAGTATATCGCGGCCCGCAGAACCGGCGAGCCGGAGGGGGAGCAGGCGTTTTTGGCTTGCGCTCTGGAAGCCGCCGGGCAGATGAACGCCCTTGCGGACGAAGCAGTGCACAATACTGCCGGTACGCCCGTGCAGCAGCTGTGGGACACCGCCGCCGTGCGGATGAGCCGCTTTGGCGCAGCCATTCGCAGCGGTGAAGGAATTGACGCCGCCTTAGAAGAAACGCGCCGGGAGCTTTCCGAATTTTCCGGCCTGGTTTCCGTTGCTTCCCCCGCGGAGCTTTCCAAGCTCTTTCGCCTGCGCGATGTTCTGATCTGCCAGCAGGTGTATCTTTCCGCCATGCGCGATTATCTCGAGCGGGGCGGCAAAAGCAGGGGAAGCGCCCTGTACACTGACCCGGACGGAGAAAAACCATATGCCGTTCTGCCGGATACCTTTACCTTCCGGCTCGATAACGGAGCGGGGGGCGGCGTGATTCAGGAGGCCGTTTATCAAAACGGCGCCTGCAAGATCAGCTGGCGACCCGTACGCCCGATTCCGGAGGACGACGACTTTTTTGAAAACGTCTGGCGTTCCTACCGCGAAAACGGAAACATTGATGAATAAGTAAATTTCGCACCCAGTTTGGAATAAGCCGCTGCCTCGCGCGGCCGGTGCATTTGTGCAGCCCAAAGCGGGCCCACCCTCCCGCTTTGGAACTGCGTTTGATTCATCCCCTTGAATATGACTTTGCCGGGTGTACGCTCCACCGTACATCCAAATAGGCTTCCTGTGGAAAAGCAAGAGAAAAGCCGAAAGTCTCCATGTGTAACGCGCGCATGGAGGCTTTCGGCTTTTTATACTGATTTTTCACTGAACAGCAGAAACAAGGTTTCGGTTTCCCCCTCACCGTTGGAGGGGGAGAAACGTCCCTTTTCGCCTGTTTCGTGAAGGCTTTGTGTTATACTGTCATCAGAAAATCTTCTTCCCAGATTTTGCCCTTGAGCTGGTCGGATTCCTCAATCGCGGTGAACAGCTCCGGGTATTTGCGCTTCATGCGGGTTTCTTCATCCTGCTTATCCACAATGTGAAGATCAATCAGCGTTCGGATTTTTGAAACGTCCCTCTCCTGGATCAGCCGCAGGATTTCTTCGTGCTGCTCATAGGTTTGCTGACGGATGTCCGACTCCGAAAGGGACAGCAAACGGATCCGGTAATAATGGCTCGACATGTTCAGAACGTTTTCCAGACAGAACGGGTGGTTGGTCGCCTGAAAGAAAACCGTGTGAAAAGCGTCGTCCGTACGCAGAAAATCGCGGGCATCCTTGTTTTCCAGCGCCTTCTTCTGCTGCCGCAGCAGATCCTTTAAAGCTTTAATGTCAGATTCCTGGTAGCTTTCTAAAAACTCCCCCAGAACCCTTTCTTCGATGCAGGACCGCATAAAACGTTCGTCTCTCACTCGCTGGATGTCGATTTTAGAAACGATCGTGCCCTTTTGCGGCGTGGTCGTCACCAGACCGTCCTTTGCCAGCTGAATCAGAGCGTCACGGATGGGGGAGCGGCTCACCTTTAAAAAGTCACTCAATTCGTTGATGTTGATGGTCTGGCCGGGTTTCACCTGCAGCCCAATGATGCTGCTGCGAAGGTACTGATATACATTTTCTCCCGCTGTCTGAGAGTCCTTGGGTTGCTTCTGATTGGTCACAAATGCCCCTCCTAAAATGAAAGTGGACGACGGAATAGGAAGAAATAATCTCTAACATATTGATCTAATATATTGTAGTGCAATACTGACTGTAATACAAGAGGAAATAAAAAATATTGTGCGGCTTCGCGCTATATCTATGTTAAAAAATGACTTTTTGACCAAATTCATAAACGGTTGACTGGCATTTTGTAGAATATACTCATAGACTGATGCGTTTTACTATGCTATATTTAACATGGCAGACAGTTATATTAGGTTAATATATTAACGTAATATTTAACATAGTATATATCAGATGGAAATGTGCATTTTGAAGGGTGGTCACAATCTTGAAAGAAGTAGTCATTACCGGGCCCCGGCAGTTTGAAGTACGACAGGCTCCTGTGCCGAAACCCGGTGACGGAGAAGTGTTGATTCAAATGAAAGCGGCCGGCGTGTGCGGTTCCGATTTTCATTTGTTTTTAGGAGAAAACCCCAATGCGGTATATCCCCGCATTCCCGGTCATGAGAATGCCGGTGTGGTGGTAGAGGTAGGCAAAGACGTAACCTCCGTTCAGCCCGGCGATGCCGTGGTGGTCGATCTGGTGGTTGCCTGCGGTCACTGCCCGCAGTGCCTGAGCGGACGAAGGAACATCTGCCGAACGGTAAAGGCGCGCGGCGCCGCGATCGACGGCGGCTGGAGAGAATACCTTGCAGTGCCGGAGCACGAGGTTTATATTTTGCCCAAGGGAATTACATATCGTGAGGCGGCACTGATCGAGCCCTTTGCCATCGGCGGCCACTGCACCAAGCGGGCTGGGATTCAGGGCGGCGAATCGGTGCTGGTGCTGGGCAGCGGAACCATCGGCGCGGTGATTCTGCAGACCCTAAAACAGAAGGGCTGCCGGGTGATTTGTGCCGATATCAATGAAAGCTCTTTGGAGCGTGCGAAAGAATACGGCGCCGATTCTGTTGTCAATACGAAGATACAGAATCTGAAGGAATGCGTACAGGAGTTTACAAATGGAGCCGGGGTCGATGTGATTTTCGATTCCGCGTGCTATCCGGGCTCGCTCACCGCGGTGCTGGAACAGGGTATTCCCACAAATGGGGCGACCATTGTCCCTCTGGGCTTCTGCACAGAGCCGGAAGGGATCACGCAGGCGATGATCAACGCGCGGGAGCTTTCCATCATAGGCACCAGAATGTCCAGCGGTCAGTTCGAGCCCACCATCCAGAACTTTGCACAGGGGAAATTCCAGCTCGACGGCATGGTCAGCCATTACATCCCCTTCGATCAGGTGGATCAGGTATTTGAGAATATGCTGCACCCGGTGAAGGACATGAAGAAGATGGTCATCGTGTTTGGGGAGCAGGAATAGGCTTTTTTCAGAACAGGAATTTAGCGGCGGGGAAATTTCGGAGCCGCTAAAGATAGAATGTGAGAAAAAACAGGAGGAGTTCAAGAATGAAAAAGTTTTTTGAGAATTCGGGAGGAAAACCGACGGTGAAGAGGTTGTTTTCAAGTATCCTGGCGGTCGCGATGATCGCTTCTGTTGCGACGGCGTGCAGCGGCAGCACCGGAAGCACTGCAAGTACGGGCGGCAACGCCGAGGAAAAAGAGTTCAGCCTGAAAATCGGCGACAACTGGGGAGCCACACACCCCATGGCGGCAGCTCTTGACAACGTCTTTAAGAAACAGATCGAAGAAAAGTCCGGCGGCAAGATTAAGGTGGATGTCTACCATGACGGTCTGCTGGGCGACGAAGCCGCTCTCTGGCAGTCTGTCCGCGACGGTTCCGTAGACTTTACGGTGGTCGGCACTCCGATGAACCAGGAGTTCCCGATGATGCTGATTTCCGACTGGCCGTTCCTGTATCGTGACCTTGATCACGCGAAAAAGGTCTGGACGGGTCCGATCGCAGACGAAGTAAGCACAAAGTTCCATGAAAAATTCCCTGAGGTCGAGCTGCTCGGCTGGGGCCCCAACTCTGCGCGTACCTTTACATCAAACAAGAAGCTGACGAGCGTTGAAGACTTTGTGGGTCAAAAATTCCGTATGCCCAACAACCCGATTCACGTCGGTATCACCCAGAACCTTGGGGCTTCCGCGACGGTCATCCCGCTCGGCGAGCTGTTCACCGCGCTGGAAACCGGCACCGTAGACGGACAGGACAACGGCATGGTGACAGTGCTTGCCCAGAACTTCCAGGAAGTTCAGAAATACCTGTATGAAACCAACCATATTGTTGCCACCCTCGAGATCGTTGCGAATACGGATAAGCTTGAGGAAATGTCCGAGAATCAGCGCCAGATCATCCGCGACGCGGCCAAGGCCACCGCTGCTCAGGCGTGGGAAGACTACATTGCCTCCGTTGATAAAGATCGCCAGACTCTGATAGACGCCGGCGTGACCGTAACTGCCTGCTCCGACGAAGACCGGGCGAAAATCATCGAGAAAATCCAGCCCACCATCGACAAGCTTCTTGCTGAAAATGACTGGGCAAAAGATCTGACCGAGAAAATCAAAGCGGTTCAGTAATTTCATCTGAGCAAGACCGTGCCCTTTCATCGGGGTACGGTCTTGTGTATCAAAGAGGAGGGGGATTTATGTCCGACAGCAGTCATAAGTCGCGAGGGATCGGGAAGATCGTAGACAAACTGTTTCAGGTCATAGAGATTGTCATCGCGATCTTTCTGGGTGTCATGATTTTTTTCACCTTTTTAAATGTGATATTGCGTCAGTTCGATTTGGGCTTTGCGTGGACGGAAGAAGTAGCGCGCATCTGCTTTATCTATTTGGTCTATTTGGGCTCGATCATAGCCGCACGCGAAAACCGCCATCTGATGATCGACACGCTGATCAACAAGATTCCTCCCATGTCTCAGAAAGTTCTGTACGTGGTGATTCAGAGCACGATCATTTGGCTGATGGGTGTGCTGGCGACGGGCGCGTTTCAAAACGCGTGGAAGAACCGCAACGACTTTTGGGTTGCGACACACTTCCCGGTCTTTATGGTGCATTTTGCCGGCGTCCTGCTGGGCGTTTCGGTTATCATTATCTCACTGGTAAACCTGTACCGTATGTTCTTCCTGAAAGAATCCGTATTGGAGCTGTTCGGGGATCATGGTGAGGACGACGCTCTGTCCAATGACGGAGAATTAGGGGAAGGAGCCGGTCTGCAATGATTATTGCTATCTTTATTGCTTCCATGCTCGTAGGGATCGTCATCGGACTGCCGATCGCCGTAGCATTGCTGCTGTGCGCTGTGGCGACAGCGCTGGCGCTCGGCGGCGGCGACGCAAACCCGACGATCATCGCGCGCACGCTGATGCAGGGCTCGGATTCCGTTACCATGATGGCGCTGCCGTTCTTCGTGCTGGCGGGCGAAATCATGAATCGCGGCGGACTGACGAAGCGCATCATTGCGTTCTGCAATATCTTTATCGGGCGTGTGCGCGGCGGATTGGGTTATGTTACGATCCTCGCGTGTCTGATGTTTGCTTCGCTTGTCGGCTCTGCTGTCGCGGCCTGTGCCGCGCTGGGCGCGATTCTGATTCCCATGATGGCGAACTCCGGCTATAATCGCGAGAAAGCCGCCGCGCTCACCGCAAGCGCGAATCTGGTCGCGCCGATCATGCCGCCGTCGGTGCCGATGATTGTGTACGGCATTGCGGCGGGCGTTTCAATCAAGTCCCTGTTCATGGGCGGCATTGCGCCGGCCGTTTACCTTACGATCATCGCCAGTGTGGTGTGGTTTTTTGTTTCCCGCAAAAAAGGTGTTGTGCCGGATACGGAAACCGTATCGAAACCATCGCCGAAAGAAGCGGTGAAAATTATCCTCGATGGTCTGTGGGCGCTGTTCCTCCCGGTGATTATCCTCGTTGGGCTGCGCTCTGGTTATTTCACAGCGACGGAAGCGGGCGTGATCGCCTGCGTCTATGCGATCCTGATCGGTCTGTTCATCTACCGCGAGCTGAAAATCAAGGATTTGATGAAAGCGTTCGTCGCGTCGGCAAAGATGTCCGCCGTGGTGATGTTCCTCGCGGCAGCCGCCAACTGCGCCGCCTACTTTATGACGATCTCACGCATTCCGCAGATGATGACGTCCGGTCTTGAGGGCCTGGTGGAAAGACCGACGCTCCTGATGTTCGTACTGATGTGCATTGTCGTCGTTGTGGGTCTTGCCATGGACGTGGTGCCGAGCATTCTGATCCTCACGCCGATCATGCTCCCGCTGGTGAAGGCCGCGGGGATCGACCCGGTGTATTTCGGAATCGTGTTTGTACTGATGAACGTGCTGGGTTTGACGTCTCCTCCTGTCGGACCTGTTTTGAATGTGGCGTGCGCTACCGGCAAGGTGAAGATGGACAAAATCATCCTGCCGACCATGCCGTATTTTATAGCGCAGACGATCCTGTGTTTCCTGCTGGCGCTTGTGCCGGCACTTGTGGAAGTCCCCTTAAGATGGCTTGGGGGATGATCCTGTAAAAGCAGGGCTGATCGAAAAAAACTGGCGAGCTGAAATTCGCAGGCTGTTATGAAGCCAAAAGGAGAGATTAGAATGAAGCTAAACAAAGAGGGAATTCGTCAGCAGGGAGAATGGGAGAGGGCCGGTATCCGTCTGCCTCGATTTGACATCGACGCGATGCGCGCGCAGACCGAAGCCACGCCGCAGTGGGTGCATTTCGGTGCGGGCAATATTTTTCGCGGCTTTATTGCCGAGCTTCAGCAGCGCCTGCTGGAAAACGGCTCCGCCGGCACCGGGATCATCGCGGCGGAAACCTTTGACGACGAGATCATCGAGAAGATTTATCAGCCGTATGATAATCTGGCGCTTTTGGTGCTGATGAACCCCGACGGCCGCCTCGACAAGACCGTGGTGGGCAGCATTGCCTGCGGTCTTTCCGCCGCGCCGCACAAGGAGCAGGACTGGAACGAGCTCAAGCGGATTTTCCGCAGCCCGTCGCTGCAGATGGTCAGCTTTACCATCACGGAAAAAGGCTACAGTCTGCGCGACATGAAGGGGGAGCTTCTTCCGATCGTGCGCGAGGATTTGCAGGCAGGCCCCAAGGCCCCGCATCACGCGATGGCCATCGTGGCTGCTCTGGCCTATGAGCGCTACCAGGCGGGCGAGCTGCCGGTTGCTTTTGTCAGCATGGATAACTGCTCACACAACGGAGAAAAACTTTCCTCCTCCGTATTGGAGATCGTCCGGTTCTGGCAGCAGAACGGTCTTGTTCCGGCAGAGTTTGCCGCGTATATGAAAAATCCGGAAAAGGTGGGATTCCCATGGTCGATGATCGATAAGATCACCCCCCGTCCCTCCCCGGTAGTGCAGCAGGCTCTGGAGCAGGATGGGGTGGAGGCGATGGCCCCCGTCATTACCGAGAAAAAGACCTTTATTGCTCCGTTTGTCAACGCGGAGGTTCCGCAATATCTGGTGGTGGAGGATCAGTTCCCGAACGGCCGTCCCGCTTTGGAGAAAGCGGGAGTCTATTTCACAGACCGCACTACCGTGGAAAATACCGAGCGCATGAAGGTGACCACCTGTCTGAATCCCCTGCATACCGCTCTGGCGGTGTACGGCTGCCTGCTGGGCTATGATTCCATCGCGGCGGAAATGGCTGACCCGCAGCTCAAGAAACTGGTCGAGCGAATCGGCTACGACGAGGGAATGCCGGTCGTTGTAGACCCCGGCATCATTCATCCCATGGATTTTATCCATGAGGTGATCGACCAGCGCCTGCCGAATCGCTTTATTCCCGATATGCCGCAGCGAATCGCCACGGATACCTCCCAGAAGGTCGCGATCCGGTTCGGCGAAACCATCCGCGCGTATCAGAGCCGCGAGGGACTCAATCCCGGCGATCTGGTTTACATTCCGCTGGCGCTTGCCGGCTGGTTGCGCTACCTGCTGGCCCTTGACGACAACGGACAGCCGATGGAGGTCAGCGCCGACCCCATGCGCGAGCAGCTGCAGCAGTATTTACATGGAATCGAGCTGGGCAATCCCGCATCGTATCACGGCCAGCTGCGCCCGGTGCTGGAGAACGAGGCGGTGTTCGGTGTCAACCTGTACCAGGCGGGCCTTGGCGAAAAGGTAGAAGGCATGTTCCAGGAGCTGGTTGCAGGGCCTCACGCGGTACGCGAGACTCTGAAACGTTATATCCTTTAAAAAGGGCGATTGATGTCTTTCCCCGCCGCAGGTGGGGAAAGACATGGTTGTACTTGCATCAGTTAATTGGAAAGTGAATCAATTCTGAAAAAAGAAGGAGAGAATAAGGCATGAAAATGACATTTCGCTGGTACGGCAGCGGCTTTGACCCGATTCCCCTGAAATACATCCGCCAGATTCCCGGTGTAACTGGTGTGGTCGGCACCCTGATGGACGTCCCCGCCGGGGAGCTCTGGCCGCTCGAAAAGATCAAGGCGCTTCAAAAGGAAGTCAACGATGCCGGCCTCGAGCTGGAAGTGATCGAGAGCGTCAATGTTCATGAGGACATCAAATTGGGCCTGCCCACTCGTGATCGTTATATTGAGAATTACAAGCAGACTTTGCGCAACCTGAAAGAGATCGGCGTAAAGGTCGTCTGTTACAACTTTATGCCGGTGTTCGACTGGACCCGTTCCGATCTGGCCAAGGTGCTGCCCGATGGCTCCAATGTGTTGTCATACGATCAGTCCATCATCGACAAGATCACCGACCCGCAGAAGATGGCCGATGAAATCCAGAAGGATTCCGGCGAGTTCGAAATGCCTGGCTGGGAGCCGGAGCGCATGGCCAGCCTGAAGCAGCTATTTGAGCAGTATAAGAATGTTTCTCACGAAGATCTGTTTGCAAACCTGAAATATTTTCTGGAGCAGATCATTCCTGTGTGTGAGGAATGCGATATCAAGATGGCGATTCATCCTGATGACCCGCCGTGGGATATTTTTGGTCTGCCCCGCATTGCAACCAATGCGGAAAATCTGGAGAAGATTCTGGGTCTTGTCGACAGCAAATACAATGGCCTGACCCTCTGCTCCGGTTCGTTCGGCTCAAACCCGGATAACGACGTCCCCGCGGTAATCCGCCGCTTTGGCAACCGGATTCATTTCGCGCATGTGCGCAATATCAAGATTCACGAGCGCGGTAAGTTCGATGAAAGCTCACACCTGAGCTCCGACGGTTCTCTCGATCTGTTCGAGATCATGAAAGCCTATTACGATGTCGGCTTTGAGGGTTACGTACGTCCCGACCACGGCAGAATGATCTGGGATGAGAAGGGCCGCGCCGGTTATGGCTTGTATGACAGGGCGCTTGGCATCACATACCTGAACGGCTTATGGGAAGCCATTGAAAAAATGAGTGCAAAGTAATATTCGAGCATATGGAACAGCGGATGGGCCATGCTTCCCGATTGGGAAAGCGGCCCATCCGCTGTTTTGCAGGCTGAGCCTGCACACACGTCGCGAATCAACTCGGCAAGGGAAAGTGTTTTTTCCGTCGCGGAGGGAAACTTTTATGAAACCTTCTAAAACTTATTATTTTTTAATAGTTTCCCCTGTATAGGGTTTCTGCTGGAGCAGGGCCTGCCCCGGCACGAGGGCAAATCCTGCGCTAGCAGGCAGATCATGTTTGCACTCACATTGTGAGGAAACCGGCAGAAAAACAATCGATTCCCCGCAAAAAAGTTTGATCAAATATAAAAAAGCCTGCCCCAGCTTGAAGGGCAGGCATTAATAAAATTGCGTCTGTAGAAAACTCTCTAAAAGTTCTTACGCTTTCAATAGAGAATCTTTCTTCTGGCACTTTTCCACAATCAAATTCGCACATTTGTAAATATCGCCGCCGCCCAGCGTCAGGATCAAGTCCCCTGGCTGTGCGTGCGACATGGCGTAGTCCGCCATCTCTTCAAAAGAAGAAAGACAGACGCTGCCGGGAACCTTTTCCGCAAGGTCCTTGGAATAAATATTGTAGGTGTTGGTTTCGCGCACCGCCAGAATGGGAGAGAGCACCACGTGCTCCGGGATAGACAGCGCCTTTGCAAAGTCGTCGAGCAGCAGATAGGTGCGCGAATAGGTGTGCGGCTGGAACAGTGCCCATACCGCGTGGAACCCCATGCGGGAGGCTGCCGTCAGCGTGGCGGTCAGCTCAGTGGGGTGGTGGGCAAAATCATCCGCGACTGTTATGCCGTCGAATTTGCCCAGTATCTCAAAACGGCGGTGGACGCCGGTAAAGCGGCCGAGGCTTCCCGCCGCTGTTTTCGGGTCGATTCCAAGGTAATCCGCCACAGCGGCTGCGGCCAGCGCGTTCATAATATTGTGCTTGCCCGGAACAGACAGCGTAACGTCGGAAAGCTTTTCGCCGTGCTTGTAAACCGAGAAGCTCTCACAGGCTTTCGGCAGATCAGAGATTCCGCCCGCGGCATAGTCGTTGTCGGGGTTCATGCCAAACGTGATGATCCGCGCGTTCTGGATTCCCTCCACCGCCTTGCGGCAGTTCGGGTCGTCGCCGTTGATCACCAGCAGACGGCTGGTCTGCGAAGAGAACTGATGAAAGGATTTGATGATGTTTTCCAGCGTGCCGAAGTAATCCAGATGATCGGCGTCGATGTTCAGGATCACAGAGATCGCCGGGGTCAGCTGAAGAAAGGTGTCCACATATTCGCAGGCTTCGCAGATGATCGTCTGGCTTTTGCCGACACGGCCGTTCCCGCCGATGGCAGGCAGCTTCCCGCCAATGATTGCGGATGGGTCCACGCCGCCGTCAATACACACCTGGGTGATCATCGCGGTGGTGGTCGTTTTGCCGTGCGTGCCCGAAACGGCGATGGAGTTCTCGTACCGGCAGGTGACGATTCCCAGCATCACGGAGCGTTCTACCACGGGGATGCCGCGCTCTTCGGCGGCTACCAGTTCGGGATTGTCGTGCTTGACCGCTGCGGTATATACCAAAAGCTGTGCGTCGCCGATGTTTTCGGCCTTGTGTCCCATCGAAACGGGAATTCCGTAAGAGCGGATTCTATCAAGTGTATCGGATTCGTTCACATCGGACCCGGTCAGCTCAAATCCTTCATGGTGAAGAATCTCTGCCAGAGGGCACATGCCCGACCCGCCGATACCGACAAAATGGATGCGTTTGACCTGATCTAAAATATCCTGCTTCATAAAATAAGGACTCCTTTTATCCTGAAATCGCCGTACAAACGGCGCGAAAAATTGAAACTTCATTGCTTTTAGCGTCCAGAAGGCTTACCTATCTATTATATTGCTTTCGTCACATAAAATAAACAACTTTTTTCATTTTCCGGCGGAAAAAACCAGCCGGATATTCTTTTGCGCAATCACAACCACAAGCAAAAATCCATACTATATTTTAGCAGACGAAATAGGAGGTTATGAAGCTTGGAATGGAACAGCTTTGGAGTGATCGGCGGCGATCAAAGGCAGATAGCGCTGGCAGAATCCATGGCAGCTGACGGATATACGGTATATGCCTACGGTTTTGATAAAGCGGCAGAGCTCAAGGGAGTTCGGCCGGCAGAACTGAGAGATCTGGCACTGGTTTGCGACACGATTGTGCTGCCCTTGCCGGTAACGCGGGACGGGCAGCATTTGAATACGCCGTTGGGCAGCGAGCTGATCCCGCTTGACGAGGAGTTTGCCCAACTGATGCGGAACAGGAGAGTGTTTGGAGGCATGATGGATCGGCTGTATCAAACCAGCGAGCTGTGGCAGGAAATAGACACCCGCGATTACTTTGCCAGAGAAGAGCTGGCTGTGCGCAACGCAGCACTGACAGCAGAGGGAAGTATTGAAATCGCCATGAAAGAGTACCCCGGCGCAATCGGGAAATCCCGCTGTCTGGTGGCGGGGTTTGGGCGTATCGGCAAAGCGTTGGCACATATGCTGCGGGGGCTGGGGGCCAGAGTGTCCGTCAGCGCGCGCCGTCCCGAAGATTTTGCCTGGATCGAGGTTTACGGCTACGAGCCGGTGCACACCGGCAGTATCTGTCAGAAAGAACAATACGATATCATCTTTAATACCATCCCGGCCCGGGTGTTTACCAGGCGGGTTCTGTCCGCCATACCCACGGATACGATTTTGATCGATTTGGCGTCTGCTCCGGGCGGTGTGGATACAGAAGCGGCAGAAAAGCTGGGCATTCACGTGATTCCAGCGCTTTCTCTTCCGGGGAAGGCTGCCCCCAAAGCGGCGGGAGAGGTCATTAAGGGGACTATTTACAACATGATGGAGGAGTGAGAGCCTTGAGCGGATTGACCATAGGCTATGCATTGACAGGCTCGTTCTGTACCTTTGAAAAATCGGTGGAACAAATGCGCCGTTTGATAGACGAAGGACACCGGCTGATTCCGATCATGTCGGAAACCGCCTTTTCAACAGATACGAGGTTTGGCCGTGCGCAGGATTGGAATCAAAAAATTGAGGAACTTTGCGATCACGAAATCTGGCATACGATCGTTCAGGTAGAGCCGATCGGCCCGAAGCGCCTGGTCGATTTGATTTTGATTGCCCCCTGTACGGGGAATACCCTGGCCAAGATGGCCCACGGAGTAACGGACACCGCCGTAACAATGGCGGCAAAATCTCATTTGAGGGTAGGAGGACCGGTACTTCTGGCCATTTCCACAAACGATGCGCTGAGTGCGGCAGCCCAGAATGTAGGCCGCCTGATGAACACGAAGCACATTTATTTTGTTCCCATGGCGCAGGACGACCCGGAGAATAAGCCGAATTCCGTTGTGTCGGATTTCAGCCTGCTGCCTGCCGCAGTGCTCAGTGCGGTACAGGGCAAACAAATGCAGCCGGTACTGCTGCAAAAATAAAAGGAGGGCGTTTCCGATTGGAAAACGCCCTTTTTTGCGGGCATGAAAAAACAGAAGCTAATTTTTGTCTTAAAAGAAATAGAATCAACCGTTGAGTTAAAAGGATGATACATACTTCTTACGGATGATTCTATAAAGAAATCGTAAGGTAAATGGATACTTTTGAATCTGAATTTGATATACTGCAGGTTGTTTTTTCTTTCCGGATGAAACCGGAAAGCTTCTATCACGACGCAACGCATTTTGAAAGGATCATTCCATGAACCGTTAGGATCAAATTGCAGAAATGACGGCAAGTAAAAAGAGCTCCTCATTCTGCGGGCGCTGTTCCATTCCTGTTTGCTGATGAACTCGGTGAAGATCACAGGGCCAAGAGGATTGATCTTACCGCGATTCTGTTTTTCTGATCGTGGAACTTTCCTTAGCCCAGAATATCACAGATTATAGATATCCGCAAATCGAAAAATCACCGTAAAGGAGCGGCTATAGCATTTTCTGAATGCTGAAACGAAAAACATACAATCAAAAAGGGACACATCGAATCAATCGGTGTATCCCTTCGCTGTTGGTTTGATTCGCGGTTTCATGGTGAGCTGCTGCAATACGGTATAATTTCTTAAAAAGTAAACCCATGGGGTTCTGTAAATACCCGGATTTCTCATCCTGCCTTTTACAGAAAGCTACTTTAAGTCCTGTATGCTCATTTTTTCAAGCTCCGCACGAAGCTTCATTTTTTCGCGGCAGCCAAAATAAATGCCAAGCAAAACGATCGTCGGAATATTGCTGAGCAGGAATGTGGATGCAATGAGAATGAATATTTCCCTGCCGTCCATCCCATCATATACAGCCAACCCTAAAACCATCAGTAAAGAATACAGAAACGTAATTGCCGGGAGGATCAGCCCAAACCATTTGCTGTTCTTTTTCGATAAGAATATCTGAAGAAAAACGCCCCCCACCAATAAAACCAATACCAAAAATAATGCGACTGTTGCATTGGCCACGTTATTCGCCTCCTTTTAGTTTTTTATATTCCGAAATCAGAACCTTAGCTGTGTCAAAATCGATCTTATCATTGACAGCCAGTCGCTTGATCAGTGAAATGTATGGTTCATTTGAAATATCTTCGTTTATTTGAATCTTCTGGATTAATTTATCCAGCCGAAGTCTTACGGTTGGATAAGTGACGCCGTATTGATTGGCGATTTCTTTCAGTGAGCCCGACGCTAACAAAAAGTTCTTCATAAAAGACACATCTTCTTGATCAAGGCCGACCATCCATTCAGGAACAATGTCTATTGCCATATAGCACCTACCTTTCTTTAACTATATTCAGTATATGCTTTAATTTTATTTAAGTCAATATCAAAAACATTTTACATATAATAAAGCCAGTGCCTACAAAGCACTGGCTTTTGTATCGTTTTATTAGAAAATAAGGGAAATGGAAAATCTGCCCAAAATCTGTTTTCTCTTTTTTTCGCGTCCGAAAAGTCCAGCTTGGTGATTACGTCCGGGTTAGCAATGCTGGTTACGTCCATTGTGTTCAGATACTTGAAGTCCTTATGGCCTGCTCTATGTCTGCGTTGTATTCGCCGTTGATTGTGGTCAACAGATACCTCCAGCTGAATCGCTCTTGTCACTCCATTTGTAGGTGCCGGAGGGAACAGAGCCCGCCGACTGGCCGGACGAAGTCGGAGTCTTGCGCAGCAATCGCAGATAATAGATGAAAGCTATTGACAAATCAGCGAGGAGGATTTATAGTTTAAGTAAACTGTTAGTTTACTTAAACGCACTGCAATGAAACGGAGAAATGACATGGGACGAAAAGAACGCAGCCAAAAGGAAAAAGAGCTCAGGCGCGGCGATATCATCGACGCCGCCGAACGGGTTTTCTTTTCCAAAGGATATGAGAATTCCTCGATGGATGAAGTTGCAAAGGAAGCGGAATTCAGTAAGCGAACCGTTTACATGTATTTCAGCGGCAAAGAGCAGATTTATTACGAAATCATGATCCGAGGGTACCGGCTGCTGATCGATATGCTGGAAGCCGGTTTTGAAGAGAAAAAGCCTCAAAATGCAGTCGAAGAGCTGCGCTGTATCTTCTTCTCTTTCTTCCGGTTCAGCCAGGAACATGCTGCGTATTTTAAGGCGATCATGGAATATGAGACCAGGGATTCTGACCAATACGCTGGTCTAAAGGATACACTTGTCGAGGAATGCTACCAGTTGGGCGAGCAGATTTTTGACTATCTTTCGCGGGCACTGCAAAAAGGCATACAGGAGGGAAGCTTGCGCAAAGGACTTGACAGCGAAAAGGCTGCGTTAATCTTGTGGGCGTGTACCGTTGGCGTTTTTAATACCAGAGAGAAGAAGAAAGAATATTTAAGAAACTACCACAGCATCAATCCTGAAGAGTTCGTAACGGAGGCTTTCGATATGATGATGCGTTTGATTGCAGACAAGGGAGAAACCGAAAATGAAAGGAAAAAAAATTCGTAAATACGTGGTTAGAGGGCTTACCGGCATTGCCAGGGCGTGTCTTCTTTTATTAACCACTCTTTTTGTAATCAGCGGAGGTTTTATGAAACAGCATTATCTGGAACCATGGTCGAAGGAGTATGCCGCACAATATGACGATGCAAGAATACGCCTTGCGGCTGGTGGAATTCTTGCCGCCAGCGGACACAACATGCAGCCGTGGATCATTCGGCTCGATCCTTCCGATCCCATGACATTCCATCTTTATGCCGACAGCAAGCGCATGACAAAGGAAGTGGATCCTTATGCGCGTCAGATGATGATTTCGCAGGGCACTTTTTTGGAATATGTCGCCGTAGCCGGTAAAAAAGAAGGATGGGATACCAGAATCGAGCCTTTCCCGGATGGAGAGTATGACGAGGGTGATCTTGCCCACAGCATGGATACCCTGCCGGTGGCAAAGATCACGCTGGTAAAAGCGCAGCCGCAGGAGATTCCGCTCTATGGCTCCATGTACCTGCCCGATACTAATCGGGAGCCGTACCGTGCCGAGGGGCTTTCCGTTCCGCAGGTCTCTGCCCTGGAATCGCTTTCGGATGCCGCTGGAATCTCTATTCAGGTGTATCAGGAGCAGGCCGAGCTTTCGAAGATCGGCCAGTATGCCCTGAAGAGCGCGGAAATAGAAGCTGGCGTCTCCCGTGTCATGGAGGAGTCCAGTGCGATTTTTCGCGCCAGCGAGTACCAGAAAAATCGATACCGTTACGGCTTCTCTGTAGAAGGTCAGGGCGCGTCCGGGCTTAGGATGCATGTTTTGCAGGGAATACTCACCGTTTTTCCGTCTTTGAATTCCGGTGAAGCTGCCGCCCGCAATTTTATCAGCTATGCCAGCGCGTCGGTTCACAGCACGCCGGCTTACGCAATGATCGTCACGCAGGACAACAGCAGAGCTTCTCAGGTAGAAAGCGGAATGCTCTACAGCAGGCTGGTGCTGACAGGGCATACGTTGGGCCTTGTTATGCAGCCGCTCAGTCAGGTTCTGGAGGAATACCCTGAGATGGACGGCCCCTATACAGAATTCAAGCAGGCCTACGCGCCGGGCAGCGGCACCGTGCAGATGCTGTTTCGTATGGGATACCCGACCAAGGAAGTGCCGCTGAGCATGCGGCGGGACGTAATGGATTTTGTTGAGAAGTAATCGCGATGTGAAAACGCCGTCTCGAATTCGGGCCATGTTGGGTTTGCTGGCAAAAGAGACTTCTGATTGCAGAATTAGGATAAAAGCAATAAAGGCAGGGCGGACGGCGAAAATGGATTGCGTCTTAATTATTTAGATGGTATATGAAAGCTGTCGCGGCAAAATAGAAAGGCTTGCTGTCTGTGTATCACAGGCAGCAAGCCTTTCTGGTTGCTTGTAAAATATTATTTGACTTTTGTATCGCTTTAATTGGAAAACGCTGTCTCCCTGTTTGCTGGCTCAGTTCTCTCTCTTCTTCGCGTCCGAAGAGTTCAGTTTGACGATCGTGTCCGCGTCGGCAATGCCGGTTACTTCCATTCCGTTCAGGTACTGAAAGTCCTTGACGGCCTGCTCCGTGCCCGCGGTGTATTCGCCGTTGATGGCGGTAAACATATACCCCAGCTGATCTAGGCGGGTTTGCAAGGCCTTGACCGCGTCGCTCTTGTCACCCCGTTTGTAGGTACCGGAGGGAACAGAGCCAGCCGACTGGCCGGACGAAGCCGGCGCCTTGCTCGATGCAGCGGAGCTGCTGGAGGAAGACGAGGAGGACGAATTGCTGCCGGAGGAAGCGGGAGCTGACGAAGAGGATTCAGACGGCTTGGAAGAGGGGAGGTTCCCCTCCAGCAGCTCAGGGTATACGG